>JAWKHN010000006.1:0-325919 GCA_041394795.1 Pyrinomonadaceae bacterium | reverse complement strand
ATGTTCAGTATAGCGTTCAGAGTCTGGTTCTATTTCCATTTGTCCCCTTAACATTCTCTTATTCTTTGGAGGAACTTGTCGGTTCGGCACCGTAGTCTTAGCCTGCAATTGGAGCACGATGCCTGAGATGTTCTGCTCAAAGCGATCTATTATATTACTGCATCACAGTTCGCGATTCACTAAGCTGTAGCCTGTTCGCCGCGCTTCTTGTCAATAATTCTCCAAAAAGCGAGCATATTCCATTCTCATTCACTTCGTGCTTAACACCTTTTCAAAGTTACTTGGTAATGCCTCAAAACGTTGGCGTGCTTCTTCGTGTGAGCCGTTGAGGGGGGCGCGGATGAAGAGGCCTACGGAGCTTTTGGCGGTGTAGAGTGAGATCATAAGATCCAGATCCGGTAGTTTTACCCAGCGGTTGCTGCCGTAGCCCGGTTCGCCGTTCTTCTCGCGTTCGCCCGGGATTCTTTCGACGTAGGCTTTCCAGAATTCGTACCTTTGTTGCGACAGTTCTGAGGAGCCCTGTTTTGATGCGCTTTTGTGCAGTCGTCTTTCCCAGTTGTTGGGGCGTTCGACAACCTCGAATACCGGAGCGAGCGGCGAGTCGGCGATTCTTACTACTTTTAGTCTTACGGCAAAGAAGGAAATGTCGTCGTCGGTGTTGTCGTTGAGCCAACTGATCGCCGACAAGTGCGGTTCACGAAAATCCTTGGCAATCCAAACCACCGTTTTCGCCTCGAGTCCCGCGAGATATGTCAGGATTTGGCCGAGATGATTGTGATCGGAGACTTCAAGCTGGTTCTCGATCAACACCCGTGTATCGTCAAAAGTGTTCCGAGCGAGGACGTCGGCCGAAAAGCGATCGACCGCGACCTCCGTCCCTTCAAGTTCGAGCTCGATTCCCAAAGCCTCGCTGAGTCGGGAAAGATTCTCAGCCAGCCAAGGCGTAAACGCATCCGGACCATGCGCCTCATGCGCCCAGGCTTGCCGGGTGTCTATGGTTTCGAGTTTTGCAAAGTCGGGCATTGGCGGAGACAGACCGAACCGCGAATTGAATTTGACCGTTCAGCATCGAAATAAGGTACGGGGAGCTGATCGGGAGCGAAAGTTGTTCGGCTGAATATAAAGAAATCTTAAGTCAAATCGTTCTTGAAGCCAAGCATCCATGTGCAGAACCAAAGGCTCAGTCGAATCAATCAGGTAACGTTTCGGAGGCGATTGTCATTTCTTAAACAGTTACGCAAAGACCGCTACAGACAGACATTAGCTGGGGGAAAAGGATGATAAAAGTGAGTCTGAATTCGCTTGAAAGTGAGAATCAGGAACAAAGTGAATTTGCAGCGAGAGCGATCGCCTTGCTCGAAGGAATTGTAAATCAGGAAGAGTTTAAGCGCGGCGTGCTTGATGCAAGGTTCTCATATCGCCAGTTTCGCACTGATGCCGGGAGATATGTGACTTTTGACAACGCCGAGATTTGGGTTCTGATTTCCGGAGGCAAGGAACTCAATCAGCTACCTGATTATGAGTTGGATTTCAATTGTCGTTTCAGAAAGACGAGCAGATCCGCAAAGAAGATGGGATATGTAATCCCACCCAAGCCATTGATAACGACAAACACGACTTGGCTGAAACATCTATCGCCATACGACCATCTCTCACTCGCCGCGCATTGGATGCATGAGTGGATGCATGTTTCGGGTTTTGTACACCCCGACAACGACAGGATTTTACATAGTGATGTCGCCTATACGATCGGCAGGTTGACGAAATCTGTTGGCATAGATTTGATCGGCGGCGGCCGGAAGTCAGCAGAAATCGAGAGTCTTGGCATGGGGTATGAAGAGTCTGTCGAGTCTGAGCGTTGTCAGGATGGGCCGGATGAGGAGTTTATGGAAATGGAATAGGGTCGAGGCCCGAAACAGACATGGACCTATTCACCTGTCATGAAAACCACTTGCCTGATTCTATTGAGATTAACTTGTTGCTCCGGGTGGCGTCGAAGATATGCGCTCAAAAACTAAGAAAACGTACGTCGATCCGACAGATGATGGTTAGTACGCTGGGTGAATTGCGTCGTGTATCGACCGCTTTCCGGCTTCCCAAATGGAGAAAATCCTTTGGAGAGAACGCCCAACCCCTTCCATGTCCATAAATTCTCGCAAGTAATTGTTCTTCAACAGTTTGCATCGTCTTCTGCGAAATCGTCCTGTGGGAAAAACTACTACGTTTTTCCCACAAGCTCAAGAGCCGGGGATTTCTTATAGGAAAAATTTTCCTATGAAAAACAAAATCGAGAATCTTTAGAAATTGAAACTAGTCGATGGAAACGAAAATTCGATGAAAACAACTGAGACCTTTCAAGGGCAGCTGAGCTGATTCTCCAGCTCCCTTCTCTTCGGATTTTGGATCAAGAATACTTTTTAGAATGGACCCACGATTTAGTTCGTGAGAAAAGCGTGAGCGCCGCATTGATGCCTGCTATGCTGTTTCGAATCATATTGTGTTCGTGTTCTGTTCCGCAGTATACTTTTTTCGAACATGCGCCTCATTTCTTTTTCGATTTCGTTAAATGTATTTGATTGAGGGTTTGGTTTCGGGATTCTTTTGTGGGATTCCGGTTTGTTTGGGGTGTTGCCTCGTTGCGGTTTCCGGGTTTTCCTTGCTGTTGTTTTGGAGTTTGAAATTATGATCCCACGTCTTTTGTTTGGAAAGGAGTTCTTTCTTTCGGTCCTGCTTTTATTTGCGTTTTGTTCAATTGGTTTTGCTCAGGATGCCGGGCTTTCTACTTTTGTGGATAAGGAGTATGGGTATTCGGTTGAGTATCCGTCTGGCTGGACTGGTGTAACGGAGCCTGTCGGGCCGATTCGGATTGCTATTTATCGGATTGATGGCGAGAGCCACTCGAATTTCAATATCAATGTAATTCATTGGCCGATGCTTGAGGGAATGTCGTCGGAGGAGTTCGTGACGACCAACTTGGGACTTTTTAGCTCCGTGAAAGACTCAATGTTTGGAAAAATGCCGAATATAGATATCACTGCTCCAGTCTCCGGCGAAATTGCCGGTATTCCGGCACTGATTGGAGGCGGTACGGCAACACCCACTGTCGAAGGCAAGACTCATGGGATGAAGTTTCAAACCGTAACGTTTTTGAAGAATGGTGATGTTTACACACTTACAATGGGTTCGGATCAATCGAATTTTACCCAGAATCTCATTGTGTTGAACTCCATTAGGGATTCGTTCAAATTCATACCAAAAGCGCCGGTGAAGGGGCTTGCGGGATTTTAGATTGGCGTGACACGGCGCGTTACGAGTTTCGGAGCCCGAGAAAGTCTTATTGAAATACGCGCGGTGCCGTTGTTCGCCGTTGTCGATTCGTGTTCAAGTCTTACCAATGAGCCCATTTGGTTGAAGTATCACTTGGTTTCTATCCATCCACTTAATCTACGGTGTTTATGAAACTTCTAAAAGTATTACTAGTTTCGGTTTTCCTTCAGATGCTCTTATTGGCCGTTACGGCGAATGCCGGAGAGGTAGTTCTCGATACAACTTTTAACGGCAACGGTTATTCGGTTCAGAGTTTCGGCTCGATGGGGTCTGTGGCTGAAAGCGTTGCCGTCGCGCCGGATGGAAAGGTGTTGCTTGGGGGATGGACGATAGCTCCCGCGGTTTATGGAGACTTTCTTGCGCTTCGTTTTCTTGAGTCTGGTTCGCTTGATACGAGTTTTGGAACGGGCGGAATCGTGACTTCGCATATCGGTTAGTTTAACCAGGGAAGAAAGATTCTCGTGCAACCGGACGGGAAGCCGCTTTTTGCGGGGTTTAGATATTCGGGAGCGACGGTATTCAGGCCATCGACGAATACGTGGTTTTCGAATCAGACGACGAATGGAGTCGTGATCACGCCATTCGGAGCCGCAGGGGACCAGCCTGTTGCTGGGCTTTGATTGGGGACTGGAGTGTCCGGCGCGAAGCGCGACTGGAGCGCAGGCGTCCCGCCTGCCACGAGCGCGGTGGCGCGAGTGAACTGTTGGGAGGTGCGTTGGCTGGTTGAAAGGGCTTTGTTTACTTAATCCTCCGGGGATGCTAGACGGGTTGCAGGCGGGACGCCTGCGCTCGTGTGCCCGGCATGGGTGCAATCTAGCTGTTTGAAACGAAACAGTCGGGGTTAGTGGAAACAACCGTAGCGAACCGCAAGGGGGAAGCCGCGAGGCCAGCCTGAAGGAAGCGGGGAGCAAAGGCACGACCGTAGGAAAACGAATCGGCAGAGAGGCCGGGTATGGGCGATGAGCGTGCGAGCGGCCGCGAAATCCAAAAACCACCGAAAGCCATACCAGGTAGAGCCGGACGGCACGGGCCGAAAGATTGCACGCCTTACCCGGGGAGATCTCCCGAGGGTCGAGGAGACCGGGAGAAGTCAGCAGAGGCCGTAGTAGCGTGGAGAGTCCCTGAAAGGGGAAGGGAGCGAAGGGCCGAAGAGCTACGAAACATGACTAACGACCAATCTGGACAACCGGAAAAACGGAGCAGAACAAAGGCGGTGGAAGCCCGCGGCGCACGCTTTCCGACGGGATGGATTCCCGGCACGGAAACAGACATGCGGATGCCCGGCCAAAAGTCGTCCACGAAAGGCCATGAAGGAAAGCCATGAATGAGGAACTGATGGAACAAATGCTGGAGAGGGAGAACATGCGGGAAGCCTGGAAGCGCGTAAAAGCGAACAAGGGCGCTCCCGGAATCGACCACATCAGCGTTGAGGACTTTCCGAAGCACATTGGCCCCCACTGGAACAACGTGAGGGCAAAAGTGGCCTCGGGAAAATACAATCCGGCACCGGCGCGGAGGGAATACATTCCGAAAGGCAACGGGGAAACCCGCCCGCTCGGAATCCCCGCGGTGCTGGACAGGGTACTGCAACAGGCGATGCTTCAAGTCATGCAACCGCTGTTCGACCCGCAATTCAGCGAGCACAGCTACGGGTTCCGGCCCGGGCGAAGCGCGCACGATGCGGTCAGAGCGGCCCGGAAGCATGTCAGCGAAGGAAAGGACTGGGTGGTGGACATCGATCTGAAGTCATTCTTCGACGAGGTGAACCATGACATCCTGATGCGCGAGGTTGCACGAACGGTACGGGACAAGCGGATGCTCAATCTCACCGGAGCCTATCTGCGCGCCGGATATCTGGAGGACGGAAGGAAACATGCGACGCCGAAAGGCGTTCCGCAGGGCGGGCCGTTGTCGCCCCTGCTGGCCAATATATATCTCGACATGCTGGACAAGGAACTGGAGAGCAGGCGCCTGTCGTTCTGCCGATACGCCGATGACGTGAACATATACGTATCGAGCCGCAAGGCGGCCGAACGCGTGTTCGCGTCGATCTCCGCGTGGATAGAAACACGCCTGAAAATCCCCGTCAACCGCGATAAAAGCGACACGGGGCGACCATGGGAACGCCAGTTCCTCGGCTACCAGCCGACGGAACAGGGCAAACTCCGACCCGCCCCCAAATCAATCCGGAAATTAAAGGACAGGGTACGCAAGCTTTTCAGCGGACTCGCAGGCCTGACAACGAAGGAGCTTCGCGACCAATGGTTGCGGTTTATTCGCGGATGGTCCAACTACTTCTCCCTAGCCGACGAGCCATACTGGCGAGTCGACATCGGACGATGGATCAGACGGCACATCAGAAAATGCTTCTGGAAACGCTGGAACTCGACCAAAGGCCGATACAGAAACCTGCTGGCGCTTGGCGTCAGCAAATCGCGAGCCCGAAACTGCCACCTAACGGCAAGCACATGGCCGATGGCATGCCATCCGGTCATGCACGCCGCCCTGAACAACCAAACGCTGAAACGCTACGGCTTTCTCGTTCCGCAGGACTTCGCGACACATTAGGTCGCTGAGCTCAACCGCCGTATACGGAAAACCGTACGTGCGGTGGTGTGGGAGGGGGCTAACGCCCCCGACCCGATCAGTCACGCTGCGCTCCAGTCTCGTCTGCGCTCCAGTCGCGATTTGCGCTGGTTGGAGTTGCGTTCTCGTTGGGTTTTAATCCATTTTCTAGTTCCGCTTATACGTTAGCTTTCCGTTTGCTCCGTAGGTGACTGTGTACTTTGCGTTTGCTGCAACGGGGACCAGTATCGATGTCAGCACTTTTCCGTTTCGGCCGGCTACGATCTTAATTTTTCCGTTTGCAGGGCCGGAGCCCGAGACGCCGATCGAATCCTTGGGCGGTATCTTGTTGTGCGCTCCAAAGGTGTTGCCTTCGGCCGGGAATATGTGTACGTCCTGGTTAGACATGTTTACAAAGATGAAAGTCATCCTTACGCTTCCGGTTGTCGCTGCAGGCGCAGTAGCAGGCGCGGGCGCCGAACCCGCCGATTTTGTGATCCTGTTGTTGCTGCCGAAGGTGAATGTGTATTTCCCGTCGGGTTCAACCGGAGTACTGTAGGTCGTAATCAGTTTGCCTTTTGTATCGAATGCATAGACATCAATCTTTGTGAAAATGGGGCCTTCGCCCGAAGCCACCCTGCGGCCGCCCGGTGACAGACGATTATCGGCTCCGAATCTTTCGCCCGTCGCGACCATATGTATCGTACGCCCCGAGTTGTTTACATACGTCACGGAGATCCGCATCCGTTCCGGATTGCGCGTCGTGGTCGGCGCGGTAACACCGCCCGACACCTTGTAACCGCTGATCCGGAAGAAACCTCTACCGCCGCTTTGCGCGTTTTGCGACCAGGTCGCCGGATCCGAATCGACGATCGTGTATTTGCCTGCCGGAAGCACGGTGTTTGGACGAACTTCCCAGTAAGCGTTCTTCACGCCGCCCTGTCCATTCGCGCCGGTCGCCTTCCACGGACCATAAACCTTTCCGCTCGAGTGTTTTAGAGATATTCTGCCGGGTGTCGTGGTTCCCCTGCCGTTATTCCAATGGTAGGTCTGTATAAACGTGACGTTGTACGAACTCGAAAACGTCACGGTCGATGGCGCCGTCGGTCGGTTTCTGACGGCTCCGATGTTCTGCACGCTTGCGATTTCCTGTTCCTTGTTTTCGGCACCCGTCTTACCCGAATCCGTGTTGCCGTTGTTAGTTTCTCCGCCAAGGATGTCGGAGACCTTGTCTGTTGCAGAAATTATTCGGTCAAGTATTCCGGGTTTTTTTGGCTTGTCCGGTTCGTCTTTGGTTTTCAACTTGGCAAGAGCCGATTTCGACGCCTTGTCCTTGGGGTTGAGTTTGAGAGCCATCTCATAGTCAGACCTCGCGCCGTCGATATCACCGAGTTCTTCCTTGATCTTGCCTCGAAGAGCATATGCCTCGGCGTTTGAAGGATCACGCGAGATCGCCTGATTGAGATCCCGAAGCGCAGCCTGCTTGTCGCCGAGTTGCGCCTCGGCATACGCGCGTTTTAGATATGCTTCGGTGTTATTCGGATCCAATCTGATCGCGGAATTCAGATCGTTGACCGCGCCAATATAATCCTCCTTTTCGACCTTTAGGAAACCGGATGCGAGGAATCCATCAGGGCTCTTCGGATCGATCATGCTGGCTCGACGGTAATCGTCAAGCGCCTCCTCTGTATGCTTCATGGTTCGATGGACGTTTCCCCGTTCGACATAGGCCTTTGCGTTTTGAGGTTCAAGCGAGATCACCTTGTTATAGTCTTCCAACGCACTCTTCTCATCCCCGCGACCCAGATTCGCTTCAGCGCGTTTCTTGTAAACGTCGGGATTTTCGGGGTCGATCTCAACCGCCTTGTCGTATTCCTTTACCGCGTCCTTAAACTTTCTGTTGCCTGCCGCCACATCGCCTCGAGCGATGATCGGTTCAACGAGCTTTTGTTTTTCCTTTCTCTCCAAGAGCCGATCGATCTCCGCCCTGTAGTTGGAAAACGTCCGGTTCGATGGCTGCAATTGGATAAGCTCGTCCGCCTGTTCTCTCGCCTGTTTGAGCAATACCTCGTTGTCGGGGTTTAGCTCGATGGCACGCTTTACGGCGGATTCAAGTTGAGGAATCCTCTTCTGCCGTCTAACCGCTTCTACCTTTAGATCACCGTATTTCTTTGGTTCGGTATCGATGTTGGCGTTCCAGTAACTGTTGAAATTCGGATACATCACATCGAAGTCTTTGATCGCTCCGTCATAATCGCCCGCGTTGAACTTCGATTCGCCCGCGCTCAAGATCGCTCTCTGCCTTTCCTTTTCGGCTTCATGCGATCTTGCCCAGCTTTCGTGGTTGCGAAGAGTTCGCTCCGTGACGGGAGTGAGTTTGAATTCTTTGCGGAATTGTTCGGCGAGCTCAAGACCTTTCCGAAAGTCGTTCGCCTTGTTCGCGCTATCGATCGCGGCGAGGCCGTTTCTTATTCCGGAATCATACTGCTGCCATTTTGTTGTGAGTTCCTTCTCCAATTCAACAACCGGCTTGTAATACGGGTTTATATTTTTCGCCACGATAAGCGCTTTCTGCGCTTCCGGGAATTGGCTCTTTGCCATCAGGTCTCTCGTGGTTTGCATCTGAGTTGTAATTCTCTGTTTGTCCTGTTCGAGTGATTTGGCAAATTTTACAGCTACCGTGTCTTTTGGATTGAGGGCAGCGGCTTCATTGGCGAGCGTGATCGCTTCGTCGAGTTCGCCCTTTCGAGCCGCGGCTTTGGCGGCCGCGAATTTCTCTTTGGCGCTCGCGTTTTTTGCTCCGGTTTCGACTTCCTCTTGCGAAATGCCGACGTAAAACGAGCCGGTTCCGCGTCCGAGTTCTACGCCGTTCGCATCGGTCACAACAACCGTCGCCTCGCATGTGCCGGTTTGGCTTCGATTTACTCTGATCGCGGCGGAGCTGCTGCCGCCGGTAAAATGCGAGTCTTCGTTCAACGTCCAGCGATAACGGAGGTTTTCCGCGTTTGGAGCGACGGTCGCCTTTAATCCGACGTTCTGAAACACTGCGATTCCTTTGGGAACCTTGACCAATCCAACGCCCGGTTTCCAAACCTGCGGTACGGGTCCTTCGGTGCCCGTCACCAAAACCTTGACGTCATAGGAGCCGGCAGTAATCGTTGCCGTTTCCTCGCCGAGTGATTCTCCGGATACGGGAACTCGCGCCATCACCTTTACCGTAACGGGTTTTGTATCCGTCGGGACGAAGGTGACTTCGGTTCCGTCTCGCGATTCCAAAGTCTGATTTGCGTTCGGGGAGATTTCCCAACGGTAATCGATATCGGTCGCATCGGCAGGAACGGTCGAGACTTTTGCCTTGACCGCCTTTCCTATCAACGCCTTCTGCTGATCAAACGTTACCTTGAGCGCTGGCTGCAGGATCTCGATCGATATCTGTTCCGACCTGGCAACGGTCGTTTGCGAACCGTTCTTTTCTTCCAAGACTTCGACCCAGACCTTTTCGACACCTGGTTTTGAAAATACGGCCGTCGTTTGATTCTCGCCAGAATCGTTTTTCGCAAACTCGACATCGGGCGTAGGTTCGAACCTGTAAACATAAGAGCCGCTTGCCGGCTTGCCATCCGAAAGCAGTTGGGCTGCAAATGAAACCGGAACGCCTACAAACACTTTCGCGGTATTGGGAGAAACCTGTTTGAGATCAACCTTTAGGTCGGCAACCTCGAATTCGACCGATGCCGAACCGATTTCGAACTGCGGACCGGTTGCCGTAACCGCGAGCGTTTGTTTTCCTGGTTTTTCCGCGACAAACTGCACTTCCGCTCCGGCGCCGCCATGATCTCCCGTCCACGCATATTCGAGCGGTTGATCCTCAGGCCCCACGTTCTTTGCAATCACGCGAACCGTAACAATTTCGCCCTTGCGGAGTTTCCGTACATTGGGTTCCGTTACGATTTCGATCGACGGCATATCGGTTCCATCCAGCTTGGGACCGTCGTAAGCGGTTTCGTCAAACTTCCCGCCACCGGTGATCGTCAAACCGCGTAGAATCGCCGACGCTTCCTTTTGGGCGGCGCTCGCCTGCCTGACGAGAAACGCTTTGTCCACGTTGTTGAAGCAGCCCGATCCGGTTACCTCAAATCCGATCTCGATCGGCTTTCGGGCTTCGTTTACAAGCCAGCCGTGTGCGTAAACGGTGACCGAGTCGCCCCCGTAGCCGGCATCGGGGGATGCGAAACCGCCTTTGAATTTGACTGCGGTTTCGACATACGTGCCCTTGAATTCGCCTATCGAAACATTGCTTTCAGACTGTATCGAACGACCCCATCGCTTGGATTCATCCTTGAAGTCCTGAACTTTTCTGGCAATTTCCTCGGGAGTGTCGGCGGAGAAGGAAGGATTGATACGTCCCCATACGTTTGAATTGACATTGGCCTCCCATTTGCAGAACCCGCTGTTTTTCATCGAAGCCACGCGTCGCTTGAGACTGAAGCCCTTCTCGTCGTTTCTTGAGCGCTCCCATATGCTCGAGGCGCTTCCACCAAACATAAGCGGCGCAGGTTTTTCGTTGGTTGTTTTAGGCGCGTCCGTGTCGGGGCTTGGCGATGGTTCGGGAGTCGGTTTCTTGGTCGCCGTTTCGTCGGCCTTAAACTCGATGCGTTTCTGACTTTCGGCGACTTTGACGTCCGTTCCATCGATCGTCTTATAGACTTCGAGCTTGACGTCGCGCGGTCCTTCGGCATCTTGGCGGATGCCGTAGCTGCCTCCGCCCGACGGGAGCGCGATGCCGGCGAGATCCGTCCATACGTATTTCAAAGCTCCCAGCTTGCGGAGTTCCTCGTCCGGGCGTGCACTCAGCGTTAACGATTTGCCGGCCGTTGCCTCGCCCGGTGAGACTATCTCGACCGAGCCTTTTGGTTGAAGGATACCGACCTCGAACGAGACCGTCTTTGTCAGTTGCGTATCGAGATATCCGGCTCTGGAGACGCTGAAAACGTCGTCCGCGATCGCCTGTACGGAGATTGCGAGTTGATATTCGTAAGCCAATGTAACGTTGCCGGGATATTGAAAAGCAAACTCCTTTGTCGCCTTTTCGGGATTGAACAAAGGAGCACCCGGCGTCCAGCTATCAGGATCATCGGAACCGGGTATCCATTGATTGTGCAGATCGACCGAAACGCCAACCAATTTTCGCGTTCCGCCAACCGACTTGATCTTGCTCGTGAATTCTTCGATTTTCGACGCGAGACGCGCGGTGTCGCCGCCAAGACGCGCCTTTGCCGAAACCGAAGGATCGGCCCCGCCCGGAAGCAGCCAGACCTCGTTTTCGGAAATCGTTCCGGTCAATTGGAGCTGGCGAAATTCCGTTTCGATCTGTTTTAGCAGATCGACGGCGTCTGCTATCAGCTCCATGCGGCGCTGCTTCCAACGGCCCGTGACTTCGGGGCCGCAGCGATCCATTAGAATCTGTTCGGCCTTCGGATCTTCTTTTCCGTTGCGCATCGATGCGGCGCGGGCGTGTACGCGAAGTATCGCCAGAACCTTGTCTTCGTCATCAGGCGTGTAGTCCCGTGCGAACTGGTCGATAGATCTTTCGAGTCTTTGATTCGGTTCGATCTGTTCCCGGCCCTTTACCTCGTAAATGCCGGCGATCAAATCCTGGCAATCCTGAAATGAGGTGACGAGCGCGTAACCGTAATCGATGGCATCATCCATCAGCGATTTTAAGAACAACGGAACAAAGGCCACGGCGAAATTCACGGAGACCAATAGCGTCGCATCCAAAACCGCGTTGTGTATGAGCCCCTCGATATCCGCGTTTGTCGCCTTCTTTAAATAGTCGTATGCCTGAAGCACGATCAGTGCCGCCATGAAACCCTTGTAGAGCGCTCCCCAGTTTACTTTTCCGCCGATCTCGCGAACGCGCTTGGCATAGTTTGCGACCGTGTCCTTGAGTCGCGCCCAACGGCTGGTTCTGTATTCAAGCATGTCGCGAAGAAACTTCATCATCTGCGGATTCGTTTCTCGCGCATAGAGAAGAAGCAGATCGGCGTCTTGCCCGGCTCTTTGCATCGCGGATTCGAGCATTTCGCGTACGGCTGGGCTTCCAAATTCTTCGGCAAGCTTTTGCGGGTTGCCCGCGCAACAGTCATCGAGATGGGAGAGGAGATCGTCAAAATAGTTCATCTTTTCGAGCCTTTTGAGATCGAATCCTTTCCGCATCGTTTCCCGAAGCCGTTTGATTTGTTTTACCGCTGATTCGTATTTGCCCGATGCGAGCAGATCGTCGATTTTTTCGACAAGCTGTTTTGCGACATTCGCCGAACCCTCGGCCGTATAAAGCCCCGCCTTCTCGCCAAACGCCGGCGCCAGATCGGCGAGTCCGGAGCTAACGCGGCTGCCTTCCTTCCAAAACAGACGCCCCTTCGCCGCTTCGTACGCATCCCGAAACGCCTTTGCGCCCTTACCCCAGAGTCCTTCGACTTCGGCTCCACCGAGATTCGGATTTATGTTTAGATCCTTTAGATACTGCAAGGCATCCGCGGCATCATCGAGACCTGCAAGAACGCTTTCCGGCGGGTAAATGTTGATCGATTCGAGAACGAGTTTCGCTTGTTCGGGAGGAAACCGCTTATAGACCTTTTTGATTACTTCCTGTCTAAAGCTTTGATAGCGCGAGATCGCGTTCGCCTTGTCTCCTTCGTAAACAAAACGTAGGTCGTGATCGGATGGATCGACAAGATCAATCAAGGGATCGCGGTATTTTCCGCCCGAGATCCATGAGCCGACGCCGACTACCTTTCCTCCCGTGTTGTTGACGCTATCGATGATGATCAGCGCAACATCACGTCTGGTGCCGCTGAGTCCCTTTAGGAAATTCTTTGTCGCGGCATCCATGAATTCTTCTTGAATCATGGGGCCGTGCTCGATTTCGAAATCGTTTTTCGTACCGGCATCCGACGAAATGACGGGCGGGATTCCGCTAATTGAAACTCCGGCTGGAACCTGGATTGCAAGGGAGAAAACGATAAGACAAGACAAGAAGTACGCGGCGGCTCTGGTTTTCTTTAACATCTTTTTGGTGCTCACTAGCAGGACATAGTCCCTGTCCGGCAGCTCCAAGCCCATTAAATTTGATGTCAATAAAAACCCGGATCTGCCGGAATACAAATGCTCGAATCTCGAACGACACCGTCGCCTTGTGCCGGGCGAACGGATCAGAGCAAAGATTCCTTCTATCATTCAAAAGACGCAAGAAGGGTGCCAGTCGGCGTCTGGAATGTCTCCCCGAAAACGTTCATAACATTGGAGTTGGAGTGATGCATTTTGGTCGTGCAGGAGGCAACTGTAGAAAATCCCGCAGATGCGTGGAAAACTTCGCGGAGTTTTCTACTGTTGTTTATTGTTCTTGCGGGACGGTGTTCGAACTCTCTTTCATTGTATTTCAAACCTTACACTTAAGCATGATTGGTGCGCAGGCGTCCCGCCTGCGCTCCAGTCGCGCCTGCGACCCGTTTAGCATCCCCGGGGGGTTAAGCGAACAAAGCCATTTCAGCCGGTCATCGCACCTCCCGGCGGTTCACTCGCGCTGTGGCGCTCGTGGCAGGCGGGACGCCTGCGGTCCAGTCGCAGTTCAGAATTTCTTCAGAACAATTTCAACTAAAACTAAAGAAAGCCAACTGGCATTTCGGCTCTAATCATGCCAACAACCGCGGCTTGCGGATTGAATTTGGAAAAGGAGATTGGATCGATGGTTAGAGAGTTTAGAATGCTTTTCGCTTTAGTAGCGATGGTTGGGGTTTGGTTTGCGGGCTTGGCGCCTGCTCGGAGTCTGCCGGTTTTGAAAAAGACAGATCGCGGGGAGATTGCGAAGGAAAACCGTGGGGTAGGACATTTGAAAAAGGGAGGTTTCCCGGTACTTTTTGAAGAAAACAA
This sequence comes from Pyrinomonadaceae bacterium, assembly GCA_041394795.1. Classification (GTDB taxonomy): domain Bacteria; phylum Acidobacteriota; class Blastocatellia; order Pyrinomonadales; family Pyrinomonadaceae; genus Aridibacter. The sequence continues at coordinate 312,095 of JAWKHN010000006.1, read as the reverse complement.
GGGTCAGACCGACAGGCGCGCGAGGTTTGTTTCGAGGCAACGCGAGTACACAGCGTTCTTTGACGAGAAGGGCGTCGGATTTTCCATCAAGCAACATTCGCCGGAAAGTGCGGATGGATCGAAGACGGCATCGAGTGGATTGCGGAAAACGGACGCTGCTTCGGAATCAATAAGGATGACGTTCAAGGGAGCTGCCGACAAGGCGTTTGTCAGAGGAGAGGACGAGGCGGTTACAAAAACCAACTACTACATAGGAAGGAAGCGCTTTGTTGGCTTGTCAAACTACAAAAAGGTCAAATACGCGGAACTCTACAAAGGTGTTGACGCAGTATTCTACGGCGATTCAAGCGGCCGGCTTGAATACGATTTTATCGTGGCGCCAAATGCGGATCCGAATCAGATCGTGGTCAGTTTCGAAGGTGGAAAAGAAGTTTCAATCGATGAACGAGGAGACCTCGTAATCAGAACGAATGAAACCGAGATCGTCCAAAAGCGTCCGTTTGCTTATCAGGTAAGGAAGGGCAAGAAAGAGCAAGTTTCCAGTAGATGGATCCGCTCCGCAAACGGCTTCCAGATTGAGCTCGGCGGATACCAGAAATCCCTGCCGCTGACAATCGATCCCGTTATTGGCTATCTGAGCTACATTGGCGGCACTCGGGGTGATGCGGTGGATGCCGTAAAAGCCGACGCGGAAGGCAATGCGTACATAACCGGTCCGACAAACTCGATCGACTACCCGCAACCGGGTTCGCGAACGCAGAATGACTTTGCAGTATTCGTTTCCAAGGTATCACGTGATGGCCGCGAGATACTCTACACGACGTTTCTTGATGGCAGTTTCAATGATGGCGTAAGCGGTTTTGAGATTGGGTTTAAAGGCATGGATATCGCAATCGACGATTCAGGAAATGCATATGTGGCGGGATTAACAGACTCAGACGATTTTCCGGTGTCAGAAAATGCCTTCCAACGGCGCAGGGGTTGCAAACGACAATTTGGCACATGCATCCTGGGCGAGGAAGCCTTTGTAACCAAACTCGACAATGAAGGCACGATTGTGTATTCGACGTATCTCGGCGGAAGGGACACTGACTTTGCTAACGGCATTGCCGTGGATTCATCGGGTAGGGCGTATGTTACCGGAGCAACTTCTTCAGGGATTACATTTCCGAAGAAAAACGAGTTTCAAAATACAGGGGTCTTTGGATATGAAACAAACGCCTTTCTGGCGGTTCTAAATGAGAACGGAACTGATTTAGTGTATTCATCCGGGCTCGGCGGCAACGCTACTGATGTTGGAACCGACATAGATCTGGATCGTGACGGCTTCGCGTATATCACGGGTAGCACGGAATCGGTGGATTCGTTTCCAATAAGAAGCGGTATACAGAATGTAAATGCGGGGCGAAAAGACACGTTTATCGCCAAGTTCAATACTGCTCGTTCCGGAGACTCCTCGCTTGTCTATTCGACTCTCCTTGGAGGAGCCGGAACGGACGTTGCGCTTGCCATAGTTGTGAACACGGCCGGTGAGGCGCATATTGCTGGGTTTACGGGTTCTCCCGACTTTCCTCTCAGGGGCGAGCTCAGATCCGTAAATCAAGTTAACGAGGCCTTTGTATCCGTTGTGGGTGCGGCGGGCAATGTTCTAATAAACTCCACCTTTATTGGCGGTTCAAACGAAGAAATTGCCAGGAGCATTGAGGTTGATGCTTCGGGTACGATTTTCGTCGGTGGCGACACAAGCTCGGCGGATTTCCCTACTTCTCAATCGATTCAGCAGACGTTTGGAGGGCTTTCGGATGGATTCGTTACAAAATTCAGTTTTGGCAATCGGGAAATCTCGTTTTCAACATTCCTGGGCGGAACCGGGTTTGAGTTGCTTCAAGGCATCGATGTATCGGGCAAGCAAATATTCGTTGCCGGTCTCTCCGATTCTTCTGATCTACCGACAACAGATGGTGTGTTTGGAGAGAATCATTTTGGTGGGGATGACGGGTTTCTAGCGAAGATCGTCGAGAACCGCTTTGATTCGGTGGGAGTATTCGTTCCCGACTCGACATTTACGCTTACGCAGTCGATAACCGATGTTCAGGCGGCTAACGCTACCTTCACTTCGGGAATGAGTGGGGAAAGGGGTGTTTCCGGCGATTGGGATGGAGATGGAACCGATACCATCGGTTCGTTTACAAACGGCGTTTGGAAGATACGAAACACAAACTTCCCTGTTATAGGATTGCCGGCGCCATTGGGTTTCAAAACCGTCAATTATGGAGCGGCGGGCGATCTGCCCGTAGCGGGGGATTGGAACGCGGATGGAATAGATACTCCGGGTGTCTTCCGGCCTTCGACGGGGCAGTTTCTCTTGACGAACTCTACCGAGATTGATCCGAGCGTCGATATCACGGTTGCATTTGGAACCAATGGAGATCTTCCGATCGCGGGAGACTGGGACGGAGACGGAATTGACACCGTGGGAGTGTATCGACCGAGCGAGACGACCTTTTTCTTTACTAACGATAACGTGTTGAAGGCATCGATCGATGATGTGGCGTTTCTCGGTATCGCCGAAGACCTGCCGTTTGCCGGAGATTTCGACGGAGACGGAGTCGATACGATCGGAACCTGGCGTCCTTCCACGCGGGAGTTCTTTATAACGAACGACAACGTGAACGTGATCGCTTCATTCGTATTCGGAGGAGCGGGAGGACAACCGATCGTTGGTGATTGGGACGGACTTCCGTAAGTTGATCGGGCGGGGCGCCTGCGCTCCAGTCGCGCCTGCGCCCCGCCCATGGGTGACTAAAACGTAGTCTCGGCTAAATTTCCGTCGGTGTTTACCGTTATTGCCGATCGGCCTGCCGGGCGGATCGTGCCGGCGGGGATTGTTGTGATGAGTTCGGTTTCGCTGACGTGCGTGACGGTTACCGGTTTTCCGTTTACTTCGGCCGTAGAAGTGTTTTGAAAGCCCGCGCCTGTTATTCGGAGTCGATAGCGTTTTGTCGGGCTGCCGACGAATGGACGCGCGACCTCGGAGCCGGCGGCGTTCAAAAAGCCAACTCTTGAGATCAGATGTTCCGAATCGAGACCCGAAAGCATGTATTCCCAAACCGGTTTGTAAATCGGAACACCGTTCTCGTATGCAAGACGCGCGTCAGCGGCGATACAGCCGTGGGCGTTGTCGTTTGGGAGATTGGTCGTTAGCGAGTGTGTATTTGAATAAGGCGGCGAGACGGAATCGACATTCGTTATCTCGCCAAAATCATCCATACCGTAAAGCGGCCAGATTACGCTGGAAAGGAGCGAGAAGTTTACGCTTTCATCCGAGGTATGCGAAAAGGCCCAAAAACGCGAAGCAGGCGTGGCGTTTGGTGTTGTTTCGGGATTTGAGATCCATGTCGCCGGCGCGAGGCTTCGGCCGTTAAAATCCATCGCGGCAAACATCAAGGAACGCGCGACCAGATGATAGCGGGCAATAATGCCGGCGTGTCCACCGCCTTGCGAATGTCCCGCGACAACCACCTTTGACCAATCGACTGTTTGATCGTCCAGCAGAAACTGGTTCCACTTTTCTGAAGGGCGGTTTGTTCGCAGAAGGATCAAGAGTTTTACAAGACGATTCTCGATTGAGTTTGGACGATTGACGTTGACCAACGTTGTGCGGTCGGTGCCATCGAGGATTTCCAGCCGTACGTTCCGATAACATTCGAGATCAGAATTCAATCCTCCGCAAACTTCATTGACGGCGTCCGTGTTCGGATATGTCATGTTGATCGCGTGCAATCCAAGATCGGCCGCGGTTCGATTTAACTCCAAATAATTGAAAGCAACGCCACCGGTGCCGGGGAAGAATACAAAAAGCTTGTTCTTCGGTGTGACCGAGTTGTTGATCGAAACGACGTGATTGTTGAGATGTGTTGAGATTTCGGAGTCGGTCGATTGCGGGGAGACGAAAATGGTCTGTCGCTGACCGCGAGCAACGGCAGCGAGGGAAACCAAACAGATTGCGAATATAGCCAGCCTCTTCTTCATTGTGCTTTGGACGCACGGCAAAAGGGGTTGGTTTGAAAAAGGGAGAAATCCGTCCGAGCGAACTCCCACGGGGCGGAGTCCCCTTGGGGCAGAGTTCCAAGTTCCGTCCGGGCAGAGTTCCAAGTTCCAAGTTCCAAGTTGCTATCGAGTTGCTTTGCGGAAAATTTGATCGATTGAATGGTCAAAATTTGAGATTTTCGATTGAATATTTGCGATAATCCCCCGTTCGAAATCTTCGGTAGATGTTGGAGTTCTTTTTATGAAATTTGGCAGATTGAGCGGGTTGGTTTTGGCGATCGTTTTTGCGTTTGCATTGTCCTCGAATCTTTTCGCACAGACCTCGCGGTTTACGGGTAAATGGGAGTATTGGTGGGACAAAGAAGCGAGCAAGGGGTTTGTAATCGAGCTGATCGAAAAGGACGGCATTGTAACCGGAACGGCATCCGGATTTATTCCTCATATGTATGAGGCCGAGATCAAGTCGATTAAGGTTTCCGGCAAGAGCTTTACTGCCGATATAGAAGACGATTGGGGCAACACCGGAGTGGTAAAAATTACGGTAAAAGGCAACAAGCTTACTTGGAAGGTTCTAAGGAGCAAACGCGAAGGCAGTATGACCTTTCCGGACAGATCCAGTCTGCAAAAGGTGAACTAATCCGGGGCGGAATTCCAAGTTCCGTCCGGGCGGAGTTCCAAGTTCCAGAAGTTCCAAGTTCCATCCGGGCGGAGTTCCAAGTTCCAAGTTCCAGAAGTTCCAAGTTGTCCGGAGGAGTTGCAAGTTATTGCAAACATCGCACTCTCCGTTAACGAAGAAGTCCCTTCCATCGGAATGTTCAATGCCTGTCAGAAGCAACTTGGAACTTGGAACTTCTGGAACTTGGAACTTGGATCGGACAACGCTCCCGCTTTCTTTAGAGCGCGCTTGTGTGCGTGTCTTTTAGTTTTCCATCGACGTAGATTTTTCCTTGTCTGATGCTCACCTTCTTTGGCTCGCCGTCTTCTTTTCGCGCGAATGTTCGGAATTCAAATTCTGGTTTCTCGTTGGCGTCGTTCGTGATGTCGGCTAGGATTTCGGCGGCAAGAGCCTCGCCCAGAACCAGGCTCCGCGTATTGTCGGTGCGCCAGTGGACGCCGCCCATCGAACGCCCCATCGCCACGTTTTGTGCGAGTTTGTTGAGTTCACCCTCGATCGTGAGTTTGGACGCTATCGATTTGCCAAGCCTGAATCTGTCCCATTTCTTGTTTCGATAACCGGTGATATAGGAAACGATCTCTTTTTTTGGACCATAAGGCTTGTCGCGTTCGACCAACGTGTTGAACGGAACACCGCGATCGACGCCATCCACGGTTTCAAAAGTCTTGAAAAAGGCTTTTAGAACCGTAACGCAAGCACCGGCGACGGTCGCATGGCCGGCCCCGTAGGCAGGGTGTGTCGGGCTGCCGGGCGTATAGGACATCGGCAAAAGCAGTGTTCCGTGTTTTGCCCTGATCATGTTTGCGGCCTCGGTTTGGGAAACCCATTCGGGCAAACCGTAGGGACGCGTTACGCCTTTTACACCGATATTCTGAACATGCACCAAACCTCCGTACGCTTCGGGTCTTAACCGGAGATGCGTTTGCCATTTCTGATTCCAGACTACCTTCAAAGCGCGGGTGGCGACTTCCGAAACCAATGCGAGGATGTGCGGACCGCCGAGTACGCCAAAACCCGCCTCTCGGTCGCGCAGTCTTCCAAAGTCACCATAAGGATTCCCCTGCGTCCACTTGGCTTCGCCGGAGAGCAAGATTATCGCCGTATTGAGGAACGCCTGATAAAGCGCATCTTTATTGACGAAGCGTGATAGGTCACGCATGGTACTGATATAGCGATTTGAAGATTCGAAGTTTTTGGAAGAGTCTTCATTTGCTTTCGAATAGGATTGCCCGGCTCGGTCTTTTCCCGAATTTTGAGCGCTCAGCCATTCGTCGAACTTCGTAAGATAGTCCCGACCCGATTTGTATGGCCTTTGTCGGACGTCAATCGTTTGCGTTCCATACGAAACAGGCCTCACGAAGAACTGACTGAGCATGGGTCCAATGTCCTCATTCTTCGCACCCAATCGAAACAGGTTCTTTCTCGTTACTATTGTCGACTCTGAATTGCTATTGGGTAGATCGGTGCCCCTTATAAATCCTTCGGCTTCGGTTGATATCGCTCCACGAAACAGTTCATCAACTTCCGAGGATGCCTGCCCGATAAGAGGATCGATTTCGAACTCGTTGAAGGGAATGTCGCGAAGCACGGACATCCAGTAAAGCTCTGTCATCTCGGTCGCGATCGTTTCGGAAAGAACGGATGGTGCCGATGGCAAAGAGTAAGAAGCGGGATGGTGTATGAGTTGATCCGCGGAAAGACCCGACTGCGGATTCGATAATTTTGCGGCATTTCTTGAACCTTTAGCGACATTTCCAAACCCGCTTCCATCACCAGCCGTTGCCGCAAGAAGTTCTCGAAAAGCGCGCCTCTCGACTTCACCAAACTCATTATGGGGAAGGGTTTTGTGAAAACTTCCCAATCCAACGACTTCACGCGAACCGATTCTGACGGTTCTGTCCTTATCATCTTTTTCGTTCATTTTTACACTCCGAGGAAGAGGCCGTATCTGGCCGGAGATTCCAAATTCAAGGAAGCGCGAAAGGACTTACTCTGCAAGAATCCAGTAATCGACGTTCTGTTCACCGTTTCCCTGAATGTTTACCGAAAACACGAATACTCAGATAGACACGCCACTAAAGTCTTTTGTATCCATGAATTTCAGAACGCATTTGTTATCCGCTTAAAAGTCTTCGCTTTCCAGAGGTCCCGAATCAAGCGACAAAGCCAAGAATCGTGAGCTCGCCGCCCGAACAAATCGAACAACGCAACCAAATAATTATCGTGTTGTGAAAAAAATCTGTAACGAATTAGAAAGCCAGAGCATACGAAGACAAGCAATGAAGATAGGCCGATCAAGCATTCAAATTTGAGTAAGCAAGAAGACTATGAGCGACATAACGATACCCGTAAAAATCCCGCAAACCGGTACGGTCAGTTTTACATTCACACCCAAGGCGATTCTTGATCTCGACAAACCGATCCCAGATTCCGAGTTTGGCGGGGATGGGGCGATCTCGCTTCTCGACATAAAAGCGAGCGCATCGAAGGACTTTTCTGTTGGAAACAATCAGCACAAGATCGGATTTTCCGCTTCGGGCGGCGGCCTGGCGGCATTGGGTATTTACAGGAAAACGGATCGCTTGTTTGATGATCTCGGATCTGAAGGACTCGGAGAAAAACTAATCGAGCTTCTTGATCTCAAGATCAAGGATACGGAAAACCTGTTCGCGCTTCGTTGGGGATACGAAATCGGCGGCGGTGTCAACGCCGCTACCGCGCTTGGTCCGGTAACCGTAACGTTCGGTGGAAGCGGGAAACATACCGCCCTGTCGGCGATTCTCCGTTTGCAGGATCGAGGCCAGAGTCTGAGGGATTCTCTCGGCGGCACGATCGGCGCTTGGCGGGCTCCAAGGCAAATAGTTTCAGTCGATAATCTTGCGCCCAAAAGCTACGCGATCACCGAAACGACGGGGACCTTGAAGTTTTCGATCGGTGCCAAATATGGATTCGATTACAGTTGGTCAAAAGAGGAGCTAAAGCTTGGCGCGCTTTCGGGCGACATCGGTCTCAAGATCGAGGCAGGGATAAAGGCGGCGTTTGACGCGCATTTCAGCGGTCGGTTTGCGATCGTGCTGAGCCGTCCGGATGAGAGCAGGAAGTTGCGGATACAGATTTTCCGCGCGAAACAAAGGGGCTGGGGTTTTGCGTTTGACGCCGGCGTCTCGGCGCAGGCGAGCATAGGTTTTCCGACCGATATCAGTGAACTGATAAAAGGCATCTTCAACATTCACGGACTTCAGGTTCTTGAGGATTTTGAAAAATGGGTGCTTTCGGAAGAACCGCTCGAAGAACTGCTCGGTGAGGCGTTGGTTGATTATGCGAACGGACTCGTGACCGCCGCCACCGGAGTCGATGTTATCGAAACCGCAACCGAGCTGATCCGGGAGGCGCTCCGAAAATGGCATGCGCTTCCTGCCGAATTCAACGGCTTGATTTACAAGCTCATCGAAGAGGCAATAGATCTCGGGCCGCTGACAGATTTTCTCCGAAGGATAATAGACCTCGCCGGGGACGACGAAGAACTTGCTGGGCTTATCGACAGCAAGCTTCGGGAGGTCGGATTTGAAGAAACACCCGTAGGCAGATTCCTCGAAAAGGCGGCGAAGAAAGGTGTTCTCTCTTTGATTGCCAATATCGCCGAACAGCGCGACGAGTTTGTAAGTATCGCCGAAAAAGTTTTGGGGATTCTTGACGGTTCAACGACCGAAAAAATCCTTCGAAATCTACAGAAGCTGATTGATGAGCGTCTTGGACTCGACAAACTCGAGAACCTCGATGTCGATGACTGGCTCAAACAGCGACTCTCGGCTTTGATTGGAAAGGTTCCAGGTACGGCCGAACTCAATAAGGCTAGACTCGCCGTGCAGAAGATCTATTCCCGCGCAAATTTGATAACCGAGAAGGCGAAGAAAATCCTCGAACAGAAATACTCGGTTGAGCTTGGTTACAAGTATCAAACCGCGACTTCGAAGACCGCGCTTGTTGATGTCGAGGTGGATTTCGATCTGCTCGAGGCAAAGAAGGCGGAAGCGATAGTCCGTGATTTGATAAACGGCGAGCTCGATATCATTTTTTCGAGTAGTCCAATCCAAGGGCTGACGCTGAACAAAGGCGTTTTGACTCATGAGACAAAACGGCGTTCGCATTTCGAGATCAACACCACATTTGGAAAGTTTTTTATCGATCACATCAACAACTCGCTCGCGACGGCGGAGGCGGTTGATAGAGACGGGAACCGTGTAATCCTCTTCTCGCTCGATGCCGAAGACATAAGGAAAAAGCAAAAAACGATCAGCAAACTCGCGATTTCCGCGAAGCTATCGCAAACCGTCGGGATTCGAGATTTCGAAACGGAATCGCTTGGCCTTAGATACCAATACACGACCGCCAAAAAGAACGCGGAAATACGGTTCGCCGACAGGCGTTTGGAATCAACGTTCAACAACTATCTCCTCGGCAGAATACCGGCCGAACGCACGTTTCAGGATTATCTCGTCGAACTGGACAAGGCGGCGGATGGAACCGAAGACAAGGGATTGGGCAATCTAATCGCGTCTTTTGAAGCGACGCTCCCGGAAAAAACGCTTGATGCCTTCCTTGATCTGCCGACTGATTTGACGGATCAGTTCTACAAGGACGCGTCTCATACTGTGCAGCAGGCTCTCAGAACATGGGTGCCGACGGCGTATGTTTACAATCCGGAATCCCAATACAACGATGTCGAAGCGATCTATCCGATGCTCGTCTGGGCGTCTATCCCGATCGAAAACAAAAGAATCAAAGATGGTGTCTATCATTGGGAATTCAGGAACTCCGTGATCAGACAACAACGGCTCGGCGATGCGAGAACGCTTGCCAATCTTAGGAAACTGATTGCGAAAGTATTGCCCGAAGTGCCGGGAAATCTGACCGATCGTTACAAGCATCCCGAAAACATCCTGAGCCGGGTTCTAAACAGCACCGACGCAAGCGAAACGATTTTTGCCATGTTCAGCGATCTCTGCAATGTTGAGCGCGAGATTCTCGAAGGACTCGCGGCGTGCGCGAAGGCGATGCGTGGGTTCAAGGGAACCGCAGATCCGCAGAAAAAACTCGCATTCCTCGAAGACTTCGGAAGCGAGTTTACCGAAACCTTCAACAACGACATCGGTGGAGAGTATGCCGGAAAGGGGCTCCGTCCGTTGGGCGTTCAGCTCGTGGCAGACCTCGCTCGATTGATTGACGGTACGATCGATCAAACCCCATTCAAGGCAATGCTCGAAATGATCGTCGTGGAAAACTCGGTGAGTTTCGACGCGGAGAAGTATGTAAACGGTACAAGGCCAAAACCCGGAGAAATCAAGTTCTCGCAGCGGATCATTTCCGCCTAATGAAGAAGATCGCAAAACAAGCGACCACCCAAGGAGAATTAACAATGGATCCAAAAACGCAGCTCTCGAAAAACTTCCAGCTTTGGGAATTTACGGCATCGCTGGAAGCCGACAAACGCGGGATTGCAAATATTCCGACGGCCGCGCAGGTCGAAAACCTTCGTACACTTTGCGCGCAGATACTGCAGCCAGCGCGCGATGCGCTTGGGGCTCTTCGCATCAACTCGGGATTTCGTTCTCTCGCGTTGAACAAGGCGGTTAAAGGCGCGTCGAACAGCGATCACCTTTCGGGATTTGCCGCCGATGTCCATCCCTTGAATGTCGGCACAAGAGAGTTCGCTGAATGGGTCGTTGCATATTGCAAGAAGTTCGACCAGGTTATTTTGGAGTTCGGCACGGATGAATCGCCAAAATGGATCCATGTCAGCGCGTCGCCTCTAAACCGCAAACAGGTTCTTCGAGCGACCATGATCGGTACCAAGACGAAGTACAACTCGATTTCACTCGCCAAACCCAACGGGAGTTCGAATCCCCTATTGACCAAAGCCGTTAAAGATCCGGAGTTGCGTCTCGAAACAGCCAAAATGATCTTGTCATGGGAGGCACGTCGGGATTCTCAGAAGAGACTTGCAGTTTACAAATTGCCCGAAGGCGACGGTGGTGGAAGCTACGAGGTCGCCGGTATTAACGAAAAATACAATCCAACGATGGCGGCAAAGCTCAAGGGGCTTATCGAAGACGGCAAGTTTGACGAAGCCGAAGCGGAAGCGATCAAGTTTATCGCAAAAGATACGGACAAAGTCTTGGGTTGGAGCGGTTCGAAAGCTGTCGAAGCTTTTTTGCGCGATTCCTGTTTCAACCGCGGAAAAACCGGAGCGGCAAGAATCTACCAGCTGGCGCTAAAAGTTTATGTTGATGGAGATGTTGGTTCGGACACAATGACGGCGGCTCAAATCGCCGAAACACACCCCGATCTCTTGCTTGAGAATCTGAGGCGTTCGCGCGAACGCTATGAAAGGGATTGGGTAAATCGAAACGAAACGAGCAAGTTTTGGAAGGGCTTGGTTTCGCGTTGGGACAAAGCGTTGAAGTTTTCGCAGACATATCTGGAGCCCGAAGCTGAGCATGTCGCGAAAGTATTCGCAGGAGAACTCAAGGTATATTCGACGGTTGAATGGGGCGCAAGGCCACCGCGTAGAACAAATTTCGAACAAAATAAGGCAAAGGGCATCGTCGTCCATCACATGGCCAGCGCCAATCGCACGCCCCTTGTTGGACAAGACGAAATTCAGGCCTCTTTCAGACTTGCTCGAGATTGCCAGATCGACCACTTAAAAAGACAAGATTCGCCGATCTCGCCTTTTTGGTCGGACACAGGTCAGAACTTCACGATCAGCCGAGGCGGGATCATCCTCGAAGGGCGCTATGGTTCTTTGACCGCCGCAGGGCAAGGGCGCGTCGTAAGAGGAGCGCACGCGCACAATTCTTCGTACAACAAAACATCATTCGGAATCGAACTCGAAGGAAACAACATCAAGGAATTTGTTGTCACACCAGAACAATGGTCAGCGCTTGTAAGTCTTTGCGCTTGGCTCGCAATTTCAGGCGGCTTCGATCCGTTTAATATCCGTGGGCACAAGGAAGTATCAGACACCGGAACGGATTGCCCCGGAAAAGTGTTTGGACAGCTACCGAGGCTTAAGGACGAAGTGAAGGCAACGATGGAACATATACAAAGCGGTTTCTAACACTTCCAGCAGACTCTCACTTCAATTTGGGATACCTCACGAATTCCGCCTCCGATAACACAATGTGCGATCGGGGGCGGATCTCTTGACTGCTGAATTTAACTAAGATTAATGTTGTCAACAAATAAGCGAATCCTACAACGGATTGCATATTGACTTTTGCTAACGCCCAACACTAAACTTCCCGAGTAATTCCTAAAACCGAATCCCCTGTCACCGAGTTCCCGGGATTCGATCTATCTTTCATTTGTATCAACATGCCGATGGAAACGGACAATAACGAGTCCAGTTTCAGCATTATGCTTGATTGGATAGGTGGTTCTGCGAGCGACCCCGCCGAGGTGTATGAAGACATACGCCAAAGGCTTATCCGATTCTTCTTTTCAAAGGGCTGTTGGGAAGCGGAAGATCTTGCAGATGAGACGTTTGAAAGGGTGAGAAAACAAGTGGAGGGTTTGGTGCAAACCTACGAAGGCAATCCAAAGCTCTACTTTTACGGGGTGGCGCGCAATGTTTTTCGCGAATCGACCCGTAAACCAAAACCCGTTGAATTGCCCGAGCAGATCGCACACAAGGAAGCCGCTGAAGAATCCGAAGCCGAAAAGCATGATCAATGTCTCGAAAGCTGTCTTGGCAAACTCGATCAAGAAGATCGCCGTTTCATACTTTCTTACTATGAAGGAGAGAAAAGCAAGAAAATCGAGAATCGACAGCGGCTTATGGAAAGGTTTGATATCAGTCCACAAGCGCTGAGGGTTCGGGCGTTTCGGTTGAGGGCGAGATTGCAGCGGTGCGTGTTTAAGTGCGCGGGGATCGAAAAGGCGGCGTAGCAGGCGATCGCCGAAACAAATAGTAACAAAACCGGCGATTTCGCATTTAGATATAGGCACCGGTAAACGGTATGCAGGAAGTGACCACCAACGACATCAGGGCATTTCTATTGGGTCTCGAAACCGATAAACGGGATCTGATCGAAGAAAAGCTGTTTGGCGAGGCCGAATTTCTGGAGATTCTGGAATCCGAAGAGGAGGAATTGATCCAGGACTTTGTCGATGGCGAATTGTCGAAGGTGGAAGTCGATGCGTTTGAGAATCATTTCCTGATCTCCGATGAAAGACGACGGAAAGTCGTGTTTGCCGAGACTTTGCGAAAGAGGATTGATTCCGCCCAAAGCAAAATAGAGGAAAAGGATGGGAACAAAGGCTTCTGGAGCGGTTTGAAGAACTTCGGACTTCCTACTTATGGTCTCGGTTTTGCGGCGCTTCTCGTAGCGGTGTTTCTCGGTTGGTTTTTAATTTTTCGAACCGCGGATGACGACGCGGCGATGGCGATGAAGCAGGCGTTTGAGAAAGAACGACCGCTTCTGGCAAGCGTTTCCGATATTGGTTACTCGCCGTATATTTCACGAAAAGGCGTTGGAGATCAAAACGCGGTAAACCAAGTCGATTTCGATCGGGCGTCAGAGTTGATCAGAAAACGCGCTAGTGAAGATGCTTCGGCCCGAAATCTTTACGCGCTGGGAAGGCTATACCTATTAAAGAAGGATTTCTTGGCGGCAGTCCAGCAGTTCGGAAAAGCGGAAGAGGCGGGCGAGAAAAGTGCGGAACTCAATAGCGACTGGTCCGCGGCGTTGCTCGAACGTGCGAGAAGGTTGGATTCCCAGAAGGACAGCGATGCGCGCCTGAAGCTGCTCGACGAGGCGTTGGGCCGATCCGAAAAGGCTCTCTCAATTAATCCGGACAATGAAAACGCGCTCTTTAACAAGGCTCTGATACTCGAAGAAACGGGCGACCAAAAGGCGGCGATCAGTGCTTACGACGAACTGATAAGCAAACATGCGAATTCCAAATGGTCGGAAGAAGCTCGGCGGCGAAAGGAGGATTTGAGTCGCGGCCTGGGAAAGCGCTTTGACGCGGAAGCCACGATAAAACGGCTTGCCGCGTTAAACGGTTCGGTTCAAAGAGATGTCGATTGGTTTCAGACATTAAGCGAAAACCGCGAATTGATAACCGATCTCTATTTGCCGATACGGCTTTCCGGCAAGATTTCAAAAGGCGAGGCCCCAGATGATAAAGAGGATTTTGCCGCGCTCCAGAATCTCGGCGAGATCGAATCGACGTTGAATGCGGATCGCTTCGGAAAGGATCTGGCGGACTTCTACAAGACTCTTGATCGCTCAAAACTCGAGATTGCGGCAAAGGCACATGAGAAACTTCGCTCCGGCTACGATGAATTGCTTGCCGACCGTTTTGAAGCCGCTCAGACGGAATTCCTGTCTGCAAGAGATTTGTTTCGCAGTATCGGCGATTCGATAGAGGCGGATTCGGTTTCCACGCATTTTGTCGGTTATACGAAGTACTTTCTTTCGCAAAAAGAAGAAGCGTTGGAAGATTTTGAATCTGTCGAGCGGTTTTGCACAGAGAACGAGTATCGGTGGCTCTATCTCGTCAATCGGCAGTGGGTGATTGGCGCGAGATACAAGATGGGAAGGCAGGCTCCGGATCGCACCCGCACGGAGCTTGTCGAAGCACTAAAGGAAGCAACCGAAATCGGCGACCTCTATACTTCAAAAAAGTTTCTTGGAACGCTTCTCAGCGATCCGCTGCTCGTAAGCAATTCATCCCGAAAATCCTCGTTGCTTCATTCGCTGAATCAGCTCAGCAACAATGACAAGGGAAGCGAGCGTCAGGTTTTTCGCGATCTCGATATTGTTGTACGGACATCGCTCGAACTCGGTCTGAAGAACATCGCCAAGCAGGTCTCGTCAAACTCGGTCGAACTCGCAAAGGGTTCGACCGATCGTCTTTTCAGAGTGAACTCACTGATCAATTCGAGCAACGTCTTTCTGCGAGCCGATGACATCGACGATGGCGGGGAATTGTTGAAGCAAGCGGGCGAAGTGCTGGATTCGTTTCCCGAATCGGAGGCGAATCTGGAGAAGGCCGATCTTTCACGAATGAAGGCGATTTATTCCGAACATGCCGGAGATTATGTCGATGCCAAACGCGAATACGAGGAAGCGGTTGCATTTACAAAAAATCAGGGTGGAACGCCGGATATCAACGGCTTGGAATTATCGATTTTAGAAAGCCGTATGAGAGTGGGACGCGATTCGAATTGGGAATCTGATGCCGAGACGTTGGAACGTGAGCTCGTATCTTCGTATGCGCCATCGAAAGACATCTCTGAGAGACGGACTAGAAAATCGCTCCTTCTGAAGTTGTTCGGTATGAGAAGCGAGGCAGCACTGGCGTCCAAGCATTTGGAGGCTTCGCTGTCGTTTGTGGAAAACCAGCAGAAACTCGATCTCTATGACATGATCGCCGAGGATCTCAACTCACGAAACATCTCGGAAAGCGCTTCGAAACAGATCCTCGTATTTCGTTCCTTTCCAAAGGAACTCGTGCTTTTTCTCGTCGATAGTGATGGCACAAAGGCATTCCATACAAATAAGGGAAGCCCCGAACTGTCTGAACTCGCCGGACGATATCATGAGGCGATAGCGACAGGTCAAACATCAGAAGAAGAAGTCACGCTTTCCAAAGAACTCTTTCAAATCCTCCTTTCCCAGGTCGTTGATAAATTACGCAAAGACATCCCCGTCTGCATCGTTCCCGATTCTACTCTTGAAACGATTCCATTCTCGGCTCTTTCCGCTCCGGACGGAAACAGGTTTGCTGCGACAAATCTCTATTTCCTCGCCAATGATGTTTCTTCATGCGTTGATTCGACTGCCGAAGCGGGCGTTGAGAAGGATGGCGGAATGCTGTTTGTCGGAAATCCGAAATTTGATCAAGCTACGTTTCCCGATCTCGAGCCATTGCCGGATGACTCCCGCGAACAAACTGCGATCGCCGATGCGTTTCCCAACACGACCGTTTTGCGAGCGAACGATGCATCGAAACAGAGGTTTGTTTCTCAGATCAGGACCAACAAATTCGTCCATTACTCGGGTCATTTCATTGCCGAGCCAACATCGCCGGGGTTTTCCAGGTTTGTGTTGGCAAAGAGTTCCGAGGAGGATTCGAATCTCACTCTCGACGAACTCGACTCGATCAATCTTCCGCCATTAAAGCTCGCCGTATTTTCAAGCTGCGAAACCGGCGTCTCTTTTAGCGGCGACGACGGACGAAGGATGAGCGTCAAAAACACGTTTCTGCGTACGGGTGCGGAGAATGTGATTGCAAGTTTGTGGAGGGTCGATTCAAGAGCGTCCTCGCGTTTGTTTGAGATCTTCTACGCGGAACTAAAAAAGGGTCGCGGTATTGTCAAGAGTCTTGGGATTGCCAAGAGAACTCTCGCGCAATCAACGAAGGGCGAGGCTCGCCCCTATGAATGGGCCGGTTTCGAACTGTACACCGGAAAGAAACCCACTCCGTAACGTTTTCCAGCGTTTGGCATATCAAGAAAACAAAAACAAAAAGGAGAAAAAAGATGGCGAAATTTGTAATTTCAATTCACGGGGTTTGTTGCGCGGTGCCGGATAAGGCGAATGAGAGCTGGAAGGTTTATTTTCCTGTGGATGCAACTCACAATGTGAAGTTTACGCCTATCAGATTAAATGGTTCGGATTCTCCGGTTCCAGGTCATACATATGTCCTGGGGCAACAAGGCACAACGGTTGGTAGAAGTCTTGCCATAGCAGCCAAGAATCAGACACCGAACTACAATGAAAATCGTACTGGCGCGTGGCTTCAATTGTTCAATATGACTAAGGATGATCGAAATTCCAGTGGCCCACTTTATCATCAAGGACTCACGCTACGGACTCACGAATGGGACCGAAATGGCATAGTACTGACGATACCAGGGGGAGAATTGGAATCGAGCAACGACAAAACGATTCCACTTAATGTTTTCAGTATTGATACCAACACCGGTGCCTGGACGATTGTCGAAAAGGATGCGGTATTCTCTGAATCCTTAAAAATCACGTTGGAAGCAGACGAATTGGAACTAAAAACAGGGCTTAAATTTGATTTGAATCCGCTACCGTTTGATTTGAAATACACCGATGACCATTTACTGCATATCAACAACGATTGTGGAATGTATCATTGCTCTACGGGAGTAGATTACGATTTGAAAATGCTCTACAGCCTCGTGAAGGATTCGACAGATTCCAATCGACAGATCGGACTTAAAGAAGGAACAGTTCGCATCGGTCAAGTCGAAAAGGCACTTCCAAGTCCTTTTCGCATTCCGTGCCACGTGACGGTTGCCGACGGGATCGGCTAGACCCGGGAATGAACTGCACAGCCAAATAAGGAAAGACTAACGATGAAAATAAGCACGACAAACGAACTCATCAAGAGACTGGAAAGTGACCAAGCGTTGGTTGAGAAGATAAGGGCCGATCCCGTTGAAGGGGTCAGGGAGATTGCGAAGCCGCTAGAAAATGACAATTGGATTTATCGAATAGTTGTTTCATCCCTCGGTCTGGTAGTTGTTGCGACTGTTGGCGGACAAATCTATCTCAAGGCGAATGGCAATGGGGCAGCCGGATTGGAAGAGGGAATCGTCGCTTTGGCATCGGCGGCAGTCGGGGCGTTGGCCGGGTTATTGGCTCCGGTTCCTCGAAACTGATCTCCTGTACTTTGGAGTTTCGATACTAGTTTCTTCGCCCCCGTGGAGGATTTCCGCGGGGGATTTTTTTCCGCAAAGTGGAAGTGCAGAGTCCTGCCTTGAACGTAATGTTGTGCAAATACCCAGGTAGGTCTTTGTTGCGCAATCGGGGTGATGTTCGTAGGTGCGATGACAGGTTGAAAGTGAGTCGTTTACCTGAACTCCCGGGATGCTAAACGGGTTGCAGGCGAGTCGTCCGCGCTCCAGTCGGCAGGCGAGTCGTCCGCGCACCAGTCGTTTTCGGCTTGTGTTAGAATCTTGGGTATCGATCAAATTCCGGCCCCGCTGGCCTTCCGCTGTCAGCGACAGTTTTCTTTTCTATAAGGAGCAGCATATGGACGCAGTAAAAAAGACATACGATATTCCGAAATTCAAGGAACAATATGAGAACTTTATCGGTGGCGAATGGGTGGCACCGAAAACCGGCGAGTATTTTGAAAACACTTCTCCGGTTGATGGCAAAGTATTTACGAAAATAGCCCGTTCGGGTGCTGAAGACATAGAACTCGCACTCGATGCGGCGCATGAGGCGGCCAAAACTTGGTGCGATACTTCGGCTACCGAGCGGAGCAACATGCTTTGGAAAATCGCCGATCGGATGGAGGAAAATCTCGATCTGCTGGCACGGGTCGAAACATGGGATAACGGCAAACCGATCCGCGAAACAACCGCCGCCGATCTTCCTCTTGCCATTGATCATTTCCGATATTTCGCCGGCGTTATCCGTGCCGAGGAGGGAGACGCGACCGAGCTTGATGCGAACACGCTTTCGATCAATATCAAGGAACCGCTTGGCGTCGTCGGGCAGATCATTCCTTGGAACTTCCCGCTTTTGATGGCGACGTGGAAGATCGCGCCGGCGCTCGCCGCAGGCAATTGCACGATCGTAAAACCCGCCGAACAAACGCCTTCATCGATAATGGTTTGGCTCGAACTGATCCAGGATCTGATTCCAAAAGGCGTGCTGAATGTCGTCAACGGTTTTGGACCCGAGGCCGGAAAACCGCTTGCGACGAGCGAACGCGTTGCAAAGGTCGCGTTTACCGGCGAGACCACGACGGGGCGTTTGATCATGCAATACGCTTCGCAAAATCTGATCCCGGTAACCCTCGAATTGGGCGGCAAATCTCCGAATATATTCTTTGAAAGCGTGATGGAGGCAGATGATGAATACTTCGACAAATGTCTCGAAGGAGCCGCGCTTTTTGCTTTGAACCAAGGCGAGGTTTGCACATGTCCATCGCGGATTCTCGTTCAGGAATCGATCGCAGACAAGTTTATCGAGCGAGTAATCGAGCGCACGAAAGCGATCAAGATGGGGCATCCTCTCGATCCGGAAACGATGATCGGCGCGCAGGCGAGCAAGGATCAATACGAGAAAATTCTCAACTACATCCAAATCGGAAGAGACGAAGGCGCGGAAGTTCTTTGCGGCGGAGAGGCGCAGCACAATGAGGGTCTTGACGGCGGTTTCTATATCAAACCGACGCTGCTCAAGGGCCACAACAAGATGCGCGTGTTCCAGGAAGAAATCTTTGGACCTGTTACCTCGATCACCACGTTCAAGGACGAAGACGATGCGATCGAAATCGCCAACGATACGCTTTACGGGCTCGGAGCCGGTGTTTGGACGCGCGACGCGCACCAGCTATACCGCATCCCGAGAGCCGTTAAAGCGGGTCGCGTATGGGTTAATTGCTATCACAACTATCCCGCGCATGCACCGTTTGGAGGCTACAAGAAATCGGGCTTCGGACGCGAAACGCACAAGATGATGCTCGATCACTATCGTCAAAACAAGAATATGCTTGTCAGTTATGACAAGAAGGCGATGGGGTTCTTCTAAGTCAAGGGGTCTTCTTGGGGAGCTGTTCCAGGTTCCAAGTTCCAGAAGTTCCAAGAACCGGAAGTTCGAGGATTTTGAAGTTGAGTGCGGTGTTCCCGGGCGCCGCATGGCTTGGACGGTACCTTTCGTTGGCTCCGTCTCTGATCGGGAGAGTGTTCCAGGCTCCGTTTGGATCGTGTGAATTCGGATCTACTTGTGCGACTGGGCTGATTATTGAAAACGGGTTCGCGTTTAATTTTCGCGAACCCTTTTTGTTTTGATGATGAAAGAAGTTGAGAGAGTAAAGGTTACGGAGGCCGCGAAGGCGGTGATTGCAGAACTACGCGAAAAGCATGGGCCGCTGATGTTTCACCAGTCGGGCGGATGTTGCGATGGGTCTTCCCCTATGTGTTATCCCGACGGCGAATTCCTCGTCGGACCGGCGGACGTCTGGCTCGGACAGATCGATGGATGCGATTTTTACATTGCCAAGGATCAGTTCGAATTTTTCAAACATACCGAACTGACGATCGACGTCACTCCGGGAAGGGGCGCCAGTTTCTCACTGGAGATCCCGCTCGGCGTGAGATTTGTAACGAAGTCGGCGATGTTTTGTTTGAAGGAGGACGAGAAGCTTGTGGACACGCGCGTTGGGGACATGATTTAGAAATCTTGCTACACAAGCGGAGCACGACTGGTGCGCAGGCGTCTCGCCTGCAACCCGTTTAGCATCCCGGGCGATTCGGTAAACAAAGCCCTTTCAGCCGGTCATCGCACATCCCCGCAGTTTTACTCGCGCTGTCGCTCTCGTGACAAGCAAGACGCCCGCGCACCAGTCGGGGCTTCGCACCATTATCTACTGCAAAAAATTTTTCTTGATTATGACGAATGTACGCTTTCTTACCAAAGAAGAACTGGAAGCTGGAATCGGGTTCCTTACCGAGTCGCCTCTTGATCGGGGGCCTTTGATGATGATTGTTCGGCGGCCTTTGGAGGATGCGCGGGAGGTTTTGGAATCGGGCGAGCTGGATATTGAAGTGGGACTTGTCGGCGACAATTGGAAGACTCGCGGGAGTTCGCGTACGACCGATGGTTTTGGGCATCCGGATATGCAGATCAACATCATGAATTCCCGCGTGGTTGATTTTATCTCGGATGGCGATAAAGCCAGGTGGCCGCTTGCCGGCGATCAGTTGTTTGTAGACCTTAATCTTGGCAAGGCAAATTTACCGGTCGGAACCCGCATCAGAGTTGGAAACGCGGAATTGGAAGTGACGGCGATTCCTCACACCGGCTGCAAGAAGTTTAACGAAAGATTCGGAGTCGAGGCGACGCGGTTCGTCAATTCCACGATCGGAAAGGAGTATTGTTTTCGCGGCATCAACGCCAAGGTCGTAAAATCCGGTACGGTAAGCACGGGCGATATGGTAGAAGTGTTGAATCGCGGGGAAGTGGAGATTTTATGAAGCTGCTTTTGCTATTCTTTTTTGCATACACGTCAGTAACCGTCGTTTCAGCGCAAGATCTCGAGGTTTCGCAATATCAGAGCGATCGCTGTCTGGGGCTTTCGCTTCATGAGAGTTCGGTCGATATTCGGACAAAAGAGCAATTTCTCGAACACGTGCGGAATGACGCGAGTCGCGAGCGGTGTTTGGAGAACATGCCCGAGGTCGATTTTGAAAAGTATGTCCTCGTCGGGATGGACATCAATTCGGGTTACTGCGGAGTTCCATACGGACTCGAGTTTTCGGCGAGCGAGAACCCGAAAGAATCGACGCTCGATGTAAATGTTGGCTACGCTAATCCAAAAGGAGTTTGCCGCGCCTTGAGCAGTTACCATCTTTGGTTGCTGATTCAAAAGCCGGCGGGGGAATTTGAATTGAAACTTAAAATCGGAATCAAGGAAGACGAGGATTCTGAATCGAGCTCTCCCTGAGATAACCCTCAAGTCCGCGGTGACATGTTTTATCCGGAGTTACGGCCTGACGCATTTGGTCAGAATCGCAGTACTCCGGACTCTTGTTTTTTCGGCGTCGTTTCTACAAGCACTAGTCTCAAATACAAAACTCCCAAGCTCCCTCAAATTTTACCGGCTCTCCGTTGGCCAGATTCCATTCCGTTGTCGCCTTACAAATCGAAGCGCGTTTTCAAACGCTGATTTGGAGGGTTTTTGCAATGGATAAAAGATTGGAATCGAGAAACGATGATGGTGCGGTAGTAATGTTGGTTACCTGCTTGTTGATGAACGTTTTGATATTGGTCGCTTCCGGGCAGTTGGTTTGGTTGGGACTGAAGTTGTTGCAAGCTTCGGAAGTTACGAGTTTCGGGTTTTGAGTTTCGAGTTCGCCGGTGTGTGTCAAGGTACTTGTCCGATTTTCTGTTTAAAACTTTTCGCCCAAAAGCCTTGTTGGTCCTCAAGTTCGTGGTGTCCGCCGCTTTTCCGGCGGCCTGGGATTGTATGTTTGAAACACCCGGCATCAAGCATTCTTAAAGCGCGGATTTTGTGAATCCGCTGAATGCTTGACCCCGTGCGTTTCAAACAAGGTATCTTTCTCAGGCCGGAAAAGCTGATTGTTTTCCTTTGCCTTGTCCGGCCCGTTGCCGGCGTCGGACGGATTCAGGCAAACCTCGGTGACCGGATTCCAGTTCCGGGTGTTCCCCGCCCAGCGCGCGGGGTGCTTTTGCCTCGCCTCGCGGTATACGGCCTCGCGCTTTTGAAGTATCTCCGTTTCCCGTCCGTAGTATATGCTGGCGGGCGTCAGGAACCTCATTCGGCTGTGCAGCCTGCCGTGGTTCATCCATGAAACGGCCTTTTCCGACCATTCCTCCGCATCCTCGATGGTTTCCGACCTCTGCGTGGGATGGTGCGCGATGTACTTCGCCACCCTGAACTGCGCCTCCGCGTGCGGGTTGTCGTTGCTCACCCGGGCTCTTGAAAACGAGGGCGGGATCTCCATCGCGTCCAGCAGCGCGACCATCTCGTGCGACTTCATCGGCGCTCCGTTGTCGGAGTGAACGGCCTTGAGCCCGGCGGGTCCGACTCCCCGCTTCGCCAACGTGTCCTCGAAAAGCTCCGCCGCGTTCCTCCCCGACTCCTTGTCGAACACCCTCCAGCCCACGACAAACCGGCTGTAGAGATCCGTTATCATGTACAAATACCAGTAAACCCCGTGAACGGCCGACCGCAGGTACGTGATATCCCACACCCAAACCTGATTCGGCGCCGTGGCCTTCAGCGGCCTCGGTTTCGGCCTCTCCGTCCGCGCCCGGCTGGCAAGCCTGTGGCCCGTCTGCCCGTTTTCCCGCATAATCCGGTAGATCGTCGACTCCGATGCCAGATAGATCCCCTCGTCCGCCATCAGCGGAACGATCTGCGACACCGGAAGACTCCCGTACATCTCCGAGTTAACCATCTCCAGAACCATTTCCCTCGCCTCGGCGTCCAGCTTGTTTGCGGGCGCAAACACCCTGTTCTTCCGCGCGTCCTCCATCCCGTCCCTTTTCCACCGCCGGTACGTCCTGTCGGTTATCCCGGCCACCCGGCACGCCTCCGAAAGCCTCGCCCCATCTCTCCGCGCCTTGTCCACAAGCCTCACCGTCTCAAGCCGTTTCCCGGCACTGACGTGTCTGCCTCTTCCTCCCAAAGGATCTCCATCTTTTTTTTTAGAACCAACAGCGCCACTGTCTCCGCCAGCGCCTTCTCCTTGTTCCGAAGATCCCTTTCCAGCTGCCGCCGCTCGTCCTCAAGTTCCCGGATCCGCATCCGCTCCGGCCCTCCCGGCTCCTCCTCGAACTCCCGCCTCCACTCCGCAAGGTCGTGAATGTACACCCCGGCCTCCCGGCAGTATCCCGATAGCTCAGCGCCCTCCATCCCGTGCGCCCCCATAAGTATCTCCAACCGCTCCTTCCGGTTCCTTTTTCCAGGGCTTTTTCCCTTCCTGACTGCCTTTCCCCTTATCTTCTCCCGATCAAGCCTCATCCACGTCTTCAACGTGTTCAATCCAACTCCCATCTCCTCGGCTACCTCCGCCAGCGTCCTCGGCCCCCGCATCATCGCCTTCCTTACCGCTTCCTTCTTAAACTCCCTCGCGTACCTCGTGTGTCTCTTGTCCATAATCCTTCCTCGTTCGGTTCTCTTTTGATTTTACACAAGCGGACAACTATCCTGACGCATAGGGTTCGCTGTTTAGGATTGAACGGGATTTGTCACAATCAAGGCAGGCGCATACATTTTCCGGACGAACTCGAAACCCGAAACTCAAAACTCGGAACTGTTTAGTAGCTCCCTTGCTCGTTGGCTGTTTTATAGAGTTTGTCGGCTTCTTCGCTTACTTTCATCGCTTCGGCCATCGATTTCTCGAAATTGTCCTCGTTGTCTTTGAACGTTTTCGCGGCGTCCGACATCGTTACTTTGTCGTCGGTACCAAAGCGATCGCGAAAGAGTTTTGCCGATTCCTTTCTGTATTCGAACGCCTTTCCCTGTAGGCGCAGGCTTTCCTGTTTGAGCCGCAGATATTCCTTGAAGTCGTCGTTGATATCCAAACGCTGGGCGTCATCCAGTTTTTCCCTTGCCGTTTCCGCAAACGCGTATCCATCGACGATAACAACCAAAAGATCATCGGCGAGACGCTTTACCTTTGCGATATCATTTGCCGCAAGCGCCTTCTTGAGTTCGTCAACCTTCGAGTTGTTTTCGCGGTAGAGAATTCGGATCCTCTTCAATTCGCTGTTGGCATCCTCAACTAGCTTTACGGCCTCATCGCGATCGCTGGTGGACGAAAACATCCCTTCGTTGCCATCTCTTTTCTTGTCATCGCAAGATGCGGCGACGAGAAAAACAAGCATCAAGATGATCGTCTTCAAACAATTTCTTCGCGATAACGACGCTTCCATATAAATCCGTCGAGCACGTAATGCGTGATTTGGGGAAGAGCCAAAAGCGGCACGATATACATGTGCCAGTCTTCCAAATCCCAATACGAGCCAAAGAACCAGCCGCGTTCATGCCAAACGCTTTTGTCCCAAAAGAGCTCTTCCGCGTAAGCCAAAAGCCAGAGCGTCGCCAAAAATATCAACCAATTGTGCGTCAGCGTTCGATAAAAACGGTTTGACGTGGCTCTGCGTTTGGCTGCGTACAAATAGATTATAGCGAAATATGGAACTCCGTGAATGATGACGTTCGTCACCGTAAACGCGTAATCGGAATTGAAGACGACTATTCCCAGATACCAGCAAACCGCGGTCGTCAGAACGACGATGTCTTTTCCAACCGTCGTTATGCCCCTTGAGAAATAGAAATAGATGGATTTTGAGAAATACGCCGCGAGCGAAACGATGTAGGCCGGAAACAGCACGCGTTCGACAAACGCGGGAAGAATGGCAAAATCACCCTCGACAAACCAATTGAAATGCCTGCCGGGCGTAGTCATCCAATAGGCAAGCGGATAGACGGTTGCGAGATAGATCGCAAACGTATCGATCCAATAAGTCGTTCTCGAGGTTTCACCGGCTCGACTCCGATAAAGCGCGACCCAACCGTATTGCTGGCGAACAAAATGAAAAACGGCGAGATAGGCGAGCAAGCGCCAGAAAACCATGCGGCCTTCGGAGTAAAGCAAAACACCGAGGAAGTAACCGAGCGAGGGTACGAGCAGATAGAGCCAGAGTCGGCTGCGGAGTTCCTGCGCGTCAAAGTAGGTTCGATAAACCGTTGACCAAACATGCGCGACATCGATAAAAAGGATCGCCGCGATCCAGGTCCATTCGGGTGAGTCCGCTGAAAGCAGTCCAAGAAAATGTCCGACGACAAGGAGCAGAATGGAAGCTGCCGCGCTACCGAGAAACACCGTCAGGTCGATCCCGCGGGAAAAGAGCCATTGGTTTTGTTCGTTGTTGTCCAAAACGATTTAACCCCGGAGGCGTTCCAACAAAGCCTTGGCGGCGCGATTTCCATGAAAGAACGCGTTTTCAAAAAGCGCGATACCGCTCAAATCCGAATGCGCGAAATGTATGTTTCGAAAAGGCGCCGTTGCCTTCTCCCTGTCGCCGCCCCACATGAATCCGGTGCGCGGCGAGATCATCGCATGTCCCCAACGCATGATATCGATACGCGATATCTGAGACCGAATATCAATATGCGCGGTTTCAAGATCCGAAACAACGATATCCGCGAGTTCCTTCCAGTCAAGCGCGAGCAATTTAGTCAGACCCATGCGGAGGTTTTTTTCCGCCATCGGATAATAATAGGTTAGCACTGTCGGTCCGTAGTCGATTCCAAGCTGGTGCGTTGCCGCAACATATCCCAACGACTTGCTTTCATATAGCACGTTGTCCCATGAAAGCGGAAAATCTTTTGGAAAACGGTTCTTGGGTCGATCCTTCAAGAAGAGATTTGCGACGAACCATGCGTTGTGCTCAAAAGCGTTTGCATTGAAGGGGGCGTTTTCACGGAAGCCGCGGATGATGTATGGCGCGAGAAAAACCGGGGCAGAGAAGACGGCCTGTTTCGCCCTGATCCTTTTGAGACCCATCGTTTTTATGTCCAAACATACGAGGTCCACGCCGTCGTCATTTGGTATTGCCTGGATCACGACCTGATTCAGCGCTGCTTTGTCGCGCGATGCCGATGCCAGATGCTTTACGAATCTGCCGTTGCCTTCGGGAAACGCGATAAAGGGTTCGGACTCCTCGCCGGCAACGGGTACTCGCGAACAAAAATAGAAAAGCCCCGCCCAGGCGGAAGTTTGTTCGGGCAGGAGGCCGTAATCATCGCGGCAGGCATAGTCGCAGTATTTTAGAAGCCGTTCGGAGGTGAAGCCGTTTGAGCGAAGCCAGTCTGAAAACGAAATCTTGTCGAGCGCGGTAAACTCGGCGTCATCCGAAGCATTCTCGACCGGCACCGAGAAGGCGCGCCTGCCCTTCGAGTCTTTCTTCCCGATCCAATCGGCAAGCAGGGCTTCGAACCTCTTGAGTTGCGCGACGTCCTCCGTGGTTTCGCCGGCGTGCAGATAGAGCCCTTCATACCAGCGCCCTTTGTAAAACACCCTTTCCTCGGGATCCCGAACCAAAAGCTCTTCGAGTACGACGGGGTTTCCTTCGGCGTCGCGGCTTTCGATAACGGACATCTCGTCGAGCAGCGCTACGAGATCCTCGTTTTCCTTGAACGGCACCGGAAGATAATGCGCTCCCCATGGATAACCGACCTTCGGATTGCCGTTTGTTTTGAGAGTCGTTTCACCGCTCGCCGAGGTGCCGCCGAGTCGTGGCTCGAGTTCGAAAATGCGGTAATTTGAAACCCCGTTTTTCGCAAGATGCCTGCCGGCCGTCAGCCCGGCGACCCCGCCGCCGATGATCGCCGCATCGAGAGTTTCTGAAATTGTTTCGGGAACAACCCAATCGCGCCGGTCGCGAAGCTGATGACCGATATTGTTGTTGGCGCCAACGATCTCACCTTCAATTCCTTCGAGATCACGTACGGATCGACACGCCGCCATCGCCAAAGGCAGTCCAAGAAAAGATTTGAGAATTTCTCGTCGGGTAAACATGATCGGAAGAGTTCCAAGTTCCGTTCGGAAGAGTTCCAAGTTCCAAGTTCCAGAAGTTCCAAGAGCCGGAAGTTGAGTTCGGTCTAAAAAGTCGATTTAACAAATAACTCGCTAGTTCAGCAGAGCTCAATCAAGCCCCGAACGGGGCGGAAATAAAATAGCCAGTCGCAAGCGGAGCGCCGCGTCAGGTCACGGTTCGGCAGTGGCTTTATGCCCTGAAGGGGCGAATTGCCACGTTTCACGAAAACTTGTTAACGCCTTTCGGGATTAGATAGAACATATCTGCGTTTCGTACCGCCCCGCTGGGGCTTTCTTTCTTTTTGCGATGCAAACCCGAGGTTGCGCTTCGCTTGCCACGGGCTACTTTATTTCCGCCCCGTTCGGGGCTTGCTTGAGCTTTGCAAGCGGTCGCGGTTCCATCCGAACACTTTAATCTCCACACACCACAAATTCCAAAGAATCCGAATCTGTATCTCCCGAAAACGGCTTTGAGCTCACTTTTTAGAGTGGACTCAACTTCTTTAACTTTGAACTTGGAACTTCTGAGTCCACTCTAAAAAGTCGACTCAAGGAAAAATTCGACCTGCAATTCGATTTTCAGAGAAACCAGTCAAGACCCCTGCCACCTTGTGTGGCAGGTGAATGAGGTCAGCAGCTAGTCCAAACCACATTGATTCATCCGGAGGCCCCTGCCGCCTTGTGCGGCAGGTGAATAAGGTCAGCCCCTTCCAGAACAACCATAAACCTAAGCACACCATCTATTTAACGGGCATAGCTAGGGACCTTTGCCTCCTGCCGGACAAGCCGGCAGGGGGGCCGGAACGCGTCATTTCTTGCCGCGACTTGCCTTCGACCTCATTCACCTGCCGGACAAGTCGGCAGGGGTCTTTCTTCCTGTTAAACCGACATACCCTAAAAACCGCGCTTATTCCTTCAACTAAGACTTTTTAGAGTGGACTCAACTTCTTTAACTTGGAACTTGGAACTTCTGGAACTTGGAACTCCTCCTGGATTGCTATTCAAACCTTCTCCATTCCGCCTCGTAGTAGCGCACGAGCGCCTGGTTGTCGAGGCGGTTGATTTCGACGCCGCC
This sequence comes from Pyrinomonadaceae bacterium, assembly GCA_041394795.1. Taxonomy (GTDB): domain Bacteria; phylum Acidobacteriota; class Blastocatellia; order Pyrinomonadales; family Pyrinomonadaceae; genus Aridibacter. Next base: position 284,162 of record JAWKHN010000006.1, on the reverse strand, counting down.
TTCCGGTTCCGAAACATCGGGAGAGAGATCGAACATCGCGGCCATCGAGGCCGAGTCCAGGAAGCGCAAATCGATGTCTTCGGGAATCTTTGACGGTCTTTCGAAATCCTCTTTCTTTGCCAGCACGTATCCCCAGATTCCGAATGACGGCACGGTAGTTTCATAGGCTTTGGCCTTAAGACCAGATGCGCGGATCGTCTCGACTATGCACCAGAATGATTTGCGTGCGTAAAGCGGGGATGTGCTTTGGATCACTACCGACGCGTCATCCACGAGACGTGATTTCAGGAGCTTGTAGAACCGGGTTGAGTAGAGTTTTCCCAACGCGAAGTTGTTTGGATCCGGAAAATCGACGATCGCGACATCGTATTTCGCTTCCGTATGATTTCCCAACCAAACATAGGCATCCGAGTTTATAACCTTTACGCGCTTGTCCGTCAGCGAGTGTTTGTTCAAATCCGCGATAAGCGGCAATTTTACCGCAAGCCTCGTGATTTCGGGGTCGAGATCGACAAGCGTCACGGATTTTACGGATTTGTATTTCAGTATCTCGCGAACGGCGAGACCATCTCCGCCGCCGAGTACCAGCACGTGTTCGGGGGATCTTTCCAAAGCGGACATCGCCGGATGCACGAGCGCTTCGTGATAACGGTATTCATCAAAGGAACTGAACTGAAGATTGCCGTTCAAAAATAGCGCGAATCCGGTGCGGCCGCGGGTAACGACGATTCTTTGATACTGCGAGCTGCGGGCGAAAACTATCGCGTCGGAATAGAGATCGGATTCCGCGAGGTTGGTCAGCGATTCGCTCTTGATCAATCCGGCGACGAGTATCGCGATCACGACCACGGCCTTAACGCGGAGTATCGTGATTCGCTTTGGTCTGATCAGATGCGCCAGAAGCCACGTGCCCCATAGGCCTACGCCGGCGTTTAGGATTCCAAACACAAGCGAGGTTCGAACGAGTCCAAGGCTCGGCACGAGAAATATCGGAAACAGCAAAGAGGCGGCAAGCGCGCCAACGTAATCAAGCGCCAAAACCCTCGCCACCAACTCCTTGAAATCAAGCTCGTCCTTGAGAATCCGCATCAGGAGCGGTATCTCTAGCCCGACCAAGGTGCCGATGCCGATCACCATCCCGTAAAGGATCACGCTGAAATATGAAACCGACGCGAAGGTAAGGAAAAGCAGAGGGGCGGAGGCGCCGCCTAGGATTGCCACGGCAAGCTCGATATCCACAAACCGTTCGGCGAGATGCGATTCGAAATACCGCGAAAGCCAGGAACCGATACCCATCGCAAAAAGGTAAAGGCCGATGATGATTGAAAACTGTGTTACCGAATCGCCAAGAACATAGCTCGCCAACGTACCGGCGAGCAGTTCATATATCAAACCGCACGTCGCGATGATGATCACATTCAAAAAAAGCAGCGGCGTACGGTTCATCGATTCCGAAAATGCGGGTTAACCCTGAATCGCAGCGGCGATCACGATCGCAATACCGATGAGCATCGAACCGATCACGATTCCAAGCGCGGTGTTTTGGTCTTCTTCGATTTCCTTGCGGATCGAGAAGGGCGTGATCAATGTCAGAAGTCCGAACGCGATTCCAAAAAAGACGAGTCCGATGACCACGAAAATCAGCGTCGTGATCAGCACTTCAAGCAACTGGTCGAGTTTTACAACAAAGCCGAGCATGATCGGCAGTTTGGTCAATAGCATCATTTTCCTCCGCGATATCCAGTAGAAATAAAGGGCACCCCGAGCGTCGATCTGTATTGGCCGGAATTGAAAATCTCCCAACCAAAATACGAAGCCGTCATGTAGGCCCCAATCACGCCGATCGCAAACAGATAGTAAAGCTTTCTGAGCATTGTCTAATCCAAAAACTAATCGTCTGAAGAAGTCGAGAACATGCTTTCACTCCAGCGTCTCGATTCAAAAGAGAACCTTCTCAACAGCGAAATCACGGGCACAACCGCCAACAGAACAAACGCCAAACAGAAATTCACCCCGCGTGTAACATTCTGCTCGACTTTAACCCTGATCGGCATCGGCTGGTTCCAAGCCTGCCAGCTTCCCTCAATACGAAGCTTGTATTCGCCCGCGGGTACCGAAGAGATCGTGGCGTCGTACGACTGTCCGCCCTCGGACCACGATTCGCCGTCGGAAACTCCGTGGTAATACTCGATCGGCACGATAACCGCCTCAACCTCGCTGTTAGTTTGATTTACCAAGTCGATGTTGAGCTCCGCCCAGGAATTGTTGACCGGAGCGAGCCCCGTAATGCGTACGTTTTTGTTATCTTGCAGTTTGAAAGGCTTGCTAAATATAACCTTGGAACTGCTCGGTCCGGGTAGCGCTTCGAGCGTGTATTCTTCATTCAAGGGTGTCGTTTCAAATCCCGAGAACGGAAGCATAACGATCGCCGAAAGCACCAAGAGACCAAGCAATAGAAATCCAACCTTTATCGTTCCGCCGCCAAGGAACGGCTGGTTCGGACCGACGTTGATCGCTTCCGGAAGCCATTCAAGCTTGAATGCGCGCTCGACGTCCTTTTTATCGACATACGTCGAAAGGCTCCAACTGATCTCCTTCTGGTTTACTTCCTTCGAAAGCATCAGCGGCGGAGCGACGTAGTCGGCCGCTTTAACCTGCTCTCCAACTTCGACCCGCCAGTAAAACTCGCCTTTTACATACTCGACCTTCGCCGGTGAGTCCTGAAAAATGCGGAAATTCCTGCCGTTGTAAGTAACGGTTTGTTTGCCGAGCACGCCGGTGTTTTTTTCCTCTACCTCGGCCGGGTTTACATTCTCTGCGAAACTCCAATGGTTGTCGGATTCGACAAGCCAGCGGAATCCTATTCGCGGGTTATAAAGAAGATACTCGTTCCAGTAATATCTCGTGCCGTCGATAACGACGCTTCGAGTCATCGAACCGATCACCTCAAACTCCGCGCCCTTTGCAAACTGGCCAAATGCGCCCTTGGCCCCTACCTCGATCTTGAATTCAAGCGGGAGCTTTCGCTTCTTGAGCGTCGTCAGATACCGAAGGTTTCCCTCTTTTACATCGAGCAGCGAATCGCAAAACGGACAGGTTACGCGCTCGGATTTGTCGGGCACCCTGAGTTCGAGCGCGCCGCCGCATTTTGGGCATCCCATCGATGCCGCCCCAACGATCGGGGCCTCGCGCTCGGCGCTCTTCTTCTCGGCCAATCCTAGATCAGCAAGCGTTACTTCCTTTCCATAGAAGAGAAACGGAGGATTTGTGCCGTAATCGATGGTCGCGAAGATGTTGTTCTTGCCGGCGAGATCGATGTAGTTGGTGCGTTCGGTCGGGTCGAGCTTGTATGGAATTTCGCCTTCGGCGGCGGTGTAAGAAGCGGTTCCCTTTTCCTGAACGACTAGAGGTGTTTCACTCGAGAGGTTTTCGAATCGCTGTCCGGGAACGACCTCATGAAAGTCGGGCGCGAGAACTCCGGAGGGAAACGGCTTGTAAAACGTCATGTAAAACCGGCCCTGCGCTTCGGCGAGCCAGCCCGTCCAGCCGTTTGAAAACGTCGCGTACCATTCGTCCCAAAATCCGCCGGCATCATGCTTGATCTGCGCGCGACCCGTCAGTTCGAATCTGTTTCCGGCATATTCGCCTTTTAGACCGACCTTGAGCGGAGATTGCGATTGCGCGATCTCAGCAACCCTTCCGAGATCCTCGAGCCGACGGTCGGTACGAGCGACCGCCGAACGGCAAAAGGGGCAAATCAATACTATCGACGAACCCGCCTTGAATTCGATCGGCGCGGCGCATGACGGGCAGTTTGCCTTAAGCACGCTCATTGCTCACCTCCGATCACCTTGATCTCGCCGGCGCCGCCGGCTTTTTGTGCAACACCCGTTGATTCCGGTATTCCGCGTTCGATCCTTGAAACCGAAACATTCTTCGCGTCAAGCCGCAAACGCAGCTCGGTTGACCAGTCCCATTCGGGTCGTTCGCGACAGCAATAGAGATTGAACGTTGCGGTGGAAAACTCCGGATAGGTATGACAGGCGAGGTGGGATTCGCTCAGTGCGACAAGTCCCGTAACTCCGCCTTCACCCGGAAACTTGTGCCAAATCGCTTCACCGACGGTTTTCAAGCCTAGGTCTTCGATGACGCCGGAAAAAAGGTTTTTCAGCAAAGACTCGTCCCGCAAACACTCGGGGTCGCAGCCGGACACCTCAATCAACCATTCAATTCCTACGACGTTTGGGGTAAGCATCAATCTAATTTACGAAAAGCGATTCAGTTTGTTTTGAGAACATTGTATCGAACCCAGGCGTTACAATGCTTTTGGTGAAGTATGTATCTCGAAATGATAACCAAAAACGGTCTTCTTGTCATTTTCCTTCTTCTTGTCCTCTTCGGTGTTGCCGGGTGCACGGTATCGGGCGTCGGTACGAACGCGGACGACAAGCGCGAGTATTCGGGCTATTTCTCAAAACCAAAGGTTTTGGGACGCATCTCCGATCCGAAAATCGATGAAAGCAGCGGGCTTGCCGTTTCCCCCTGCCAGAAGAACGTGTTTTGGACACACAACGATTCGGGATCGGGCGCGGAGATCTTCGCGATCGATCAGACCGGGCGGACGCTCGGCAGATTTACAGTCGCCGGCGCGACAAACACCGATTGGGAAGACATCGCGATCTACAAAAGCCCCAAGGGCGAGTGTTTTCTATACATCGGAGATTTTGGCAACAATGCGAAAATGCGTTCGGAGCACAAGATCTACAAAGTCCGCGAGCCGCTTGCCGCAAACAAGGGCGGCGCGACCGAACGCGCGACCATGATCCGATTCTCCTATCCGGATATTAACCACGACGCGGAGGCGATTCTCGTCGCACCGGGCGAAAAGATCTATGTGATCACAAAAAGCGTCTCGTTCCCGGCCGGCGTTTACCGAATCGATTCAAAGACGGGCAAGGCCGAACTTAAGGGCAGAATCTCCGTGCCATCGCTGCCAAATGGATTGATCACCGGAGCGGATGTTACCGCGGATGGAAAACGGGTTGTCGTCTGCGACTACTTCGGCGCCTACGAATACGCGCTCTCAGACAACGCAAAGGACTTTGACGAAATCTGGAAATCGAAACCAAAGCTGATCGACGCCGGAAAAAGAGAACAGGGAGAAGCGGTCGCATATTCTCCGGACGGCATGAAAATCTACCTAACCAGCGAAAAAGCGCGTTCGCCTTTGATCGAGGTTGCGAGGAAGCGGAAGGGGTGAATTCCCAGGAAATACGGTTTAGGAAAAACCGGTTCACAATCGCAGAAACGCGACTCCATCTGGAAGAGTACTTGATTGAACGACATCTCGATGGAGAGAAATACCCCTGTTGGCCTGTCCGGCAGGTGAATGAAATCAAGAACTAGCAACGGCAGTATTTGAAATCTTCCGGCCACCAATAAGGTGATGCATTTTGTTTGATGTGGTTTACTACGATGAGTTGGGCGGCTTAATTGGGGTAGCCGGACGTAGGTCCAGAATGCACCTTCGGCGGTTGCAGCAGTGCTTACTTCGTGGTTGCCAAAGATTTGACTACAGTTAAGATGAACGTTCGTTGATCACCAGTAGATGCATTTACGAACAATGAGGCCGGCTCTAGTGGCAAATCGGGCAAATTCTGGGGTCAGTGGTCGTTGACCAACACCGTTATAAACAGATCGTTGGTCTTTAGGGAGTAGTGTCGATGGGGACCTGGGGTGTAGCAATTTTCTCGGATGATTTGGCAGCCGATCTTCGTGGGGATTTCCGCGAATTGGTCGGAGAAGGCCTGTCGCCGTCTGAAGCGACGGAGCGACTTATGGCCCAATACGCGTCTTCACTCGACGATCCAGACGAGATGCCGGTATTTTGGATTGCATTGGCGCTGACTCAATGGAAGCTTGGCCGTCTGGAACCTCGCACCAAAACGAAGGCATTGCGAGTCATTGATGATGGGACCGACTTATCTCGATGGGATGATCCAAAGAATCGGGCGAAGCGGGCAGCCGTACTCGCGAAAGTGCGTGCGGAATTGTTGTCGACTCAGCCGCCCGCAAAACGAGTTCCTAGAACGGTAAAGGAAGCAAACAATTGGGAAATTGGAGAAATAATCGGCTTCCAATTGTTATCAGGCAACTGGACGCTTTTTCGGGTAATTGGTCACCATACGGACAAAGGTGGGCGCTTTGCAGTTTGTGAACTACTGAATTGGGTCGATGAACAACTTCCAAGGCAGGACGTAATTGCAACACTTACCGTTCGAAGGGAGAATTCTCCAAGAGGTATTTCACAGTTTATGTTCCAGCAGCCTAAAAAGAAGCTACATCAGGCGCGAGTTGTCAGGACAGGACTCTCAACAACTCCAGAACAAACCAAAGGTGGCTTCACGTGTTTGATCTGGCCTTATGTAGATGATGAACTTTCTTCGATTTTCGGTCTGAGCTAGCAAATTTGAATGTCGAAGAACCAGAGTCGTACGAAAATCTGAATTTTGAAATGATCTCAATCGGATTCTTGCCAGAAAAAATTTGCTCCAGACGTCTTTCAATCCCTAGATTCCAAATCGAGGGTGTTGTCTACAGGATCAACTATTTCGGTGCGTAGATGTGCCTGAGCATCAAGATTGAACTTCCGATAGGAAACATGCAGGTTTCGCTTTGTTCCAAAACACTTTCTCGAAAGAGCATGCGAAGAATGAGAAGCAATTGCTTGATTCATCAAGCGAGAACGTGCAATCAGAGTGGTTGCGAAGAATACATCGGAGCCACGCTAGTGGCGTTGGAATGCAGCAATTACGGGCGTATCCCCGCGCCGGTACCCGGCGCGAACATTCATTTATGACTTACCGTGGGTTCCGCGCAAGGCCGCTCCACCCACGGCCACATATCTCCGTGAGGCTACGCCTCCGAATAGGAATTTCCGGATTTTGGAGTAAAACCTAATTTTTAGAGTGGACTCAGAAACTCACATAAAACAGGGGTCGGGATGATTATGGTCTCTTTCGTTTTCTCACTCCCTGCGCTTTTGAACAAATCCAAGAAAAACGTCCCGGCCGAATGTTGGTTTTCGGTCGGGACGTTATGTGTTTTGTTGTTCGGCAACTGTTCAGATGAGCGGACAGTCCGCGCTCTATTTCCTTTCAATCGATACGGTCTGTGGTTGCCGATCGCGAATGATCGTGATTTGGATCGGGCCGTTTTGTTCGTCCGTCCTTTGCGAGCGGATCAGATCGAATGGTGTCTGAACCTTTTTGCCGTTTGCTTCGGTTATCACATCGCCGGCGCGGATGCCGGCCTTTTCGGCTTCGGAGCCTTTTGCAACCTGCGTTACCAAAACACCTTTTGAATCTTCAATCCCGAAGTATTCTCCAAGCTGTTTTGTAAGCGGGATGCTGTCGATGCCAAAGGCGCGATCGGTGGCAATGAACATGAAATTGCCGCCTTCCCAATTCGGAAAACCAGGGGCGACGCGTACGCGCGGCGGACGCGGTGCATCGGGAGCATCGGGTGCGGCAGGCGGAAGCGGGGCGATCGGTGCGCGAGGGGCGTCTGGAGCATCGGGTGCATCGGGCGGCGGAGGCGGCATCAGCTCCGAGAGATCAAAGCCATCCGGAGGAAGCGGAGCGGCCGGCGGAATCGGCGGGAATCTGAAATTGAAATTCCCTCCCGCAAAGGTCGGTTCGCGCTTGCCCATCGTTACCGGAATCGTTAGTTGGGCTCCGCCACGTACCACGATGATATCGACCTTGTGATCGGGTGCGACTTCCCGCGCCATTCTCGAGAACTTCGAAACGCTCGTTACGTTCTGCCCGTCAAAAGCGACGATCACATCGCCCTTCTGTATTCCGGCGGTCTCCGCCGGTGAATTTCTTAAAACCCTCGTTACAGCAACACCGCGTACTTCGGTGAGTCCGAGTTCGGCAAAGTTTTTCTGGGATACCTCTTCAAGTTCGACCCCGAGATAGCCGCCGCCAAACACGCCGGTGATTCGAATCTGGCGCTCGGCCGCCGGAGCCTTCTCCGTCGCCTCCGCCTTTTGGGCAAAAGCCGGTATCGCCAACAAACCAACACCAAGAACCGTCAATACAAATCGTTTCACCATAAAAACCTCCTATGAGACAAGCAAGCTAAACCACACTCTTCAAACGACTCAGCTTTTCAGCCGCCATCTCTAAAGTTTCATCCTTTTTGCAAAAGCAAAATCTGACCTGATCGCGACCCGCGCCGTCCTCGTGATAAAACGAGGAACCCGGAATCACTGCGACACCCACTTCGCGGATAAGATGTCTCGTAAATTCAACGTCATCCGAAAACCCAAACGCGGAGATGTTTGTCATCACGTAATAAGCGCCTTCGGGATTCGCCGCCTTAAAACCCGCATCCGCCAACACCGGGAAGATGTAGTCGCGTTTTCTCAAATACTCTTTTTCGAGTTCGTTGTAATACTCCAACGGCAAACCGAGCGCATAGGTTCCCGCTTTTTGAAGCGGATGCGCCGCGCCGACTGTAAGAAAATCATGCACCTTGCGGATTCCGGACGTGATATCGGCGGGCGCGATCACGTATCCAACACGCCAACCGGTAACCGAATATGTTTTCGAAAGCGAATTGACGACAACGGTGCGTTCGCGCATCCCTTCGATCGATGCCATCGATATATGCTCGCGACGCGGTGCGGATTCGTCGTCGGGCTGATAGATGATGTGTTCATAGATCTCGTCGGTAAAACAGATCACATCAAACTCGATGCAGAGCGAGGCGATAAACTCGAGCTCGTCGCGCGTAAAGACCTTCCCCGTGGGGTTGTTTGGATTGCAGAGAATGACCGCCTTTGTGTTGCGATTAAACGCCGCACGCAGCTTTTCGGGATCGAAATTCCATCCCGAGTCCGAAAAATCGAGCGCGACATGAACCGGCTTCGCATCCGAAAGAATCGCATCGGGCGCGTAGTTTTCGTAAAACGGTTCGAAGACGATTACTTCCTCGCCGGGATCGACTGTCGCGAGCATCCCCGCGATCATGCCTTCGGTCGAGCCGCATGTGACGGTTATCTCGGTTTCGGGATCGACATCAAGATCGAGAAACCACTTCGACTTCTCCACGATCGCATCGCGGAAATCCTTGGTTCCCCAGGTTACGGCGTATTGGTTGTAATCTTCGGCAATCGCTTCCTGCGCCTTTAGCTTGATATCCGCCGGTGCTTCAAAATCAGGAAATCCCTGACCAAGATTAACCGCGCCATACTTGACCGCCTCGCGAGACATCTCGCGAATCACCGATTCCGTAAAACTCGCCGCCTTCTTCGAAACGCGCCGTTTGGTTGGCGCCGGATTTGTAATCATCTAAACCTCACGAGATTGGTTTCGACTTCGGAAACGTTTTTAACGCACCAACCCTTGCCTGTGTTTCAGTTGCTTGAATTCCACCGCATAGCAGGTGGCGCGACGCTTTCCGAATCGATGTTTTGAGTATGTTATCAGAAATGAGGCGTAGGGAGTTTCGAGTTTTGAGTCTTGAGTTTCGAGTGCTTTGCGAGCAGTTGAAAGACCAAAGTCTAAGTTTTCGGCGGCGGAGGGGATTGCTCGCAATACTGTGTTCGAGTCATTAAGCGGGACTCGACTTCTGAGACCACTTTTAGAATTCGGTATTGAAGGATAATGTGCAAATTTAAGGGAACGACGGTTCGATAGGGAGATGGGCCCCCGCCGGTTTGTCCGGCAGGAGGCATAGGTCCGTAGCTACAGCCGTCAAGTACATGGTGTGCATAGGTTTTTGGTTGTTCTGGAAGGGGCTGACCTTATTCACCTGCCGCACAAGGCGGCAGGGGCCCCCGGATGAATCAATGAGGTTTGGACTATCTGCTGACCTCTTTCACCTGCCACACAAGGTGGCAGGGGTCTTGCTTGGATTCTTTTTAAATCACTCTAGCAATGGAATTATATTTGAAACGACTTCTTGTAGAGGACTCAACTTACGGAAATTGAAATCCGGTACTCTTTCCGCCTAATCCTTTGAACCGAATCTGAAGCCGATTCCGAAGACGAACGTTCTTGGGTATCCCGGAGTAGCGTGGATTCGCTCTATTGGAGTCGCCGTTGGCGTGACGCGGGATTCAAAAAAGTTCTGCGTCTCGTAATACTTTTTATCCAAGACGTTGTCGATTGCAAACGAGACCTCGAATCGCTTCTTGAATCTCTTCGAGATACTCAAATCCACTACATCGTTCCCGCTTGCACGGATCGAATCATCGAGTCCGTCGAGACGATAGTTGGAGATGTGGCGCCAGCTCAATACCGCGTTCGAAGCGCGAAAACCGGAAAACGAAAGACCTGCGTTTGCCGTGAGTCGCGGCGCCGAATCGACATAAACTCTAGGGACGGTGTCCTTGTAAAAACTCGACAATACGTTCGTAATTCCCATGCTTGCCGAAAGATACCTGTTGATCTTGAACGCGCCGCGGAATTCAAGACCATACGATTTGGTTGGACCGGCAAACTCGATCGAGCCGTCATCCGGAATATAGACCTGCTCGTTTGATCGTTCGATGAGAAAGCCGGAACCGACGAACGAGACGCGGGAAGAGTTGTAGGAGATCCCAGGCTGATAAAAATCTGTTGTCGAAATCCTCGGAGCATCCGGATTTCTGATCACGCCTCTGGCATCCTGCGACGATATTCCGCGACCGTAATTGAAATGAAAAGTTACGGGGATCTTGTCCGAAGGCGAATACGCCAAACCGAGCTTTGGCTGAAAAGCGTTCTTCCCAACCGTACCGCTCAAGTCCGTTCTGCCGGCCCCGAGCTCGTAGCCATTTACTCCGTACGAAAAGTAGTCCCAACGAAGTCCGGCTTCGACGCGAAAATGTCCCCCCAATGCCACGAGCGTATTCTGGAAGTAACCCGAATGGTTGTTTACATCAGCGAGCGCCGTCGTAAACAGAACATCCGGATTGGAGAGATTCTCGGCGGCAAACTTTCGCGATGGCGCCCTGTCTATGGAAGGATATAAACCAACATTGATTTGGCTCAAATGCGTACCGCCGCCGATTGTTGCGACCGAATAGCCGCCGAATAACCTGTACGGAATCTGAGCCCTAATGTTGAACGATTCCTGCAAACGGCTGTCATGTTGCTGAATCTCATCGCCATAAATCGGATCGGCAAGAAAAAACGTGAAGTTTGAATAGAGATCAAAGAGGGAACGATTCACTCCGGCATCGGCATGGACAGTCAAACCCTTTTCGTTCTGCCAACGGAGATATCCCAAAACACTTCCCGATTCAACGAATCCTCCATTATCCGGATCGATAAGTCCGAAACGATTCAAGCTCCCGTCTTCGATCAAATCCGTTGGCAGTTGTCCGGAGGAGTAAAACGAATTCCGACCTCCGTTGAATTTGAGTCCAAAGCTGAGCTTCTTTGATTTTCGAATGGCGAAGTTTCCCGAAAGATTGTCGCGGCGATAACGAAGCGGATTTTCAAAAGGGCCATTGGTGCGGTTGAACTTATAAGCCAGGAAACTGTCCACCTTTTTGATTTTTGGACTGAACGCCACGAACGCACGCGAAGTGTCGAAGGAGCCACCTTGAAACCTCGCAGTCAATATCGAAGGCAATGATTCACGCTGGTTTATGACGACAACGCCGAGCCCCGAGAAGTCGCCATAAGCCGCCGAGAACGGACCGTTTATTATCGAAACGCTCTCAACGAGTTCAGGAGATAGCGATTTCAAGCTTCCCAAATAGCCTTGTCCGTGTCCCTGTGTTCCTTGGTTTTGCTGAACATTGTCAACGACTATTTTCAAACCTCCGTTTACACCGCCGTGATCGGTGTTAAAGCCAAAACGCCTGATCTCCAGCGATTTCCCGCCACCCTCATGCTGGCCTGCGTTTATACCCGCATTGAGAGTTTGGATCAGTTGATCGTCCCTTGAAAACAGACTGTTTTCGTAAATCGAGGAATCCTTCGATTCAACGGTTGGGGAAAGCGAATCTGCTTCGATCGTTACCTGTTCGGAAATTTTTGGCACCACATACTCGACGACGATTCTTTGGTCCGAAAGATTTCCGCTCACAAGTGAAACCATCGCCGAGAATTCTCGCAAATTTTCCCCGCGAGCTCTGATAAGAACGGGTTCGGCAGGAAGCAACAGCTTGAAGCGACCCTCGGAATCGCTTGTCGTTGAGAATTTGCCTTCGCTTGTTTCCGCTTCGATGGTTACGTTTGGAACCAATTCAAAGGATGATGTCCAGACGACTCCAGAATACTCGCGTTTTGCCTGTGCGAATCCGGCCGCGACAAACAAAAAAAGTATTGCAAGGGTTCCAAAAGATTTCATAAAAAGATAATTCTATCGGCCGAAAATTTGCCAATCCGGATCCAGATTTGTGAACGGATATTCTATCAAATCCCCAAAAGAGAAGATCTAATTCCCGAAAAACCGGGAGGGAGTTACGAGTTTTGAGTTATGAGTTTCGAGTTCTGTTTGTGCGCGGGCTTTCTGCCGTTCTTCAGACTTTGATGTCGTTTTGGATTGGGCATTTTTCCTATGTCGTCGCAGGAGCGGCATCGTTTTCGGGAATATCGACAGTGGATTCGGGAAGGTGTTTTCTGAACAGCAGTCGAATTTGGGAGACATTTGAATCGTCGAGCGCGGTTCGGAATTCATTGATCATTTTCAAAACATCCTCATGCGCATATGGAGCGAGCTTGCCGATAAAGATCTTCGGGTGTCTTGTTTTCAAAAGCTGCTCGCCCGTTATCTCAAGTTCCTCGTAAAGCTTTTCGCCTTTTCGCATCCCTGTAAAAACGATGTCTATCTCATCGTATGGTCTCAAACCGGAAAGCCTGATCATGTCTTCCGCGAGTTCCAAAACCCTTACGGGTTTTCCCATATCGAGGATGAAAATCTCGCCGCCTTCTCCCAACGCGCCTGCCTGCAAAACGAGTTGCGAGGCCTCGGGGATCGTCATAAAGAAGCGGGTCATTTCCTTGTCGGTTACTGTAACCGGTCCGCCGTTTTTGATCTGTTCGCGAAATATCGGCACTACGGAGCCCGCCGAACCGAGTACGTTTCCAAATCTAACCGCGACATAGCAGGTATCGAATTCGTTGTTTAGCGATTGGACGGCAAGCTCGGCGACGCGTTTGCTGGCGCCCATGATGGATGTCGGGTTAACCGCTTTGTCGGTTGAGATAAGTACAAAATCCTTTACGCCGTGTTTTCCGGCAAGCCGGCCGAGCTTCTCCGTCGCTAGTATGTTGTTGCGGACGGCCTCGGTAACATTGGCTTCCATTAGCGGTACATGCTTGTGAGCGGCGGCATGGAAAACGACTTCGGGTTTGAAGTTTGAGAAGATCTCTTCCATCCGCCGGTCATCGCCGACATCGGCTATCAAAGCCTCGCGCTCGGTGTTTTGGAAATTCTTTGCCAGCTCCCTGTCGAGTTGAAACAGCGCAAATTCGGAGCGTTCGACGAGTATGATCTTCTTTGGTTTATAAACCGTGATTTGCCTTACAAGTTCCGAGCCGATCGAACCTCCGGCGCCCGTCACGAGCACTGTTTTGTTTGTTAGGAAATCGTGGAGGTTGTTGTCGTCAAGCTCAACGGGGTCGCGTCCGAGGACGTCCTCGATCTGGACGTCGCGAATACGGCTGACGCTTACATGGCCATGCGCGATTTCGTTGAGACTCGGAACGATCGCGGCACGCACTGGTATCGCGCGGCAGATATCGAGGATTCTGCGGATCGATTTTCCTTCCGCCTGATCGATTGCGATTACGACCTCTTCGATCGAAAATTCGTCGATGATACGGGCGAGGTCATCGGTGGTGCCCAAAACCTTTAGACCGCTTACGCTTCCGCCGACCTTGCTGCGATCATCATCGATAAAACCGCGGACTTCTAGATTCGAATCCGCTCTGCCGACAACTTCCTTGGCCAAAGTCGCGCCGATCCTTCCGGCGCCAACCAACAATGCCGGCTTGCGTCGGAGTTTTCTCGGGCGTAAGGAAAACCCGCGCTTCTCGCGGATCTCATAAGCAAACCTTCGTATCACTCTCAATGCCAATAGCCCCGCAAAGCTGAAAACCGTGTCCATAAAGATGATGGACAGCGGAACCTGCCAGCGTATAAAGCGATCGGGGGAAAGCAGGAGCCTGACGAGCACGAGTACGGTGCCGGAAACAAAAGCCGCTTTCAAAAACGCCTTTATATCCTCAAGGCTAACGTAACGCCAGATGATCGAATAGCCGCCGGTCAAAAATAGCGCCGCGAACTGCACGAAGACGACGAATGGAACCTGATTTAGGGCGTTGTCGAAATAGTATTCGTTGAGCGAGAAGTCGAATCTAAGTAAATAGGCGAGAAAGAACGAAAGTATGAGGATGCCAACATCGGAAACGAACTGAAGCGGTCTTCTAAAAAACCAAAGATTGTCTGTTGATTGTTCGAAAATTGGTTGTTGGTCGCTCATTTTGGCCAAGTGGAAGGAAATCTATAAACGAAACTACTTTTGATGGGCAAAACTGTCAAACTACAACAACCCGGATGGAAAAGTTTTGTTTGGGAACGCATTCGCAACGCGAAAAACACGTACCTGTTTCGTTCATTTGTTTTTAGGCCTTTTGGCAGAGTTGGTCAGCTGGATTAGCATGCAACGAACCCTGAAATGATTGAATCGTAGCCTCTTGTGGGTTATCCTCAATCACTATGTATGCTTGCCCATCACGCTAGCTTATACATTATGACGATCCGCTTGGATTTTTAGGGCAAGAAGGTTTTTAGGAGTTTGCAATGAATAGATTTCTCCTCGTACTCATATTGGTATTTTCCGCGCAAGCAATCGCTTTTGCGCAAGATATTCCCGATACAGCCTCGCAGGGCGGATACCTGGTTCTGCCCGGAGACAAACTCCAGGGACGCGTTTTGGGTGAAAATGATTTTGACTTCAACGTTGTAATCGATGAATCGGGCTCGTTTCGACTTCCGTTTGTCGATACCTCGATCACCGCTAAATGCCGCACCGAGAATCAGATCAACGAGGCCGTAAAGAAGGAGTACTCGAGATTCCTTCGCGATCCGATGGTTAGCGTTACGGTTACAGAAAGAAGCCGCCCGGCGCCGGTTACGGTTTCGGGAGAGGTTCAAAAACCGGATCAGGTAGAGATGCGCCGTCAGGCGAGGCTTCTCGAACTCATCGCATTTTCGGGCGGGTTTACGGCGGACGCCGGCGGTACGGTTCAGGTTTTCAGAACCCAGCTTCATCCATGTGCGGATCAGGAAACGCGGGATGAATGGGCTCTTGAAACGCAGAATGGAACAGAAGTTCCCTCGAAGATGTTCAGCATTTCGAGCATCAAGCAGGGCCGAAACGAGTCAAATCCGATTATCTATCCAGGAGATATCATCATCGTCGATAAGGCGTCGCCGGTCTATTTTACGGGTGAGGTCGTTCAGCAAACTGGTGTTTATATTCGTGAGGGCGGACTTTCGCTGACGCAGGCAATCGCGATGGTCGGCGGTGTGCGCGAGAAAGCCAAGACCAAAGACGTCAAGATCTACAGGCTCAGGGGAGAAAACCAACGAGATCGCGACACGATTTCCGTAAATCTAGATCAGATCAAAACGGGCAAACAGGCGGACGTCATGCTGGAGCCGTATGACATCATCGAGGTGGACAAGGCAAAAGATTCGATCGCATCGACGATTCTGAAGATCGTTGCCGGAGCCGGTAGAACCGGAATCACAAGCTTCGCAACGGGCGGGGCTAGGATTTTGTATTAGGAGTTTCGAGTTTTGAGTTTCGAGTTTTGAGTTCTTTGTGTTGTGTTGAGTGGTTGATTGGTGAGTTTGCGCGCTTCTGCATTCTTTTTTGGGTGAAGAAATGTGTGTTTCATGCTTGCAACACGCCTTAACTCATGATACATTCCTTCTTACCGTCGAACAGGAAGGCGACGGTAGCTGATTGGCAAAATCAGACAAATTAACAGGCAATAGATCAAAGGCACGGTATCGGGAACCGGCCTTTTTTCTTTTGTCCATCATCTTCTCGATTGAATTATTGATTGGATTTCTGAAACCGTTTCGCGTTTTCGCAAGTAAAACAAACACCGAAAGCAGTATCAGGAGACCGAAAAAGGGGAGAAAGCGAGCGACTTTCGCACTTTATCCTCAAACTCGGTCTTTTCAAAAATCGACCGTGGATGCATAACGCGCACGAAACAGGAGAAAAGCATGGTGATGAAAATCGTCGGAGTCGTTATCGGGTTTATAGTTTGGACGCTGATTTTTATTGGCGGTGAGCAATTAGTCGGTGCGATCGCGCCTTCTTGGGTTGCGGATCCGACCGCTACCTACATCGATTCGGTCCCGCTTCTTTCAACATATCTGGTACGGAGCGTGATTGCTTCGTTTGTGGCTGGGCTTGTCGCAGCGCTCATCGCAAAAGACAACAACAAGACTCCCTTGATTCTCGGAATAATTCTCCTGATTGTCGGCGTGCTTGTTCAGGCTGCCGCATGGAATTTGCTCCCCGCTTGGTACAACATCGTTTTCGTATTGCTGCTGGTTCCGACTACGCTTGTAGGAGGGAAAGTGATTTCGGTTGGCGAGAAGTAGATCTGAGGAGACAAGAAAGGCCGCTTTTTATGCAGAAGTGCGGAGGAGAGTTAGTGGTGCGTTCCTATTTGAGTATAAAAGCACTTATCAGTTTGATAGCCGCGCGAAGATTCTCCTCCAAGGTCGAACCGGACTTCTTTCTGGGCTTGAACGAATGATCGCCGTCCGTCAGCCATTCGATCCTTACTCGTTTTGAGAGCGGGTATGCAGCGACTTCTTCGCGCGTGCCAAACGCATCGCGCTCGCCCTGCAAAATAAGTGCTTTCGTTTTAAGCGTTTCGAGATGTTCGGTTCTGAGATTCTCGGGTTTGCCTGGAGGATGAAAAGGATAGCCAAGACAGATCAGGCCGCTTAGTTCCTTGTATTCATCGGCGATCATGCTCGCGATACGGCCTCCCATGGATTTGCCGCCGATAAAAAGCGGCCTGCCAAAACCGATTTCCGTGATAACGGCGCGAAAATCATCGAGAAGTTTGTTTGCGTTTCCCGGACCGCGGCTTTTGCCGTCGATTCTTCGCATCGCCATGTATGGAAATTCAAACCGGATTACTTCGACCCCGTTTCCCGACAATTCCTCGGCGATCGTATTCATGAACTCCGAATCCATAGGTGCTCCGGCGCCATGCGCAAAGACGAATCTCGGGGCGTTCTTGTTTTTTGATTTGGAGACGAGGAATTCCGTCATTTTCGGTGCATAAAGAAGCGACTAAATTGGAGTTCCGCCTTATAGTCTCGCGGCCAAAGACTTCGTGGTCTGAATATCCGTATGCTGTTCGAGATAATCAACGAGCTTTAGGAAGTCCATTCGCGGATGCGAAAAACGGCCTTTGTTGTTGAAGGCGAGCGTTGCCTGGCTGTTGTCGAAGAGGTGAAATCCCCAATATAGAAGCTGTTTGCTAAATCTAATCGCGACTTTTTCGGGGTCGATGTATTCGCAGCGCGGATCGTCGGAGGCGAACTTCTTGAATTCGGCTTTTAGTATCTCATTGAGCAGTTTGTTCCTGCGGTTTTCATCGCGCTGCAGACTGTTGATGAGCACAAACATCTGCGCGTCCGAGTTTTCCTTTCTGATCAGATCGAAAGTTCTTTTGATAACGTCCGCGTTTTTATTGATTCCAAGCGGGTTCAGCGAAGTCGGTACGATGCAGTAATCGAAGCGGCGGAGAAACTCGACGGGGTTTCCGTCAAATTCGGGATTGCAATCGCAAACCACAAACTTCGTACGATTGGCTCGTCCATTGCGCCACTCATCCGGTGTCAGGACATCGATCCGCGAACCTTTTGTTCCGTTAAATGAAGGCAGATTGACTCCCCGACCGAGCAATTTATGCATGTTTTGCTGCTGATCGAGATCGACGAGGCTGATGTCGTAACCGTTTAATGCCAACGCTCCCGCAAGATGCGCCGAGATCGTTGTTTTTCCAACTCCGCCCTTGCAGGTGAAAACTCCGATATAGATCGGTCTATTGACCTCGCGTTCGTTGTCAAATTCCTCGCAATTCCATATGAGTTTGTTTTGCTCCTGAATCGCGAGCTTCAGATTGTCGACATTTTCATCACGCAAAAACGAATATACCGAACGCGTATATCCGCTGGTGGATATACACATTCCTCCGGTGAATCCCGTGCCGGTCTCGTCGGTCAGAAACTCGAAGAATCTTTCTACTTGTGCGAGGTTAACCTTTGCCCTTTGATTCAGTACCTTTACGGCGATGCGCTCGCCGTACTTGTACATTTCAAGGTTGTATTCCTTATGAGCTCCCGAAACCGATTTGACCGACCAATTCTCGCGGCGCAACAAAAATATCGCCAACCGCTCGGTTTCGGTCGTTCTTTCTATCACTATGTTTCGACTGCGTTCTGTATCGGTCAGATCGTCAAGCAGGTCGGCCCAGCGAATTCGGTTTGGGGGCAGTTTGGTCATTTAGCACAAAGGCTGAAATTATTGATTGAAGGAGTCGATCACCTCGCGGGCATGGTCTGCGACATTGACCTTATCCATAATTTTCGCCAATTTTCCCTGTTCGTTTACTAAAAAAGTAGTTCTTTTTATTCCCATGTATTTCTTGCCGTACATGTTCTTCTCAACCCAAACGCCATAAAGTTCGCTGACAGCATGATCGGTGTCGGCGATAAGCGTGAATGGAAGTTCATGCTTTGCAATAAATTTTTGATGGGAGGCTTCGTCATCGGCTGAAACACCGATCACCGTGATGTTGTTTTTCTTGAGTTCAGAAAAACCATCACGAAGCGAACAGGCTTGCTTTGTGCAACCCGGCGTCATGTCTCGAGGATAAAAGTAAAGAGCCAAACGCTGACCCTTAAAGTCTGAAAGCTTTACAACTTTGCCGTCCTGGTCCTTTGCCTTGAAGGCCGGAGCCTTGTCACCTTGAGATAAGTTCATAGTCCTGATGCCGCGCGAGTTAGGTTCACGTCATGAACTTCGCCTACACCCGCGCATTCGCGAAGATGGATGCAATTGTTGCTTTCCCAACGACTTGCTCTCAAAAAAGACCAAAGTCAGGGCAATTTGCAGAAGAAGTACAGACCCGCAACCTCTGATGCCAAACTCCCGGATTCCGACTGCCGATGGCCCGCCGTGACGTTCAAACCAGATATGTCCGCAATTTGCTTCCCTGGTTCTTCCGGTTATTTGGAGCTGTTTTTGAAGTGATTTCTTTGATTACAACCGACTCGGTTGCAATAACCAGGAACCTTCATCAAAAACCCGCTCTAGTTGCACAGTCTTGGTTTCGGATAAAATAATACCAATAAGCAAAGAAAAAATGAAAAGGCTCGCACAAACAAAGGCACTCGAACGTTTACAAACGATTCGCGAAGAATTTCGAAACAGGATTCGGAGCGGCTTCGAGCATCGTGCGAAAGACTGTGAAACATGTGAAACAAAGGGGATCTGCTGCACCGACGCACATTTTGTAAATGTTCGAATTACTAGACTTGAGGCGACAATTATAATCGATGAGGTGTCGCAATTGCCGGAGAAATTGCAGCGAAGAGTCAGGGATCGTATAAGCAAACTTACGCTCGATAAGATTCTACAAAATCCGGAATCGACTTGGGCCTGTCCGCTTTTCGAGCCTGAAATCGGCTGTCTTGTTCATTCGACGGCGAAACCGCTGCCGTGCATCAATCATGCCTGCTACGAAAACCTCGAAGATGTCCCCGGGGAGGAATTGCTTGATGAAGCTGAAAAGGCTATCAGCGCTATGAACACGAGGGTTTATGGAAACCATTGGACGATCGAGGCGATTCCCATTTGGCTCGACAAACACGAAAAGAGGTAGGTTTTACATCTTCGCAAAAAGCCGATACCATTACCCCTAAATCCAACATAGTCAGTTGTTTCTCGGTTTACCGACGCGGTTTGGCAGAAGCGATTACACGAGTAATTCGGATAAAACGCATTCGAATCGGACTTTTGGATTGAAATCCCCGAGCCCCCCAACAAACAAGGCCCCCAAAATAAAAGGAGAAATCATGAACAGATTTATTTCTGCACTATTGCTTTGCGCGCTCTTGCTTTCGAGCACTCCGTTTGTTTACGCGGACCAAATCATCCTCAAGAACGGTGATCGTCTGACAGGCAAGATCGTCAAAAAGGATGGCGACAAGGTTGTTATTGAAACAGAATCGGCGGGAACGGTCGCAATACTCTGGTCGGCCGTCCAATCGATAAAGTCGGACGAACCGGTAAACATCGAACTCAAGGATGGCCAATTGATAAAGGGCACGGTCGCGACCAAGGAAGAGTCGAAACTCGCGGTTACTACCGAATCGGCAGGCGTAGTCGAGGTTGATCAGGGAGATGTTGAGGTCGTACGAAACAACGCCGAACAAACCGCATTCGAAGCGGAGCGCGAACGCCTCAGGAACCCGGGAATTCTCGATCTCTGGTCCGGTTCGGCCGATGTCGGATTTAGCCTCACATCGGGAAATTCTGAAACTAAGGCCTTAACCGTAGGTGCGAGAGCCGCCCGCGTAACAACCCGCGACAAGATCAGTGTTTATGCAAACGCAATTCAGGCAAGCAATTCGACCAGCGGCGAATCGGTAACAACGGCGCAGGCAATCTGGTTTGGCGGTCGATACGATGTAAATCTGAACGAGAAAACATTTGTGTTTGGTACTGCGGATTTCGAATATGACAAACCACAACAGCTCGATTTCAGGACGGTCTTTGGCGGCGGTTTCGGATATCGTGCGATTCGAAGCGAGCGTACCGCTCTGGATGTATTTGGCGGTGCGGCTTTCAATCGGGAGTATTTTTCTGACGGCACCAGACGCAACTCGGCGGAGGTGATTGCGGGAGAGGAGCTGAAGTTCAAAATCGCAAAAGCAACGAATCTCGAACAGAGGTTTGTTCTTTATCCAAACATTTCTCGCGCCGGATCATTCCGTTCCACTTTTGACGCCACGGTGATTACAAGCTTGAGCAAATGGCTTGGCTGGCAGGTAACACTCGGCAATCGATACAACAGTGATCCCATTGAGGGCGCGAAGAGCAACGATTTTCTTTTCTCGACCGGTCTCAGGGCGACTTTTGGAAGGAACTAGCGGAATTTCTAGCGATTGCAGCGGTTTATTGGGAGATCCTGCGAAGTAGCTTTGTTAATCACTCGGTGAAGTATAGCGATCATGCGATCAGAAAGTTTTTGGGAAGGAATCAAATCCAGGATCTTCCGAGAAAGCATTTACAAACGATAATCCATTCGCCTCTTTCCCATAAACCGATGATTTTGTGATCGTTTGGCCCCCGTTGTTGGAAATGCGATGGCAGGCTGACCAACGGGGGTTACTAATAATAGCCTTGGAAAGACCGGCGGCTAAAGCAAATCCTTTCATTGAGAAGTATCGAGGTTGTCTCACAAGTGATGTCGACGACAAAAGGCGCAACATTCTCGAAAGCGAGAGTAAGTTAGCTGGAAAGACCCCTGCCGGCTTGTCCGGCAGGTGAATCAGGTCAGAAGCTAGTCACGGCAAGAAATGAAGCGTTCCGGCCCCCCTGCCGGCTTGTCCGGCAGGAGGCAAAGGTCCGTAGCTACAGTCGTTAAATACATGTTGTGCTGAGGTGTATGGTTGTTCTGGAAGGGGCTGACCTTATTCACCTGCCGCACAAGGCGGCAGGGGCCTCTGGATGAATCAATGTGGTTTGGACTAGCAGCTGACCTTATTCACCTGCCACACAAGGTGGCAGGGGTCTTGCTTGGATTCTTTGGAAATCACTTTACCAGTCGATTTCAGCTTTGAAACGACTTATGAGACAACCTCTCTATCACTCCTTGTTGCTGGTGACCAAAGGCGGCACTTCGTTTGCTTCCTGCTTACGTTTTTTCGCCCCGTTCGGGGCTCGATTGAGCTTTCCTATCGTTCGCGGTTTGAGGCGGAATTTCGTATTTCCAACGTGCGCAAATCTATTGGAATCCTCTGGTCTGTTTGAAAAGAGGAACCTTCCTGCCACACTCTTCCTATTCAGGATTCTGCTCGCCGCCTTCCGTGCAACCTACGACTTTCGCTGTCTTTATCAACACCGGCTCCTTGGGTTTTTCGTTTTCGACTTCCGCCTTGTTGATCGCGTCAACGAGATCCATTCCTTTTGCAACCTTCCCAAATGCCGCGAACTTGTTGTCGAGCGTAGTGGCGTCCGCTACCAGAATAAAGAAGTGAGTCGTGGCGGAATTGGCTTCCTCGCCGCGCGCCATCGAAATGATTCCTCGTTGGTGTCTCACCAGATTCGGTTCATCGGGCACGTTGCGAACCGCACGAAACATAAACTGCGTTGTGATTTCCTTGTTCGTATAAAGATCGCCGCCTTGGATCACAAACCCCGGCACGACGCGGCTAAAGGTAGTATTGTTGAGCGCGCCGATCCCGACGAGATTTAGAAAATTCCTAACCGTGATCGGTGCCGTATCGGGAAACATCTCGACCTCGATCAGTCCTTTTTCTGTATCAAACGCGACGCATTTCCGCAGTTCATCGATCGATGCCTTATCATAGGGCTCCGGCGGAGGCTGATATTCGTTTTCGGGTCTTTGATTTGCCTTCTTGGGCTCGGGTGAAGGAGTAGCCTCGGGTTCCTGACCAAACGCAAATCCTGAAACCAACGCCAAAAGGAAAAGAATCAACGAAGCTTTTCTAAACATTTAAACTCCCGCCTGAACAGCCGTAATTGCAACGGCATCAACAATATCCTGCGCTTTGCAGCCCCTCGAAAGATCGTTGCACGGTTTGGCGAGTCCCTGAAGAATCGGTCCGATTGCCGTGCCCCCCGTTAGACGCTCGGTAAGCTTGTATGCGATGTTTCCAGAATTCAGATCGGGGAAAATTAGTACGTTCGCTTTTCCTGCAACCCCCGAATCCGGCGCCTTCGCTTCGGCAACCGATGGAACCAATGCGGCGTCGGCTTGAAGTTCCCCGTCGATCTCGAGTTCGGGCATCCGTGCCTTTACGGTCTCGGTCGCCTTTACGACCTTTTCAACGCTCGGATGCTGCGCGCTTCCCTTTGTCGAAAGCGAGAGCATCGCGACGCGCGGCGTTTGTCCCGTCAGCGCCTTGAACGAATCGGCGGACGCCATGGCAATCTCGGCAAGTTGCGTAACGTCAGGATCGATAACTACTCCGCAGTCCGCATAAACCATTGTTCCGTCGTATCCAAATTTCTTGTCGGGGACGACCATCAGAAAAAACGAGGAAACGGTTTTGAATCCCTCGCGAACTCCAACGCACTGCAGCGCGGCGCGTACGACCGAAGCGGTCGAGTTCACGGCACCCGCCACCGATCCATCCGCCATTCCGAGTCCGACCATCAATGCGCCAAAATAGACCGGATCTCGCACGACCTTCTCGGCCTCCTCGAGCGTCACGCCCTTTGAACGTCGCAACTGATGATAGTGTCGCGCCAGTTCTTCGAACTCGCGAGATTTGCGATGATCCAAAATATCGACGCCATTTAGATTGAAACCGCCTTTCGAAGCCGCCTCGCGAATCACATCGTCTCGCCCGAGCAGCGTGATGCGCGCAAGTTTTTCGGCGGCGCAGATGCCAGCAGCCTCGATAGTTCTCGAATCCTCGCCTTCGGGCAGCACGATATGTTTTGGAAACATCGCCGCCCTTTCCCTAATCGTTTGAAGAATCATAAATACACCGCAAAGGTTTCTCCGTCCGACGACGGAGCAAGCAAATCCGGAGCTCTGAAACCCCGCGTTTCCCTTGTGGGAAACAAGCGCTTGCCATTATCATTTATCAGTTGACGAATGTTGCCGATCGAACGTGTGAAACCCGAAATGGCAATTCCGCATCGAACAGTTCGCGTTTTGACTCGTATCTGATAGAGAGTCAATCATAATTGAAAATCGACAAATGAAAAAACAAATAGCTACCAGAAAAAAGGCGACACCCGCCAAACGCGAATCTAAGGGACGAATGAAGAACTTTGTCATGTTTCTTCCGAATTTGGTGCGGCTTTGCGGCGGTCTTTTGATGGACAATCGAGTGCCTATTACGGAGAAAGCGTTGTTCGCGGCGGCGATCGTCTATGCCATTTCGCCTTTGGATTTTATACCCGACGTATTTCCCTTTCTCGGCCAGGTTGATGACATTTATCTGATCGCGCTGACTCTTTTGAGGCTTTTGAATCACACCGAGGAAGACGTCGTACGTTCGCATTGGTTTGGCGGTGGCGACATCATCCCGTTGGCTTCTTCAATCGCCCAGCTCGCACCGAAGATACTTCCGCAGAGGGTTTCAAGAGTGCTGTCGTCAAGAGTAGAGCTCGGTTCGGCGGGCGAGATCATGAACTCCGTTAAGAAGAGAAAGGCCAAAGTGCTCGTCGAGGTTCCGGAAGGAAAGGTGGAAAACAAGGTTTCGGATTTCGAGAATTGAGTGTTGGGTAGTTGAGTTGTAGAAGTTGTAAGAAAGGATATTTGAGTCCACTCAAGAAGGTCGATTCAATTGACGAAGTTGAAAAACATCCGGAATTTCCTCTTCTGAGGTCGTCTCACAAGTGATGTTGGCGACAAGAGGTGCAACATTCTCGGAAGCGATAGTATGCTAGCTAGAAAGACCCCATCCGGCCTGTCCGGCAGGTGAATGAGGTCGAAGGCAAGTCGCGGCAGAAAAGGAAGCATTCCGGTGCCGGCTTGCCCGGCAGAGGAGGCAAAGTTCCTTGGGCCTCAGCCGTTAGATACTGGATGCGTTGAGGTTTAGGGTTGTTTTGGAAGGTGCTGACCTTATTCACCTGCCACACAAGGTGGCAGGGGTCTTGCCTCGATTCTTTGGCAATCACTTTACCGGTCGAATTCAGCTTTGAAGCGACTTATGAGGCAACCTCTTTGTTGAATCTAGTCGATCGACCATGTTCTTTGCGGCATCAACTTTTGGAGCTTGGAATCTGGCACTCATTACCACATCCAAATTAAAGTAAGAAACACACGCAACCCCAGCATGAGGGTCATGGGTAAACCAATGATCATTCGCGGGTTGGGAAAATGTCACTCAAACCAGCAAACGCATTAAAATCCGCATTTCCATTCCTAGGTCGCTTCGCGAATTACGATATCTCCGCATTTTCCAAGGACTTTGTAGCCGGTTTGACCGTTGCCGTCGTACTGATACCGCAGGTGATGGCTTATGCAAACCTCGCAGGGCTGCCTCCCGTGATGGGGCTTTACGCGGCTTTTCTTGGAGCGGCGGTCGCGGCTTTGTGGGGGAGCGATCGTTTGCTTTCGACCGGCCCGGTGGCGCTCGTTTCGTTTGTCGTATTCTCGGCGCTGGTTCCGTTGGCGAGCCCCGGGAGTCCGGAGTTTATCGCGCTTGCGATCATCCTTGCGCTGTTTGTCGGTTTGATACAGCTTGCGATGGGGATCTTCCATTTCGGGTTCATCATCAACTTCATATCGCATAGCGTCATCGCCGGTTTTACGCTCGCCGCAGCTTTGATAATCGCCTCGACTCAGTTGCCGAATCTTTTCGGATTTGAAACCACCCGGCACGAGATGGTGTTGATGGATCTCTATGAGATCTTTACATCGCTTCCCAACACCCATGCCCCAACCCTATTCATCGGAATCACGGCCGTCGCCTTCATCACCCTGACCAAGCGTAAAATCGGCAAATCATTCCCGGCGGGGCTGATCGTTATGATCGTCTCGATTTTCGTTTCCTGGCTTTTTGATTTCGAGCGACTCGGAGTAGCGGTTGTCGGAAAGATCAACGCAGCGCTTGCCGTGCCTTCGATCCCGGATCTGAGTTTTAAACAGGTTACCGCAATACTCCCGGCGGCGATGGTTATCGCCGTGATCGGTTTTCTTGAGGCGTATTCGGTATCGAGTTTGATCAACTCCAAAACCGGCGTGAAGCCGGATGAAAACCAGGAGCTGATCGGGCAGGGGCTTGGGAATGTCGTCTCGAGCATATTTGGCGGTTATCCGATCGCCGGTTCGTTCTCGCGAACTGCGGTGAACTTTGGCGCGGGTGCGATGACGGAAGTGTCATCGCTCTTTGTCTCGTTCTTTGTTTTGCTGACGATTCTCTATTTCACTCCTTTGCTCTACTTTCTTCCCAAAGCGACTCTTGGAGCGATCGTGATTGCGGCGCTTGTGGATTTGGTTGAATTCAGCAAGTTTTCCGAAACCTTCAAGCTTTCGGGAACGGACGGAATCGTAATTTCAACCACATTTCTTTTCGCGTTTATTACCCAGCCCGACTATGCGCTGTTTGTAGGCATAGTGGTTTCATTGATTCTTTTTCTCCGTAAAACAATCGCCGCCCGCGTTGTACATCAGGTGTTCGTTTTTGAGGAAGAACGGTTTCGGACAATGACGGCGGACAACTGTCAGCGCGAGTTTGAAAACGTGCTTATCCTGCGCATCGAGATGTCCGTGTTTTTCGCAAACGCGAATTCGATCGTCGAGCAGATGGAGGACTTGATTTACGAGAAGGGCACCCAACTCGAATCGCTTGTTATCAACTTCTCGGGAGTGAACTACTTTGATGTCAGCGCCTGCGAGGTTCTCGACGAATTGTTGGAAGAAGTAACGGCAAGAGGAATCAAAGTCTATTCGATGTATCGAAAGGAACATGTTACCGAAATAATGATCAAGGCGGGTCTTGAAGACAAGATTACACGGCTCAAAGACATCAAGGGCTTCAAACGGGAGTTTATCGTTCAGAAGAACATCAATTTCGATTTGGAATCCGCAATTGGGAATGAAATCTGAGGGGATAAAATTCGAGACGATATTCCCGTTTGTTGCCTGGTTTCGGCATTATTCGGGAAAGGATCTGGCGAGCGACATGTTTGCCGGTCTGACGGTCGTCGTGGTGCTGATTCCGCAAGTGATGGCGTTTGCTTCGCTTGCCGGGTTGCCGCCTGTTTACGGACTCTATGCCTCACTGGCGGGAACCGCGGCGGCGGCGTTGTGGGGCAGCAGCCGGCATCTTTCGACGGGACCTGCGGCGCTGATTTCATTTCTTATCCTGACAACTTTGATTCCTTTCGCCAAACCGGAATCTCCGAAGTACATCACATTGGCCATCATTCTTACGCTGATGATCGGAGTTATTCAAATTCTGATGGGTTTGTTCCGGTTGGGGTTTCTGATGAACTTCGTTTCCCACAGCGTGATCGGCGGATTTACGACCGCCGCCGCGATAATCATTGCCGCAACGCAGGTTCCGTCATTGCTCGGTTTTGGAATCGAAAAGCACGACTTCGTGGTGCAAAACCTTTATGAAATCGTGACGTCACTGGGTCGCACGCATCTCTATTCGGCGGCGATCGGTCTGATCGGTGTTTCGCTCATCATCTTTTCGAAGAAGAAGATCTCAAAATACTTTCCAGCGCAGCTCGTCGTGATGGTGCTCGGAATAGCGCTTTCATTTGCATTTGATTTTGAAGGAAACGGCTTCAAGGTTCTCGGCAAGATCGATGCCGAACTCAGCCCACCCTCGATCCCGTATGTTTCATTTTCGGAAGTCGTAACCCTTATTCCGAATGCGATCATCATCGCGGTTATCGGATTTCTGCAGACGTTCGCGATTTCAGCTTCGATAAGCAAGAAGACAAAGCAGAAAACCGAAGTTAATCAGGAATTGATCGGACAGGGTATCGGAAACCTGGCATCGGGGCTCTTTAAGGGATTCACGATTTCAGGTTCGTTTGCTCGAACTGCCGTCAATCTCGGCGCCGGCGCGGTTTCGGGGATGTCCTCCGTTTTTGCCTCGCTGTTTGTACTGCTTACGATCCTGGTATTTACGAAATATCTATATTTCCTTCCGACAACGCTTCTCGCAGCGATCGTTATCGCCGCGCTCGTCGATTTGATAGAGTTCGGCAAATTCCGCGAGACCTACAATCTTTCGGGTTCGGATGGAATCGTAATCACTGTAACTTTTCTTTTCGCATTTCTGACAAAGCCAGATACGGCGATTTTTGTCGGCATGGCGACGTCATTGATCCTGTTTCTGCGAAAGACCGTGTCGGTTCAAATTCCGGAGCTTCATTTTGATTTCGATGAGGAAAGTTTTGATCTGGTGGCGTTGCCAAACGTCCATCGCGATTTCCCCGAAATCCTGATCATCAGGATCGACATGAGCGTGTACTTCGGGAACGTACACGGAATCCGCGAACGCATATTTCATATGGTCGAGGAACGCGGACCCGAACTAAAGCATCTCGTGATAAGTTTTGGCGGGGTAAACTACTTCGACGTCAGCGCCTGCGATGTCTTTAACGAGATGTTTGACGAGCTAAACAAAAAAGGGATCAAGATCTACACGATGTATCGAAAACACCAGGTCGAAAACATCATGCGCGCCTCGGGGATCGAGGAAAAAACGCTCCGCATCCGAGATATCAAGGGTTTCAAGGCCCAGTTCATAATCCAAAGAAACCCCGGATATTTGGTCTGAGTGCTAAACGACAAGAGCGCTCCGCCCCAACTAAAGATGCAAGCTCAGCCAAAGAACCCGAAACTCATAACTCGAAACTCGAAACTCTCTTAGCCCTCTCCCAAGCCGCATCCATCTCAGCCAGCGTCGCTTCCTCTGTCGAGCGCCCCTCCGCACGCAGCTCGCGCTCGACAAAAGCAAAGCGTTTCCTGAATTTCCTGTTCGTTTTCTTTAGAGCGTCTTCCGGTTCGACACCCAGTTTCCGAGCCAGATTTACCACCACAAAGAGCAGATCTCCGATCTCCTCTTCAAGCGATTTCGCGTCGCCCGCTTCGATCGCCTGCCTCAGCTCATTCGATTCCTCATCAAGCTTTTCAAAAATCTGATCGGTGTTTTCCCAATCAAAACCCGTCTTTGCCGCTTTCTTGCTGATCTTGTTTCCTTCAATCAAGGCGGGAAATGTTACCGGTACCTCATCCAGAATCGATTCGCCTTTCTTCTCCTCGATTCCTCTTTGCTCGCGTTCCGATTTCTTGAGCTGATCCCAGTTGTTCAAAACGTCATCCGCCGTTTCCAATTGCTTGTCTTCAAAAACATGCGGATGCCTCAAAACCAGCTTCGTCGCGACGTCTTCCGCGACGTCCTCGATGTCGAACTCTCCGCGTTCCTTGCCGATAGTGGCATGAAAAACAACCTGAAGCAGCACGTCACCGAGTTCCTCCTTCAAATGCGTCACATCCCCTGTTTCCGTAGCATGCTGAATCGCCTCATAGGCCTCATACGATTCTTCAAGGAGATACTTCCCGAGCGATTCATAAGTCTGCTCGCGATCCCAAGGACACCCGCCGGGAGCACGCAAACGCTCCATCACCGAAACCAGCCGTTCGAACTCTTTTGCCATGCGTTAAAGTAAAGGGAGTTCGGAGTTGAAAGTCAACAAGGGGGAGGCGGGAGAAGAGTTCCCAGTTCCAAGTTCCAGAAGTTCCAAGAGCCGGAAGTTTAGTCCACTCTAAAAAGTCTTGAGCAAGAGGAGGGCATCAGCTTCAAGCACAGCGGTTCGATATTGATGAAGACCCCTGCCGACTTGTCCGGCAGGTGAATCAGGTCAGAAGCTAGTCACCGCAAAAGATGAATCGTTCCGGCCCCCCTGCCGGCTTGTCCGGCAGGAGGCAAAGGTCCGTAGCTACGGCCGTTAAATACATGGTGTGTGCGGGTTTAAGGTTGTTCTGGAAGGGGCTGACCTTATTCACCTGCCGCACAAGGCGGCAGGGGTCTTGCCTGGATTCTTTGGAAATCACAGTAATTGTCGATTTCAGCTTTGAATTTACCTTTAAGACAACCTCGAAACCGGGAAGTGCAAAGAACCGTTTGAGAACCAAATTCATGGCGCCCGCCAACCAATCATCAATCCGAAGCTTCCTATTTCCAACAAAATGCTGATCCTGAAACGAGACACTTGGAACCGATTTGGCCACCAATGAAAATAGTAAGAATTACAAAAGAGAACGCTGAGCTATTGAACAACATTGCCGAAGACGTATTTGACCACGAGATCATACCCGAATCTCTTGGCAGGTTTCTTGATTGCCCAAGACACGTCTTGTTCGTCGCAATCGACGAAGAAGTCGTCGTGGGAATGGCATCTGGCGTCGAGTACTTCCATCCGGACAAAAAGCCGCAGATGTTTATCAACGAGGTTGGAGTCACCCCAAACCAGCAAAGGCAAGGAATCGGAAGCGCTCTCTCCGCGGCACTCATCGACGAGGCTGAATCCCGCGGCTGCACCTACGCCTGGCTCGGCACCGAACCCGACAACCTGCCGGCAAACAAGTGCTACCAAAAACTCCCAAACGGCGATCCCTCCGAAGAATTTGTCCTTTATGGATGGGATATTGGGAATTGGAAGTGAAGGATGCGCCGAAGAATAGGTTCTAATCTTTAATTGTAGTTTGGTGAAGCCGTGCCGCCTTCAATATCGATATGGTCAACTCGCGGCGTCGAGTGCTAGAATTGAAATCTAGAAATTTGAGAATGGTAGAGTAAAAAGATGATTGGCAGAGAAGATCCCAATAGCGAAGAACCCGAATTGAAGGTGACTGATCGTCGCAAGTTTAATGTTGACGGTAGTTTGCGTGATGGCGTTGTGATTGAGAAGCAGGACGCGCCTGAAGTAGCGGTGGTGGATGATGCGGATTTCGGCGAGTCTGAATCTGAGCCGGCGATGTCGGATGCTCAGATGGATGAGATGGCTCCGGAAGATTCGATCGGAGATGCCGCAGTCGAAGAAGAAGACGATCTCGAAGACGAACGCGATCCGGCGAGTTTTATAAATTTTCTTTCGACTTTGGTAACAAACGCCGCCGCATCGCTCGGCGCGATTCCGCATCCGGTGACGGGACAGAAATCGGCCGATCTCGAATCGGGCAGGTATTGGATCGACGTTTTAACGATGCTCAGGAAGAAAACCAAAGGGAATCTCTCCTCACGGGAAGACAGCCTTCTGGCAAGCGTCCTTTCGGACCTTCAATTGCAATACGTAACACTCAGCCGCGTAGCCGAGGAGAAGTTAAAAGCTCAGGCCGCCCAGAAGTTTTCTTCGAAGGATATTCTTGGGGGGTAGATTTTTCCCATCCAGAGTTTTGTTTCGCAGAGTGGGGCTCTGCGAAACACCTTTCATATTCATTTCCTCGAACAGGCGTTCTAGTGAAACAAAAACAATAAGACCCACGATCAGATCCGCCGGTGCTCTCAGCAGCAATTTCAAATTGGACGGCAGGCCGTCCCGTAGGGAAACAGGGAGCACGTTTGATTCGCAGAGCGGAGCTCTGCGCTGAACGCAATGGCCGAGCGCGATTATTGCTGGGTTGACGCCTTCTGGGTTCCGGTTATGTTTGTGACAATTTGTTCGAGATTCTTGTTCGCATTTTCAAGAAACTCAACAGTAGCGGAATACCATTTTTCGTCCTGTGACTCGGCTTCCCTTTCGACCGCGAGGGCGCGTCTTGTTTCCGAGGGTGCGGTTCCGCCGTAGATCGTTCTGATGTTGACGAAGTTTTCGGCCGAGAGCGCCGCGTTCGTTTCTTCCTCGGTCATTGAGAGTTCCCTGCCGATCACTTCAACCGCCGCGCGTTGCATGATCTCGTAAGTGATCTCGTTCTCCTTTCCATACGCGGCTCGAACGGAGGTGCCTACGATCTTGTGCGCGATTCGGAACGGGAGATTCTCCTTCCGAACGATCGTGTCGGCGAGTTCGGTTACGGTGATGAAATTTGCCTGGGCACGCTCGCGCAGTGTTTCGAGATTGAACGTCGCCGATTCAAGCGTTCCCGCAAACAGCGATACCGCACGAATAGCATCATTTAGCGCCGAATATATCGATGGCTGAAGATCGTCCTCAACATCGTTGATATCGCCAAAAGGCGTGTTGTGAACGGCCGCCATCACGCCAAGCGTTTGTCCAAGCGATTTGCTCGCAAGCGCGCGGATGTGTTCGATCGCGACGGGATTGCGTTTTTGGGGCATGATCGACGAACCCTGAACATAACCATCCGGAAGCCTGACTACATTGAACTCCGCCATCGCCATCAACAAAAACTCCTGCGCAAAGCGACCGATGTTTACCAGAAGCGATGTCGTCGCGCCGAGTTGTTCCATGAAGTAATCGATCGAGGCGATCGAGGCATAGGAATTCACTGTCGGTTCCGAAAAACCTAGAAGTTCGGCAACCCTGTGCCGATTGATCGGAAAGCCCGTTGTCGTGATCGCGCCCGAACCAAGCGGGCAACGGTTCATGTTTTCAAATGCGCGCTGAAGCCGTCGTATGTCCCTGCCAAGGTTTTCGGCCATCGCGAGCAGATAATGCGCCATCGTCGATGGTTGCGCCGGTTGCGTGTGCGTATAGGCGGGGATCAGCGTTTCGTGGTGCTGGCTTGCAAGATCGAGAAACACCTTGCGAAGATCCATCGCACCGCGCAGAAGACGTATGGCATCCTTGCGGAGTCTGAGCCGATAGATCGTTACGTCAAGATCGTTGCGGCTTCTGGCAGTGTGCAGTTTCCCTGAAGTATCGACATCGCCGCCGCAGTTTTCGGTCAGCTTGTTTTGAAGATAAAAGAACAGATCTTCGAATGTGCCGTCATACTCCTTGGCATAAACTTCATCAAGATCAAGCGCCTTGATGGCTTTCAATATCTTTGTGTACTCTTCGTCGGTGATGATCTCTTGTTCGGAAAGCATCACGGCGTGAGCCAGATCGACGGTGATGTACTCGTCAAGAAAATACTTCTTGGCGTCTTCAAAACAATCGGCAAGTACGTTTTGTTTGTAATTTTCAGCAGGGAATTTTTCAGACATAAGTGTTTCCAGTAGAGATATCGAAGTGTTCAATCCACGTCCGACCCAAAGCGGTCGGAAGTTCAATCCGCGTCCGACCCAAAGCGGCCGGAAGTTCCAAGTTCCAAGTTCCAAGAGTTCCAAGTTCCAGGAGTTGAGTCGGCTCTTTGAAGTCGATTTCAAAGATAACTCGCTATTTCAGCAGAGCCCAGGAAATAAAGTAGCCAGTCGCAAGCGGAGCGCCGCGTCTGGTCAGGGTTCGGCAATGGCTTTACGCCCTGAAGGGGCGAATTGTCACGTTTCATGAAAACTTGTTAATGCCCTTCAGGATTAGAAAGAACATATCTGCGATTCGTGCCGCCCCGCTGGGGCTTTGTTTCTTTTTGGAATGCAAACCCGAGGCTGCGCTTCGCTTGCCGGGGGCTAAGTTTTTTCCGCCCCGTTCGGGGCTCGATTGAATTTGGCCAGCGGTCGCGATTCCTACCGAACTCTCGAATTTGTACTCAATTAGGAACCCCAGAGAATTTGAATCCACGATCGGCCAAATAGCTCGTATTCGCGCCGTATACCGGCGCAGAGAAACGCTGGAAATTGCTGCGTAGTCAGCATGCAATATCAAACCAAGATCTTAGGATCACCTATCTCCGAGGCAACCGCCAGAATCCAAATATCTTCTCGACGCAATGCATCAATAAATAAAGTTACGATTTGTTTTCGACAAATTCTCGTTTCTTGGGAGTGTTCAAAGTAATAGCATAGCGGAATGATTCGTCCAATGAAAGTCCTTTCTATTCAGATCATTAAGACATAGGATCGAAAAATGAAAGACGCATTCTCTGATCTTTCCGATCCGGGAATGCGTCTTAGTATGGTTACATCAACAACCGCGAGTTTTCGCGCGCTTTCTCTAGAACGAGAACTTGAATCCGAGTTGGAATTGTCTCGCGTCGAGTGAAGTTACGGGTCTCGTATCGATCGTCGGAAGCGCGCCGGTCGCGTTTCCTGCGGCATCGGTGGTCACCGTAAGGCTGTTGATTTGGAATATGCTGTTGACGTTGAAAAGATTCGAGAATTCTCCAAAAACCTCGAGCTTGAATCTCTCGGTAAACGGAATAAATCTCGAATATCTCAGATCAACATTGTATTGGGCCGGAGTCGAACCCGAGTTTCTGCCGATCCCGTTGGGGCGATCAGAACCCGAGAAACCATCGTTGTTGAGATCGGCGGTCGAGACGATGTTGAATGTCTCGCCGCTGTTGGCGCTGCCGATGATACCAAACTGGTTGTTGTTTAGAAGGTATCCGAGGGCCTTGTTCTCAACATTGAAGGTCGGTCTCGCGACCATCGTCATGATGAACGTATGGCGCTGATCGGCAAGCGACGGACCCCAATCGAGCGATCGGTTCGTAGGATCGGAAACGACGGAGTTTCCAACCTGCGTCGCCACAAGGTTCTGTTCCGGAGCGTCGTCCTCTGATTTCGAAAGCGTGTAGTTCGCGCTGAACTGATAGCCTTTCGAGAAGCGCTTCGTGAATTGCACCGTCAAGGCGTTGTAGGTTGAGTTGCCAACCGACTCCGCTTGAAGGATGTTGTTAAAACGCGGATCGACACGATTGCCGGCGGTCGAGATAAAGATCGGACGACCGTCGCCAAGCGTGTTGGCCGATTCGATCCTATTGATGCTTCTATAAACCGCGATATGGCGTCCGTTCGAGTGTATGAACCCGAGCGTTACAGACATGTCATCCGACAATCCCTGTTCGATTTGCGCGTTTGTGTGAATGGCATACATCGTTTCGAAATCCGGCGAAACGGTTTCGATGCTCTGTACAGGAAGCGTCGAGCCGGCGGGCAATGATCCCAATGTGCCCGGGAAATTCGGTGCGGCCGCATTTGAGGGAGCAAACGAGAAGTTAAAGAACGTGGCGTTTCCATTGTTTTGGAGACCACGACGATAAATGTCGAGGAACGGCTGATCGTAGTAAAGGCCGGCGCTAGCGCGCAGGATCGTCGCATACTTGCCGTCTCGCAACCCATAAACCAAACCGAGACGTGGTGCGAAGTTGTTGTTGTCCACCTTAAAGCTCTGCGAAGCCGAGAAAGGCGAAGACGCGTCCGCATCCGGAATCTTGTAAACGTCGTATCTCAATCCGTAATTGATTTTGAGTTTCGGTGTAACCTTCCAGTCGTCTTGAGCAAAGAAGTTTACGAAGTTTGAAGTGTATTCGAGATCCGGGTTTCCGAAAGCCTCGATAAAGGTCGTATAGCTTCTCGGGTTAACGCCGGTAAAGGCGTCGATGTACGCCTGAAGCGTCGGGAAGGTGTAACGCGCAAAGACGCCCGAACGCCTCATGTCGTAAACATGATTGAGTCCGCCGCCAAATTTCATCGTGTGCGTACCCTTTGTAAGCGTTACGTTGTCCAAAAATTGCGTCATTTCCTCAAGCGGCTGGATCGTGTCGGCATTCTCGGGCGAGCCGAAATTGGCGATACCGGAGATGACGATTGAGGGGCCTGTCCCCGAGAACGAGTTTGCGACGTTTCGCGAATCGCGCTTGGCGTACTGGAAGCGAAACTCATTTAGAAGATTCGGCGAAAACGTCGAGATCAACTGGATCGCGGGTGACCACGACACGTCGTTGAA
Source organism: Pyrinomonadaceae bacterium (assembly GCA_041394795.1). GTDB lineage: Bacteria > Acidobacteriota > Blastocatellia > Pyrinomonadales > Pyrinomonadaceae > Aridibacter. The sequence continues at coordinate 248,641 of JAWKHN010000006.1, read as the reverse complement.
GTCGATGCTACGATCCAGCGTGTTTGTACCGCCACCGATATTGTTTGGCGAAAGGTTCTTGAACCAGTTGAATCGACCCGTCAAACGATGGACATCGTTGAGTTGCGCGTCAGTTCTAACGATAAAGAAGTTAACCTTTTGCGAAGTCGGGATGGCATCGGGAAACGCCGCCGCGGATACGCCGTTGGCGATCAATGCCTGCTTGTTGGCATCCGAGATCGTGACGACGCGTTGCGATGAGAGATCGCGTTCGAGCCATTCGTAGCCCGTATAGAAATGCCATTTGTCTTTGATGATCGGCCCTCCGACGGCGCCCGTTACGTTGTCCACCTTGGTATCGGGTTTGGTCGAAGTCGGCGATGTGTTGAAGGGACGCGATGAGAACTGCTTTCTGCGCAGACGATAGCTGGCGTTTCCGCGGATATCGTTGGTTCCCTGCGGAGTAACGGCGTTCATGATCAGTCCGGGTGTATTTCCAAACTCGGCCGAGAAGCCGTTGGTAACGAGCTGTACTTCAGCGACAAATGTTTCGGAGATCGGCATCAGCCTGATACCGCCGCGGTCGGCCTGGGTGTTTGTGTTTCCGTCGAGCTGATAGTTCGTACGCCTTCCATAGCCGTTGGCGTTGATTCTCGGAACACCGAATTCATTGTTCGTACGTCCCGTCACGTTTGCCTGCAGAAGCGAGAAGTTGTACGGATTGCGGGCGATGAGCGGAAGGTTCTGAACCTCTTCGCTGTTCATCACGCGTCCGACATCGATTTTTCCGGGATCGACGATCGGCGAATCGGCGGTTACCGTAACGGTCTCTTCGATTCCGCCCGCTTCGAGCGCCAGGTCAACCGTCGCGATTTGCCCCGTCGTCAAGGTAATCCCTTCTCTTACGAGCTTCTTAAAGTTCGGCGCTTCGACGGTAACCGTATATCTGCCGAGTGGAAGCAATGGTATGCGATAGATTCCATTGGAATCGGTGGTCGCGGTTCTTTCGGTTCCCGTCGCGGTGTTTCTTGCCGTGACGGTAGCGCTTGGAACAGCGGCATCGGCGGAATCGGTTACGGTGCCTTCGATTTGTCCGTTAAGAGCCTGCGACTGCCCGAAGGCGATCGAGACAGACAAAAGCAGCATCGCTGCCAAGGTCGTAATCGAGCCGAAATACTTATAGATGTGTTTTGAATATGCCATCCGTGTTTCTCCCTACAATTCTCATGTTCAACAGGAACGGCACGAAGCTTTCAAACCTCGTACCCCCAAAACGTTCAAGCAGCGTCCGTTTGAAAACGGATGCGGCTCAAGCCAGCCCGACCATCGCCTAAATTGAGTTGTTGTTTTGGGGCTATTGGATGGAATTCCAAAAACGGATACAGCCCCGAAACGAATTACTCGACTTCGGCAACGGAGGATTCGCTTCCCTTGAGACTGCAATCTCCCAGGAAGAGAAATCCGTATTCGAAGCGAAACCGACGTACAAGGCGTGCGTGCTTCGCTTCGGGTCTGCAATGAATTGTTTGCCAACGCGGATCTTGAATTCGGTTCGGAACGCCGAACTGATTTCAAAATTCAAAAAAGTCCTAATCCGCAGTTCGTTTCATAGAAATGCGGATCATGGAAAACGTGATAAATCCTACTTCGCTCGCGGCGTACTCAACATGTTTGCGAAAATTCTGTACGCGCCGGGCACGCCCTTTGGCAATTGTCTGAACCAAGAGAACGATGTGTAGTAATAGTTGCCCTTTCCGATCTTCGCATGGAGCATTCCGCCCTTTATTTCGGCCTCGCCCTCATCGTGCGTTTCGAGAAGCGGTGTGAATCTGGCATCCCATTCGGTCAGCGAATAGAGATTCCTTTCCTGCACCCAGTTGTCGAAATCGGCGGCCGAAATCTTGTTAGGCAAATTGAACAGCGGATGCGACGGAACCAAGATTCTAACTGGAGCCGTTTCATCAACCGTCCTCGCGTTTCCGACCATATTCGCCGGGAATGGCGTCATCTTGTTCCGGGCGAATTCCTGCTGCTGGTACTGCACGATCAGATTTCCGCCGTTTCTTACAAACTCCGTCAAACGAAGGTTGTTGGCGACATAATCAGGACGAACCTGCGACGCCCTGATACCGACAACGATCGTATCGTACGCATTGAGATTGCCGGTTGAAAGTTCCTTTTCATCCAGGAACGAAACATCGAGTCCGAGCCGTTTTATGGCGTCCGGAACCTGATCGCCGCTTCCCATGATGTAACCGATACGCACGGGCGCGACCTTAAGATTCAAAACTTGCGCGGTGACGTCGGCCCTTGAATAGATTCGATGCGTCTGAATGTGCGGATAGGCGATCTCCAAAACCTTTTGGTCATACTTCTTTCCGCCGACCATCGCGTTTGCGGTAAGCGGATACGAATCCGGTTTTGCGTTTGCCGGGATCGTAACCTCAAATCCCAAGGCCGTCTTATCTCCCGTTTGCGGCAGCTTGAATTCCGCGTTGGCCGGTGAAAGCGACCATCCTTTCGGAACATCGATCGTGGCGGTGCCATCAACCGATGAAGGCATGTTGTTTTGAACCGTCATTACGACCTTGTACTTCGAAGGCGTCGCGTTTGTAGGCGCGATCAAAAGGTTCGAATCAAGACCGACATTGACCGCCGGAACGATGTTCAAATCGCGGCGAATCTCCCCTCGGATATCATCGGCATACCGATACTGGACTTCCTTCGAAACGGGAAACTCCTGCCCATCAATCTCAAGCGTCGCGGTTGCGGTTACGAGAGGCGCCTGAAATGGCATGTTCTGCGAATTTCCTGCACTCGACCAATCGAAAGTGAAGTTTGCATTTCTAGGTTTCTCCAGCCAATAGGGTGCAGTCAGTTTCGCATTTTCCGGCGCTGAAATTTTAAAGAATCCCGATTCAAAGCTCTTTTCGGTTCTGGGTCTAAACGCGTTTTCCTGGACTTTGGGTTCTTCAGCGGATTCCGTCTGCCAGCCGTCTGGCACGTTGAGTGCGATTTTCTTTACCTTGAGTCCGCTTTCATTTGAAGCGAAAACGCGCACCGCGACACCCGTAGAATTACCGGGAACAAGCTTATCCGTCTCGCTAAGAGCATCGACTACGATGCCGTTTGCGAGAAGGATCGCGTCCACAAACTCCTGCTGCTTCCCGCGCAGCATTTCCTTGGAATCCGGATTTCGCGTTGACCATTCCGCGTCAAGCGCCTGTTTGTATCCTTTCAAAAGTACCGGAACGAGCTTCTGCGGATTGTATGGATCGTAGCCTGCGAGCGCCTCTTTGGCGGTTTGTTCGAGTTCGGCGAGCTTTTGCTTGAATGGTTCCTCGGCGTTGTTTGTAAGACCCGCAATCGCGGTGATGGAAGTGTCAATGCCGTCAAAGACGGAGGTTTCATTCGCTTGTTTTTCAACATTGCTTTCGAGAAGGATTTCGCCTGACATAAATTCGCCTCTGAGTTCCAGGGTTCCCATTTCCTGAGTTTTATGCTGGCTTCGTCCCTCCATCGCGATCTCAAAATACGAACGTCCGATCAATTGGTCATATGTGCCCGTATTCATCGACATGCTTGGAGGACTGTTCGGATCGGGTCTAAAACCAACGCCTCTATAAAGCTTTAGGGCTTTCCAGGGCCGGAGTCCTTCTCTGAAATGCTCGGGGAACATCTTTGGATCGGCTGCCGCCTTAAAGGCGATCGGAGTCAGGTAACCTGCGAGTTGGTGTTGTCCGTGACCATCGGCGGGAGTTCCCGAGAATCTGGAAATGATTACCAGTGGTCTGAACAATCGTATTGCTCGGACCATGTCCTTAAGCGTCAATTCCTCGCCCCAGATTCGCGCCGCTTCCTCTCTTTTTTTGGAAAAGCCGTAATCCATTACGCGGGTAAACATTTGTTGACCGCCATCAAGCCGTCTCGCCTGCAGCAGTTCTTCCGATCGAATCACGCCGAGCGGTTCGAACAGTTCGTCGCCGATCACGTTTTGTCCGCCGTCGCCGCGATTGAGTGCCAAGTAAACGGTACGGCTATGCTGGTTTCGAGCCAGATATGCCATCAAACCCGAGTCCTCATCATCCGGATGTGCGCCTGTATGCATCGCACTGGCGACAGTTTGGAGTCTTTTTAACTTTTGTCCGAGTCCGATCGCCCCCATATCGTACTTCGCACGTACTTGTGCTGAGGCAACGGAAGGCAAAACCAAAATCGATACAAACATTGCGACAAGCAACATTAAACTGGTCAGCTTTTTCATTCGAAACTCCATCATATGTTCGCCGTAAGGCGATAGAAATTCTTGCCGGGTTTTGGGTTACCCACAAAACCACTTCCAATAGTTAAGCCGGGGCAGTTTCACCTGAATCCGAATCGGTAACCGTCAAACTTATCAAATAGCCGGCGACGACCGTCACCACACAACCGACGACGTTGAACCACAAAAACTCGATCTCAGTATAATGGCTTGCAACCCAAACCGAGGCGATACCAAAAAGAAGTCCCCAAAACGCACCTCGCGAGCGTGCCCGTTTGACTCCGATCGCGAGCACGAAAACTCCAAGCAACGAACCATAGAAAAACGAACCGAATTTGTTGATGACCTCGATCAACGAACCGAGGTTTGACGCGTAAATCGCGGCAACACAACAGAACAATCCCCAGACGAGAGTCGCGATACGACCAAATGTGACGTATTCGCGGTCGCTTGCGTTGGGTTTGAAAAATCGCTTGTAAAAATCGATCGTTGAAGCCGTCGCCAAGGCATTGAGCTCGGCGGCTATCGAAGACATCGCGGCGGCGAAGATCGCGGCGATGATCAAGCCGATCACGCCCATCGGCATGTTTTCCAAAACAAACGTCGGAAAGACATAGTTCACGTCGCTATAAGAGCTATCGTTGGCCTCCTTTTTTACAAAATCGACGGCTTCCTTCTTTGTGCCGTCAAGTTTCTTTTGCGCCGCGACGTAAGCCTCACGTCCGCCGGGTTTGTTTTCGACAAGCTGCATGGCGGCGGTCTTTCGAGATTCGTAATCCTTTGTGTATTGATCTTGAAGTTGAACCAGCTTGCCCTTGTCCGTGATTTTCGAATCGTTGACGTTGTTAAAGAGCATCGGCGGCTGGTTGAACTGGTAAAACACAAACACCATCACGCCAATGAACAGGATTCCGAACTGCATCGGAATCTTCAAAAACGCCGACATCAGAAGCGATGTTCTGCCTTCGGAAACCGATTTGGCGGTAAGAAAGCGTTGAACCTGGCTTTGGTCGCAGCCAAAATAGGAGAGAAACAAGAAGAGGCTGCCAAAGATCCCCGACCAGATCGTATATTTTTCCTTGAGATCGAAAGAGGTTTCGATCGTATTGAGCTTGCCAAGCGAGCCGGCAAGACGAAGTCCGTCGCCGACAGAGACATCAGTTGGAAGGCTCATGATGATGATCGTCAGGCAGACTCCAAGTCCGACAAAGATGATCACCATCTGCTTTACATCGGTCCATGTTACGGCCTGCACGCCGCCAAACATCGTGTAAACGGTTGTCGAGAGACCGATCGCAAAAATCGTAAGCGTCAGATTCCATCCCAATACGATCGACAAAACGATCGACGGCGCGGAAATGATGACACCGATCGCGAGGCCCCGGGAAATTAGGAAGAAGAAGCTCGTCAACGCACGGGTTTTTGCGTCAAACCGTCGTTCGAGATATTCGTATGCCGTAAAAACATTGGCGCGGTGAAAAAACGGTACAAGCGTTACGCAAAGGATTATCATCGCGATCGGCAGTCCGTAATAGAACTGTACGAACCGCATTCCGTCCGAATAGGCCTGGCCGGTCGTTCCGACAAGCGTGATCGCGGACATTTGCGTCGCCATCACCGAAAGCCCTACCGCCCACCATGGCAAACTTCGATTGGCAAGAAAATAGCCCTCGGCATTGCCGCTGTTTTTCGTCATCCGGATTCCATCCCAGATCACGTAGGCCAAATATGCTGCGATAACCGCCCAGTCAAGTAATGTCATCTTTTAAGAGGAAAAGTGGTAAGAAAAGTAACCCAACAACGAGATCACAAGGATCATGGTAACCACGACCGCCACATATACCTTAATCCACCACGAGTCAGGCAGCTCTTCCTGAACTTCCTTCGATTCTTGATGATCCATAAAGAGAATTCTCCTGTTAAATCAAGCACGGAACCCGTGGTCATCGGTAATCCCACGAATTCTTCCAAACTGCGGATTCCAAAACAACTTATTGAAAAACAACGGGTTTCAGATAGCCAGAAGTTGCGAACCGATGCGGAGAAAGACGAAAGCAAATGCATCGGCACCTTTTCCAAATTTCCAAAAGCTTGCAATTCGAAACAATTGTTCTACGGACAAAATCCCAATAGGTTTTTCTTGAGAGAGGTTAAAGTTATCACCTTCGAAATTCTTTTGTAAACAAAATATTAAAAAGCGACAAAAAACAGGTTAATCTGCCTCATTCAAATTGCGAAATCCTGAAGATTCTGAGCATCAACATGCTCGACAAAACACTAATAAGCTCGTTGCCTCAGAACAACTACGCAAGTATTTGCAAAGCAGGCAACCCTAAACAGTTGCATTTATTAGGCTTAATGTGCGATGCCTATAATATTTTATAGGCTTCTCGAGTGCGAATTCACATTGAATTTTGAGTCAAGCGGTCAACTTCCACAACGAAACATTCAGGAGATTTCTTGGGAGGTTGAGACAAAGTAGAACGGGCCGAAAAACCGCCACTTTCGCTAAACGACAGCCGGCGTCGAATGGGCAAAGTACCTCCTAAATTCTCGTTTGGCTATCAACACCAAACGTGAAACGGTCTCCCGTTGCTCCCGTTTGGTTGTGAATTTGGAGAATAAGCCGGCATTCAAAAGTTTTAGCCTATCGACGATAGGCTTTAAGGATTTAAAAACGAATGGAAGTTTTAGAATGACCCTCAGTTTTCGCAACAGGATTGCCCTGCGATATGCTGGTCTGTTGGCGACATTGAAGAACGGGAAGACGATATGTTGTCTTAGCCTATCGACGATAGACTTCAAGGATTCGCAGGTCAATTGGAACTTCAGTAGGTTGATCTAGGCCTCTGATTGAACGGGGTCTTGCTTTACGGAAAGCTAGTTGAATTGAATCTGGCCACGAAGTACCACATAGAAGCCTATCGTCGATAGGCTAAAAGATTGCGAAGGCAATTGAGATATTCGTTAGGCGACGAATGTTTGCAGGGGAACCGCCGCATGATTTCAGTTTTTGGGGATCATTGCCAATTTCAGGATCCGAGTAGCAGTGCAATCCTTGAAGCCTATCGTCGATAGGCTTCAAGGATACAAAATCGAATTTAAGTTTTAGAATGACTCTCAGTTATCGCAACAGGATAGCTTTGCAATATGCCGGTCTGTTGGCGAAATTGAAGAACGGAAGACGATCCGTTGCCTTAGCCTATCGACGATAGGCTTAAAGGGTTCGTTGGTCAAAAGAACAATTGGAACTTCTGAAGGCTGATCTACAACTTTGATTGAAAAGGCTCTTGCTTTTCGTAAAGTTTGTGGAGTTAAGTCCGAGATTGCAATTCCGTGTAGAAGCCTATCGTCGATCACTAGCGTTGCGTTGTAAGTCGTATTGAGACAATCGTTTAGGACCACGGCTCTTGTAAAAGTGTGCGTTTGCGTCATGAAACAGTGTATTCATGGGGCCATGGTGTTTTGGGGTTTCCCTAATTTGCGTGCGATTCGTTAAATTGGGTTTGCGTCATCGAAGGGCCATAAGAGACCAGACGCCGTATTTGCAGGCGTTTTTCTGGCGATTTGCACCTCAAGAAAAGCAACGCAATCCATTCAAATTCAAATCGTTTAGGTTTCAAACAGTAGCTATATCCTTTACCCACTTAGAGTTCTAGGGAACACAGAATTGCTTAACGCAAAGCTAGTGATCGTCGATAGGCTTCAAGTTGCTGGAAAATACGCAACCGGATTTGTGAAATTCCTGCGCAATACACCATTCCAATTTTAACGGTAAGGGATATTGTGGAGGAATTAGTTTTCAGTTGTGCGACTTATCGTTTATGGATCTTGGAGGGCATAGGATTGGTGCGACAGAAAATCTGTCAAAAAGTCGCATCCGAGTACCGAACCGTTATTCCTTGATTTTGTACCACCGACCAACCATTCGATCTAACTGAGTCGCGTATCGACGATACGCAAACAAGAAAGCAAAACACAACCAACAACAATTTAACTGACTCCAAAAGAAATTGCTTCCATGTGCTTTAGTTTTAAGAAAGAAAGAAAATACAGACCAAAACCAAACTTTATGATATCGTCTGTCGCCAATAGGCAATTGCGTTGAGATGATCCTGCCATTTTCAATGCGACGAGATCCTCACATGACTATTCGCACATTGCACCTGAAATTGGAACAATTTGTATCGTCTAGATGCGAAGGTTGAATACGAACTAGAAGTCTCAGCAGATTGTGATGAAAACTTGCAGCAATCTACCGGATGGCTGTTCTGAAACTTCCGGATGAACGGCAACTAGTATCACAAATGATAGGAGTCCAATACCAATTCTTGATTCTGAATTGACCGTTACACTCAACCTATATCTGTTCCGGCGAAATCGGATTCGATGATTGTAAAAACGCAGAAAATGGTCGTCGATCGGCGAACTACTTAATAAACCTCACAACATGAGAATAAGAAAAGAAATCAATAAAATTAAGGAAAGGAAGAAGTTAGCACAAGTTGCTGACGCTCTTGGGCATCCATTACGACTGGAGATCTTGAGCTACCTGGCAGCCAAAAACTCAGTTCGAAAAGATGTTTGCAACAGAGACTTAGTAGAGAATTTACCGATCTCTCAGGCTACCGTTTCCCAGCACATTAAGCGATTGATAAATGCTAACTTGCTGATTGTAATCCAGAAGTCTGAATACACTTTCTACTCAGTCAACAAGCGGACCCTATACGATTTTCAAACAGGCTGCAAAGCCATAGTCGAATAGTTCGCGCTCTAAAGCAATTCTACCTGTCGGGATCTTTGTTCGCCTGAAAGAGACAGATTTCCAAAAATCAGAGCGTGTGTGGTTTGTGTGGACTTTTGGCTTACTCGGTTTGTGATCTGTGGCAGGACAGCCCGGGGGTTTTCGCCCCCGGGCGGCTTGCCTTGATTGAATGACTAGAATCTGAACTTGAATCCGAGTTGGAATTGCCTCGCATCAAGTGAAGAAACCGGTCTTGTTTCGACTGTTGGAAGCGGTCCGGTGGCGTTTCCGGCCGCATCGGTCGTGACGTTGCGGTTGTTGATCTGGAAGATGCTGTTGATGTTGAAAACATTTACGAATTCTCCAAAGACTTCGAGTTTGTAACGCTCGTTGAAATTGAAGAAACGCGAGTATCTCAGATCCACGTTGTATTGAGCCGGGGTTTTGCCGGAGTTTCTTCCGATGCCGCTTGGGCGGTCGGAACCGGTAAACCCGTCGCCGTTCAGATCGGCTGTCGTGACGATGTTGAAGGTCTCGCCGCTGTTTGCCGTGCCGATGATACCGAGCTGGTTGTTGTTGAGCAGATAGTTGAGCACACGATTCTCTACCGTGAATTCGGGTCGCGCGACCATGCTCAAAACAAACGTGTGACGCTGATCGGCCAACGACGGTCCCCAATCGAGAGCGCGGTTTGACGGATCGGAGAGTTCCTCGGCGTTTGCCGCTACGAGGTTTTGTTCCGGTGCGTCGTCTTCCGACTTCGACAACGTATAGTTCGCGCTGAACTGATAACCCTTCGAAAAGCGCTTAGTCAGTTGAACGGTCAATGCGTTGTAAGTCGAATTCCCAACCGACTCTGCTTGGAGAATATTGTTGAAACGCGGATCAACGCGATTTCCGGCAGTCGTTATGTAAATCGGACGTCCATCGCTCAGGAAGTTGCCCGATTCGATTCGGTTGATGCTTCGGTAAACGGGAATATGCCTTCCGTTCGAATGGATGAAACCGAGCGTCAACGAAAGATCATCGGTCAAACCCTGCTCGATTTGAGCGTTCGTATGGATCGCATACATCGTTTCGAAATCCGACGCGACCGTTTCGATGCTCTGAACGGGAAGAGTCGTACCTGTTGGCAGCGAACCCAATGTTCCGGGAAAATCGGGAGCGGCGGCGTTTGATGGCGCGAACGAGAAATTGAAGAAGTTCGCGTTTCCGTTGTTTTGGAGTCCGCGTCGATAGAGATCGAGGAACGGCTGGTCATAGTAGATGCCAGCGCTCGCCCTCAGGATCGTCGCGTATTTTCCGTCCCGCAATCCATAAACGATTCCGAGCCTTGGTGCGAAGTTGTTTTTGTCCACCTTGAAACTCTGGGATGCAGGGAATTGCGAACTCGCATCGGCGTCAGGGATCCTGTAAAGATCGTAGCGAACCCCATAGTTGATCTTAAGATTCGGCGTTACCTTCCAGTCGTCCTGTCCGAAGAAATTGACGAAGTTTGAGTTGTAAGCGAGATCGGGGTTTCCGAAAGACTCGATATAACTCGTGTAGCTGCGGGGATTTACACCCGTAAAGGCATCGACATATGCCTGGAGATTCGCGAATGTATAGCGCGCGAAAACGCCGCTTCGTCGAACGTCCTTGACGTGGTTAAAGCCGCCGCCAAACTTCATCGTGTGGTTCCCTTGCGTAACGGTAAAGTTGTCGAGGAACTGCGTCATTTCTTCCAATGGCGAGATTGTGTTCGCATTTTCCGGCGAGCCGAAATTGGCGACGCCCGAAATCACGATCGAAGGACCGGTTCCCGAAAATGAGTTCGGGAGGTTCTGCGAATTCCTTTTTGCGTATTGGAAACGAAACTCGTTCAAGAGATTCGGCGAAAACGTCGAAATCAGCTGAATCGCCGGCGACCAGGAGATGTCGTCAAAATCGATGCTTCGCTCAAGAGTGTTTGTGCCGCCACCGATGTTGTTGGGTGAAAGGTTCTTGAACCAGTTGAAGCGACCCGTCAAACGATGAACGTCGTTGAGCTGGGCATCGGTTCTGAAGATAAAGAAGTTCACCTTCTGCGAAGTGGGGATGGCATCCGGGAATGCGGCCGCCGGAACACCGTTCGCGATCAAAATCTGTTGGTTGGCATCCGAGATCGTAACCACGCGTTGCGAAGAGAGATCCCTTTCAAGCCATTCATAACCGGTGTAGAAATGCCATTTGTCCTTTACGATCGGTCCACCGACCGCACCCGTGATGTTGTCAACCTTTGTATCGGGTTTGGTGGAGGTCGGCGAGGTGTTGAACGGACGCGACGAGAACTGTTTGCGTCGGAATCGGTAGCTCGCGTTTCCGCTGAAGTCGTTGGTTCCCTGCGGAGTCACGGCGTTCATGATCAGCCCCGGCGTATTTCCAAACTCGGCGGAGAAGCCGTTGGTTACGAGCTGTACTTCGGCGACGAAAGTTTCGGAAATCGGCATCAGCCTGATTCCGCCGCGGTCGGCTTGAGTATTGGTGTTTCCGTCGAGCTGATAGTTCGTACGACGTCCAAAACCATTGGCGTTGATGCGCGGAACACCGAATTCAGAGTTCGGACGACCCGTGACGTTTGCCTGAAGCAGAGAGAAATTGTACGGATTGCGGGCCACGAGCGGCAGGTTTTGAACCTCTTCATTATTCATAACCCTTCCGACGTCGATCTTTCCGGGATCAACGATCGGAGAGTCGGCGGTTACCGTAACGGTTTCCTCGATCCCGCCGGCCTCAAGAGCGGCGTTTACGGTTGCGATTTGACCCGTGGTGAGTGTGATGCCCTCGCGCACCAGCTTTTTGAAATTCGGCGCTTCGAACGTCACCGTATATCTGCCAAGCGGCAAAAGCGGAACGCGGTAAATTCCATTCGAATCCGAGGTTGCGATTCTTTCGGTACCCGTTGAAATGTTTCTAACGGTAACGGTCGCATTCGGAACCGCGGCATCGGTAGAATCAGTAACGGTGCCTTCAATCTGTCCGTTCAAGGCCTGGGATTGACCAAACCCGACGGAAACAAACAAGACAATCAGAACAGACGCCAAAAAGCCTAACGAGAAAAAGCCCGTTGACTTACGAGATGTTGCCATATTACTTCCCCCAAAAATTTGAAATAGACCTCGGTTCCATGGGAACCGGGCGGGAATCCGGCAGTTGGCTTCATACTGAAGTCATGCCGGTAGATGCCTTTTGGGCCAAAAAACCGAAAACCAGCGTTCGCCGAATTGCGGAAGCTGGTATCGAAAAGAAGATTTGTTAGGAAAACTCGCTGTCAACGACCGGGCGAAATACTACCGAACTGCGGCCCTTCGCAGGATTCCTTGATTTTGCAAGGATTGACCCGGTGGAAGCCGGGCCGGTTCGGTTAGTACTTCGAAGATTCATTGTGTGCCAAACAAGCGAAGTCTCCGTGATCCAAACAATTGATTGCTCAACTTTTAAGTCAATGTTCGAGAAAACAAACATGGATACTCATCAGCCAAACAAAAGTTTCATAAATTTATAATTAATTTTGCCAAATCTTACAACCTTGAAAATTACCAGATGCTGATTATCCGATCGACCGTGATCGAAACCATGTGATTCCATTTCTCTTCCGCTTCGGCAACTGAAGCCTTATGGTCATTCCATGCTCAAGGAAACATTTCACAACTTGAACCGTAACTGTTTCAACCGAACGAACATATTGAAGGGCATTGCACTTAACGTTAATTGCTATCCAGGTCTGAAATCCTTGAGAAGGAGAACAATATGAAAAGAATTCGATTTGCACTTTGTTTGATTGCCATTTTGGTTGCCGCCGTTTCTGTCTCAGCGCAAACGAGCGAATCCGATGCGGAACGGGCAGCGATAAAGGCAACAGCCCTGGACTATATCGAGGGTTGGTATGAGGGCGACTCCGCGCGGATGGAGCGGGCACTTCATCCAGATCTTGCCAAACGAATCGTTCGCACGAACGAGAGGTCGCAGAGCAGGCTTGATCAAATGAGCGCGATGTCGCTTGTTCAAGCAACACGTACCGGATACGGAAAACAGACTCCAAAGGAGAAACAGGAAAAAGAGGTCACGATTCTGGATGTCTTTGGCAACGCGGCAAGCGTTAAGATCGTCGCGACTGATTGGGTCGATTATCTTCACATCGCCAAATTCAATGGTCGTTGGGTGATCATTAACGTTCTTTGGGAAATGAAACCCAAGAAGTGAGTCGCTGCAACCTGCCGAATCACGAACAACACCCGACACTGCGAAAGCACGCTTCCAAAGGCTATAATCAGTAGTCTATGAAACTGACCTTTCTCGGAACAGGCACCTCAACGGGTGTGCCCTCCATAGGTTGCGATTGCGAAACCTGTTTGTCTGAGGATCCAAAGGACAAGCGTTTGCGTGTCTCGGTGTTGGTCGAACATGCGGGCCGTTCGTTGCTTGTCGATACTTCGATCGATTTCCGCCAACAGGCTCTGCGCGCGGGAATTAGCTATCTCGACGCTGTTTTGATAACGCACTGTCACGTCGATCATGTGTTTGGTCTTGACGACATTAGACCCCTCAACTTCAGACATGGCGCGATGGGAATTTACGCCAACGAAATCGCCTGGCAGGATCTGACGCGCATTTTTCAATACATATTTAAACCGACTCATTTTGGCGGCGGTCTCCCGCAGTTGATTCCGCACACCGTCGTGCCGGGCGCGCCATTTATGATCGGCGAAGAAATCGAGATCACTCCGATCGAAGTGATACACGGAAAGCTGCCAGTGATCGCGTATCGTTTCAACGATTTTGCATACGCGACGGATCTCAAGGTGATACCGACGGCATCGCTCGAATTGTTGCGGGATCTGGATGTGCTTGTGCTCGATTGCGTACGCTTGAAGCCGCATTCCACGCATCTTTGTCTTGAAGAGGCGCTCGATTACATAGAGATTCTGCGCCCCAAGCGCGCATATCTTACGCATTTGAATCACGACATCCTCTATGAGCGAGACAAGCATCTTCTTCCCGACAATGTTTGGTTTGGGTATGACGGACTTGTTGTGCAAACGTAAGGGGTTGCGAGTTTCGAGTTTCGAGTTTTGAGTACTTTTGGCGGGATTGAGATTTCCTTATTCAGGTTGAAGGGACGGAGTTTTGTTGAGTTTCAAGGATTAAAAGAATGAGTCCACTCTAAAAAGTCTTTAATGAAGGGAAAAGGGCGGTTTTTAGGGCGTGACGGTTTAACAGGAAGAAAGACCCCTGCCGGCTTGTCCGGCAGGTGAATGAGGTCAGAAGCTAGTAGCGGCAACAAACGAAGCGTTCCGGCCCCCCTGCCGGCTTGTCCGGCAGGAGGCAAAGGTCCGTAGCTATAGCCGTTAAATACATGGTGTGTTGAGGTTTAGGGTTGTTCTGGAAGGGGCTGACCTTATTCACCTGCCGCACAAGGCGGCAGGGGCCTCCGGATGAATCAATCTGGTTTGGACTAGCCGCTGACCTCATTCACCTGCCACACAAGGTGGCAGGGGTCTTGGCGGATTTCTCTTAGGATCAACCTGCCAATTGACTTTTTCTTTGATTCGACTTTTTGGAGTGCGCTCAAACCGTGCTTTCCGCGAATTGCCCGAATTGTGTTAACTTTTGCTTTGATTTGCGGTAGGGGCCGCAGATTCGGCGGGATTTCCGAATGAAAATTTTCCACGGCACAGACAACGCCAACATTTTGAAACCGACCGTGCTGACGCTCGGCGTCTTTGACGGGCTTCATCTCGGTCATCAAAAGATCATGAAAACGGTGGTCGATCGCGCGGAAGAAATCGACGCCGTACCGACAGCCATCACCTTCGATCCGCATCCGCGCGCCGTTCTTCATCCCGATAACGCGCCGCCGCTTCTTCAAACTCTTGACCAACGCCTTGCGAACTTTGAGATTCTCGGTATCAAGCAGTCGATCGTTATCAACTTCAACGCCGATTTTGCAAACCAGGACGCAGCGCATTTTTTGCGCGAGACTGTTTATGAAAGACTGGCGGCGAAGGAAGTTTATCTCGGCCACGGATTTGCATTCGGAAAGAACCGGGCGGGAAACATAGAACTACTCAAAGAAATCAGCGAAGAATATGGGGCTGTTTCGGATGAAGTCTCCGAGGTGCGTTTGCGGGGAACCAGAATCTCCTCCTCGCGAATCAGGGAATTGCTCAAGGGCGGCAAGGTGAATCTTGCGAGACGAATGCTTGGCAGGCCCTACGGCGTCGAGGGGTTGATCATCCGCGGCGACAGACGCGGACATACGATCGGGTTTCCAACCGCCAATCTCAAACCCGCCAACCGTGTAATTCCCGAGTACGGTGTTTATGCAACCGGAACCCTGATCGACGGCGTCTGGCGGGAAGGAGTTACAAACATCGGCGTCCGGCCGACATTCGAATCCGATTCCGATCCTTCGATTGAAACCCACATATTGGATTTCGACGGAGATCTATATGGCGAAGTCCTCCGCGTCCGCTTCCTTCACAGAATCCGCAACGAAAGAAAATTCGCCGGAATAGAAGAACTAACCGCACAAATCCGCAAAGACGTAACCACCGCAAAATGCTACTTCGACCGAAGCGGCGTGAAGAATTCATTGGATTTGGGGTGAACCGGAGGAGTTCCAGGTTCCAAGTTCCAGAAGTTCCAAGAGCCGGAAGTTGAGTCTGGTATGAAAAGACGATTCAACGAAAAAACCGACCGGCAAACTTATCCTCTGAGAAATCAAGTAAGACCCCTGCCACCTCGTATGGCAGGTGAATGAGGTCGCAGCTAATCCGAACCACATTAATTCATCGGGAGGCCCCTGCCGCCTTGTGCGGCAGGTGAACAAGGTCAGCCCCTTCCAGAACAACCATAAACCTATGCACACCATGTATTTAACGGCTGAAGCTATGGACCTTCGCCTCCAACCGGACAACCCGGCAGGGGTCTTTCATCAAAATCTAGCCGTTGTGCCGGTAAATGATCACTTTTTCTTGCCAAACCGACTTTTTAGAGTGGACTCAGAAGTTCCAAGATTAGGAAGTTGAGTCCACTGTAAAAAGACGATCCTATTCCAAAATCCGGAAATTCCTTTTCGGAAGCGTAGCCCCACGGGGTTATGTGACCGTTCCACCCACGGCAACTTATCCACTTATCCGTCAAAAACGGAAGAGTTGGTGGCAATTTTGGAAATGAATTGTTTCCAAAGGGGAAAGCGTTTGCGGGCGATTGTGAAATGATCCGGGTATCCGACAAAGCAAATCATTCCTAAAATCAAGACGACCATGCGTCAGTTAGCGCTACATCCCGCACATCTAATTGTTAAACCGCATCTTTCCCGGGACTTTTAGTAGCATCGATTTCTCGAACGAACTCATCTTTGCATCTTGGAACTGGTTCGGTGCGGAATGTTAGACTTGAAACTGCGATCGAAGGCGTTAATCGGTTTCGAATTGATGGAAGTAATCGCGACTAATAGCCAACTGATTTAGGGGCATACATGGAAGTTCCAAAAGATTAAGAATCCAAGCCAAAAACACCGAACTTGGAACTTGGAACTCTTGGAACTTGGAACTCTTCCTGCTGGAACCTTCGCCCGAAATAGACCGTAATTTGTTTGATGGATTTGATTGAGGAAAAGGAAGTTATCGATGTTGAAGCGAGGGTTTTAGAGGTTCCCGGAGCTCCTGCTCCCGTGCGTGCTTCTGATCCCAACCTGCAGTTGATCGCCAAGGAGCGGAAGTTGCTTGAGACCGAGGACAGCATCGAGCGAAATTACGAGGGTTTGCGCGGATGGCTGCGGCTTGCAAAGGTCGGGCGCGTTATCGGCTCTCTCGGGCTCTACCTCTATCTCGACCATTACGACATCCATCGAAAACAGCATCTTCGCGTCCGCGATCACAGGCTTGAAACCGCGCGAAGCCTTGGATGGCTGGCGGTTTTCGGCGAGAAGTTTTATTCGCTCAAGCTCTGGATTTTTCACACCACGATCCGGATTCTGAAACGCATCTATCTCGGCAAGGATCTCAATCGCGAACTTAAGGAAGAGAAGCAAGCGGTTTGGCTCAAGGAAGCGTTGATCAAGCTTGGACCGACGTTTATCAAGATCGGGCAGGCGTTGGGAACCCGCGCGGATCTTCTTCCGCTGCCGTTTGTTAAGGAACTCGGGACATTGGTTGACGACGTTCCGGCGTTTCCAAATGAAATCGCGTTTGCGCGTATCGAGATGGAGCTCGAACGCAAGATCGGCGAGGTTTATCGCGATTTTGAATACGAACCGGTCGCCGCGGCATCGCTCGGACAGGTTTACCGAGCTCATCTATTCACCGGCGAGGAAGTTGCCGTAAAGGTTCAAAGACCGAATCTTGAGGGAATCATCAGCGGCGATATCGAAATTCTTCGAAAGATCGCAAAGTTTGCCGAACGCTTCCCTTCGCTAAATGAAAACGCCGATTGGGCGGGAATGCTCCGTGAGTTTGAATCGACGGTGCACGAGGAGATGGACTACGCGCTCGAGGGCCGAAACGCCGAGCGATTCAACGAGAGCTTTGCTTCCTGGAGCAACATCCACGTGCCGAAGATCCATTGGGAGGCAACGACGTCCAAAGTGCTGACGATGGAGTTTATCCACGGCACAAAGGTTGTCGAACTGGATAAGCTCAAGGAAAAGCGTGTATCGCCCGAGAAGGTCAACCGGCTTCTAATCAGAACCTATCTCAAGCAACTTCTCGAAGACGGATTCTTCCACGCCGATCCGCATCCCGGCAATCTGCTTGTGATGGAAGACGGACGCCTCGCCTTTTTCGATTTTGGAATGGTCGGGCGCATAACGCCGAAACTGCAGGCGAAGATGATCGACGCCTTCTTCCATGTTGTTGGGAAGGATCCCGATGGGATCGCACAGGATCTGATCGATCTCGATTTCCTAAAACCCGGTTCGGATCCCGAATCGGTAAGGCCGGTCGTCAGACGAATGTTCGAGTTTCATCTCGATCTGAAGTTGAAAGACGTAAATTTCAAGGAACTCACGTATGATCTCGCGGACGTGATGTACGATTATCCGTTCCGTTTGCCGTCAAACTTTACATATATAATGCGCGCGCTGATGACGCTCGAAGGAATAGGCATCATCACCGATCCGGAGTTCAATTTCTTCGAAACCGCGAAACCCTTTGCGAAGGAGTTTATGCTCAAACGCGAAGGACGCGATCTCAGAAAGATGTTTGTGGACAAGCTTCTTGGAAAGGACGAGGAAAAGATCGACTGGGGACGTACGTGGAAGCTCGCGAAGATGGCAGCGAAGACTGTTCTAAACCGCAAATAAACGGCGCCGGGCGGTATCTGAGATTCTAATGCTCGCCCGCTCCCAACTCCTCAACGGAGAGATGGCCGTCTTCCAAATGATAGATCCTGTCAAACCCCTTAACCATTCTCTCGTCATGCGTTACGACAATAACCGCGGCTTTCTTCTCATGCCCTAGCTGTCTCAAGAGCGCCATTACTGCCTTTCCGCGCTCGCTGTCGAGCGCTGCGGTAGGTTCATCGGCGAGAATCACAGCGGGGTTGTTTACGACCGCTCGGGCGACCGCAACCCGTTGTTGTTCGCCGCCGGAAAGCGTCGCCGGATGAACATCGGCGCGATGCGAGAGATCAAGGCTTTCAAGCAACTCCCTTGCCCGCTTCATAGCCTCTCTGTTTGAAACACCGTTAAGCGTCAGCACGAGCGCGACGTTCTGCACGACCGTCAGAAACGGTATCAGATTATACGATTGGAAGATGATTCCCATTCGCTGGCGGCGCAGAAGACGGTCGTCGATCAACACGCTCTCATCTTCAAAAACCCGCGTGCCGGCGACCTCGATCAAACCGCTTGTTGGTGGATCGATCAGAGAAATCGCCCTTAAAAGCGTGGTCTTGCCCGATCCGCTCGGACCCATAAGCGCGACCACCTCACCGGCCTTTACGGAGAGACTGGCGTCCTTCAGAGCCTCGACCAAAGTGTCGCCCTGTCCGAAGACTTTTGTAAGATGTTCGACCGAAACTTGAGCCATATTTAGATCAATGAATCCGCTTTCAAACCTATCCCGCCATCGCCGTTGTGGCATCAATTCCCAGCGCTTTGTGGATACCGAGCGCGCTTGCCGCAATCGAAATCCCGACGACGATTCCAAAAACCATCACCTGATCGGTCGCAAACAAAACGACGCGACGCGGGAAATATTCATATGTCAGGCTGATGATTATCGTTCCGACCAAAAAACCTATGATTCCGAGGATCAGCGACTGTTGAAGTATCAGCCCGACGATTTTTGAATTTGGAGCGCCGATGATTTTGAGAGTCGCGATATCACGTGTCTTTTCGAGCGTCATCGTATAAATGATCAATGCGACGACGACCGCGGCGACGATCAGAAGAATTATCCGAAACAAAAGAATCTGTTGGCGCGCACGCTCGATCACGCTTTTTGAAAGAAGGTCTTCCTCCTGCTTGGTCGTGAATGCGTTGTAGTGAGTCCAGCGCTGGATATTCGCCTGAACCTCTTCGACATTTGCCCAAGCATCAAGCCTTACGAGAATCGCGTTGGCGATATGCGAGCCCTGTAGCAACGGCGAGAGATTCTCAGGAGCGACATTTGAAAGCGTGGAACTCTTTGATAGATCAGCTTCCAAACGAGAACGGTCGTTTCGTATTGCTTCGTTGGACTTGAGGAACTGAAGTTCCTGCGCGTCTTCCAAAGTGATAAAGGCCGCCGAGTCGCCG
Organism: Pyrinomonadaceae bacterium; assembly: GCA_041394795.1. Lineage (GTDB taxonomy): Bacteria > Acidobacteriota > Blastocatellia > Pyrinomonadales > Pyrinomonadaceae > Aridibacter. Next base: position 228,895 of record JAWKHN010000006.1, on the reverse strand, counting down.
GAGTTGGAAACTACGCCTTCGGTCAAGCCGACCACCGTCATCTCGACACGTCCGAATTTGAACTTCGTCCCAAGCGGAACCCCCGCCTTGCGATCGATAACCATTTCGTAGCGGTTGTTAAGGATCGGTCTTCCGGCAGCTATCGCCGGCGGACCACCGAGTTGGCGGAGCTTGTATCCGATCACTTGAAGCCTGAGCATCCGGCCCTGAAACTCGGTTTGAAGCAATTGAAATGACACAGGACTCGCTTCTTTGACGCCGTTTATCGTCGAGATGTTCCGATAAAGATCTTCGGGAACTCGGGAAGATTCGGCGAACGGTCCGTTGGTGTCCTTCTGCACGACCCAAAGATCGACTTGCGGTGCGCGGACAATGCTCAACGCGTCTTCGACCATGCCGTTGTAGATCCCGTTCATCGCCATCACGGTTGCGAGAAGCAAACCGATGCCGACGGCGGTCAGCAAGAACCGTCCCAGTCGATATTCGACGTCATAATAGGCGAGGTTCATTGCTTGAGCTTTGTCTCCTCGTCGTTTTGATCCGCGACCGCGGAAACCCTTCGCCCTTCGTTGCTCGGATCAGAGAGTTTGCCGGGAGAAACCACAACCCGATCACCCTTCTCGACACCCGAACGAATTTCCATCCAACCGTCTGCGCCGACAAGCCCTATCTCGATCTTCCGAAATTCCAGACGTCCATCGACCACAACCCAAACACCGTTTCCATCCTTTGAGCGAATAAGCGCCGAAGCGGGCACAGCCTTTACGGTTTTGGATTGGGATCGAATCACAGCCTCAAGCTGTTCGCCAAGTCGTACGTTCTCGGGGATATTGTCGAAAGTGATATCCACCGCGGTTTGTTCGGTAACCCTGTCGCTTTCCTGGCGAATCCTCGCCACTCGTCCCTTCAGCACCGTTGACTGCATCGAGCGGAGCGTGATCTCGGCCGGATCGCCGACTTTGAACGAACGCGTATTTATCTCATCGATGTTTACGGTCGCCCAAAGCGTTGAGGGATCCGCGATCTTGAGAATTGGATTTCCGGGATTGGCTATGGAGCCGGGTTCGAGTTCGCGACTGATGACGTAACCGTGAAACTGGCTCGCGATAACGGTGTCTGATCTCTTGGCTTTGGCGGAAGCGACGGCCGCTTCGGCGACTCTTATGTCCTGTTCGATGACGGCGAGGCCTTTTCTAAGCGTTTCGACATCATCGCTCGAAGCCTTTAGTTGCGCGCGCGCCTGCTTTACATCTTCTTCGGCCGTCTTGATCTGTGCCGAAACGTTTTTGATGTCTTCCAATGCGACGTTCTTCTGCGCGATTGCATTCTTTACGTCTTCTTCCGCCGCCTTGGCCGCCGTGACGCGTTCCTCGGTATCCATTCTTGAAACGACTCCGTCTTTCTGAAGCGAAACCCACCGCTTTGCGTTTGCCTGCGCTTGATCTCTTAGCGCGCCGGCTTTGGCGATGTTTGTTTCGGCAGCGGTCAGAGCGGTTCGGGCTCGCCGCAACGCTGATCTCGGAACCTCGACATTGGTTATCGCTCTTTGGAGCGATGTCCTTTGAATGTCCATGCCCGAAACCGAGCGCTGTATCGAAGCTCTTTGGACCTCGGCGGTCGAGCGCGCCCGACCGAGTGTCGCTTCGGCCCTTTCGATTTCCGCGTTGAGTTCGGTGTCTTCAAGCGTTACAAGCGTCTGGCCATTCTCGACGGTGTCTCCCTGATCGACATCGATCGAAATGATTCTTCCGGGAATCTTGGCGGCGATCATCACGACGATCTTTGACTCTACGGTGCCGGTTCCCTGAATCGATGGTGTCAGCTTTCGTTCGGCAACTTCTGTTACGCGCACCTCGGGAGGCCGGAGCCAAAACCAAAGCAGTCCGATCAAAAGCCCCAAAAAGCCCGTCAAAAGAACCACTCTCAGAACATTCTTCCCGACATTTCCTTTCATATCGATACCATCACTACAACGAGTCTTTTGCCTTCCTCAAACACGATCCATCGAAGGCGCAACAAAAAAACCAAACGATAGTATATCAGTATATAACCATACAGTGATATTGCAAAGGAATTTTAGACGGTGGGTTTTGGGGTTGGAGCAGCAAACTCAAAGATGACGAAGACGGCATGCGGACCGTAATCGCTATCAAGCGAGTTGTGCGCACAAAATTGAGGTGTAAAAATCTGAAACAAGAAACCGCCTGAGCCGGCGAAAAGTTCTTGACATCATCGCAAAATTTGAGAAGATCGAAAAGGAAATGAACCTTGCTCCGAACAGTCACCGTATGGTGTGCGTGCCGAAAGGATAGGAGCAAGGTTTCCTATTTTGGCCACAATTGAACATACTTTTCTCGTTGTTTCACAAGATGTCTGTAGGCTGTCGCGTCTAACTTACCGCTAAATTCCCTTGCAACCGCTCCGCAAATCATATCTGCCATTTGTATCAAATTGTTGTTCTTTGAGTCTTTTATCTTCACTTTCTTGATACAAGGTGGGTACTCATTGGGTTCGTTCGTATGTTTGCGTAAATAAACGGCAAGTTGATTCTTAAATTCCCGACTACCCCTACCATCAATCACAAGAGTGGCATCAGATAATACTTCTTTTGCATTTGAACAAACGAGTTTGCAGGCATACTTGTAAAATGATGACGGAAACTGAAATCCTTTTCCGGTTAACTTTCGCTTATTGATTACGATACTGAAATAAACAAAATCGAATTGAGAAACTTCCTTTAAGAACGTTTCCCTTAGATGTTTGCTCAGTTTGTTGAAGTGAAACTCATGTTCGGCTCTCATTCCGAGAGAATGACGCAAAGCTTTAATATGATCATCGGTAGATTGAGCCTCTGAGAGATCTCCAAACACGATCATTGTCACTACGAAATAGGGTGATGACCCTTTATCTATTTTTAGCCCTGGATCTCCTGATTCATCAACAAATACCAACATGAAATAAGCTGCTAGATTGGAAAATCTGAATGCCGAGAAGTACCGCCATAGACAATTTTCGGTAACGTCCGCGCGCCAAGAACCGAAAACTGCAAGTCCGGAAAGGAATCAGTAGACATCGAATCAAGAGCGTTTATCTGTTTCGTTACATCTACATGAGGTGACGGAGCAACCAGAAACGCTAGCAAGTCGCGGTGTTATCATACAAGTATCAATAATTCGGCAAAATGAAATCTCTTCTTATCTTTCTGTAACGAACCTAAGACCAACACTTGACCAGTTGGACAATTTACTGGCCAAAAATACTACCCCGATCGCAAAGCAATATCCAGGAAAATTTCTACGCCGAACGTACTACTTCACGAGCCAAACGCGAAATACTACGGAACTCGCGTCGCTTTGTGTCTGGCTGTTTCCAAAGAAGACGTTTTTGCGTGAGCTGTTGATGCCTCCGATTACATGGCCGAGAAGGATTTTGTTTCCCTTGAGCTTTTCGGTTCTGACGATCTCGTTCTCAAACTGCGAGAGATTCGGATTCACTGCGAACTCCGCGCTGGCACCGTAAAGTCCCGGCAACTCGCCAAGAATCGTCTCCTTCATTGCGCCGTTCTTTTCGCGTGTTACCTTGCTTACGGTCTTTACAAACGGCACGTTGTCGTCTCGTTTCAGAACGCCCTCGACAACCTCATATTGGCTGATGCCGCCAAAGAAGATGTTTTCCATACGCTTCTTCGAGGAGTCGTACAAGGCGACTTTCGCCGAGTGGTAATGGCTCAGAAACTGATTGAATGATCCTTTGACCAAATGCTTTTCGGGGAAGACATCAACCGTGTTTGTAAATGGCAGATCGATATCGGGCCGAAAGACGCCGGAGAAAATCGTAAAGCCCTTTTTGTTGCCGGGGAATATCTGCGGAAGCATGTTGAAATCGCGTCGGCGTAGATTTTCGCTGTCTGTTGCAGCGCCCAGGTTGTCAAAACCAAGCCCGTCGCTTCCATGTTTGATCCGGATCTTCCGGATTTCGGTAATGTATTTCTGCGAAAATCCGGGGCCGTGGTCGGGACCCATCGGATTATAACGACCATCAAATCTTTGTCCGCCGACCAGATAGATCGTCTCACCGATTTTTCCGATTTGTCCTCCGGTGACGGCAAACATGGGGTCGGCCAACTGTTGGAAACATGCTTCGGTGACTTTGCCCTTTTGTACCTCGGCAACGAGACAGTCGATTTTGACGGAGATCAATTTGTCGTGCGTCAAATGCTTCCCAAGACTCTTGCTGATCCCGTATCCGCCGATCAGATACAAAAAGTTTCCGTCTTGAAGAAACTCCATGTTGGAGGAATAAAGCTGTTCGGAAAGCGGAGCCGGGAGTTCGGTTACAGATGCTTTCCAAACCTGCTTCGATTCGGGATCGACCACAAAAATATTTCTATTGGTGCCCGACAAGGCGAAGGAGGCAAACGGTTGGCGTCGATGCAGGCCATCGGTTCGTCCGCCCAGAATCAACCATTTTCCTTGATGCTGCGCGTACGCAAAAGACTGCAAACCGGGAAATCCATCAAACTCGAGTTTTTCAACAACAAGCTTATATCCGCGACCCACTAAATTTTCGGTTTCGATCTTTGGAACTTCAGCTGGCTGAGCGCCTGCGGAAATAGATACGACTAATAGAAATGTTGCAATAAAAAGGCTTTTCAGAATATATCTACACATCATTCCCCATCATACTGCAAGAAATTCGCAGGCAGAAACCGACATTTTCAAGCCGAAACTCGAGCCATGAAAATGCGCCCCAAAACGTACAAAAGAAGTTGCGGATCGCCACGTATTTCCATGTTGGTTATTCCGTCAACCAGATAACTCGAAACTCACAACCCGAAACACGAAGCTCCCTTTGCGGGAAATGCAAGGTTCTCGCTATTATCCTCGAAGACCAAATGTCCAAAACAACAGAAATTCAATTCGTTGCAGACGAACTCGCAGTTGAGGATGTCGAGAATGCCGCTTGGGCCGATGCGAGGGAGAACAAGATCCGTACGCACTACAACGGACGACGCGCCACCAAGCGACGGCGCGCGCTCGCCCGTCTTCTATGGAGCGAGGCCGCACTCCATGCGCTTTTTGTTGGCAATCAATACGAACCGTTGATCGCATCGGAGAACCCAAGCATCACGGAGAAGACATTGGGTCTTTGGGACCGGGACGTATTTGAGATTTTTGTGTCGCCGCGGAACGGGGAAGTGACGGAGTATTTCGAGTTTGAGGTGGCGCCGACCGGCGAATGGGTCGATCTTGCGATAAAAACAACTCCTGAAGGTCGAACGACCGATACAGGATACATGTCCGGATTCGAATCATTCGCAAAGATCGAGAAGAAGTTGATAACCGTAGCGATGAAGATTCCTTGGAGCGCCTTCGGAGCGAAACCCAATCCCGGCGACATTTGGCGAGGGAACCTTTTCAGATGCATCGGCGACGGACCCGAGAGAGGCTATCTCGCCTGGTCTCCGACTTTTGCCGATTTCCCGAATTTTCACGTACCGGCGCGATTTGGCGAGTTTCGTTTTGTCGCCAAATGAACCGGAGGATTTTCCAACGATTTCTCTATGGGAACATCTTCGACAAGGCGATGGCCTTTCTCTCGCTCCTCGTTTTTCCGCCTGTAGTTTCGTTGTTTGAGCAAAGCTTCCAAAAATCCTTCTCAACTCCCGAAGCCGACATAACATGGCTGGCTTTGATCATCGTCGCTGCAACGATTTGGCGCTGGCTCGCGCTCTACATGAAAGCTAATGATCTGAGGCGCCGCGGCAAAAGCGTCGATCTCGGTTTGGCCTGGCTGTTTCATGCCCCGTCGGCAGTGCTTGGAGCGGCATTTGTAACGGTTGCGATCTTCGCAACCGCGATCAACGTTCTTGGGATAGAAATCGGAGAAACCTGGATCGCGATCAGCGCACTGACGTTTCTGATCCTTGAGGGTACCTTGCTTTACCGGCTTTCAAATGAATCGTCTGAAATGAAAGAAGCCGAGCCCGCTAAATTGGGCACGCTCTTGTTCGTTCAGGGAGGACTCGTTCTGAACGTTTTATTGTGGCAGGGGTTTTACCACTTCTTTCTCAACACGATGTTTCGCGAAATCGCTCCCGGAATCGGCTACCTCATCGCGCTTCTGATATTGTCGGCAATCGTCTTCGCCTTTTTCTACATCGGCCCGAGAGCCATACTCTTGGCCGAATCCGAAGACCGAAACAAATGGATCTACATCGCGGCCGTATTCATCCTATCGATCGCAGGAAGCCTCCTGTGGAAAGTTTCGAGTTTCGAGTTTTGAGTTTCGAGTTCTTTTGCATGTTTACAGAATTCCAATTCACAAGTCAGGGTCATGCGCTCTCACACTTCTTGCTCGTTAAATCGCTACCCTGGTACTTTAGCCGAACTCAAAACTCGAAACTCAAAACTCGAAACTGATCCGTCTCGCGCATTCAAAATCAAACTCGGTCAGACCGCCTCGATCATGCGTCGTCAAAACGAATTCCGCGTAGCCCCAGCCAAACGTGATGTCGGGGTGGTGATCCATTTCTTCGGCGATCGACCCGGCCTTGTTTACAAATTCCAAACTGGCCGCAAAATTCATAAACTCGAACCGCCGTTTCAGCGAGTTTCCTTCGACGCTCCAACCGGCCACCGTACTCATTCTTTCGGCGATTTCTTCTTCCGACAACCTATTTCTATTCATTCGAATACTCCGTTCAATTGCGATATACTTTCCGTTCAATATATCGGTTTGGGAATGTACCGGGCAAAATGCGCTTAGCACTAATTACAATATCGGCACTTTTGGTTTCGCTTTTAATCGGATGCGGTGGCGGTGCAAAAGAGGTGTCTCCGCTTGAAACGCTTCAGAAATATGTTGAGGCGGTAAAGAAGAAAGACACGACTCAGATGAAGCTTCTGCTGTCTGAGGCGACTCTCAAGCTTCATACCGATCAGGCGAAGGCTCAAAATACTACGGTCGATGAGATCGTAAAGCGGGAGACATTGTTCCCTCCCGATCAGCGCGTTTTTTCATACAAGAACGTAAAGGTCGAGGGAGACAAGGCAACGATCGACGTCAAAAACAATTTCGGTTCGTGGGATCAGATCTTTCTAGTAAGGGAATCCGGCGTGTGGAAGATCGACAAGAAGGGGACGGCCGAGCAGATGATCGAGAAGATTGAATCGGATGTCGATTCGCTTGATGAACAGATGGATGCCGAACGAAAAAAGACAGAAGAACTCTTGGACAAGCACGAGTCTGAGTTTCCTGCCGAGGCGCCAAATCCGGTTGACTCTCCAAAGGACCCAGCGGTGATCGAGCCGCCAAAAGCCGCCGAAACGCCGGTTCCCGCTCATAGTGATATCGAGAAGTAGTTTTATGAAGAAGTATTTTGCCATTGTCGCGATAGTTTGCACTTTCTTTTTGATCGCCTGTGGCGCTCCCGAAGAGCCTGCGGAAAACACCGGTTCCGGCAACAGTGCGAATACCAACGCGGGTTCGGCAACTGCCGAGAATTCCGGTGCACCAAGTTCGATGGAACCGGAGACGGACCGCGAAGTTCCCAAGAGCAAGGATGCCGTGGCCTCTCGTGAACAGATCGAAGCCAAGGACGCATCTCAAGCCGGACTCGGTCCGACGGATACGATCCGCGCGCTGAACGACGCGGTCGTCAAGAAGGACGCAGCCAAGATCATGAGCCTGATCTCAAGGGCCTCGCTTGCGATGATCGAAAAATCTGCAAGGGAACAGGGCAAGACGGTTGAACAGATACTGACGGCCGATGACGGTGCTCCGATGCCGGTCGAACGCGAGATGCAAAACGAAACCATCGACGGCGACGAGGCGTTTGTTGAAGTTCGAAACAGCGTGCTTGGCAATTTCGACAAGATGTTTCTCGTAAAGGAAGACGGCAAATGGCGAATCGCACTGGACAAGATCCAAGCCGAAATGATTCGTCGAATGAACGAAATGCAGAAGAATCCGCCGATGCCGAAACAATAAGGAACGGCAGAGCGCCATGGACCGAAAGCTGAGCCCGGCTTGAGAAGTTAGAGAGTTCTGAAAAGGTTGACTCGATTACGGAAACCAAATTACCGGCAACAAGCAAAATTAGTCTTCGCTGGGATTCGCAACCACCGGGCAGGAGCCACGAAACTTTCCAATCCACGTTAGTGGTATTTGGAATGCAGCAATTGCGGGCGTTTCTCCGCGCCGGTACCCGGCGCGAACGCTGTTTTTATGTTAACCGTGGATTCCGCGCAAAGCCGCTCCATCCACGGCTTGAATCTACGTGACGCTCCGCGTCCGAATAGGAAATTCCGGATTTTGGAATAAAATCGACTTTTTAGAGTGGACTCAACTTCTGGAACTTGGAACCTGGAACTTGGAACACTTGGATTCCAAAAAATTTTAATCAGAAACCGTGGCTACAATCAGACCATTTCAAGCCCTAAGGCCAATCGAAGAACACGCAAAGGAAATTTCGTGTGTTCCGTATGACGTCGTTTACGAATCGGAAGTCCGCGCCTATATCGCCGAGAGTCCTTCCAGTTTTCTGCGAGTTACCCGCGCAGAGGCCGAGTTTCCCGAAGGAAGCGATGTTACGCCGGATGAGGTTTTTGCCAAGGCGAAAGAAAACCTCGAAGCGTTTGTGCGCGACAACGTATTCGTAAGAGAGGAAGAACCTTCAATTTATGTTTACAGGCTCTCCAAGGAAGACCACACGCAGACCGGAATCGTGGCGTGTTGTTCGATCGATGAATACGAGGCCGACATAATCAAGAAGCATGAGAAAACCCGCCCCGACAAAGTCGAGGATCGAACGCATCACATGCTCGCGCTTGATGCCCAAACGGGTTTGATCTTTCTCGCATTTCGAAATACCGAAACAATACACGAACTGATCCGGGAAACCACCGGGCACAAGCCAATCTATAACTTCCACTGCGATGACGGTATTCAACAGACCGTTTGGCGTGATACCGCAACCGATAAATGGGTCGAGGCTTTTGAAGAAGTCCCCGCGCTTTACATCGCCGATGGGCATCATCGTGCCGAGAGTTCGTCGCTGGCGCGGCAACACAAGATGGAACTCAATCCGGATCACTGCGGCGAGGAGAAATACAACTTCGTGCTCGCCGGAATGTATCCGGCGGAAGATCTCAAGATTCTTGCCTACAACCGAGTAGTAAAGGATCTAAACGGACTTTCAAAAGAGGAGTTTTTCGAGCGCGTTAAAGAGACATTCGTGATAACGGGCTATGGGCAAAAGGTGCCCGAAAACCACAACGAGCTCTGCATTTATACCGATGGCGAATGGACGACTTTGAAATTCGCTGTCGATTTCATACGCGAACCCGATCCGATCGAACGCCTTGATGTAAGCATCGTCCAAAATTATTTGCTGGGGCCGATTCTTGGAATCGGCGATCCGCGAACCGACAAGAGAATCGGTTTCGTAGGTGGAGCACGCGGCACCGACGAACTCGAGCGAGTCGTTGACGATGGACAAGTGCAGATAGCGTTTTCGCTCTTTCCGACAACGATGGACGATCTCTTTGCCGTTTCGGACATGGGCGAAATCATGCCGCCGAAGTCGACGTGGTTCGAGCCAAAGCTAAAAGACGGGCTGTTGGTTTACGAGATCTAATCCGCATATTTCGCTTTGGAAACTCTTTATCGGGAGATTCCGCGAAGAATTCTTGCCCAAAAGATCCTTAAAGCATAGCCATCCGATGGTTAGGGAATTGGCTAAATCCCAGGCATGGCTTCGGTCCCGACCAAGTTGCTTCGTCTTCGCGAAAACCGCTGACTCGCGATCGGTTATTGCGAAAGTTCATTGCCTCAAGTGGTAATAAAAAAGCCGTGCCCAAAAGAACTCAAAACTCAAAACCCGAAGCCCGCGACTCCCCACGCCTGATCCTCCGACCGATGGTCCGCGAAGACGCGGTCTATATCCACGAGATGCGTTCAGATCGCGAGCTTATGAAATACATCCGCGAACCTCAGACAAGCATCGAGGATTCTCTCCGCTGGCAACAACTCGTCTCATCTTTTTGGACAATAAACGGACTCGGACTTTTTGCCGTGATCGAAAAGCATTCCGGTTTGTTCGCAGGCTGGAACGGACTTTGGACTGTACCGGAAACGGGCGAAGTTGAGATCGGCTATGCGATTGCCCGCAAATTTTGGCGGATGGGGTTTGCGACCGAATCCGGCAAAGAGGTTTTGGACTATGGTTTCGCAACGCTTGGTCTCGAACGCATCGTCGCCGTGGCGAGACCCGAAAATGCGCCCTCGATCCGAGTGATGCAAAAACTCGGAATGCAAGGCGCGGGCAGCGGCACCTATTATGGGATCGACATGATCAAGTACGAGATATACGCTTCGGCGACAGACGAGTAGCAAGGTTGTTTGAGTGAATCCTTGAAATGCGCTATACCTCTAGTTTCCCGAAATCAAACGCGACATTTTGACCTTATGGACTCCAACATAACCATGGAAACCGAACGCCTGTTTCACCGACGTTTTACCGATGACGATCTCGAACGCCTCGTAGAAATGCGAAGCACGATGGACACCGCGAGATACCTCGGCGGCGAGATCGCGATGACCCGCGATTGGATTTCCGACCGGCTCAAATACTATATGTCCGTCTATCCGACGGGAATCGGCATGAATGCGATGTTTTGGAAGGAAACCAACGAGATGATCGGGTGGAGCGGGATTCAGCCGCTAGGCAAGACGGGCGAGATCGAAGTCGGTTATGGAATGATAAAGGAATACTGGCAACGCGGAATTGGATATGAAACCGCAAAGGGCTGGCTCGATTTCGGATTCCGCGAAAAAGGCCTCGAACGCATCGTAGCCGTCGCGCACCCCGACAACACGGGATCCTGGCGCATCATGGAAAAGCTCGGAATGAAATTCGAGAAAAGAGATTTTCACTACGATATGGAAGTGGTCTTCTACGGAATCTCGCGCGATGAGTTTTTGAATGCGCCGGGTGGACAAGCTTGATCCAACCGAAAGTAGGCATTCATAGCGTCATCTCATACGCCTAAGCATGAATGAAGAATGCTGAATTGGCGGCTGAGTTGCAGCGCCTTCCCCGTCAAAAAATTTCTTGGATTTCGTTTACCAGATTGCTGGCTTTGCAAACGACCCCTTTCTGTCTTTGACGGAATCCGGGAACTGGTTTGCCAAAACATGATTCACTGTCAACTGGACGAAACCCTTGCTTGGGTCATGCAGCTTCCGAACCCGCTTCTTGTATTTTTGAGGATTAATGGTTCCAATATTCAACCCAAGCTCAGACCTGCCAAGGAGAACGGGAGACAACAAGTCAGAGTCATTGCTTACAACCCAAGCCTCATCATATTTTCCGACAACGCCATCGACCAAAAGGTGAGTCGCAAGATTCACATCCGAACCCTTTTCTTCAGTCTTGACAACTTGACTGGTTTCCACGTGCCCATTTTTCAAACAATTTGAGCGTGGAAGCCATCGATCCCAAGAGTTGAACCTGCCTAAGCAAATCTCCAAATGTCCGATAGTACGCAGCGCACGGAAGTAAATCTGTTGCCTTTGTTGCTGCGTTGGGTCATCAGCACGAAATTTAACATTCGCTGTGAAATACTTGATAAGGTGAATTTCCCGATTTGGGAGCAACTGATTTGTAAGGCTCTCCAAATTGAGCCATTTGCTGGTAGGTGGCATTACTCGAATACCGTTATAGAGATTAAAGCCATCAATTTAGACAGCTGTACGCGGGAGTGAGGAGGACATAAATAGTCAAGGCTAGGCGGTTATTCCGTCTAGCCTTGTTCCCCTGCCGACGAAACAACAAGGGGTATCACTAGAGGGAGTATTGCCAAATATAGAAATTAAGTCAAGAAAATCGATACAAACTCAAAGTGTGGAGTTGCTTGATCGAAGACTCTATACCAAAGCGATACGACCAGTCGAGGTTTAAATGAACCGTCACACTTCCTTAGCCTCATTTGTTCAGCCTTTGATAGAAATTCGGGCCAGAAAAATTACAAGCTCCCAATCCCGTTTGATATACTGAAAAGGTCGTGACCGCTTCACGATATCGTCCGCATCGCAGCGCAACCGAAATCGCCCCAACCGATCCCCGATCCCAATCCAGCGACCACCACCGGAAAACAACTTCGAACCTGATATTCCGAACTCGAGAAAATGCCCTCTATTTCATACCCAAAACTGATCTTCGCCGCCGTCTTGTCGCTCTATTTCTTTTCCATCGCCTACGATCCGATGGTTGACGGGATGTGGAATTTTTTGAGCATCGTTGATCTGCCGATCCATGAAACCGGCCATCTGCTTTTCCGTCCTTTCGGGGAGTTCATCTCGGTCGCGATGGGTTCGGGATTCCAAATCCTCGTGCCAATCATCTTCGTCGGATACTTTATCTGGCACGAACAACTATATTCGGCATGGATCGTACTCTTTTGGGTAGGGCAATCGATCCTCAACGTTTGGGTTTACGCCGCCGATGCGGTCGTGATGCAACTCGTGCTGACGAGCGGAATGACGGGCAACGAAGGGAGCTTTCATGATTGGAACTATCTTCTTTCGGTAACCGGTCTTATGAGTTCCGTCGATACGATCGCCGGTTTTATACGAATCATCGGAACATTGGTAATTCTTGCGGCTTGCGCGCTTTCGGTCTATTATTCAATCTACCCCGCCGAAAGTGAGCAGTCGCTATGAAAGTTACATTGATTACAGGCGCTTCCAGCGGAATCGGAGAAGCGTTCGCCCGCAAATTAGCTGCTAAAAAGCACAACCTCGTATTGGTCGCCAGAAATGAAGCCAAGCTTGCAAAACTGTGCGACGAGCTGATGCTCGAGCATGAGATCATGGCCCACTATGTGGCGATCGATCTCATCGATTATCAGGCGGATATAAGGCTCTTTAAGGAAACCGAGAACCACGGCATGGAGGTCGAGTGTTTGATCAACAATGCCGGATTTGGCTCGATGGGTGACTTCGCGATGATGGATGTCGAGAGGGAACTCGAGATGATCGGGCTAAACATCATGGCGTTGGTTGCCTTGACGCACAGATATCTTCAAAGAATGCGCGCCCACAAGTCGGGAACGATCATCAACGTTTCCTCGACGGCGAGTTTCCAGCCCATTCCGTACATGGCGACATACGCCGCGACGAAGGCTTTCGTAACCTCGTTTTCCGAGGCGATCGCGGAAGAAAACCGCGAGCACGGAATCAACGTTCTAAACCTTTGTCCGGGAACGACCGACACCAATTTCTTCGCCGCCGCCGAGATCCACTCGCCGGTTCAGATCAAGGGAATGCAGACCGCCGACGAGGTTGTCGAAGCGGCGCTCTCGGCACTTGAAAAGCATCAAACGACAAAAGTCTCGGGCACCGTAAACTGGCTCGTTTCAAAATTCGGCACATTTACACCCGACTGGATGGTAACAAGGCTGATCGCAAGCCAGTTGCGGGAAAAGGTGTTGGGCAAGAAAGAGCTCCCCGCCGAAACCGCAAATTCAGTGTCTGAGAAAATCGACGGCGATCAACCGGAATCGGTTTCGCAAACTCCTGAAACACCTACAGGAAAAGAGCCATCAGGCAGTGTCAAAAGAAAAGAAGCGGAATCAGCGCCGGTTGAATCTCAAAAGCCGGATAAACGATCCACTGTCAATCAGAAAGACGCTTCAACTTCCGATGAGGATGCGAAGCAAACAACGACGGAGAAATCAGACTACTTAGATACCGCGATCGCCGCTCCGGAAGCGGAGTCTCCGGTGGAAACGAATTCGGAGGAAAAGAACGATGACGGCAAGCCGATGACTCGGGCCGTTGGTTAGCACAATCACCGCGGCCAACTAATTGCGATCGGGGTTATTTTCAAAGCCGCGTCCGGCATTGCGTCTGGAATTGCATCTGGAATTACGTTCAGCGCAGAGCTCCGCTCAGTGCTGAACGTAGTTTTTTTTCTGAAGTAAATATGTGCGGAACGTCTTGTTTCTCCGAGCAGAATCTGTGCGGGTTTTTTTGAGATCATCTCGTCGCCGTGATTGCAATCTATTCCAGAATCCGTTTGCGCCTAATTCGCTTGAAAGCGAAACTTCGAAGACCGTATGCGAATATCAAGGATTATTCTTTTTGTCGATGACATCGTATCGATGGCCCGCTTCTATTCAGAGACTGTTGGGGCGGGAGAGCATCGGTTTGAAAGCGAAATGTTTGTCGTTTTTGAAACCGATGGCGCGGAATTGTGTCTCCACCAAACTCCGGAACAATATCGAAACACAAACGGCGAATACCCGCCGCGCGAAGATTCCAATCAGAAATTTGTCTTCCATTCCGACGAGCCGCTCAAAGAACACGAACGGTTGGTGTTCTTAGGTGTATCAATGAGGGAGCCGGTTAAATACGGCGATCTCATCCTCTGCGACGGCTTCGACCCGGAAGGAAACGTATTTCAGATCAGCAACCGGTAGGTCGCTTCTAGCATATTTCGAAGAGCGTTGTACAAATCGATTGTGTTCAGAGCCAAGCTTCTAGATTCTGACAATTCCTCCCGCACCGAGCTCCGCTTTGCGAAACGCACGATGCTCCCCCTATTTCCGTGGGACGGCTTGCCGTCCAAACTCCTAAATTGAAAATTTTCAATTAGTTTGGGGGCGCTTTTTTACACGAACTCAATCCTGCGCATGTTTTTCATTTTTGGAAATTCTCTAACACCTCAGGATATTGGACGGCAAGCCGTCCCGAAGTAAATGGGTTGGGCGCTTTTCTCGCAGAGCGGAGCTCTGCGCTGAACGTAATAGGCGCAGAACGCAATTGACGTTGAATGCGATTTTCCTTCAAAACTTCATTCCTCTGGAATCAAAACCCCATTGCACATCTGTGTTAAATGATGTTAAACCGATCCGGTTTTGCATTGCTTTTTGACCCTTACTTCTTTCCGACCTTGTGGTGTCCGTGGTTTCCGCGGACACCACAGCTTCTATCGACATGCGCAAATTCCTTCCCTTTTTGTTCTTAATCGTCTTCGCCGCTTCGACGTTCGCGCAGCAAGCGACGGGGGCGCCGGCGCAGGATTTTTCCGTAACCACAATTGACGGCAAAACCTATGAACTTTCCGCTTTGAAGGGGAAGGTCGTCGTGATGACGTTTTGGTCAACACGCTGTGAGATTTGTCGTTCGGAGATTCCGAGTTTGAACAAACTTGTCGATAAGTATGAAGGGAAGGTCGTTTTCCTTGGGCTCGCCTGGCAAGACAAGGCAAAACTCGATGTCTTTCTGAAGGAACGACCGTTTAGATTTGAAATCGTACCGCAAAGTTTCGGGGTGTTGCTCAAATACGCCGCGCGCGATGAAAAGGGGCGTTTGAACATGGGTTATCCATCGCATTTCGTAATCGACGGAGAAGGCGTGGTTGTCTTTCAGGGAGAAGGTTTTTCCAAAACAAAGAAGCTGGATGGATTGCTTGCGGATCTGACGGTGCAAACCACATCTGACACTACGGGAAATTGAGGCTGAGAAGAGGATGATCAGAAAGAATTTTGGATTCGAAATCCTTGTGGGATTGTTTTGGGTATTGCTCGTCGCGTGGACGAGGAAGAAGAGTTAGTTTCGAGTTTTGAGTTTTGAGTTCGGTGGTTGGGAGTTGAGACTTTTCCTTATTTAATTTTGCTCATTGCGCTGTGCGCGGGGCTTTGTCTTGCGGTAGATCCTAAACGCTAGAATTGTTCCTGGATCTCCTGGCGTTCAATTTTCCGGGTTCTTCATCTGTGATCCTAAACATCCCCATTTGATCTTGCCGAGATCACAAAACCCCCGTCCGCCAACGAACTCAAAACTCGCAACTCATTCGTGTTACCATCATCCCCATGCACCTCGAAAACGTCTCGGCGGAGAATTTCCGTAATCTTAACGGAAGGATCGAATGCGCCGGGGGGCTCAACATCATTCATGGTGAGAACGGTATCGGCAAGACAAACTGGCTTGAAGCGATTTACCTCCTTTCCTCGGCAAAATCCTTTAGGACGGCTCGGCTCACCGAGGCGGTTCGCTTTGGCGAGTCGTTGGCGATCGTTCGCGGCAATGTCCGACGGAGCGAGGAAATCGTACGCACGCTTCAAGTTACGATCAACGGAAACACAAAGCAACTAACCGTAAACGACAAGAAGGAAACCTCGGCCAGATACATGACCGAGCTCAATTCAATTCTTTTCAATTCAGAACAACTCGAAATCGTACGCGGTACGCCCGCCGCCCGCCGAACGTTTCTTGACGACGGAATCGTCGCCATCTTTCCGCCTTACATTCAAACGCTCGCCGATTACCGGCAGGTAGTCAAACAAAAGAATTCGCTCCTACAAACTGCACGCGATAAGGAATACAAGCTCGACGCGCTCGCGGCGCTTCTCGAACCCTGGAACGATCAGCTTGTCGCTCTTGCGGGAGTGATAAACAAAGCCCGGCAGAGATACGTCGAGCGGCTCGGGCGATGTCTCGCAACCTCGCTCTTTGAGCGCGAACAACTCTCGATTCGTTACGCTTCTTCGCTCGAAGGCAAGGGTGACATGTCCGACTACAACGCGTTGTTGCGCGAACGACTCGCATTGCGCCTTGAGGCCGAACTCTACAACGGTCGCGCCTTGATCGGTCCGCATAGAGATGAACTAGAGATCGCCTTTGATGGAAGGGACATAAGAAAATTCGGTTCTTCGGGACAACAGAGAAGCGCGCTCCTGTTGCTTCTGCTCGCCCAACTGACGGTCTATTTCGAACAGAACAACGAGTATCCGCTCGTGCTCCTCGACGACATCGATGCCGAGCTCGACTATGCTCGAATTGGCAAACTCCTCGAATATCTCGAGAACAAATCCCAAACCTTCGTCACGACTTCAAAAGAGAGTTTTATCGAACGCTTCGGTGCAAACAAAAACAGGATCGGCCTTTCACGCCAAGTGGAGATTCAATCGCCTTCGTAGGCAGAGCGGAGCGCTGAGACTGGAGAGCGCGCGCGACTGGAGTGTGGGCGTCCCGCCCGCAATGAGCGCGACAGCGCGAAAAGAGTGTTTGCTGGAAGCGGGACAATGAGGAAGCACGACTGAGGAATCGGACGGCAAGCCTTCCCCTTCCGTAACCCAAAAAATCTATTCCCCGTAAATTCCGTCGATCAGATCCTTGTACTTCTCATCGACGACGCGGCGTTTTATTTTTAGTGTCGGTGTCAGTTCTCCGCCCTTTACAGTCAGTTCCTCTTCCAAAAGTACGACCTTTTTGACGGTTTCAAATCTGGCGAGTCCCGTGCAGTGTTCATCAACTTCCGAGACAAAGAGCTCAAGAACTTCCTCGCTTGCGCAGAACTCGTTTGGCGTTTCAAAACGCCATTCCATCGAACGGGCGTAACTCGAAAGCTGTTCGAAGTCGGGGACGATCAAAGCGGACGCGAATTTCCGGCTGTTTCCGATAAGTACAACCTGGCTGACGAATCGCGAACCCTTTATCATCTGTTCGATTCGCGATGGTGCGATGTATTTCCCGCCCGATGTTTTGAAGAGTTCCTTCTTTCGGTCGGTGATCTTTAGAAAGCCTTCGGGATCGATCTCTCCGATGTCGCCCGTTTTAAACCAGCCGTCTTCGGAAAATGCCTCGCGCGTCGCATCGGGTTTGTTGTAATACCCCTGCATGATGTTCGGGCCGGTAACCTCGATTTCGCCGTCATCAGCGATCCTTACCTCGACGTTGCGGATAGGTTTCCCGACGGTTCCCAAACGCACCGCACCCGGATGGTTTGTCGAAATCACGGGCGAGGTTTCCGTAAGTCCATAACCCTGCATGATTGAAATCCCGGCGCCGGTAAAAATCAGAAAGATGCTGTCCGAAAGAGCGGCACCGCCCGTGATGCAAAATTTAAGGCGTCCGCCAAAGAATTCGCGCAAACGGGAAAACACGATCTTGTCTGAAACCCTGTATTTGATTTCCAGAGATGCCGAAATCTCGTCGCCCTTTTGAATCCGAAGCGCGTATTCCTTCGCGACGTCGATCGCCCAATCAAAAATCTTTTCCTTTACCGGACTCGAGTTGGCGGCCATCAATTTCGCGCGCGCATAGACCTTTTCAAAAATCCTCGGAACACCGACAAAAACCGTTGGACGTACTTCCTTCAGGTTGTCCGCCACCTTTTCTATCGATTCGGCGTAATGAACCCCCATCCCATTAAAGATATAAAGATACATTCCCGTGCGTTCGAAAACATGGGAAAGCGGAAGTACGGACAAAGGCACGTCATCTGTCGTAAATCCGAAATGCTCGCCGGCGTCAATCACATTTGAAAGAAGGTTTTCATGCGAAAGAACGACACCCTTTGGTTCCCCGGTTGTGCCGCTCGTATAGATCAGCGTTGCGGTGTCGTGTGGTTTGATCTCCGAAATTCCGGCGCGGAAATCCGCCGACACCGAAGCCGCGAGCCGCATCAGTTCGCCGAGCGTCATGGAGTTTGGCGGTTCGACATCGGGTTCTTCAAACAGGATGCAGTATTCAAGCGTCGGACAATTCCTGATCGCTTCCTCGAAATGCAGATAGGATTCGCGATTTTGTAGAAACAGGATTCTCGCACCCGAATCATTGATGATGTAGGCAACTGAATCGGGGACGAGCGTCGTATAGATCGGTACATCGACGACACCCGAAATCTGGCATGCCGCGTCGGTGATCGTCCATTCGGGGGAGTTTGGAGCAAGTATGGCGACGCGATCGCCTCGGTCTATTCCGAGAGACATCATGCCGGCCGCAATCGCCTCTGCGCCTTCCACCAGTTCCCGCGAAGAAATCGATTCCCATTTACCGTCTTTCTTCGAAGTCAAAGCATCGGGGCGGTCATATTTATCAAGTGCAAAGTAAAAAAGCTCCGCCAGATTCGCCGGCTCGTCGGCAAACAGCGGTATTCTCCTTACGCTTCTTCTTGAACCCATTTCGCTTCCCATACTCAAGCAGCCACTCCGTGCATAAAAACCTTCATGACCTCATCGGCCATCGGTCGGAGCTCATATTTTCTGCCGGACAAAATCCAGTTGGTAACCATTTCGTCGAGGGCTCCAAAAAAGATCTTCGAACACACGACCGGACTGAGATCCTTTTTGAATACCTTCATCTTCTGGCCTTCCTCAAAGGCTTCGCGGATGATTTCAAGATACTGCGCAAACCCGGCGGAAGAGAATTCGCGCATAAATTTTATCGACGCCCTAAGCTGAACCTGAAAAACGATCGCCAGATTCTTGTCGGCACTCATCCTTTCTAGATGGAGCTCCGCGATCCGCCGCAGTTTTTTCTCGGCCGAACCGAGCTTTGCGAGTTCTTCCTTTCCCTCGGAGATGAACCGTTCCATCGCCCTGTCAAAAATGGAATGGAGGATGTGTTCCTTGCCCTTGAAATAGAGGTAAACTGTTCCGTCCGCGATCTTTGCCTGCGCCGCAATATCGGCCACCTTCGAATTGAAGTAACCCTTGGAAGCAAAAACCTTGATCGCCGCGCGAAGAATTTCTTCGCGACGCTCGACTGCTCCCTTGCCGTTTATCGTACGTGCCATAACTGTGAATGAATGGTCATTCAGTGTAAGAGATATGGGGCTCGGTAGTCAATGAAATGTGAGTTGACAGGTGCGAGGGCGCGAACATTTTGTTGGGAAGAAACGACGTGAGGTGAATCAGTTGATCGCAGCCGGGGCATTGCATAGCTGGCCGTCTCTGAAAGTGCGGTACCGAAATTTGTGTAATGTCAGAATTTTTGAAAGGGCTTGGTTTTTTGGGAAGTGGTGGTTGCCAGAGTGCTACTCGCTGCGCTCGTTGCAGGTGAGACGCCTGTGGTCCAGTCGCGCTGTGCTTATGACAAAGCGGGGTTGGGTAAACAAAGCCCTTTCAGCCGGTCAGCGCACCTCATGGCAGTTCACTCGCGCTACGGCGCTCGTGGCAGGCGAGACGCCTGCGCTCGTGTGCCCGGCATGGGTGCAATCTAGCTGTTTGAAACGAAACAGTCGGGGTTAGTGGAAACAACCGTAGCGAACCGCAAGGGGGAAGCCGCGAGGCCAGCCTGAAGGAAGCGGGGAGCAAAGGCACGACCGTAGGAAAACGAATCGGCAGAGAGGCCGGGTATGGGCGATGAGCGTGCGAGCGGCCGCGAAATCCAAAAACCACCGAAAGCCATACCAGGTAGAGCCGGACGGCACGGGCCGAAAGATTGCACGCCTTACCCGGGGAGATCTCCCGAGGGTCGAGGAGACCGGGAGAAGTCAGCAGAGGCCGTAGTAGCGTGGAGAGTCCCTGAAAGGGGAAGGGAGCGAAGGGCCGAAGAGCTACGAAACATGACTAACGACCAATCTGGACAACCGGAAAAACGGAGCAGAACAAAGGCGGTGGAAGCCCGCGGCGCACGCTTTCCGACGGGATGGATTCCCGGCACGGAAACAGACATGCGGATGCCCGGCCAAAAGTCGTCCACGAAAGGCCATGAAGGAAAGCCATGAATGAGGAACTGATGGAACAAATGCTGGAGAGGGAGAACATGCGGGAAGCCTGGAAGCGCGTAAAAGCGAACAAGGGCGCTCCCGGAATCGACCACATCAGCGTTGAGGACTTTCCGAAGCACATTGGCCCCCACTGGAACAACGTGAGGGCAAAAGTGGCCTCGGGAAAATACAATCCGGCACCGGCGCGGAGGGAATACATTCCGAAAGGCAACGGGGAAACCCGCCCGCTCGGAATCCCCGCGGTGCTGGACAGGGTACTGCAACAGGCGATGCTTCAAGTCATGCAACCGCTGTTCGACCCGCAATTCAGCGAGCACAGCTACGGGTTCCGGCCCGGGCGAAGCGCGCACGATGCGGTCAGAGCGGCCCGGAAGCATGTCAGCGAAGGAAAGGACTGGGTGGTGGACATCGATCTGAAGTCATTCTTCGACGAGGTGAACCATGACATCCTGATGCGCGAGGTTGCACGAACGGTACGGGACAAGCGGATGCTCAATCTCACCGGAGCCTATCTGCGCGCCGGATATCTGGAGGACGGAAGGAAACATGCGACGCCGAAAGGCGTTCCGCAGGGCGGGCCGTTGTCGCCCCTGCTGGCCAATATATATCTCGACATGCTGGACAAGGAACTGGAGAGCAGGCGCCTGTCGTTCTGCCGATACGCCGATGACGTGAACATATACGTATCGAGCCGCAAGGCGGCCGAACGCGTGTTCGCGTCGATCTCCGCGTGGATAGAAACACGCCTGAAAATCCCCGTCAACCGCGATAAAAGCGACACGGGGCGACCATGGGAACGCCAGTTCCTCGGCTACCAGCCGACGGAACAGGGCAAACTCCGACCCGCCC
The DNA here is from genome assembly GCA_041394795.1 of Pyrinomonadaceae bacterium. Taxonomy (GTDB): domain Bacteria; phylum Acidobacteriota; class Blastocatellia; order Pyrinomonadales; family Pyrinomonadaceae; genus Aridibacter. The sequence continues at coordinate 207,522 of JAWKHN010000006.1, read as the reverse complement.
CCAAATCAATCCGGAAATTAAAGGACAGGGTACGCAAGCTTTTCAGCGGACTCGCAGGCCTGACAACGAAGGAGCTTCGCGACCAATGGTTGCGGTTTATTCGCGGATGGTCCAACTACTTCTCCCTAGCCGACGAGCCATACTGGCGAGTCGACATCGGACGATGGATCAGACGGCACATCAGAAAATGCTTCTGGAAACGCTGGAACTCGACCAAAGGCCGATACAGAAACCTGCTGGCGCTTGGCGTCAGCAAATCGCGAGCCCGAAACTGCCACCTAACGGCAAGCACATGGCCGATGGCATGCCATCCGGTCATGCACGCCGCCCTGAACAACCAAACGCTGAAACGCTACGGCTTTCTCGTTCCGCAGGACTTCGCGACACATTAGGTCGCTGAGCTCAACCGCCGTATACGGAAAACCGTACGTGCGGTGGTGTGGGAGGGGGCTAACGCCCCCGACCCGATCAGTCGCGCCGCGATTCAGTGTTTTGAAAAATCTGGCGGAGAAGACAGGACTCGAACCTGCAAGCCCGCAAGGGCGGCGGTTTTCAAGACCGCTGCATTACCAATTATGCTACTTCTCCGTGCCTCAGGGGCAAAAGAGAATATAACACAACAAGGCGTCGGCACGCATGGTGCTTCGCGTTCAAATAATTAAGTTGCGTGAAAGAGCAAAACCCTGACCAGGGCACTATGGCGCATTAAAATAAGCCATATGGCGGAGTTGAAAATCAGACATCTTGATCATCTGGCAAGCGAACGCGAGGCCAAAAAGGCTTTCAGGCATGATCAGTCCTGGGTTGTTTATCCACCTGGCAGTCATTCAGTCCGTTACCTCACCGTAGTTTGCAATCTTGAAAAGAGGTTTTCCCTGAAGGCAAATCTTGAGGCTGACGAAGTCCGAAAAAGGCTTCTGGCAGGTCTGAGCAAGCAGGCCTTTGAGCGTCTCAAATCTGTGCTCGGCGTATCAAATGAAGAACTCGCCAGCGCGTCTAGTATTCCACTCCGGACGTTGCTTCGGAGAAAAATTTTCAAACCGGAAGAATCAGACAGGATCTTAAGGATTGCTGTCGTGTTTCATCATGCGATAGAGGTCTTTGGAGATATTGCAAAGGCGAGGCAATGGTTTCTCAAACCGCGCGAGTATTTCGGAATGAATACGCCTCTTCAATTTTGTGATACGACGCCGGGTGCCGAACAGGTGGATGAGTTGCTTGGTCGAATCGAGCATGGGGTTTTCTCTTGATGGTTCGGGGATATCGAGTCGTCCAGAAAAAGTATTCGGCGACAGCTCTTAATGGGGAAGGGGCGGCGCTATATGGAGGAAGGTGGAATTCAAAAGGAAAGAAGGCAGTCTATGTTTCGAGTACGATTTCATTGGCAATATTGGAGATACTTGTTCATCTTGATGATTATTCGACGCTAGCCGCAGAATACTGTGCAATCTCGGTGGAATTTGATGACTCGCTCGTTACAATGCTCGCAGACTCCGAATTGCCTGGCGGTTGGGATTCGCCCGCACCAAATTCCGGAACTCAATTGATCGGCGATCGATGGATCCTCTCGAATTCTTCTGTCGTTCTCGAAGTGCCAAGTGTGGTTGTACCGCTGGAACGCAATTTTCTGATAAATTCGAACCATCCAGCTTTTGGAAAAATCAGAATCGGGGAACCGGTTTGTTTGGGGCCTGAAAGTCGTTTCTAAAAGGAGTCGAATCGGAATAATTTCAAATTGCTAGGTCCGACCAGTAACCTCGTAAACCCTCCAACTATCGCCAAAACTCTTGTCGGTGACCTCGCCGAATTCCTCGAATTTCAAACCCGAACCCGCTACGAGATCCTTTACCGTGCGCGATGTCGCAACAACCCCGGCCGGAGCTTTTTCGGCGACGAGCCCGCCGAGTTCGAGGGGAAATCCGCCAAAGCCAGAAGAGGCGAGTTCGCATTCACCGGTATGAATTCCCGCCGATATCTCGATCAATCTTTTGCGCAAATCGTCCCGTATGGAGAAGGCGCAATTGATCGCCTTGACGGGTCCGTCAAAGCCGGCGTAAACCTGGCCGTCCTTTTCGGAGATTCCATAAAGCGGCTGATGATAGCCGTATTCTTCCAAGGCGAGCTTGATCGCTGAAGAATCGGCAGATTTTTCGGATTTAACGCAAACAACCGAAAGCAGGCCTGTTTTGAGATTCGCGCTGCGGTCGAGCTCGGAAACAAAATCCCTTACCAACGCCACCACTGTCTCAGAATCACCGAGAAACGGCAGATGGTCGTCGCCTACCAGCTCAACAAAACGCGAGTTGGGAATTTGCTGTGCGACAAAACGTCCTTCCTCCAAACCGAGGCAGATGTCACCTTCGCGATGCATAACAAGCGCCGGCACGCGTATCGTCGGCAAAACGCCCCTAACATCGATCTCTGAATTCATTCGTGAAAGTGCGACCGCCGCTCCCGGACTCACACCCATTCTCAGATATTCGGCCCACCAATCGCGAAAACGTTCATCGTTCATCATGCTCGGCGCGCGAGTCTCAAGTCCGATAGGCGTGCCCCAGTTCTCGAGCATTTCATTGAGAAACCGGTTCAATTCGTCTTCGGTGATGCCATGCGGAAAGCCCTCGCACTGCAATCGTCTGGCATAAGTGCCAAACATCATCAGCCCGAGAGTGCGTTGCGGATATGTGGCACCAAACAATCCACACATCGGGCCGCCTTCGGAAACACCAAACAGAACGGCTTTTTCAGAGCCGACGGCATCCATCACGGCCCGCACATCGTCCATCCGTTCCTCAAGCGTCGGCAATCTGGATTCGGGAACGCGATCCGAGAGACCGGTCCCGCGTTTGTCAAAAAGGATGAGTCTCGAAAAGCCGGCGAGGGAACGCAGAAAATCGGCGAACAATTCGTGTTTCCAAAAATACTCGAGATGAGAAACCCAACCCATCACAAAGACGATATCGATCGGGCCATCGCCGAGTACTTGATAAGCGATGTTGACGTCGCCGTTTCTGACATACCGTGTATTCGGAGGATGAAAACCCTGATCGCTCGAATGTATTGGATCGGGCTCGGCAGCGGGTTCGGGGGCCGAAATCGTTTGGGCATTGTCCTCGACAAGTACATTGCAAACAAAACGATATCCCTTGGTTGGTACCGTTTCGATAAAATGCCGATCCCGAGTCTCCCCAAGTACCTTTCTGAGTTGGGAAATATTCTGTGCGAGATTGTTCTCTTCGACGAAGTTTCCGTTCCAAACCTCGTTCAGAAGCACATCTTTTAGAAGCAGTTTTCCGCGATTCTCTACGAGATAAAGAAGAGTGTCGAACACTTTTGGCGCGAGATAGATCGCCTCGCCCTCCTTGAAAAGCAGGCGTTCGCGGGGGTCGATTCGAAATCTATCGAATCTGTAAACCTTGGGGTAGGTATTTTCCATGAGACGACGCTCAGAAAAACTTCAAATTTTCTTCAGAAAAAGCAAAAGACCCGGCCGGCGCGAAACGGGTAAAACGGTTATGGCTAAAGCGATTCGCGACGGATTCGAGAAGAATACGCCAAAAACGTTTCTTTGTGGAAAAAAAATAACTTCGTCAACGAGACGTCGAGAGAACAGAAAAACGAACCGTAAACGGCTCGCAAACAATTTCGACAGCCAAACAATCGGAAATCAAAAAGGAGAAAACAATGACAACATCCCAAAAGCAAGAAACCGTAACCAAAACCAAGATCGTCGCTGAGATCTACAAGCATTTTTCGGAAGGAAACGTTCCGGCAATTCTGGAGTTGATGGCGGAGGATATCCATTGGGAATACAGCGGCGGAACGCCGGGAGTTCCCTGGCTGACCGAATCAAAAGGACGGGAATCCACGATCGCGTTTTTTGAAAGTCTATCGGCGATCGAATTCATAAAGTTCGAGCCAAAAGAAATTCTTGAAGGAAATGACGTTGTTGTGGGGCTATTGGATGTGGAGTTTAAGGTCAACGCAACGGGCAAAACAATTCGAGAAATTGACGAGACGCATATCTTCAAATTCGATTCGGACAATAAGGTCTGCGGATTCAGACATGGCGTCGATTCATATAAACACTGGGAAGCGCAGTGGTGATCCGAGGCGTACCAGTTCCGAATTCCGGAGGTTGAGTCCAGCATGAAAGAGGGATATTCCGGCATCCGGAACTTACTATTCGGACGTCAAGCGTAAGGGGGTGCTTTGGTCGTGGGTGTTGCAGCTTTGCCGAAGTCGAAAAGGAAGGCGAAACTTCAGGATTGGTTGAATCTTCTCGTAGCTCGATTTGAGCGAAGAACTATTTCTCTCGGTGTTGAAGAATGGATTGTCTGGGGAGATCTTTGCGGTAGAATGGCGGACAAAGGAATTGCCTATCCCTTCATGGACTCCCTTATCGCTGCAACCGCGATCGCCCACGGGATGACTATCGTTACGCGCAACGCAGACGATTTCAAGCGTACACGCACCAAAACACTCAACATCTGGAGTTAGCCCGCGGCGGTGTCAACTTCGGCGTTTTCCCAAGACAAGAACTCGCCGAAGGATCATAAAACGTACACCAGTTCCTCGATTCCGTCCTCAGGCTCTCCTAACGCCTCGGTGTCGGTTGCGGAAAAGACAAAACCGCATTTTTCAAGAACCCGGATCGAGGCCTTGTTGTGTTTGGCTACGTAGGCGTGGATTGGCCTCAACCCAACCAAATTCAAAAATTCCGACAACGCACGGCTCGCCACGCCGCGTCCCCAGAATTCCTTTCCGATCCAATATCCAACCAGATTCTGTCCATCCTGCGGCCAGCAGGCGACATTTCCCGCGACCTGCCCGTCAAACACAATCGTCATGGCGATCAGCGATTCATCGTTGATGATCTTCTCCCAATGCGCCATAAACGCATCCAGCTCACGAGGCGGAAACGCCGCCATATCGTTCGCTTCCGGCTCGCGCTGATGTTCAAAAAACACGGGCAAATCGCTCGCTTCGACGTCACGAAGCAAAAGGGATTTTTCGTTTTGGTCAGATCCTGCAACTGTTTCCATAGAGGTCGAGTCTTGCACGGCAATTGTAATTGCGACGCTTACTTGCTAGCTAACTAAAAGTTTACTTTATGTCAAATCTGACATAAAGTAAACAAGATGGACTAAACCCTCATCGTAGTAAAAGGAGAAATAAAAACTCCGCCAATGTCCGAACGTGTCAGGATTGAAACCGGTTATCAATTGAGACGATTGCAACGAGGTGAAAAGCTTACGCTTCCTGTTTCGAGGCCAATGCCATCGATTGGTAAGAGACGTCATGAACTGCGAATAGGCGATGGAACAGAATATTGGAGAATCGTCTATTTGTTGGAGGAATCCGAGCTAACTATTTTGGAAGTGTTTAAGAAAAAGACAAGTAAAACTCCAAAGAACATCATTGAAGTTTGTCAGAAAAGAATCAAGCAATTGAAAACCTAGGGAGTGGCGAATCGTGAATAAAGAAAGGAAAAGAGAATTAGAAGCAAAAGGTTTTGAGGTGACGACTGTCGCTGATTTTCTAGGGCTGTCGAAGCACGAGGAAGCGATCATCGAACTTCGGCTTGCTCTCAGCCAGGAACTCAAGAAGAGAAGAATTGGAGCGAGGATCTCGCAGGAAAGATTTGCAAAACGACTGGAAACTAGTCAGGCGAGAGTTGCCAAAATGGAGGCGGGCGACAAATCAGTTAGTTTGGATTTGCTCATTCGAAATCTGCTAAAGATCGGGGTTAGCAGGAAAGAGCTAGCTGAAATCGTATCAAGTTAAAATCGCGAAGCGTATTTCGCGGACGTAGAGAAGGCGAACTTCTTAGTTTCTAGTTTGGTACTTCAATCCTCAACTGGAGTCATATGAATCGCATTCAGGATCTTCTGATACTCGGGTTCGTCCTTTAGAAAGCGGTATTCCGGGTCATGGACTATCTGGAGCAGCCACGGATCGTGAATCGTTTCGGCTTCCTTTAGCCATTTGAGCGTCGTTTCCTTATCGCGTTCGAGGGCGGCGACAAGTGCTATGTTTGAGGGCGGCATGTATGAATTGCGGTATTTTGCTTCGAGCTCGCCGCGCCAAACGGCGAGCGCCTTTTTAACGCCAAGCGTCTCCTTTGCGGTAAGGATTCTGGAGGTCATCGCCGCATCCGTCGAATCGATCGCCATCGCCTTGAGGTATTCTTCAAGCGCCTCATCCTGTCTTCCAAGTTCGTTTAGGAGCGAGCCCTGATACCAGAGTACAAGACTAAAATCCGGGTGCAATTGGCGAATCTCTTTTAGCTTGGCCTCGGCCCGCGCAAACTGGTCCGAAACGAGATAGTTGTAAGCGATGTTGGTTTGTCCGATTCTGGAGGTCGGGTCAAATTTCTCCGCGATTCTGAGCTGCTTTAGACCCTCTTCAAATCGTCCCGCAACCGACAATGCCCAACCATATCTAAGGCGGGTTGTGGGATTGTTGGGCGCCAACTCGATCGCCTTTTTGTAGCTTGTCTCGGCGGCCTTCCAATCTCTGTCATGCAAAAACTGAAGCGAGGCAATCGTCGAGTAGGCATCGGCAAGATTCGGATCCAACTTGAGCGCGGTTCGTGCGGCGGAGAGGGATTTCGGCACGGTGTCTTCCGCCTTTTTGTAGCCGTAGTCATAAAATCCAAGATGGACATCGGCGAGCCCGGCGTAAGCTTCCGCAAACTTCGGATCCAGCGAGGTTGCCGCTTCGAAGAGTTCCTGCGCCTTTTCAAAACCCTCGAAATCGCGACGGTTCCAGTAGTATCTGCCACGCAGATATGCCGAGTAAGCCTCGTTGTTGTTTGTCGAGCGAGCATGAAGTTGATCGAGCTTTGGCGCCGACAAACCCGAGATCAGCGAACGCGCCGCACGTTCCGAAACAGAATCCTGAAGATCGAAGATTTCATTTTCAGCTTCCTCAAACGTCTCGTCCCATATCTGCTTGCCGCTCGCAACATCAATCAGCCGTGCCGAAATGCGAAGTCGCGAACCTGTCTTTCTGATGTTCCAATCGATTACCGAGTCCACTCCCAATGTTTTGCCAGCCTCGATCGGATCCGGCTTTTCGGCCGCAACCGACAACACCGAGCCCAGCGGCCGAACGATCAGACGATCGCTTTTGCCAAGCTGTGTTATCAACGCGTCCGTCATTCCAACTGAAACCGATTCATCCAAATCCGCTTTGGACCCCAGATTCTTGAGTGGCAGCACGGCAAGACTTATCGGCGTGTTTTCCGGCCTTGGATCGGTACGCTTTCGCCATAAAAAGTAAACGAGCGATGCGATTGCAAGAACGACGCCGACGGCCGCAACGATCTTCAGATTTCGAGATCGCCGTTCGACCGTTGTCGGCAAGACCGCAAGGACTTCATCGTCATTTCTTTCGGTCGCAGTGAGCGCTTCGGATCCCGGTATCACCAAAGAGGTGCCCGATAGTTCCTTTTGAACCGGCGCACAAAATCGGAAACCGCGTCCGGGAACCGTTTCGACGAACTGCGTGTTTGAATCAAAACCGGCAAGGGTTTTTCTCAACTGGGAAATCGTGTATGAAAGTGAACCGTCGCCGACAAAGCTGTCTTCCCAAATCTTTTCAAAAAACTCCTCCTTTGAAACGATTTGTCCGGCGTTTTCGACAAGCAATTCCAAGCATTTATAAACTTTCGGCGGCAGATGGATCGGTTCGCCGGCATAAAGAAGCTGTCCCGCCGATTGGTCGAGATCGAATTCTCCGAATTTCCAAATCTGTAAACTCATTTTGCCGGCCAACACGGCTATAGATTCAACTTCGCAATCTCAACCTCAAACCGCGGATCGCTTCGAATCGATTTCAGACGAGGATCGGTTTTGAGATAAAGCGCCCGCTCGTCATCACTGTTTACAAGGTCTTTGATAGCCTCAAATGCCTTAGATTCGTCGTTGAGTTTTGAATAGATGAGTACCAAACCAAGTTTCGCATAACCTTTTCGGCGCCTTTCTTCCAGAATTCCCGCAATCTCGAGCGCTTTCTCCCGTTGCCCCGTCGCCGCATATGCGTATCCGAGCGAAGCGTAAATTCGTGCCGGTTCGAGCCCGCGTTCTTCCAGTACGGGACGCATCGTTTCGAGAATTCCGATGCCTTCCTCATACTTTCCGCAACTAATCAAAGTTTCTGCCCTCGTTCGGCGTATCTGATCGGAATCGCCCGACAATGATTCGAGTCTTCCGAGCATCCGCAACGCCCTCTCGCAGTCCTCGACACGGAGATACATTGCAAGAAGATTTTCGATATTCGAGGTCGAAGTCGGCTCTACGGCTACCGCCTTTTCACCATAAACGATCGCCTCCGAACTTCTACCCTGCAAACTGTAATTGATCGCAAGCCATGACAATGCAAGCGGATGTTCGGGCCTTTGTTCCAATGCGCGTTTGTATGCCTTTTCGGCCTCCGCAAAATTGCGGTCGTACTTGTGATAGACCCAGCCCAAAGCCGTGTTCGCATCCGCCGAACTTGAATCCAACACGAGGCTTCGAAGTGCTAGCTCTCTAGCACGAGGATAACCCTTGTTGCGATTGTAAACCCCGGAAGCGGTCAACAAGCTGACCGTGCTCGACAGTTCCGCGATTGCCGAGGAGAATTCGGGATCAAGTTCGACAGCCGCTTTGAAGTGCTCTTCGGCCTTTTGCAGCGATCCGTTGAAATCGACACTCCGCTTGTCGAAGAAGTATCTTCCACGCGAGTATTCCTCGTACGCCTTTGAGTTTTTGGTGGACAAAACTTCCGGCCTCTTTGGATCCCTACTCCGACCGATCGCGAGATAGAGATTATCGCCGATAAGGCTTTGCAAACCGAGTAGATCTCCGCGCACGCCGTCAAACTTTCCCGACCAAATGACTTCGTCCTTCGCGGATGATATCAACTGAAACGTTGTTCGAATCCGATCGCCTTCGATTTGCATCCTTCCTTCGAGAACCGCGTCAACCCCGAGTTTTGTACCGATTTGACTCGGTGAGAGAGAATCATCGGAATGTTGTCTTACAGCAGACATCGAAAGAACACGAACGCCTTTGATGCTTCCGGTTTGAGTGATCAAGGCATCGGTAATACGGGCGGCGAGTTCCTCATCGACGGGATCTCTCGAAAACGAGCTGATGGGAAGCACCGCTACCGTATCTATCCGAGTCTTTTCCCGCCACGGAAAGAAATTGTAAACAGCAAACGCCGAGATTAGAAGAAGAGTTGCAAAACCGGCTAAAAACCAAATCCTGCGATGTTCTCTCGTGCGCGCCCGCAACTGCTTCGACGGAAATTCCTCAACAATTTCCTCGATCCAAACTTCTTCGATCTCTTCGGTTTTGCTGATGAGATTTGTGCGGACAACAGCGGATCCACCGTCACCTGAAACACAAACTACGTCCACCGCGAATCTGAATCCGCGTCTCGGTACCGTTTCGACATAGGTTTGATCCGGATCGATCTCGGAGAGTGTTTTTCGAAGCTGCGAAATCGTGTAGGAAAGCGCGTTGTCCGAAACGCTCGCTGATGCCCAAACACTCTCAAAGAATTCCTCCCTCGAGACGATGCGTCCACCGCTTGATACAAGCAAAACAAGACAATCAAAAGCCTTTGGAGTGATCGGAATTTCCCTGCCGTTTGAGGAAAGGAGTCGTTTATCGAGGTCCAAAGCGAACTCGCCAAAGTGATATAACCCCTTGTTCGACAGATATTTGGCGTTGCTCAAATGTTACCTCACGAATTCCTCAACAAATGCTATGAGGATCCTCAAGACAGGATGCGAAATTCCCACGATTATACCCACAAGTAATTCATTTACGGCAAAAGAAAATCGTGATTCGAAGAAGAATTCTAAAACGCACAACGAGGATCGAGACCATTTCGAGGTCCGCGCTCGGACCGCAGGATTCAGGCAACAGGCATCTCGAAATCCTCGCCGTAAACGGAACCGAGATCGAAAGCCTTTTCGAATGCAGTTTTTACGGAAACCTCGAGATCCGTGAAGAACCGGACGGCATTCTCAAATTGATATGTCGCACGGGATTGGAAAACAAGGAGCCTTCGGACGAAAAACCGTCGGCGCAACATCAGTCAAGAAAACAACAATTTGGAAAGAGCAGAGATTGAAAAGAGACCGGATGGCGAGTCTCAAATCATTTGCGGGCGGGTCTGACGATCGGAGGAGGGAGAAATTGATGAAAATGGCGGTTAGAAAATTGATTCTGGGAGCGGTTGTATTCGCGCTTTATTTGACGTCACAGCCAGCAAATGCAGCGAGTCCTGGCTCGCTCGATCCGAGTTTTGGAATCGCGGGGAAGATCAGGACGCCCGGTTTGGGAACGGCCGCAGATGTTGCTGTTCAGGATGACGGAAAAATTGTCGTTGTCGGTGACGACGGCAACACAAACAGCAGCAGCGCGACCGTCAGGTATACATCGGAAGGCGTATTGGATCCGACCTTCGGCAACAACGGTGTTGCAATTCAGGCGCTTCAATCAACCAGCGGCAGAGGTAAAAGCGTCGCGATTCAAACGGACAAGAAAATCGTTATTATCGGCTCGGATGACATAAGTTGCACAGCTATCCGATTTAATCCAAGCGGGACGTTGGACGCCGGTTTCGGTTCAAACGGAAGAATAGTCTTGCCGTCACTGCGCGAATGCCGAAAGGTAATCATTCAGCCCGACGGAAAAATAGCGATTGTTGGCAATTCGCCTTCTCCAAGCATTTCGGTAGTTCGTCTAAACGCAAACGGAACGCTTGACACCGCTTTCGGGACAAATGGCGTTGCTTCGACCGGATTGGCTGGAAACGGGAACAGCATCGGAATTGATCGAGTCAACAAACTCGTAGTCGTTGGCAGCAAGCCGGGGACGGTTCCAACGGGCGGCGTTATTGCCAGGTTTCAGACAAACGGAACTTTAGATACGGGATTCAGCGGTGACGGGCTAATCACGGTTGATGACATTTTTACCGGCTTTAATGACGTTGCCGTTGATTATTCCGGCGCCAATACAGTCACCGTAGTCGGGGAAGTTCGGAGCAAATCCGCCATCCATCGTTATGACAATTCCGGTTCACTCGACACGACGTTCAACGGAACCGGAAAAATTGAAGAATTCATCAACAATAGAAGCGGCACTTTGACAAGCATAAGTCTTCAGTCAGATCGAAAATTGATAATTAGCGGAGAAGCCGATCTTAATAAAATTGCGTTAATTCGTATAAATCGCAATGGAACGCTTGATTCGGGTTTTGGCGAGAACGGGCTGTCGGTTACCGACATTCAACTGGGCGAATCATCATTCTTCGCAGGTCGGGCGGAAATATCGGGTAGCAATATTATCCTTGCGAACCCTTTCGAAGACAATGTTCGAGAATTTCGACTGTCAAAGCACAATCTCACGATCACGCCTTCGCAAAGCGGTGATTTCGACGGCGATGGTTTCGGGGATATTGCCGTCTATCGTCCGAGTCAAGGACTTTGGATCATACTCAACAGTTCCGATAGCTCAGTAGTTTTCAAACAATTCGGATTAAACGGCGACATTCCGATTGATGGCGATTTTGATGGCGACGGGAAAAATGATCTCGCTATCTTCCGTCCCTCAAACGGACTTTGGTTTGTCGAACGAAGCAGCGACGGCACCAATTTTGCCAGAGAATTCGGCACAAGTAGCGACAAGCCTTCGACCGACGATTACGACAAAGACGGCAAAGCCGATCTCGCGTTCTTCCGCCCATCAAGCGGCGAGTGGTTCATCCTGCGAAGTTCAGACGGGTTCAATTCATTCTTTAGTTTCCCGTTCGGCACAAACGGCGATATTCCGATCGTCAAAAAAGGGCCGTGATTTGCAGAACTCATCGGAAATTTGCATTGAGGGAAAATTTTATTAGGGACCGAGTCGCCTAAACTGGACGGAATCGTATTCCAAGCGAAATAACCGACTGGAGCACCCCGACTGGAGCACGCCGACTGGAGCGCGGGCGTCCCGCCCGCAACGAGCGCGATAGCGCGAGTAAAACCGCGGGGAGGAAGTGTTATGAGTTTCGAGTTACGAGTTTTGAGTTCTTTGGCTGAAGTCGACCACTTTCTTTGGCTTGCGTGGCGTTATAGGCGAGATTCGCCTATCCGCCCAAATCCAAATACATCACATAAGCGTCAACAAATCCCAATTCCTTGTGTCTAAACGCCTTCGGCAACGTACCGACGATCGAAAAGCCCAGCTTCTTATACAGCTCGACCGCCGGTGCGTTGGTACTCACGACAAAGTTGAATTGCATCGCCTTGAAACCGTTTGCGCGCGCCTCATCCAAACTATGGTTTACAAGCGCACGGCCTACACCCTTTCCCTGCGACTCGGCACTGACGACGTAAGTCGCGTTCGCAACGTGATCGCCCCTTCCGGGGAAATTCGCACCCATCTTGTACATCCCGATGACTCCTTCATCGGTTTCGGCAACAAACGCCGGCTCAGTGGTAAACCAATGAAGCTGGAAAGTGTCCCGGTCAAATTCGTCTGAAAACGGCAATGTATCGCCACGCTCATTCGCGGAGCTAATAATCTCCCACATCGACGCGGCATCGGCCTGTTCTGCTCGTCTAATGATCATCGTATATTTCCAATTGCAGTGAGCGATTAAGAATGCTGGATCGACTTCACATGAAACTCTCCGGTTCCATCCCAGTCCGCCGAATCCTTGTAAGTCCCGTCTGAATCCGGCCCGCCACTCGAAGATAAACCTATTGACGTGCCGGCGAATCCGGGTTCGTGGAAAAGAGTCCAGTCGCCTTCAATCGCAATCGCCGAACTAACCACAAAATCGTCGCCGTTCTGAACCAGATCGGGATCATTGCTTCTGAATTCCTTTGAGGTTCCATTGAAACCGATAGCCGAAAACACAATTAGTTTTGCCATTTAATTTCCAAATCCGCGGAGCAAGCTCTGCGCCGAAAGTTGTAGTTACAAATCTTCAGACAATCTTCGGTTATTCCAAGCCGTCTTGGCAATCAAAATTCACGACTTCAATAGCAAGACCAACGAACAGACAAACGCCACGGCTTCAAAAAGAATCCGTAACCAATGCCAATTTCCCCAACGCACAAGCTCCGCTGGCAACTCTTCATCCGAAATGCTCCGATTCTCAAATTTCAGGTTGGCGTTTTTAAAAAACAAAAAATAGGTGGAAAAGAATGAGATCGTCGAGGCGCTCATTACCCACAGCAGCGGATTCCATCCGGAACGGGTAAAGAATCCGGTTAATCCCGCAATTATTGGCAGGAAGGTCGCGACAATCGTCAGAGGCGCAAAAAACTTATGGATGCTCGGCCCAAAGGAACTGTAGTATTCAAAGAATTCATCGGCCGGAATTCGCTTCCAATAGGGAACAAGCAAATACGCTTCCGCGATTTGGGCTCCAAGAAAAATCCCGAGCGACGCGGCCGACAAAAACAATAGAATTGATTCGAAAGGAAACATGCCCTATTTAACTTCGTTCAAATACTCGACAACCGCAGCCCAGTCCGGAAACTTTTCCGTTCCGAATTGAATCAGTTCGCCTTCAAAGCCATCAGCACCGTTCTTCGTTCGATCATCAACCAGATAGTGTCCGCGGTTCAGATTCTTGTGGTGACTGAGAATCAGACGCTTGTACGCGTATGTGCCGAGATACTTTTTGACCCAGAGAAGCTTGTCGGACCAAGCGGAAGGATTCTCCCAAGGTGAAGTCGAAAGGATGTAGGTATCGAAAGAACTGCAAAGAACTTCATATGCCTCCAGCGCACCAGGAAAAGGTTCCATAAGTGAAAAAATTCCAGGCACCTCATCCAATCGCCCTTCGAATTCATTTACAACGTCCGGTGCAATTCTCGAGATCCCCGAAGGGAAATCGACAAGTACGTTGTCCATATCTATGTATAGTATTTTTTGCATCATTTAAATCAGTACTCTTTAGAATCTACGAGTTTTCAGTCGGTGCAGGTTCCTGAAGAAATCCCAAACGAATTGCAATTGTAGTTGTCGTCTTCAGGATTTGAAATTCCAAGTGTCCCAAAGCGCCTGATCGATCTGACAACGTGATGATTACGAATTCGTAGTCGATTTAGAGATCCGCGAAACCCTTATGTTTTCGTCAACTTTCTTGATGATCTCAGACGGAAGCACGAGGTTGTTTTTCTCACGACCCCACACATCCAAAAATATCTCGACAGTTTCGCTTGCCGTTCTTGCGACGAGGCCCCTCGGAAGTTTCGCACGATCCGCGAGTTCCTCAAGTTCAGAACGATCGATGTCCGCCATCTTCTTTGTTGTCGCAAACTTCAGAGCCGCGTTCCCCGAATGTATGTACGGAATCGTTGATAGCAGATCGTATGCCGGAGCGAGTTGCGCGGTCTTCCGATCTCGGTAGATAAAAGACCAATTCTTCAAATGCATGTCTTCATTCCCGATCAGAATTGAGAAAATCAGCCTTCTTACGAACTCTTCAACATCCTTGGCCGTCGATTCGATTCCGATTACTTCCGCGATGTTTCTATAGCTGGCTTTCCCGTATTTGTCATCGGGTCGGAGATTGAAGATCTGTGCAAAGTCTTCGATATGAATCGGGCCGTCATCCGAGCGGTCAAATCGTTTTACGGCAAAGGCCTTTTCGTCCCTTAGCCTACCAACGCCCTCCGGAATGCCTTCGATTTCCTTTGTGTCCAGCAACATGATTTCCGGAACTTCTATGCCGATCATTCCAGCGAGTGTCATAAACGAAAATTCGTTTTCAGGCACAAATTCGAATCGATTCGAAGGGAGTTTAACGATCCATTCCCCACCCAATCCTTTTGCCGGAATCGTTAGCCTTTCTCCAACCCGGATAGCTGAGAATTTCAACTGAACGCCGGCCAAAGAAAAGCGAAGTACATTCTCATTTCCCAAAAACTCGGAGTCCTCAGAATTGGGAAACTTCTGCAGCTGCGCTTCTTCGTCCGAATCAACTGAGACAGCCCCCGGCAAGTCGCGGCCAAGACCCCAAAGAAGGTGAAACTCACGCGAGGGTTTGATGCCGAGTTGTTCTGCAAGAAATTCCCGAAGCGCGCCTTCGGGCAGCAAATTGGAGAAAAAGGGCAATAGTGCGGGACCGCTCGGACGGAAGTTTGTTAGCAATTCCTGGTCTGAGTTTTTGAATGAAAGACTCAGAGTTGCCCTATCCTGGTTTCCGACATATTCATCATTGAAGGCAAGAATCGACTTGTCTCCATTCAGGAGTGTGATCGTGCCGATGATTTCAGAATAGAGTTTTACATCGAGTCGGTTCATGTTTCATCATCGAGCGAATAAGCGGGTTTGTCGTTTGTTTCATAAGGTTGCCGGTCGATAACGCGGTCAACCAAGTCCACATGTCTTTTCGGTATCATCCGAAGTTCGCACCCGAGCGCAAAGGAGATTTGCATCAACGTGGAAAGCTGCACATCGACGATTCCACGCTCGATTCTCGAGATATGGCTTTGAGGGATATTTGTTCGTCGGCTAAGTTCGGCTTGACTGATTCGTTCCGCGTCACGCCTTTCTTTTATCGCTTCGAGTAGTGCAAATTTATTGAAATTCATATAGTCTAATATATAATTACATACAAAATATATATTATACTATATTGATCCATCGTTTCATGTTCGTCAATAGACAATCTCTTATGTAGAAACAGATTCAGAACCAAGCGCCGGGTTACGATCCTTGCTTCCGGCCAACCAAAACCCGCGAAAGTGCTATGATATAGCCCTACTCGAAACCTAATCCAAAGTTGGTGGCCATATGCTAGTTCGATTGCTTTTGATTTTTCTGCTGATTCCGGCTCCTTTTGTACTCTCTCAGGAATCATCATCCAATAACTACAAATCCCGGGAAGACGTCGAATTTCCGACGAGGACAATTCGTCGGGATATCCCTTTGACCAACGCGATCAAAAGGGCTTACAAGGATGGAACCCGTGATTTCAGCGGAAAACCGGGGCCAAACTACTGGCAGTTGAAAACGGACTACACGATTTCAGCAAAGCTCAATACCGAAAACCAGAAAATCTACGGGTCCGAGAAGATCATTCTTCACAACACAAGCAATGATGAGCTGACGCAGATCTTGCTCAGGCTCGACCACAACATCTATCGTCCATTCGTGCCCCGCGGTTCTTCTGTTCCGGCTGAGACCACCGAAGGAATG
This sequence comes from Pyrinomonadaceae bacterium, assembly GCA_041394795.1. GTDB lineage: Bacteria > Acidobacteriota > Blastocatellia > Pyrinomonadales > Pyrinomonadaceae > Aridibacter. The sequence continues at coordinate 191,314 of JAWKHN010000006.1, read as the reverse complement.
GTGATCACAAAGCTAATCGTCGGCGGTGACGATGTCGATTTGAGCGGTAGATTTCAACCTCCGCAGCTAAGACAGCGGGGTGCCGAGCCATTGCCCCCCGAATTGGGCGTTACAGGGCTCGACCAAACCGTCGCGGTGATCTATCTCGAAAAACCGGTTAAACCGCATAGCGATATCGAACTTGTTGTCGAGTGGAACACCAAATTGCCGGGTGGTCCGAACGGGCGCGCGCACCGGATGACGCAGCGTTGGGACGACCGGCTTTTCCAACCCACGCAGTGGTATCCAAGGATCGCAAAATACGACGACCTTCAGGGCTGGGAAACAAACGTCTATTTGGGTCCATCCGAGTTTTACAACAATTTCGGACGCTTCGATGTAAAGATCGAGGTGCCGGGCGGCTGGATCGTCTCGGGAACCGGAGTGCTCCAAAACCCTGAAACGGTATTGACTCCAAAGGCACGCGAGCAGCTTTCGAAAGTACTGGATTCGGACGAGGAAATAACGATCGTCGGTCCCGACGAAACGGGTCGAGGAAAGGCGACGGCCAATGCCGATAAGCTCGAGTGGCATTTCGTCGCCGAGAACGTAAACGATTTTGCTTGGGCGACGGCAAGGGATTTTGTATGGAAATCGACTCGCGCGACGATCCCCGGAAAGGGACCGATCCCGATTCACATGGTCTTTCTGCCCGAGCGTGCGAGGTTTTTTGCAGAGGCGGGCAAGCGTACGCGACACGCTCTTGAGTTCTACTCGAAACTCTGGGCGCCATATCCTTTTCCCCAGCTCACGCTCCAGGATGGTCCGAGCGCGGGGATGGAATATCCGATGGTGATCAATTCAAATCAGGGCGCTGCGGATCACGAAACGGGGCATCAATGGTGGCCGATGATGGTCGGCAACAATGAAACGCGCTACGGTTGGATGGACGAGGGCTTCAATCAATACATGAACATCCTCTCCCGCGCCGATGTCTCCGGAAGCCCGCCAATGCTCGACGGGCTCGGACAGATCTATGGAAGGATAAGCGGCACCGAAGACGAGCCGCCGATGATGTGGAACGCGAATTACGGCGGTCCGTTCTACGGTTTCCAAACGTACGGAAAAACGCCGTTCATGTTATCGATGCTCGGCGGAATCGTCGGCGACGAACGCGTGCAGGCGGGAATCCGCGGTTACACAAAGGAATGGAGCTTCAAGCATCCGTCGCCCTGGGATTTTATGTTCTATATGAACAACGCACTCGGGCAAGACTTGGAATGGTTTTGGTATTACTGGTTGTTTACTACGGACTCGGTAAATGGATCCATAAAGAGCGTAGTTGAAAAGGGCGGGAAAACGAGCGTGACGATCCACCAGGCTGGGCAGATGCCATCTCCGGTTGTGATCGAGGTCGAGTTTGAAGAAACCGGCGCGGCGATAAAACCGATGCCGAATGCTGTGATGAAGGATCCGAACAAGGCGGTCGTCAGTTGGCCGGTGGATGTTTGGTTTACTGGACAGCGCGATTTCGTCGCGACACTCGACTTTGGAAAAAGAAAGATCAAGAAAATTACCTTTGACCCATCGAACCGTTTTCCAGACAATGACCCTTCGGACAATGTTTGGCCGAAAGAGAAGTAAGCGGACGAGTTTAGAGAAGTATCCAGATCCATGGGGCGGTAAAAAGTTATGCATCAGAAATTCTCGGCAAAAGTGTTGATAACCACATTTTTACTCACGGTCCTAATGACCAACAGCGTCATTTGCCAGACGGATGCGATTCAAACCCGGGTCGCCAAATACGGCGTCGGAAAGAATGTGAACGTTGTTCTCAATAACGGAGAAAAATACAAGGGCACCATAAAGGCATTCGACTCAAACGGATTTTCCGTTGCTCAAAAAGGCGGCGCTGAAAAAACATTTGGTTACAGCGAGGTCAAATCGGTCAACAAAACCGGGATCTCAAAAGCCGTCTGGATTACGATCGGTGCCGCCGCCGCAGGAGCCGTAATATTCGCTGCGACAATTGGACGTAGATGCAGAAACGAAGGTGCCAACTCCCTGTGTCTCTAGGAAAAAAACCTCGCTTATAACGAGCACGGTAGCACGAGTAACCCCGCTCGGGGGAGCGATGACCTACTGAACGGGCTTTATTCACTCAACCCCCACTGATGCAAAACGGGTGGCAGGCGGGACGCCTGATGCGGTCCAGTCGGCTTCGCCTGCAATGAGCGAAGCGAACAACCCGTTTACCCATTCTCAAGTTCGGGTAATCGAGCCAACTCCAACAAAAGAACTCAAAACTCAAAACTCGAAACTCCTCCTCCTCGCCTCCAAAAACGAGTAAAATAGAAACAGCAATTGTTTCCAAACGACTCGTTCATAAAGAGATGAAACATCTGATCGTTTCAATCCTGGTCCTTTCGATCTTTGGCGCGGCCAGCGCGCAAAACGAACCGATTGAAATCGCGTTCGTCGGAGACGTGCTTCTTGCCCGCGGCGTCGAAAAGAAGATCAATACGTACGGACCCGAATATCCATTCGAAAATGTCCGCCATATTCTTTCAAAAGCCGATCTGGCTTTCGCAAATCTTGAAGGCCCACTGGCATCGAAATGCGAAAAGCTTGAGAAGAATTACAGTTTCGAAGGCAGGCCCAAAAACGCGGGCATTCTAAAATACGCCGGTATCGACATCGTTTCTCTTGCAAATAACCATAGCCTCGACTGCGGAAATATCGGTCTGTTTGAGACGATGGACAATCTGGATTCGCAGAATATACGCTGGGTCGGAGCAGGACGCACAAAATCCGAAACAGAATCACCCGTCTTTCTCGAAATCAAGAACACAAGAATCGCGTTTTTGGCGATAACCAAAATCTCGCCCGGCTCGGACGAATCCGTGGCAGTTGCTGAATTCGGCAGAGTTGAGCTCCCTCAGACGATCGCCACGATGCGAAAGAAGGCGGATGTTGTAATCGTTTCGATTCATTGGGGAACCGAATACGCGTCGTATCCCGATGTCGCGCAAACCGACCTTGCCGAGCAAGCGACGCGGGCGGGCGCAGATATCGTTGTCGGTCATCATCCGCACGTATTGCAGGGGTTGAGCTTGGGTGCGAATGCGGCGAACGACAGAAAGACTCTCGTCGCCTATTCGCTTGGAAATTTCGTTTTCGATTCTCCTACCAATCGCAACAGGCTTCTCGGTGAGAGCGCGATCCTGCGTGTAAGCGTTGGAAAGGGAGGCGTTAGGGAAGCGGATGTCATCCCCGTATCCATAGACGGATACCGGCCAAGCCCTGCGGTTGGCGATGAGCGAGAAAGAATTTTCGAAAACCTGAACAAATTCTCCAAACGTTTCGAAACCCGAATCGAGAACGGGATTCTTAAGGAAGAGACAAAGCGTTCAATGATTACTGCGGATCTCGATTCGGACGGCACACCCGAAATCATCGATCTCGATGGCAGCCGCGAAAACACGATAGAGATAAGGCACGGGAAGGAGCTGAAATGGCAGGGCGTGCCCACGGGTTGGAAGCCCTGGAAGATCGACACCGCGGATGTTGATGGAGACGGAATCAAGGAAGTCATCGTCGGCGTTTTCAAAAAGACAAAGTTTCTGCCGATACCGCACAATTGCTTGTTTGTTTATGGTTGGAAAGACGGAAGGGCATTTCCAAAATGGCTTGGCTCGCGTTTGAGCCGGCCGTTTACCGACTTCAGATTCGAAGACCTTGACGGCAAGGACGGCGAGGAATTGATCGCGCTTGAATCAGACGCGGCAGGAAACCCGAGCACCGCTGTCTATGTTTGGGACTCGTTTGGATTCGTTCTCAAAGAGAGGGGAGTTACGAGTTTTGGGTTTTGAGTTTTGAGTACTTTGACTTGCGGGCGCGGTCGCTTGTCGGCGATAGCGCTGGGCAACGAGTTCGATTCGCGACATTTGCTGCGCAATAACGAGACCATTTAAAAGGAAAGTCCAATGATTAATAAAATGAAAAAAAAGACGCTTATCTTAACAACGATCGCAATATTCTCAGTCGTTTCAAACGCACAAACCGGAAAGCTAAAACCCTACAAGGTCTCGCCCACGCTCGCCGAAGTCCAGAATTTGCGGAAGTTCAAACAAAACCACAGCATCACGCCGCAGATGCGCATGCGGCTTGCGAAGAATCTATTCGTAGTTTCCGCGACCAAGGAAAAACAGCTATTCCACATCTACGAAAACAACGAGTATTCCGAAACGCCGTCTTTTGTAACCACGGATTCGGTGCTCCATCTCTACCATATCTTTTTTGACTACACGCTTCGCAACGTGGAAGAACAAACTCTCCTTCCCGCTCTTGAGGAGCTAACGAAAGGAATGCTCGCCGATTCGATCGCGGTCTGGGGTCGGACGGAGGATCAGAACTTGAAGCGGGCGGCCCTCAAAAACATCGCGTATTACGCGGTCGCGGCAAAAAATCTGAATCTCGAAATCGAGATACCGGACGAAGCCCGGCAATTGGTCGATGCCGAGATGGCGCTTGTTAAGAAACACGAGGGCTTTGCGATCGGTTCGATCTTCCCGTATCGAATCGACTATTCACAGTTCGTACCGCGCGGGCATTACACGCGGAGTCCCGAGCTCAAGAAATACTTCGGCGCGATGATGTGGTACGGACTGGTACCGTTTGCGGTAAAAACGACAAACGGTCGTGCGGACGAGCAGATTCGTCAGAGCATACTCATCACGAAATCGCTTTACAGCACAGGGCTCGACAAGGAATGGGAACGGATTTACGAGCCGACCGCGTTCTACGTGGGCGCGGCCGACGACATTACGCCCAAGGAACTCAAGGCGCTTGCCGATTCGGTTTTTGGTGCCGAAGCCGACGAAAAAGAATTTGCGGACACGGAGAAGTTCAACGAATTCGCGGCCGGCATGGAGAAACTTCGTGCGTCGAAGATACAGTTCGCAAACCTCGCCGATCAGGCCAAAACCGAGATGGCGGAATCCGACGTGCAGTTTCGATTCATGGGACAGCGCTATATTCCCGACAGCGAGATCATGCAACGGCTGACGGTTCCGATAAAGCGCGTTTTCCCAAGCGGTTTGGATGTGATGTCCGTGATGGGCAGCCAAAGGGCGACCGAGATTCTCGATGCAAATCCCGCTCTCTACAATCCGCTCAAATGGGACAAATATCTTTCGGAACGCAAAAAGCTTACGGATGAGTTTGGGAAACTCGATCAGGCGAAATGGACTTCGAATCTTTATTGGGGCTGGCTCAATTCGCTCCGTGCTCTGAATGATCCGGTGCCGGCGGGATACCCATCGTTTATGCAGAACAAGGCGTGGCAGGACAAATCGCTCAATACGTCGCTTGGCTCGTGGGCCGAACTTCGCCATGACACGATTCTCTATGGAAAACAAAGCGGCGCGGAAATGGGCGACGGAGGCGACGAACTTACCTACAAAGGCTATGTCGAACCCAACGTGGTTTTTTGGAGCCGTCTCCTCGAGCTGACAATCCAATCCAAGGAAGGTCTCGCTTCGAGAAACCTGCTCCCCGAAAACCTCGATTCGAAATTCGACACCTTCAAAGATCTGCTCGAGAATCTCAAATCGATCTCCGAAAAGGAACTCCGCAACGAGAAACTCACCGAAAGCGACCACACCTTCATCCGCCAAATCGGCGGCACGCTTGAATATCTTACGCTTTCAGTGATGACGGGAAACCCGGATTATTGGGAGATGGTGAATGAAACCGACAAGGACATGGCCGTCATCGCCGACGTCCACACCGGCGGAAGCCTTGCCCTGGAGGAAGCTGTTGGCCGGGCCAACGAGATTTTTGTAATAGTTCCGATAGACGGAAAACTCGTACTTACCCGAGGCGCCGTCTTCAGCTACTACGAATTCCTCCACCCCGCATCCGACCGCCTAACCGACGAAAAATGGCAAAAGATGCTGGAAACCGGAAAACAGCCACCAAAACCAAACTGGACAAGCTCGTTCTACGTCCCGAGGAAATAGCCATATTTCAGTGCAGAGCGCTAACAGTCGCGGTAGCGACGCACAGATCATACCCGTGGATCAGCGCAAAGCGCGCGGTCCACGGAATCCACGGAATCCACGGAATCGCCACGGAACAACGAGACCCGACCAAGGAAACGCGCAAAGCGCAAACAGTCGCGGTAGCGACGCACAGATCATAGCCGTGGATCTGCGCAAAGCGCGCAGTCCACGGAACCCACGGACCAGCGCAAACCCCGCAGTCCACGGAACCCACGGAACCCACGGAACCCACAAAACCAAGCACGCGATCAACGTAGCGAATTCTAACCCAAGAGATATTTCTCCTCGAATTCGATGGCGTGAAGATCCATCAACTCGCGGTATTCATCTTCGAATGATTTGCCCTCATGATGAATTCTTTCATTGCGTATGTAATCTACGACGCTTTCAATATCGGAATGGCTTACCGAGAAGACGCCGTATCCGTCTTGCCACGAAAAGAATTGCAAACGGTCAAACTCATCCTTTATCCATCTACTCGAATCCGTCTTCATCAGTTGGGCGATCTTGCTGGCTGAAAATTTCGGAAGTGTCTGAACCAAAGCATGAATATGATCTTCAATCCCTCCGATCCGAAGCGCGCTCATGCCATAATTCCGGAGAATTCCCCCGATATACTTCCAAACTCTGCTTTCGATTTCCCTGTCGATCAATTTTTTTCGAAGTTTTGTGCTGAATACAAAATGGAGATAAGTAGACGAAAATGTGTTAGCCATGTGAGGTGGCCTCCTTTTGTGAGAATTTGCAGAGATTCTATCAGAAGAGTCAAGAATACCGTTACTGCCGGGTGCGTATCGCAGATATGCAAACACCGCGATGCTCTTCAGCCCCAACCACGGAAATCATCTCCGGAATCGGCAAAGAAACTAAAACCTCAACGATACCTAGGCCATGGAGAAAAGCTAACTAAGATTTCGGATAGGGATACAAGAACGTATATGCACGAAAAAAGAAGTTGTTTAAACGCTTGATCTCATCTTCCGCGGCATCGCCGTAGCGATTCGGTCCGCATTCCCTTGCGATCAAAAGCTGTCCGAATTCGCGCGGAGCATAGACTAAAATTCTTTTTCCAACGCTCAAATCGAGATCGTCGCACCATCCGACTGCATCGTCTCCAGCCGATGCAGTAATCCGGGGTTGCCTTTTACCTTTCCATTGCTTTTCTACATTAAATGTTACTCGGTAAGGCATTCCCCCCAATCGATTTTCCGGATCCGATTCCAATGATTTTGCGTGTTCCGTTTCCGAAATTTCCCGAAACTCTAACACCTCCCCGACGAAAACAACATCCGCCGATCGAAACCGCTGTCTCTGACTTGGATTAGAGCAAGTACATGCAAATGCTACAGAAGAAGCAAAGACAAGCATGAAGAATACGAGAAAAGCTTGAACGGTTGTTTTCATATATTGCGCGACTAGAGATCGTAATGATGTACCTGGTAAATACAAAGTCTTGATAAAGCAGCCCATCTCAATCAATCTAGATCAATGTTTCTTATTGGCAAAGAAGTCGATTGATTGTCGATGGAATCTAACCCTCGTCATACGCCTTCTCAAGCGCCGCCACATCAAGCTTTACCATCGGCATCATGGCGTCCATAACCGCTTGAACCTTTTTGGGGTCGGTGTCGTTGATGAGTTCCATAAAGCGCCTCGGGACGATTTGCCACGTAACTCCGAATTGATCCGTAATCCAACCGCATTGCATGGGTTCGGCACCGGCGTTGATCAGTTTGTCCCAGTATTCGTCCACTTCCTCCTGGTCTTCGCAATCAACAAAAAGCGAAAAGCCATTTGAGAAAGTGAAGTAAGAACCGCCGTTATAACCCATAAAACGCTGTCCGCCGACAACAAACTCGGCGGATGTAACGGGTCCGTCGTCTCCGGTGCGGGCGACGTTTCGCACTTCGGAATCCGGAAAGGTTTCGGTGTAAAACTCGATCGCAGCTTCGAGCTGGTCGTTAAACATAAGGAAAGGCGTGATTTTGTTCATATGATTTCTCTGAATTCGGGACAATTCTATAGTTTGCCCAAGCTAGTGCGCTACCCTGAAGCGGACTATAAAAATGAACTGGAATCGACTTGATTCCAGCACACAATACATTCTCGCAGAGGAAATTCAATCCATATCGGCAATCAAAACTTTGGGCCGCGATCGCAACCTTGAAACACCTTCGTTCCTCATTTTCCATGCTACGAGTTCCGGAAGTCGAATCGACAGATGGTTTTGGAGCTCTTTCGCTCTATTCCTCTTCCTCACTCTCTCCGCAAATCTCCGAGCAGCGAATTTCGGCATACTTCCAAGCGGAGAATGGCACAGTCCCGATTTCGCCGCCTTTGACGAAAGGATCTTCGCCGAACGTCGTGTAAGTGGAGTAAAGCTCGGAAGCCGTCATCCCTGGCTTGTAAGCGAAATCAAGCGAAGAATCAACGATCTTTTTGGCAGCCTCAATCGCAAGTTCGAGAGTTTCAAAAGTGCCATGGATGTAAAACTCGCTTTCATCCATGTAATGGAAATTGTCGGCCACTACTACTTGAAAGGCCATTTGGATGCAACCTCCTGATGGGTGATCAAAGTCTGACTAAAATATACAAGACATCCCTCTGACTTTGCGAGTTCGCGGGTTTCTTGTAATCGAGGCATTACCAAACGGACGACACAACGATCTGTTGTTAACCAACCTGTCGGACCCCACACCAGTCTCTTTACAAGGGCGTTCCGAAATGCGGGCTACGGAAACGCGAGTCCCGCCACTGCCGAGGAAAGCGCCCGATAGTGTCAAAATTCGTTGAAATTCAAAAAGTGACAGTTTAGTATCACCCTCATGAGAATCGAACTTGTTACAACATTGAAGAGACAGGCGACCAGAATTTTGGCTGAATTGCGTAAATCCAAAGAACCGATTCTTATTACCGAGCATGGAATGCCTTCCGCCTATTTGGTGGATGTCGATGACTTTGAGTTGATGCAGTCGCGAATCCGGTTGCTCGAAGGACTGTCCCGAGGCGAACGTGCGGTCCAAGAAGGTCGTACTCTAACGCAGAAAGAAGCAAAAAAGGCGATGGGTAAATGGCTCAAGTGATCTGGACCGAGCCCGCCTTGTTGGCTCTCAACGAAATCGCTGAATACCTCGCCAATCGACAATCCCCACGCTTCGGCTCTTCTGGTTCAAGAAGCATTCGCTCCTATCGAACGCCTGGCGTTTCATCCAAACTCCGGTCGAATTCCACCTTGTTCCGCCTTGGTGGGAACTGCGGGATAAACATGCTTGAAAGAATAAAACACAACGCGGAGCTCGTACGAAAAGTTGCAGGGGAACAGCTTGATGTGGAAGTTGGCTATGATCTGGCCGGTGTCAAATGGCTCGACGGATATACCCAGCGGCAGTTCGAGAATGACAAAACCGAGAATGTCGATGGGCTTGTGAGTACGCTGGGCTCGTATTTGGGCGAGTGCATCGTGCAAACCTATGGGGGAACTTGGGCGCATTCCGATTACGGCTGGTGCGTGGAATTCTCAAACGGCAACGCCGTTTTTCCGTTCGCAAAGATCGAAAAGCACCTTCGCAATGGTAGCGATGATTCCGTTCTCTCACTATTTGAAACGATTCCTTTGGTTTTCGGGATGGAATCTTGAGGCCTTCCACTCTCCACGAATTGGCCGGTTTCTTCTCATCCCTGCTTTTGCCACATCCCTCGGTTTTTGCGAGAGTAGGCTATGACAGAATTTACAGTTGATGGATCCGTGACCGATTTTGATTTTATCATCGGTGATTGGAGGTGCGTCATCGCCGGCTTGATCGAAGATTTGAGGGTTGCGAAGACTGGACCGAGTTTGCCGGTGAGACCGCGACGCGAAAGATCTTGCAGGGTTTTGGAAACATCGAAGACAATCTACTCCATTTTCCGGACGGCGACGTTAGAGCCGCGGCGTTGCGTTCGTTTGATCCCAACACGGGTAAATGGGCGATCTGGTGGCTTGATCAAAGAATTCCTCATTCGATCGACGTGCCCGTGATTGGCGGGTTTGAAGAGGGGATCGGAACATTCATCGCCAATGACACGTTGGACGGAATACCGATCGTCGTGCGTTTCAAATGGCATAAAAACATCGGCGGGAGTCCCCTTTGGGAACAGGCATTCTCGAAAGATGATGGCGCCACTTGGGAAACAAACTGGACGATGGAATTCACAAGGGTTCAGAGCTAAAAAAGCATTTTTTACCCGCATTTCTCACAAAGGAAACGCTTTATCGGGAGATTGTGCGCGGAAGTTTTGCCTAAAACCGCGGGGGCATAGCGATTCTATGGCCGCGCGGTTTTAGGCTAAAATTCAAAGCGGAATCTTCCGAGAAAGTGTTTAGGAACAATGTGTAATTTGTACGTTTCTTGTAAATCATTGCTTGCTAATTAGTTACATTCTTTTGTTCCGCCTTTGTGAGAAATGCGGGTTGATACCCAATGATAATAGGCTCGAAAGACTCAAACTGCTTTATAAAGATCGAGTTCGAAACCGATGGCGAAGGCTATAGCGGTTTCCGGATCGAAGCACACGTGGATATCGGGCACGGGAAATTCGATGCGACCAATGTTGATGTTCAGCTCTTGAATCTAACAGACTTCACCGCTGAGCTTGAAAAGGTCATCAACGGAGACGCAAACAAGGCTTGTCTTGAAGGAACCTACGAATCCTTCTTCGCCTTTCACACTGAAGGCAGCCAAACAAAACTCAATTTCCAACTCGGCGACACGCTATGCGGAGAATCGGGCGCGGATTTCCATCTATCAGGTGAGTTTGAAGTAAATAGGGACGACCTCGCCCGCTTTCATTCGGGGTTTAAGGATCTTGCCGAAAAAGCGGGTTCCGTCTCGGCTAACGAATGAAAACCAGCACGCTTGATTTCTCATACCGGAAAATACCAACTGTAGCCTTCAGGAAGAACCGGCGGCGCGAAAACAAAATGAAGTACTCGTCGCTTTTGGTCTTCGCCAAGCTTTGAAGACGCATGCGCCAACCTAGGACGCATAATCAAAGCACCGCACTGAGGTACCGCAATCGGAAGGGCAGAAATCCGTTCATGCCGTTCATCATCAAGATGCGATCCCGGAACAACACTTATGTCCTCAATAGGAGCGCCGTCCAGATGCACCCTAACGGCAAGACACTGATCCATAATCTCCCGAGTCGGCCGCGCACATGTCATGCCTTCCTTCACACCCGCAGACGGCCAATCGCCGGATCCTTTCACCGGCAACACCTCATCACGATGAAGTCCAACAGACCAATTGTGCTCTGAAGTTTTGCGAAACAGAATACACTCGACAGCGACGAGATCCTCCAGAAAGCCAGACAAAACACCAGCTCGTAAATCCCGCGCCAAATCGCAAAACGGCTCAAGACGAAGAAGCGTCCGCGAACCGGAATTATCGATTTGAGGTAATAATCCGACAACACGATCACGGTCATCCTCGGAGATGACTGAATTTACTACGGTGTATCCGTTCTGGAGATTATTTCGTATTTGATCAGGCATAACCAAAATGAAAAGAGCGACCAAGTCGGTCGCCCTATCTCTTGATTCTATTGGTGGAGCCGAGGGGGATCGAACCCCTGACCTCATGACTGCCAGTCATGCGCTCTCCCAGCTGAGCTACGGCCCCATAAACGTTAAGTTTGCAACGGCTTTGGGCGTTTAGTCAAGCGGGGGGAGTTTCGAGTTTCGAGTTTTGAGTTTTGAGTTCTTTTGGGGGAGTTGGAATCGTCGATTTGAAGTCCTGGGTATTTGTCGGTTTGGTAATTTGAGTGTTCTGGGCTGAATCGGCTTCCATAAAAGATATCGGGGATTCCGGGGAGTTTTCAATTCCGAGGCCCGCCGAAGAGATACTTGTCTTCAGTTCTCGCAATTTTTTAGGAATCAAGACCCCTGCCGGCTTGTCCGGCAGGTGAATGAGGTCAGAAGCTAGTCCGGCCAATCAACGAACCGTTCCGGCCCCCCTGCCGGCTTGTCTGGCAGGAGGCAAAGGTCCGAAGCTACGCATGGTTGGCATGCAAAAATGATGGCGAAAAACCCAATACTTCACGTCAAGCACTGAACGGGAAGGGCACTAGTCGATCGATGGGTTTTCAACAAATGCCATCCACTATCCAAAGCAAAGCAGCGAACGACGCGCATTTTGCAGGAGCACGCTTTTTCGATCTGCCCGACAACTTTTTGATTTTTCTGCGAGGTTGTCTAACTGTTTATCAACCTACTGATCACTCGCTGACTGTAATCTCCAAAGGTTCCGGCATAGTATCCGTTTTGCCAAATGGGACGTCGCATCGCGTATGCGAGATTGTTCATGTAGTTGAGCGCAATTGTCTCGGGTGACCATCCAATATTCCCGCGCAGTGCGATGTGCAGGTGATCTGGCATCAACGAATACCCTCGAAGTCGATGCCCATGTTTCTCAGAGATCAGAATTAGCGTGTCGCGAATACGTTCCATTTCATGGTTTGGGGTGAAGTTAAGACCAAACGCTGTGCGAAATACAAGGTGAAGGTCATACCAGTATCGTCCACTTCTTGAAAGTGTCGGAGCGGAAGCCGCTGCATTCCGTTCAACCCAAGTGAACCGATCCAGCTTCCGACGATACTTTTGATCGACAAAGCAATCCTTTTTTACTTGGTTGGAAAGATAATCATCTACTTGATCGCGATTGATGGAGTTGATCGACCGCAAAGACACTTTTCGCGAGAAACTCAAATCCGGAAGCCATTTTCGCAACTCGTACTGAAGACGTCCTTTTGCAAGCGTCGCGATGATGATCGGTGAAAGACTGGGTTTCACACTGAACAGCACTCTCGCACATTTTCCCGAAGTCTCGGCTTCAAGGAGCCGGAGTTCATCAGACTCCCATCTCCCAACCAGATCTCCAGGGAGAACGTACGAAGAAGGAAAAAGGCAAGACTTTGCAGCCAACCATCCCGTCCATGTGAAGCGAAGCGAATACGCGGGATCAGAACAGTTGGACGCAGTGTAGAAAGGGTGAGGCTTCATACCACGGTTATCTCCAAACGAAAATGTGACTCATTGTTTCAGATTTTCATCCGTACCCAAAGAAAAATGTTCAACATTTCGCTAACACCCTATCTGCAATGTCTCGAAGACACTCAAGCTGTCAGCTCTGGTAACTCGGCATCATCAAACCCATTCTATTCGTCTGGCAGAGTCCCTTGGTGATGACACAAAACATAACCCACTCTTCTCAAAGTGCTTCTCGCCCGTAGCTATTGACCTTGTTCACCTGCCACACAAGGTGGCAGGGGCCTCTTGTGCTTTTGTGGCGCGCGGACTAGCTATTGACCTGATTCACCTGCCGGGCAAGCCGGCAGGGGTCTGGGGGAGTTGAATATTGCGGCTTGTTATGGTGTTTTTCATTTATTCCTCAATATCCGTGCAAGTTCATGTCGGATTCTCCGTTCCTTGTTCAAACCCCCCGTCCCTTGGCCGGGTGAACTTTGATTTTTGAGGGCATTGTTATGAAGAATCGGGTACAGGCAGTTTTGATTTCCACTTTGGCTTTGTTGGTGATCGGTTTCCTCGTCATCGGAAACCGCTTTGGCGAGATTGAGGATGTTCCGGAGATTGACGGTGGGCAGGCGTCGAACGCGGCGAATGCCGCGTATAAGCCGCGCAAGACGTTGAAGGCGTTTCAGTCAAAGGAAGAGCTCGACAAGTTTCTAAAAGAGTTTGCGGCTCAGGCGAGCAAACGCGACAAGGAAGAGGGGATGGTGTTTTCGGATGCCAAAGACGCTTCTACCGCACCGGCGGCCGAGGGCGCAAAGTCCGCAGACGCAGACGAATCAGTTACAAACACTCAGCATGCCGGAGTTGATGAAGGCGGGATCGTCAAACTTCACGGTGATCATCTGATCATACTCAGACGCGGACGGCTCTTTACCGTCGCCGTAAACGACGCCAAACTCAGACCGATCGCCGCTGTTGATGCCTATCCTCCGGGTGCCGATCCCGGCGGAACTTGGTATGACGAGATGCTTGTTTCGAAAGATACGGTTGTCGTTATTGGTTACAGCTATTCGCGCGGCGGCACGGAAATCGGTCTCTTCAACATCGATGGTGCGGGTAATCTTGAATACAAGTCCACATATCATCTGCGTTCAAACGACTACTATTCATCGAGAAACTACGCCAGCCGTTTGATCGGCAGCAAGCTCATCTTCTATACGCCGCAATATCTTTGGGTCAACCCAAACGACCCGACGGCGCAGTTTCCGGCAATCCGCAAATGGCACAAAGACGCCACGGACAACGAATTCCATCAGATCGTTTCGGCAACAAAAGTCTATAGACCGGCGCGTGAATTAAAGGAAAATTACGGACTCGCGCTCCACACCGTTACGGTTTGCGATCTTGCCGGCGCGTTCAAATGCGAGGGCACGGGCGTGATCGGTCCCGCCGGACGGATCTTTTATGTTTCGCCGCAATCGGTCTATGTATGGACGACGGAATGGCGGGCCGACAGGAAAAAGGGCGATGTGCGTTCGGTGCTTTACAAGATGCCGCTTGATGGCGGTGCGCCGACCGCACTCGGTGTCGCCGGTGCGCCGGTAGATCAGTTTTCATTCCTCGAAAGCGAAGACGAACACCTCAACGTACTCGTACGCTCGGAAGGCGGCGGTGAAGCGATGTGGCGTTCGGAGTCTGCAACCGGGGACACGGCGCTTCTTAGGATTCCGCTTTGGAGCTTCTCGGATGGAACGCGAAACGCCTCGAGTTGGAACTACAAGGAAGTACCGACAGTCGAAGGCTATACGATGCAGAATCGTTACGTCGGAGAATATCTTCTCTATGGCTCGGGCAACGGATGGGGATATCAGAATAAAAAGAACGGATCCGAAGTCTATGCCGTCCGTTGGACTACGGGCGAAACGGCGGAACTTCCGCTCGAACATAGCGTCGATCGCATCGAGGCGCTTGGCAGGGACGCGATCGTTGTCGGAACGCGTGGCAGTGATCTCTACTTCTCGCCGGTAAGCCTTAGCGAAAAACCGGAAGTGAAGTCGGGTTATGTACGCCGAAACGCCTCGCAAGGCGAGCTTCGCAGCCATGGTTTCTTCTACAAACCGGCCGATAAGCAAAACGGCATGCTCGGTTTGCCGATCGCGGAACAGAACCGTCCCGGTTACAAGCACCTCGTTGAAGGCTCGGCGTCCGTGCTGTTTCTCAAGAACGATTCGCTAAAACTCAATGAAATCGGCACGCTGGTTTCGGAGAATCGAAATCCGAGAAACGACAACTGCAAGGCATCATGCGTTGACTGGTATGGTAACGCCAGACCACTGTTTATACGCGGTCGGGTTTTCGCGCTTCTCGGTTACGAGATCGTGGAAGGGAAGGTGACCGAAACAGGCATACGCGAAACCGGTCGCGTAAACTTCACGCCGACGCGCACTACGCGATAAGAGCGGAACGCTGAATGTAAACATCCTAGAATAGACCAGTCCGCAAAAACTCCTGATTTCTTCTGTCCTATAATCGGGAAAAAGAAATTTAGGAGTTTTTCATGGACGTTAGAATTTTGACATTGGTCACAAACACGGTAGCGGGCGAAGGCCCCGGGCATTCGGCAGTGGCGGTCGGAAGCAAGGTTTATACGTTTGAGGATGTTGGCGGTTGGCTGGGTTCGAATAGCGGTTGGATAAAGATCGATTACGATCCGTATCTCAAAAAGAACGAACACCGACCGGTTTTGGTGCAGTACGTACCGACCTCTGTCGGTTCATACGTAACCGAGTACGTAGATAAATCGATCGCAAATGACGACGACTATCTCGGTTCGGGAGTTTGTTCGCAACAGGTTTCAAGAGCGGTCAACTACTCTCTGCCGAAAAGCGTTGATTTTGATCCGAAGGGATTCGATACGCCGTTTGGTGTCTATCACTGCGCGAGGCGTTTGGCGCTGGTTTCAAAAGAGGAATACTTTTGGCCCGGAAAGGGCGACATAAACGCGCTTGCATGGGCACGGATCGTCAACAAATTGCGAGACGATTATCCGGATGCATACGCGAATATGGATCTTTCTCCGTAAAAAGAGCGACTGGAGCACAGGCGTCCCGCCTGCAAAGAGCGAAGCGAGACTGGAGCGCAGGCGTCCCGCCCACAAAGAGCGAAGCGAGACTGGAGCGCATCTCTGAAGACTGTTTCGTTGTCAAGGCACAATTCAACTGGCCTGCTGGAAGCATCTCTGAAGACTGTTTCGTTGTCAAGGCACAATTCAACTGGCCTGCTGGAAGCAGGGAAGATTGAGTGAAACCTGCACTGAACAAAACACGCTCATCCTGTCAATCGTTTTAAAACCTACCGTCTGAATGCTTTTACGTGGTATCAGACAATATCGAGGAAGCCCTTGTGGGCCCGCTCAAGCATCTCTTCGATCATTTATGCCGGGGTCGCGTTTCTCGCGGCCCCATTGACCATGATGTATAGATCCGCACTTCCCTGGACGGGAAGGTTGGCTGGCTCCATCAGGCGTCGGCCATTTCAGGCCCCGCGCTCCGTCGAGCATCGCCAACTGCGCTTCCACGCCGGTCAAACTCCTGCGCAGAGATGTTGTCCCTGAGCATTATGGAAAGCTTGACCAGAAGCTTTCTGGCGGTGGCCGTTTTGGCGACCGCCGGGTGTTTCCTCTTTGAAAGCCTTTTGTGGAAGGCCTTCAATCCGGGATCCTTTCTAACCGCGACCATCGCCGCCTGCCCGACAAGATAACGGACAAGAGGCGGGCCGGCCTTTGTGATCGCTCCGTACCTCGTTCTCGCGCCGCTCGAACCCTCGCGCGAATCGTAGCCGATGAAGTTCGTCACCTGGGCCGGAACCCTGTCAAAGCGCGTGACGTCGCCAAGGGTGTTGACGACGGCGAGGGCCGTGAAGGTTCCGACCCCGAACTGGGTCATGAGCAATTGCACCTTCGGGTCCCTGCCGGCCTTTTCGTCGAGCCACTTCCCGATGGCGTCGATCCGCTCGTTCTGGCTTCCCAGCAGCTCGAACAGATGCTCCATCTGGAACCTCTCGCCCTCGGTGAGATCCGACGCCTTCAGGGCCTCCTGAAACACCAACGTGCTCATCTTGCCCTTCGGGAGCCCGCAGGAATGGGCGATCGACTGGAGCCGGTTGTAGGCCGCCGTCCTTTGTCCGACGATCTTGACCCTGAACCGGAGCATGTCCAGTATCTCGTTCTGCTCCGGCGACCTCCGCCAGATGGCCGGAAACCTGCCATCAAGAAGGAGCGAGAGGATGTGGTTTGCGTCGATGCTGTCGTTCTTGTGCCTCGACACGGCCATCTTCCTGATCTGGTACGGATCACCTATCCTCAGTTCCTGGCCAAGCGATTCGAGCAGCCGCTCGAACCACAGCGCCTTCGACGAGGCTTCCATTCCTACAACCGCCGCCTCACCGAACGAAGCGTAAAACTTCCTTACCTCATCCGGATTCTTGTGAAACAGCTGAACAGTTTCTGTTTCCCCAGTTTCTGTATCGCACCAAACAGCCGTCTGCTGATGCGGATGAAAATCAACTCCGATGTATAATGTCATTGGTTTCTCCTTTCAAAGAGCTTGTTTTGTTCAAATCCAAGTATAGCCGTTAACCCGGATGATTGGAGAAACCGTCTTCATAACATCAGGCGTCCCGCCTGCAACCCGTTCAGCATCCCGATGGGTTAAGTGAACCAACCCCTATCAGCCAGCAAAGGCACCTACGCAGTTAACTCGCGCTCGTTGCCGGCGAAACGCCTGATGCTCCAGTCGCTCCAGTCAACCTACTGCGGCTTCTTCATGATCTCCGCCAGCGCCGTCAGACGTTTCGAATCCGCTGGATCCTTAGCCGTCTTCGCGGCCTTCTTCAGCTTGGACGAGAACTTCTTGAGCTTGCCCTTGTCCTTCGCAGAATCAGACGCTTTATCGATCGCAGCGCGCATATCGCTCAAATCCCCGGACGAGATACCGCCGGTTCTTTCGAGTTGATCGAGATACGCCTTTGCAACGATAAGCGTCTTTGGAAAGACGATCATCTGCTGGTTTTGGACATTCAATTCAGCGACCCTTATCGATTTAGCAGCATCGATTTCGTTCTGCGTGAGATCCTTGGTCGGAGTCAATTCAAAGACATCAAGCCCGCGAGCGATTTCCGAGCTGTAAATATGCCCGTTGTACCAGTACGACGACCAATATCCGCCAAGCATCAGGATGTTTGGATCGAGAGGACCGCGGTCAAAATACGCGATTTCAAATGGTTTCTTTCCATCCGTAAAATCGACGATCGAGATCCCGCCCTGATACCAAGCCTGAACCTTTATGTCTCTTCCCGGAACCGGGATCAAAGAACCGTTGTGTGCAACGCAGTTTTCGCTGTTGCCCTGAGCCGCCGGCATTTTGTAATAGCCAAGGAATTTAAGCTTGTCACCTTCAAGATCGAAAACCGCATCGGCTCCCCAAACGTTGGGGTCGTTTGCACGGCAACGCGCGCCGAGTCCGCCGCCCCATTCGTCCGTATAAAGAACCTTTTTGCCGTCGTTTGAAAATGTCGCCGAGTGCCAATAGGCGTAATTCGGGTCATTTACGGCCTCGACGCGTTTTGGATTTGCGGGATCCTTGATGTCGAGAAGAATTCCGTTTCCGGCGCATGCTCCGGCGGCGAGGCCGATCGCGGAGTAAGCCGTGATGTCGTGGCATTGATCGGTGTCGTTCGGTTTGCCTTTGTTGTCATGCGAACCGCCATCATTGAGTGCGTTGATCTTGCCGGATTCAGCGTCACCAAAAATTCTCGGACTGGCAACGATCTTCGCGGTCTGGGGCGAGTCAAGCGGAACCTTTATGACGTCGATGCTAAATCGCGAGATCTTGTTGTTCGATTCCGGAGTACCGTCGGAACAGCCCGCGAGTTCCTCGCCTGGGCGCACGAACGATGTGCCAGATACATAAATATAGACATTCTTTTTGTCTTTGGGATCAACAACGAGCGTATGAGTATGCGAACCGCGACAGCTCTGCACAGCACCGATCTGTTTAGGCGACTTGATATTTGAGATATCAAAGATTCTCACTCCCCGAAAACGATCCTTTTGGGCAACCGGATGGGGCTCTTCGCCGGCGGCAGGCGGGGGATCGGCCGGGAAGGCCTGAGTGCCGCAATCGAGACGGCCGTTTGGCATCTCAACGGACATAAACATCAGATTCTTGTAAACCGAAACATCGCCCTGTCCACCGGGACAAACCATCGTCGTCAGCAATTTGGTATCGGCCGGATTCGAAATGTCGTAGATGCTGACACCGTAGAAGTTACCCATAAACAGGCGGTTGTCTTGAAACGCCAGGTCGGAGTTTGCAAACGCGAGCTGGGCGAATACCAACTGCAGCGGTTGCGGAATTTGGGAAGTATCCGAAACACCGATCGATTTGAGCGCATCTTTTACGCGCGCATTGTTGGGATCGTCGGTGCCGAGTTGAAACGCCTCGGGTTTTTTAATCAGCTGGAGATGCTTCATTCCCATCGCGGCCTCGCCGGCGTCAAACAGACCCGGGGAAAGACTGGCTCTCGGATCGCTTGTGTCCGAACCCGTCATGCCTGCCGGAAGCGGCGGCGCGGGAGCCGTGTTTTGTGCCGAAACCAAGCTGCCAAAACAAATAGACAGCAACAAGAACGCGCTTGCAGTAAACCGCAGTGCGGCAAAGTAATTTTTCATTTTTCCCCTCTTAAGATATTCCTTCCAAAAGACTCTGCATGATGCGAATTTCAGACCGCTGTGTGCTGTCGATATCGGTCGCGAACCCAAACAACTCGGCTTCCTGTCCGGCGCCCGGAGACTTGAACAAATCATCGACCATAACCAACGCTCCCTCGTGGTGTTGGATCATTCCACTCAAAAACAGCCGGTCAAATTCGGCTCCATTCGCTTTCGCCAATGCTTCCATTTGCTCGGCGGTAAGCATTCCCGGCATCAACATTTCTTTATGGTGCTTGTGATCCGCCATGTTCATCTCGCCCATGCCGTCCATCTTCATGTCGCCCATCCCGCCCATTTTCATCGTAGTTTTCTCGCCGCGCGATGTCAGCCAGCGTTTCATAAACTCGATTTCCTCGGCCTGCGTCTGGCTTATTCTCGCACCAAGCCGCCGAATGTCTTTGTTTTCGGTGCGTGCTTCGATAAGCGCCGTCATGTCCACCGCCTGTCCGTGGTGCATGATCATCCCCTGCATAAACTCGATGTCTTTCGATGAGATCGGCGGAAGCTTTGCCCTGGTGCTGGAAGGCAAAACCTTTGTCGCCTGACCCGGTGCGCCGGGTTGGACAACCACAGGTTCGGAATCGGAAGTTGGCTGCTGTGCGAATGAGTTGACCGCGAACATCGATACGCCGAGCAAAAACACTGATACCGCGATCTCAAGACTCTTAAAGTTTCTTCTTTTCATGATGTTGCCATTGGTTAAACGTAAAAAAATGCGATTAGGTTCTGACCGCTGCGACTGGAGCGCAGGCGTCCCGCCTGCAAAGAGCGCAGCGAGACTGGAGCGCAGGCGTCCCGCCTGCAACCCGGTTAGCATCCCGATGGGTTAAGTGAACCAACCCCTCTCAGCCACCCAAGGCAAATCTCCGCAGTCTTGCCCCCGCTATCGCGCCCGTCGCACTAAAGCATCTCTCCGAAAACGATCCTGTGGCCGTCGGGTGTAACTATCGCAAACTCGCGCATTCCCCATGGTTTGTCGCCAAGCTTGTGCCAGATTTCCACGCCTTTCTCGACGTACTCCGCATAAAGCGCCGATGCGTCATCAACGTGGAAATACGCGAACCACGAATGATCCTGGCATTCCGACATGGGTTTCGCATCACGGCAATCACCCAAACGCAAAGCGGCCGCGCCGCGCTTCAGAAATGACCAGCCATCGACAGCAAGCGTCTCTTCAAATCCGAGCTTGTCGGTATAAAACCGTCTCGAAGCCTCGAGGTCGTTTACCGCAAGGACAAATGTCGCAGAAGTTATTTCAGTCATTTCAGGATCCTAGAGAACCACTAGCGCCCTTTGAATTCGGGCTTCCTCTTTTCGAGAAACGCCGCAACGCCCTCTTCCTTGTCTTCGCTCGAAAAGCAGATCGCAAAAAGGTCGATCTCGCGTTTTGTTCCCTCATCGAGATTCGACCGCGACGCCGTCTTTACGGCTTCCTTCGCCATTTGCAATGCGATCGGACTCTTGGAAGCGATTTTCGACGCCATCTTCATCGTTTCTTCTCGAAGCGATTCCGACGAGTAGACGTGGTTTAAAAGGCCAAGCGCCAATGCCTCATCGGCACCGATCATGTCACCGGTTAGAATCAGCTCCATCGACTTTCCTTCACCGATTAGCCTCGTAAGACGCTGCGTACCGCCACCGCCGGGAATGATTCCAAGATTGATCTCCGGTTGTCCGAGTTTTGCATTTTCCGATGCGACGCGTATGTCGCAAGCGAGCGCCAACTCGCAACCGCCGCCAAGCGCGAATCCGTTTATCATCGCGATAACGGGTTTCGGAAAAACATCTATCGAATTAAATAGGGTTCGATTCTGAAAAACCGAGCGCTGAGTCACCGATGTCTTTCCGGCAAACTCCGAAATATCGGCTCCAGCGATAAAGGCCTTCTCGCCCGCCCCTGTGAATACAACGACTCTTACATCTTCATCACTCTTGAGTTGATCCAAAGCCGCGACACCCTCTTCATGCACCTTTGAGTTCAGCGCATTCATCTTGTCGGGTCTGTTTATGGTGATCGTTGCGACACCGTTTTCCTTTTCAACAATAATCGTTTCAAACATTTTATCTATTTACCGTTCCTTGAAAGATTGCTAAATCGAATTCTATTAAATCAAAATTTGCTCCGATTCCCAGCTCCATTCCGAAACTTCAAAACATCTATCGGCATGAAAAACCTCATCCCCAAAAACACAAAAGCCCCGACAAGCGGCGGGACTCGTTTTCAAAACCAAAACGGTGCTCGGGGTTTCTATTCTTCCTCGTCGTCCGGTTGATCGTCCGCAACCCACGCCACGAAGAGCCTCAGCCAGCTTTCCATCGGTTCAGTGATCGCAACACCAATTCGCGAAGTTCCATGGAGCGACGGAGCGGTTCTTACAATCCTTGCCTTGACTTCGACAGGAACTCCGTCCGGACGATGCGAACGGATATAGAGGCTTTCGTCCGCTTTCACATCTTGATTGAGGTGAAAGAGCGCGCCGGTTGTGGAAATATTGTCGGTCTCGGTTGGCTCGCTCCAAGTCGCACCATCGTCCGTCCTACCGGAAACAACGATCGGCAATCTAAGAGCCATCCGCAAAGCGAATCTCTTTTCCTCGTACTGAGGTTGGATGGTGCTGGCCATAACTGAAGTCTGAAGCAAGGTCTAAAAATCGCGATTAGTTTAACATAATTTTTCAAAACCGATAACCGCAGCCGAATTCAGAAAATATCGAAAGATATCTTTCAACTATTTTGTTTTCAGAGAATTGGAGTTGGCGCCGCGAACTCTTCCAAGCGCTTGCAGTCGGGATGAAAAGAGATTTGAGAAGCGCTGCGATATACTCAAGATCGAGCTTTGAAAATTAGAGGCTATTTCCGATTCGACCGAGTTCCTGGCTTTGCGAATTCGCGCCGGGATTAGTATAACTAGCATCTTGCAAGAATCGCATTGGAAGTCTCGCAAGGGTCTTTTGCGATTGGAGTTTGAGCCTTTTTATTGCGAAAACACGATCTCTTCGAGATTGCTTTTGGGGCTATTTCTCAGAAGAATTGATGCACGGTTTCCCGGCGCGGTTTTAACTGAGAGAGTTCTGAATCTGGAACTAATTGGCCGAATGCACACGCGGCCCAACTGAATTATGGACAAGAGAGAATTTTCACGAAAGGTTGTGATTTTGGGTTCTGGGCCTGCGGGTTTGACTGCCGCGATTTATGCCGCGCGCGCGGAACTCGAACCGCTGGTTATCGAGGGACCGCAACCGGGCGGACAACTGACCATCACCACGGATGTTGAGAATTATCCGGGATTTGCGGAAGGAATCATGGGGCCTGATCTGATGGTGCAGTTCCGACAGCAGGCCGAGCGTTTCGGAACCGAAGTGATTCAGACTTGGATCGAAAGCGTTGATTTGAGTTCGCGGCCGTTCAAGTTGTATGGAAAGGCAAGCGAGGATGCCGCCGAAATCACAACCGAGATTTCGGCCGACACGCTGATTATCGCAACCGGAGCCTCGGCAAAATGGCTGGGTATTCCGGGTGAGGAACCGGTGCCCGTCGGGTTGGGTGGAAACGGGGTTTCGGCCTGTGCGACGTGCGATGGATTCTTCTTCCGCGGCAAGGAAGTTCTCGTCGTCGGTGGCGGCGACACCGCGATGGAGGAGGCACAGTTTCTGACGCGTTTTGCGACGAAGGTAACGCTTGTACATCGACGCGAAGAGTTTCGAGCTTCGAAGATCATGCAGGAGCGGACGCTTGCAAACGAGAAAATCGAAGTCCTTTGGAACACTGAGATAAGGGAAATCCTTGGCAACGAGGCGGATGGCGTGACGTCCGTAAAGCTGTTCAACAATAAATCAGAAGAAGAATACGAACTCCCGACCGACGGCGTGTTTATCGCGATCGGTCATCAACCCAATACTTCATTGTTCAAAGACTGGCTCGACATGGACGACGTGGGCTACATCATAGCCGAAGGCAAATCGATGAAGACAAATATCGAAGGGGTCTTTGCGTGTGGTGATGCTCAGGACAGCTATTACAGGCAGGCGATCACGGCTGCCGGAACGGGCTGCATGGCGGCGATCGATGCCGAAAGGTTTTTGGCGGAAAATGAGTGAGAAGTTACGAGTTTCGAGTTTTGAGTTTTGAGTTTTGAGTTCGGGTTGGGAAAGTTATATGTGGTTTGCGGGCGGATTTGGAAAATTCGAGTCCACATTAATTCAGCGCCTAAGCAAGCCCTGATTGGGTGAGTTGTCAATTTGCACGGAAGCCGGTTGGAAAATTGTTGACGTCGGCGAGCCCGCAATTCGCTACGCCCCGCCGGGGCTCATATTCTTGTTTCAATCTAAACCAGAGGCTGCACTTCGTTTGCCTCTGGCTACTTTATTTCCGCCGAGTTCGGGGCTTGATTGAAATTTGTAGCAATGCGTGGACCCAGCCGTCTCTTCGAATTTCCGGAAAACACAAATCCAAGATCCATTTCCCAATTCAACCGCTCAACTCAAAATCCCCGAACTTGGAACTTGGAACTTCTGGAACTTGGAACGGTTCCGGTTTCCGGGCCCGGGCGAATCCCCAATTAGCTACGCCCCGCTGGGGCTTGAGTCTTTGTTACGACGCCAAACCAGAGGCTGCACTTCGTTTGCCTCTGGCTACTTTATTTCCGCCCCGTTCGGGGCTTGATTGAAATTTGCAATGATTCGCGGTTCCTGCCGCCTTCATGGATCTCCGTAAAACACAAATCCAAGATCCATTTCCCAATTCAACCGCTCAACTCAAAATCCCCGAACTTGGAACTTCTGGAACTTGGAACTCTGCTCGGGCACTACCTCTGCACAGCCTTGTATTCGATTCTTCGGTTGTCGAAGCGGCCTTGATCGGTGTTGTTTGTGGCTTTTGGCTTCGTTTCGCCGTATCCCCTTTCAACCAATGCGGAATCCCTTACACCGAAATCTACGAGTACTTTCTTAACCGCCGCCGCGCGTGCGTCTGAAAGCCTCATGTTCGAATCGTCGTTTCCAACGTTGTCGGTGTGTCCGCCGATTTCGATCACGACCGAGGCGGGCAATTGCTGAATCTTGCCGGCGGCCTTTCTCAAAATCCGCATTCGGGCACTGGGGATCGTCGCCTTTCCGGATTCGAAGTTGATGATCAGGATGTTGAGCGCTTTTAGAAGCTCGTCCAAATCGGGTGGATTGCTGAGCCCGTCAAGCGCGATCTCCGCACAACGCTCTCTTTCCGAAATGCTTCTCGTGTTTACGCAGTCGGGTTGATTTGTGGCGATGTCCTTGCAGCTCACGATCTTCTCAACTCGTTCGCCTTCTTTTCCAACGACTTCAACGGGATTCGGCGTGCATTCGCTTGCCGGGTTGATGATCTCAACCATGCGAGTTCCGGCCTGCAAACCGCTCAATTTGAACTTGTTGTCTTCGGCCGCAATTCCCCATTCCGAGCCGTCAACCTTGAAACGGCTGCCGGGTTTGGCGCCGATGATAGTTACTTGGAAACCCTTGTCGGCAAGGAAGAAATACCAGATACCGAGAAATACGACGAATGAAAACGCAAGAAAAACCATGATCGCCGACGTCGCCCAAAACCAAAGCGGAATCCCGCCCTTTGATTCCTTTTCCTTTTCGGCGGCCACCTGGCTGGGCGTCGGAGGAATCACCTTGTTGCGGTCCCGGTCAGTATCGGGAAGCTTGAAATAGGGGATCGTAACACCGAATCCATCGTCCTGAGGCGCTTGTTCCTCGGATTCGAAATCGTTGTTGAGATTTATGTTCTGCTGCGTCATGCCCCATTCGGGCTGACTCGGAGCGTTTTTTGAGGGCGTTTCGATGTCCTTGAAACCGCCCTGTTCTTCATGCTCTGCGCGAACGTCGTAATTGATTACTGTTTTGCCCCAGTCATCGGCGGGTGTTTCGGCGGGAGCCTTCGGACCGGCATTTGCCCACGCCGAATCATCTTCGTCAAACGAAATGTTTGGTGTTGTCTTCGAAAAATCGTCCGGAGGTGGAAACTTCGGATCGTTCTTTGAATCACTCACTTCGGGGACTCTCCTCTTTCAACCGCGCCGGCGGATCTCAAACACACCGCCTTATCTACTCCAAAAGCCAATGGCGGGTCTAATCTAAAGTGCGCAAACCGCACCGATTCCCAGCCAAATCAACAACTCAAAAGGGAGGATAGGATAACACAGAGAGCTTGTAATTACTTAATGTTTGGAGGTTGGTGACTCTTGTAGCGAAGTTCGATTCCTTTTTCCGGAACGATAAAGAGACGACGAGCGTCGTAGGAGGAAGTGTTGGTCGGGTTGTACGTCAATAGATAGCGATTCTGACGAAGCTCGTCGCAGATCGTCTTGGCGGCGGTCTTTGCATCCGCGAAATCAAACGACGCCCCGCCGGTGTCGGTCGTCAAGCCCTTGATCACTTCAGCGGGCTTTGGCGAATTGCGACGATAGGCTCCACCGGTTCGATCACGAACGCTCAAGGCATAAACGGAGATGTTGAGATTCTGCAGATGCGAAATCATCTTTTCGTAGCTCGAACCGCTTCCGCGATCAAGCCCGTCACCGATCACGACGACCGCTGTTTTTCGAGTGCCGGGCATAAGCGGAGCAAGCACTTCCTCGATCGAGGTTTCCATCGCATCGAACAATCGAGGATTGCCTTGTTTCCGGAGCGTTTCAAGAGACTTCGAAAGACTGTCGGCATCGTCGGTCCATTCCTGAATGATCTCGGGTTTCTCGTCATACGCGATGACATAAATCTGATCGCCATCAAAGATTTCGTAAGCGAAATCCATGATCGCTTCTTTCATGTCGGCGATCTCGATCGGAATCGTTTGCGAATTGTCCACCAAAATCAGGATCCGCGAGGGCGATGGATCATAGGAGAAATTGAGAATCTTTTGTTCGAGAGCGTTCTCGTAAAGAAATAGATCCGAGGCCTTAACCTGATCCTTTTTCCCGTCAGTCCGTTTTACGACAACCGAAAGTATCGACCCTTCAACATTCGTACTGCGCGAGCTGTGACCCGATTGGGCGTACATGCTTGGCACCGACAGAATTAAGGCGAACATGAAAATCGACAGTTTTCGCGACAGAGAACTCATACGGATCAATCGGTTTTGGTTTCTTTCTTAACTTCCGGCTTTTTCTCGGATTTATCCTTTGATGCAGTTTCCTTGGCTGGAGTTGATTCAGCCTCGGATTTTTTAGCGCTACCCTTGTCTTTCGCGTAATCGGTTACGTACCAACCGGCCCCCTTGAACTGAAACCCGGAAAGCGACCATTGCTTTTCAAGATTTCCACCGCATGACTCGCAAACCGTTAGCGGTTCATCGCTGGCTTTTTGAATCTTCTCAAAATGAGCGCCGCAGTCGGCGCATTTGTATTCGTAAATTGGCATGACAGTAATACAGAGTTCCAAGTTCCAGAAGTTGAGTCCACTCTAAAAAGTCGATTCAAGGAAAAAATCGACAAGCTAATTGATCCTCAGGGAAACCAGGCAAGACCCCTGCCACCTTGTGTGGCAGGTGAATGAGGTCAGCAGCTAGTCCAAACTACATTGATTCATCCGGAGGCCCCTGCCGCCTTGTGCGGCAGGTGAATAAGGTCAGCCCCTTCCAGAAAATCAATAAACCTCAACACACCAAGCATTTAACGGCCGTAGCTAGGGACCTTTGCCTCCTGCCGGACAAGCCGGCAGGGGGGCCGGAACGAATCATTTGTCGTCGCTACTTGCCTTCGACCTTATTCACCTGCCGGACAAGCCGGCAGGGGTCTTTCACAAATATCGAACCGTTGTGACTGAAAATGATGCCCTTCACTTTCTAACTCGACTTTTTAGAGTGGACTCAACTTCTGGAACTTGGAACTCTTTTTCTACCTCATCACGATTCGCTTTTCTCCTGCTCGTCTTGTAACTCCGATTCCGTCGAGATATTCGAGAAAAGGGATCGCGTATTTTCTTGAAACTCCGGCGATTTCCTTGAATTCGGGAACGCCGATCAGTCTGTTTTCCGCTTTGGTCTCCGCGAAATTTCTGACTTCGGCGATTAACTTATCCAGCGAATCCTTCGGGACAAAAAAATCCTCAGAAACTTTTACCATTTTCCCATCGCTTATGAGAAGTTGGAGAATCCTTCGTGCGGATTTTGCATCGACGCCCGTGCCGCTGATCGAGCTTTCCAGCGCTTCCGACAGGCCCGGCAACTGCGGATAGCTTGAGACGTACAAATTAAAAATCCTGTCTTTTACGGTTTCTTCTTCAGCGCTCAACGCTCCCTTGTGTTCCTGATGTGCCACGTTTTCGCCCAAGAGTTTTAGTGTTCCATCGGCAGCGAGTTCTTCGAGCGCCAGTCGAAAGATCTCGTTTGGAATTCCGCGACCCGCTTTTTCCTGCAGCGTTCCCCTCGCGAGTCCCGGAGCAAGAGGTTCGGCTTTGTGGTGCGCCAAAACCATGTCGATCAATCTCTGCTTGAGTTCTCCAAGACTCGTGTTCGAAATCAACCAAGAACCCGCCTCGCTGATCGATTTTGCCGCTTTTGCATTTGAGACTAGTTTTGCGAGTTCGTGTTGCTTGAGTCCCGTTCGCTTACGCAGTTCGGAGGATTCGATGCCCCCAACAGACTCCGCCTCGACAAACAACACAAGGCCGTCGAGCGAATGCGGTCCTTTCTCGGAAAGCGTTTCGAGGACACCAAGACGCGCATCGCGTTCGGCGCGCTTTCTCTTTCTTGCCAATGCGTCGAGTACAACGCCTCCGGCGACCGTGATCTGCGGAGAATATTGTCGAAGAATAAACCGCTCTCCAGGAACACCCGTTACAGCGGTCTCCGTTCTGATCTGAACATACCCCTTTTCGCCGGGCTCGATCCGGCGTTCTTCGTTGAGTACATCGATCCGTGCCAAAACCTCGACCGTTCCGAAATGTGCTCGCACTCTTTGCCTCGAGCGAAGCGGGCGCTCGGAAGTTTTCAAAACCTCAACCTCGCAATCCAAAACCTGTGTTTCGGCGAACGCGCCCGGTTCGGCAAGCACCATTCCGCGCGTTATCTCGGAATGGTCGATGCCTCCAAGGTTTAAAGCGGTCCGTTGGCCAGCATAGGCACGTTCGGCTTCGCGTCCGTGAGTCTGAACTCCCCGCACTCTGACGGTGCGTCGCTCCGGCATCAGTTCCAACTCTGCGCCGTTTGCGATTTCTCCCGATGCGAGCGTGCCCGTGATCACGGCGCCAAATCCCTTGACCGAAAAGCAACGGTCGATAGGAAGCCTTATCGAAATCGCTTTGCTCCTCGCTTCGAGCTTCTTGATAAGCGCGAACAGCGCCTCGCGGATTTCATCCGCTCCGGTTTCATCCTTTGCGGAGAATCTCAAAACCGGCGCGCCTTCAAGAAACGAACCGGCGACGAGTTCCTCGACTTCGGATTCGACGAGTTCCGTAAACTCCTCTTCGGCCAGATCGGTCTTTGTAATCGCGATGATCCCGTTCTTGATACCGAGCAACCTGCAGATATCGAAATGTTCGCGGGTTTGCGGCATCACGCCTTCGTCGGCCGCGACCACGAGTACGACGGCGTCGATACCGCTCGCGCCGGCCAGCATGTTCTTAACAAAACGTTCGTGGCCGGGAACGTCAACAAACCCGATCCTCCGCTTTCCCTCGGCGAGCTCCGCAAAACCAAGATCGATCGTGATCCCGCGCTTTTTCTCCTCCGGCAAACGATCCGCATCAACACCCGTCAAAGCACGCACGAGCGATGTCTTTCCATGATCGATATGTCCGGCCGTGCCGATGATGATGTTCATGTGGAGCGATAGTTATCGTCTTATGTAGGCCAAGTGTTCCAAGTTCTGTCCGGAAGAGTTCCAAGTTTCAAAAGTTCCAAGTTCCAATTTCTTGGAGGGCATCTTGAACGGTAGCCATTGAAGCAGATTCCGGCCCAAAGAATTGGGGAAAAGATTGCAATTCTACCAAGAAGAACTTGGAACTTGGAACTCTTGAGTCCACTCTAAAAAGACGATTCAAGGAAAAAATCGACAAGCAAATTGATCCTCAGGGAAACCAGGCAAGACCCCTGCCACCTTGTGTGGCAGGTGAATGAGGTCAGCAGTTAGTCCAAACCACATTGATACATCCGGAGGCCCCTGCCGCCTTGTGCGGCAGGGGAATAAGGTCATCCCCTTCCAGGACAACAATAAACCTCAACACACCAAGCATTTAACGGCCGTAGCTAGGGACCTTTGCCTCCTGCCGGACAAGCCGGCAGGGGGGCCGGAAGGCTTCATTTCTTGCCGCGACTAGCTTCTGACCTCATTCACCTGCCGGACAAGCCGGCAGGGGTCTTTCACAAATATCGAACCGTTGTGACTGAAAATGATGCCCTTCACTTTCTAATTCGACTTTTTAGAGTGGACTCAACTCTTGGAACTTGGAACGGTTCCGAGCGAACTTGGAACTTGGCTGCTAGATCCCCATCAACGCTTTGCGTGTGTTCTTTCCGACGATTCCGTCAACGGTCATCTTGTTTAGGCTTTGAAATGCTTTGACCGCCATTTCGGTTCTTGGACCGAAGTTTCCATCGACGTCTCCCGGACAAAGGAGCAATTCCGTTACGAGGCATTCCTGCATCGATCTCACATCGTTGCCCGAATCTCCAAAACGCATGACCGGCCGCAGTTGCGGTTTTACAACTTTCGAGCAGTCGATGTTTTCCGTCTTGCACTGCTTGTAGGCGTCGGCCATCTTTGTGTCATATTGGTTGATCTTGTAATCGGGGCCGTTGTAACCCTTTGCAAAGCCCGCCCAGTCCTTGTTTCTGAGTTCATCGGCGAGTTCGTTTTGAACCACGTATTCGACAAACGCGTCGAGATGAGCGCCTTCGCTAAGACGCATGTCATCTACAAAGTCCTGCACCGAACGATAACCGCAGATCGCGAAATTGAACCCCATGATCTGGAATTTGCCCCAGCTTGCTGAAAACATCGCCGCCTGCGCGTCGAGTATCAGGGCCCTACCGTAGCGATCATATTGGGATGCCGCCGTGCCGTAGCCGCCGGGCGTCCAGTTGCATATGTCGGGATGCGAGGTTACGTATTTGCCGTTGGTGTATTTGGCAAACTTGTGCCGCTCGAAAAGAATTTTCGGTCGATCCTGCGTGTCGAAGCCGTTGCCTTTTGATTCGACGATGGCCACGGCTTTGATCGCGGCAACTTCGCAGTTTAGCCGTTCCGCGGCGCGGCAGTAATCGGTATTTGAAAGTTTTTCTTTTGCCATGATTTACAAGGGTACGTTTTGGAGTAAAACGATTTTGGAGCGAACCGAATTCGCAATGCAATTCCAACTCAACAAACGAAACGAAAAATATCTCTATCCAATTTCAAACTCAACCCATTGGGTTCCGACCGGTTTTCCATTCTTGGAATCTTCAACGATCACCTGAAGAATATAATTGCCGGCTCGTAGCTTGCCTATCGAAATCGCGCCATAGTTTTCGATCGTCCTAAGCTTGTCTTTTCCCGCCTCTCCGATCGGTTTTCGATCGCCTTCAGAAATGACTGCTCCGTCTTTGACGAGACGCGTTCTCACGGTAAGAGACGCACCCGATTTTGAATTATAGATAAAGAACCCGTATTGAAGAATATCACCGGGGTGGAACATTCGAACGGCATTGTTGATGTCCGTTTCGACCTCGTTCTTCGGACGTCCCGTTCCCGCCAAAAGATTCTTCCATTCGATCGCTGTATAGCGGTTGACGAGCACACCAGAGAGCGCGATTTTACCCTTGCTAATCTTTGGCACGCTGACAAACTGCGAGGCGGAACCGACACGCTTTGACGTTTGATCATGAACAGCGACGCGGAACTGATACGCGCCGTCGTCTTCAATCGGCGTCGTTATTCGAAACACAAAACCCCTTGAAATCGCGCGTTGCCGGTTTTCCTCGTCGAGGCGTACAGAGTAATTCTGCGAAAACTCCTTCGGCCCCGAAACTTTGTCGGAGAAAGCTTTGGCGATGATATCGATGTTCGCCAGATACGTTCCATCGGATTGCTTTTCGAATGTGATGGCGTTGGCGTCGATATGTATGAAAGCCTGGATAACCTTTTCTCCGAGTTCCGACGCGGCAAAAAGGCTGTTCACCGAAACATCGATCTCGCTGGCGGAAAGCGAAGAAGTAAGAGCTCGATAGACCTTTGTGCTCGAGGAAGCTTCGACCGCTTTGTTCGAGGAATCGGGAATACCATAAAACCCGTTTCGCGTTCGAACCTTCAAGCCATCGGATTTGGTTTTTATTTCGATGGAATTGTACTTCGCTTTTTCCTTGTCAAAAGACTCTTCGCTCGGTTCATAGCCGATCAAATAGTATCCCGAAAGATCATTGACCGCCCGTTCGAGTCCCTTAAACATATTGTTGTTGTTAACAAAAGGGACACCGCCCGTTTCATAGGCCAAAAATCTGATCGTTTGAAGCGAATCTCGAAATGATCCAACACGTGCCTCAATTTTGGATGTTGACAAAGGCGAGCCACCGGATGTCGGAACCACGGTACGCACGTCATCCACGGCGGAGATCATGCTCGGGTCAACGAGTCCTCTGGGATCGATTGTGTAGAAAACCACTGACGACCTGTTGGCCAATTCCGCGATTGAACGCAATTTTGCAAACGTATCGTTGAGCACTATGTTTGCATCAACCGATGTGATCGCGCTGAACCCCTGCGTGTAAAGCACAACCGATTTCTTGCCTGGCAATTCGGACATTCCCGAGATGATATAGCTCAAGGCTCCGAGAGTTCCGGCCTCAAAAACCGAGCGTCGATAATCGTTTGCACTCGCTTCGAATTTATTCTCTTCTTCGATGCCAATCGGGGAAGATGACGAACCATCGGACGAAACAGTATTTTCAAGATCTTCTTTGAGGGTCGTTCTGATCGGCTCGAAAGTATTTATGCCGCCGCTTCCAAACGCGTTCCAACGAATCTTGTCCGCCGCCGCTAAAAGTTGTCGCTTGTCGGTGGTGAATGTCTGAAGTGCACCGTTCCCACCTCCAGTGCGAACGATCGCAACAAAATCTCCATCCTGCATCTGTTCATTGATGAATTTTTTGATGGCATCCTTGATCGCCGGAATATGCTCGGCGGCGATACCCAAATCATCGACAACGATCGCGTAAGTCCTGCGAATCTGGGAAGCCGAGGCATTGGATGTCGGAATCACTACAGTGCTTTTGCTGTTCTTGCGCCCGGCTTGCGGGGTTTCTTTTGGAGGCTGTTTCGCGTCCAATCCGACATAGCTAAAATGCGTGATCTTCTGGGGCTTGCCGTTTTCGAATAGCTCGAAATCGTCGGCAGTGAGGTTTGTTACCTGATTGCCGTCCTTGTCAGTAACGATCGCATCGAGTTGAACAAGCGTTGTCGAGATTTTTACGACTTCGCCGTCATCCAAAGGCGGTGGCTCGGAAACCGGATCCTGTGCTATTGCGAGGATCGAAAGGCACAGCAAAAATGCGAAAGCAAGAATCAACTTCATAGGTTTGATGCTAACGTTGGAATACTACTCAACTGTTCCAAGTTCCAAGTTCCAAGTTCCAGAAATTCCAAGCTTTCCGGAAGCGATCTTGCAACAAAAATTCATTTCCTAAATCAACCAATCAAATCGGAATCCCCGAACTTGGAACTTGGAACTTCTGGAACTTGGAACTCTGCCG
Source organism: Pyrinomonadaceae bacterium (assembly GCA_041394795.1). GTDB lineage: Bacteria > Acidobacteriota > Blastocatellia > Pyrinomonadales > Pyrinomonadaceae > Aridibacter. The sequence goes on along the minus strand of JAWKHN010000006.1, from coordinate 157,794 downwards.
AGCGAACTGTTCCGACGAAATGCCTGAGCAACGCCCCGCTGGGGCTTATGTTCTTGTTTCAATCCGCACCAGAGGCGGCACTTCGTTTGCCTCTGGCTACTTTATTTCCGCCCCGTTCGGGCCTCGCTTGAAATTTAGTATCGGTCGCGATTTCAGCCGTCTCTTAGAATTTCCGGCGATAACAAACCCAAGATCCATTCCCCAAATCAACCACCCAACTCGGAATCCCCGAACTTGAAACTTGGAACTTCTGGAACTTGGAACGGTTCCGAGCGAACTTGGAACTTCTGGAACTTGGAACTCTTCTTATGAGGCCCCTATCGCTTTCCCATCCTCTTCGGGATCATCATATTTTTCCAGTTTTCTGTAGAGAGTTTTTCTGCCGATGTTCAGGAGTCTGGCGGCGCGGGATTTGTCTCCTCCGGTGTAGTCGAGGGTCGCTTGGATCACAATTTTTTCAACCTCGTCCATCGCCGACGGTAGTTCGATATCGAGTCCGATTGACCGGCCCTCGCCCGCGGCCTTGGCGCGTTCCTCGCGGGCGCGCGAGTCAAACTCAAACGCCTTTCCGCTGATCGCCGATGGCAAGTCTTCAACCTCGATCTGTCTTCCCGAGGCGATGATCACTGCGCGTTCGATCGCGTTTTCCAATTCGCGTACGTTTCCCGTCCAGTCATAATTAACCAGAGCCCGCAAAGCCTCTTTGGAAATGCCGGAAACAAACCTGCCGGACTTCTCTTTATAAAGTTCGAGAAAGTGAAATACGAGTAAGTTGATGTCTTCGGGACGTTCCCTCAGCGGCGGAACTTCGATCGGGAAAACCGAAAGCCTATAGAAAAGATCCTTTCGAAACCGGCCTTCCTCAACCGCCTGCTGCAGATCGATGTTTGAGGCGGCGATCACGCGCACATCGACCTTGATCGTTTCCGAACCGCCGATCCGCATAAACTCGCCTTCCTGCAAGACGCGCAAAAGCTTGACCTGCGCGGGCATGCTCATCTCGCCGATTTCATCCAAAAAGAGCGTGCCGTTGTCGGCTTCCTCAAACCGGCCCTTGCGCATCGCACGGGCATCGGTAAACGCGCCTTTTTCATGTCCAAAGAGTTCGGATTCGAGCAGCGTTTCGGGGATCGCACCGCAATTTATCTTTACGTAGGGTTTGTCTTCCCGACCGGAGTTGAAATGAATCAGATTTGCAATCAGTTCCTTTCCGGTTCCGCTTTCGCCTTGGATGAGGACGGTCGTTGCGGTATCGGCAACGTTCAAGGCGAGTTCGATCGAACGCGTTATGTTTCGCGCCTGCCCGATGATCCGGCTCTTGTTGCGTTCGTCGAGTTCGGATTTGAGCCTCATCACCTCGGCCGAGAGCTGGTCGCGTTCGAGCGCCGTACCGACCTGGTCGGCGATTCCCTCGACGATCGCGACCTCATGATCCGCGATTCCGGCTTCCGTGATCTCGCCCCAAACAAATCCGATGAGTCCGAAGGCCTGCCCGCCGACGCGTACCGGTGCGACCAATGCCGCCTTTCCGCCAAACTGCGAGCTAAACACAAGTCGGCTTGGAAACGACATCTCCGAATCCACGAGCTTTAGCGTCTTTCCTTCCTTGAGCAGGTTTTCGAGAACAGGAACCTTGTTGATGTCGAGCGCGTGACCGTATTCCTCGATCATCTGCAAAACCTTGTTTGGTTCCTTGCCCTGATTCATCTTGAACGAGGCTAGCGAGATACGCTGTCCGGCCTGATCCAAAACCCCAAGAGCCCCATAATCCGCACCCACGATCTCGACCGCCCGCTCAAGAACCTTTGAGGAAACGATATTGAAATCGGAATGCGCGTTGAGCGTGTTTGCGATTTCGAGGAGCGCGTTTGTCCGTCGGGTTTCCTGCTCCTGATTTACATAAAGACTCGTGTATTGGTAACCGATCGCGAGCTGTCCGGCGATCGATTCGAGAAATGCGATTTCCTCCTCGAGCCATTCGCGTGCGGACTTTGTGTCGTGAAGACCGAGTAGGCCGATCACCTTTTCATTGAGTCTGATTGGGAGTACGACGAGCGAGCGCGTTTCAAGAGCTTTGGCGAGCATTCGAACTTTTGAGTCTTTGGCCTTGGAGGTGTCGTTGACGACGATCGGCTTTGAGAGATCGAAATGCTGTACGAGGCGTTCGGCGTTGATCGGTATTTCGGTGCCCTCGCTGGAGGGGATTTTGTCATTCGCCTTCCATTCATGGCTGATGCGGAGTTCGTTATCGCCTGTAAGCTGGATCAGATCGCAACGATCGGCCTGCATCATCCGTCCGATTTCGGAAACGACGACACGCAAAAATCTTTCGAGCTCGATGTTTGTAGGAAGATCACGCGCCAAACGATCGATGATCGCCTCGCGCGCCTCGTGCATCTTGATCTTTCGTTCCAGAGAGAGTGATTGGGGACTATCGAGTTCTATTTTCATTTACTGCAGAAGCTAAACCGTCAACAAATTCCACGCCGTAGCTGGATATGAATCTATTTGTGGACTCTTCCGCAACGAATGTCAAGTTGACACAGGTAGTAAAGAACGTGGGTTAAATCGCCCCACGACTGGACCACAGGCGTCCCGCCTGCAACGAGCACCCGACTGGAGCGCATGCGTCCCGCCTGCGACTCGCGCGACGGCGCGAGTCAACCCCTGGCGAGAAACACCGCTGAATAAATCAATCCAACTCCCGCTCTCCCCGTATCCCAAATCGCAAGATCCCCATAACAGACATCTATCGCGATCGCCTTATTCGCGCTATCGCGCTCATGCAGGCGAGACGCCTGCGCGCCAGTCGCGCTATCGCGCATGCAACTGCAAGCCGTCAGTCACCCTATCACGCATTCCAAAATAGAAATGGGCATCACCGGCTTTGCGGGAAATACAACTCAAAGGCTAAGATTCCATATGCTAAAAAGACTCTTCGCGCTGTTCTTCGTTTTGTCGCTTTCCGTTCCCGGTTTTGCCATCTCGGCAAAGAAAGCAAAGGTTAGTCTCCTTCTATATAACGGCAAGGTGTTTACCGCCGATGACAGGCATGGATTTGCGCAGGCGGTCGCGATCGATGGAAACCGCATCACGGCCGTCGGCAGTGATTCCGAGCTGCGTTCGAAATACAGCGGCGCAAAGGAAATCGATCTCAAGGGCAAACTCGTAACTCCGGGTTTCAACGATTCGCACATTCATTTTCTTGGTGTCGGTCTCGCGCTCCTGAGGGTCGATTTGAACGGCTCGAAGTCGGTCGAAGAGGCAAAGTCCCGAATCGCGGCGAAGATCAAGGAGTTGCCAAAAGGCGCGTGGGTTCTTGGGCGCGGCTGGGATCACACGCTTTGGAACAACCGGCTTCCCACCAAGGAGGATCTCGACAGCATATCGCCCGACAACCCCGTTTTCGTACAGCGCGTCGATGGGCATCTCTCCTGGGCAAACTCGCTCGCATTCAAACTCGCCAAGATCGATAAATCCACAAAAGATCCCGAAGGCGGCGAGATCGTTAGAAAAGATGACGGTGAACCGGCGGGTGTCTTAAAGGAAACCTCGCAGGGGCTCGTTGGACGGGTCGTGCCGGATACGACTCCCGAAGAATTGCTAAACGGGATGAGGCTTGCCGTTAAGGAAGCGAAAAGCTATGGGCTGACATCGGTCCAGGGCGGGACGGATTTTGAGTCGATTCCGCTTTACAAAAAATTGCTCGACGAGGGCGAGCTATCGGTTCGCGTTGCGGTTTGGCAGGATTTCGAGTCGCCCGTCGCCACGCTTGAGAAACAAAGAAGCGATTTCGCCTCGATGAATATCGACAAGTCTCGTCTAAAGCTCGGGATTTTGAAAGGTTATATGGATGGCACGCTCGGAAGCCGCACCGCCGCGATGATCGAGCCATTTGCGGACGACCCGCAAAACAAAGGGATACCGAGAATGCCCGCCGAACAGATGATCAAGATGATCGTCGAGCGCGACAAGGCGGGCTTTCAGATCGGGCTCCACGCCATCGGCGATCAGGCGAATCGGACGGCGCTCGATGGTTTTGAACTCGCGCGCAAGGAAAACGGTGCGATGAGGATTCGAAGGCATCGCATGGAACACGCCCAGGTTGTTCATCCACAAGATTTCAAACGCTTTGCCGATTTGGATGTGATCGCATCGATGCAGCCGACTCATGCCATAACGGACAAGCGTTGGGCGCCGGATCGGCTTGGCGACTACAGGGTCTTGGGCGCCTATTCGTGGAAGACCTTCGAAGCATACAAAGTACATTTAGCATTCGGCACCGACGCGCCGGTCGAATCTCTCAACACATATTTGACGCTCTACGCCGCCGTAACGCGGGAGGCCGAAGAAGGCGGCCCGGCAGGCGGCTGGCTTCCCGAACAAAAACTCTCGATGGCCGAAGCCATCCGTTCATACACCGCCGAATCGGCGTACGCCGAGTTTGCCGAGAACGAAAAGGGAACGATCAAACCCGGAATGCTCGCCGACTTAATCGTCCACAACAAGGATCTTTTTACGATCCCGCACAAGGAAATACTCAACACGAGGCCGTTTTATACGATATTTAATGGGAGGGTCCTTTAACGAATTGACCCGTGGCGGAAGAGTTCCAAGTTCCAAGTTCCAGAAGTTCCAAGTTTTCCGGAAGCGATCTTTTTGCGAGCTTTCGTTTTCCAAATCAACCGCTCAACTCGGAATCCCCGAACCTGGAACTTGGAACTTTTGGAACTTGGAACGGTTCCGAGCGAACTTGGAACGGTTCCGAGCGAACTCGAAACTCGAAACTCGAAAATGTCCGTAGAATACTGGTACACCGACGATAGTTTTATCAGAGCCGAGACGGCGTTGCGCCGGGCGATCGGGCAGTATGCCGCGCGGAATTCTTATATCTATATCGGTTTGACACAGCAGAAGCCGGAAGAAAGATTTCGGCAGCATCAGATGAAATGGGCTCCGGGGCATAAGTGGGACCGGATGATCGTTATCTACCACGCGCGTTCGTTTACCCAGATGCAGATGGTCGAAGATCGACTTATCGAATTCGTAGAAAGACAAATCGCAATCGGCCGCTATCGCTGCGAAATCATCAACGAAAAAGACAGCCAACGCCCGTTGGTAGCAAAAAACCCAAACGGATATTGGGTTTACGTGTTGGTGCAGGTGTGAACAGGAAGAGTTCCAGGTTCCAAGAGTTCCAAGTTCCAAGAGATTAGACCACTCTAAAATGTCGGTTTTATTCCAAAATCCGAAACTTCCTATTCGGACGCGGAGCGTCACGTAGATCATGGATGGAGCGGCTTTGTGCGGAATCCACGGTATAGACAAACACAACGTTCGCACCGGGTACCAGCGCGGAGAAACCTGCGCAATCGCATCGTTACAAAGCGAAGCATACAAAAAGCAAATCCACAAAATCCACCTGCGATTCCGAACCAAACCCTCTTGAAATTCAATTAACCAGTGCCGTATCCTTTCAATAGAAAGCTAACTACGATAGACAGATACGCAAGAAGTACACAAGACTACTCCACCAACCGAACCTGGAACCTGGAACTTTTGGAACTTGGAACGGTTCCGAGCGAACTCAAAACTCGAAACTCGAAACTGCTTCAAGAATAGAGACTAACCCTCCCCGCCAAAAGCTCAAACGGATCGCTTACGTTTAGCGCTTCTCTTACATGGAAGGGTTCGCCGGCTTGGACTCCGATCAGGGAACCGAAGTATTTTGAGCGGTTTTCGAGTTCGGTTAGGAAGTCGGGTCTTGTAAGTCGTGTTTCGGGTTCTTCCGAATCGGGGTCGTGAAACTGCGATTTGTGGGCGCGGATCGCCTGCATCTTTTGTTCGAGATGCCCCGATATATCGACGATAAAACTGGGGACCACGTGTCGTGAAAAGACGTTGTGGGCTATTGCGGGTACGGGGATCGTTTCATCTCCGGTTTCGGGATCGTAGTTGCGCATCGAAGCCAGCCGGGCCGATTCGCGTACAAGGCTTGCGATGTGATCGTGATCGGGATGCGGATCTCCGATTTGATGGGTCAAAAGTAGCCGGGGTTTCAAACGCCGCAAAACACGCACGAGCTTTTGTCTCGAAGGATCGTCATTAAAAACATGTCCATCGGGGAGCCCGAGGTTCTCGCGCGAATCGAGTTCGAGTATTTTCGCGGCTTCAAGCGCTTCCGCGGCGCGTATCTCGATCGTACCCCGAGTTCCCATCTCGCCCCGAGTAACATCAAGCGCCGCAGTACGATAACCAAGCCCGCGCATCTTGAGCAAGGTTCCGCCAACCATCAGTTCCATATCATCCGGATGCGCGAAGATGGCGAGAATATCAACGGAGGGGTTATTGAGCATAGTGGTAAATAGAGTGTTCCAAGTTCCAAGGACCGGAAGAGTTCCAAGTTCCAAGTTCCAGAAGTTCCAAGAGCCGGAAGAGTTTAAAGTTCTAGAAGTTCCAAGAATAAGAAGTTGAGTCCACTTTAAAAAGACGATTCTGTTCCAAAATCCGGAATTTCCTATTTGGACGCATAGCGTCACGTAGATCAATAGCCATGGGTGGAGCGGCATTGCGCGGAACCCACGGAATAGTCAAACACAAAGTTCGCGCCGGGTATCGGCGCGGACAAACCTGCGCAATCGCATCGTTACCAAGCGAAGGATACAAAAAACAAATCCACAAAATCCACCCGCGATTCCGAACCAAACCCTCTTGAAATTCAGTTTACCAGTGCCGTATCCTTCAAATAGAAACGAAACTACGAATAAGCGACACCCAAGAAATACACCAGACGACTCCACAAACCGAACCTGGAACTTGGAACTTTTGGAACTTGGAACGGTTCCGAGCGAACTTGGAACGGTTCCGAGCGAACCTGGAACTCTTAACAAATGCGCCTTTTGACCCTCGGCTCCGGCACCTCCGTCCCACACAAAACCCGCACCGCTCCGGCCTTTTGGCTCGATACATCGGCGGGTTCGATACTGCTCGACTGCGGCCCGACGGCCGCCAGCCGTATGGCGGAAGAAGCGCTCGACTGGCCTGGGCTCGACGCGATTTGGATCTCGCATTTTCATCTCGATCATGCCGGAGGGTTGGGGCCGTTTCTGTTCGGTACAAAATACGCCGATGAGACAGCAGGCAGAAACAAACCGCTAAAGATCTTCGGCCCCGAAGGACTCGGCGCGTGGTTCGACGCGATCGACGCCTCCGCCGGCTATCGGCTCAGAAACCAACCGTTCCCGCTCCACATTCTCGAAACCAAACCGCTAAAGGAATTCGAGATACTCCCCGGAATCAAAGCAAATACGCTCCAAACCCCGCACACCGCCGAAAGCCGAGCGATCAGCATAAATCTCGGCAACGACCGACGCCTCGTGTACACCTCAGACACCGGCCCTTCCGAAGAACTAACAGCCTTCGCCCACCAGGCCGAACTCCTCCTCATCGAAAGCTCCTTCTACCAAAAAAAACCCGTAGAATCCCACCTCGAATTCGGCGAAGCCCTCCACATCGCCCGAAAATCCAAGGCCAAAAAAACAGTCTTCACACACCTCTACCCCGAATGGGACGACATCGACAAACCAGGCCTGATCAAGCAACTCGACACTTCAAACGAAATGCATTTCGCGGAGGACGGGATGGAGTTTGAGGTTTGAGAGCGCTCGTTCCGATGCGTCCAAACGAGCGACCAAATTCAACATTCGTTGAAACCGTTTCAGAAAGAGGCTAAAAAGCATTTCCGAAACCGAAAGCCAATATATCAAAAGACAAAAAACACAGGGGACGGTGAAGATTTTACTTCTCCGTCCCCTTACTCTGCCATCGAGACGGCAGAGGGAATATGTGATGAAGGAAACAGCGCTTGATTTCTGTTGTCAATGAAATCAGGCGCTAGAAGCAAATGAGTTAATTTTTTAAAGTACTTTCTAGTCGGAACTGCTGCTATCGAATCGGAAATCAGAAGCAGGTCCGAACACCGAAAGTGGAGATCAAGGAAAAGAAGACTGAAAAAATCGAACGTGAAAGTTTTGGGATCCTGGCCCTTCTAAAACGATCCGGTCATTTGGCCGAAGTGATACTATCGATACAACGAAAAAAAACAGATGGCGCACGAATCGCCGGTAAAGCGAAGCCGAAACGACATGACAGACGTTTTCGACAAAGAGAAACGAAGCTACGTAATGAGCCGCATCCGCTCAAAGGACACAAAACCCGAGCTCATCGTCCGCAAATTTTTGTTCTCAAAAGGCTTTCGTTATAGAATCCATGTAAAGAATCTACCAGGCAAACCCGACATCGTCCTGCCAAAATACAAAACAGTCATCTTCGTCCACGGCTGCTTTTGGCACGGGCACAAAGGGTGCAAGTATTTCCGGTTACCAAAGACGCGAACAGAATGGTGGAAAGCCAAGATCGAAAGAAATCGCTTTCTCGATCGGAAAAACAAACTTGAGCTGAAATCTGAACATTGGCACGTTCTTGAAATCTTTGAATGCAAGATCAAAGGAAAGACCTGCGAAGATTCCCTCGAAAAATTGGAGAGATCATTGCTTGAAGTCGTTTGTTGAATCTTCTATTCGATATTCGGCTAAAAATTGTTATCGATGTCCTTGGATTATTCACACTTAAAGTCGATTTCAGACAAATGTACAAAGGACTTCGAAGATCTCGAGCAGAAGGCCGCGTTGACCCATTTCCTTCAGAATCCCAACAACGGGGTCTCCATTTTCAGAGTATTTAACCTTCTGAAAGTATTGGGTAACCCCCACAGGGTCACTTTAGAACCGCACTTCCGCAAAACATGTTGCAATTTGTAGCCTTAGCCCAAAAGAGATCCGCAATTCAGAATTTACTTAAGTGGCAAGACCAGCGGTTTCACAAACTTATCAAGCTGATTAACGATCTCTATTTGACTTTTAATCGAATAGAGTATGTGCAGCAAACGTTTCATATGCACCTTGGTAAAATCTGTTCGTGTATACGGAAGTTGGTGTATTTTTAGCCATTGCTGAAGGACCTGATAACCGCCTATCTCGAAATCAAGAATCTCTCTCGGGATTGGACTGATCGTTAGGTCACTGTTACATCCTATAAGTGTTATCGCCTCCGATGACGAATCAATGCGAAACTTATGAAGCTTAAATCCTTGGGACAAATCGTCGACGAAAGATCGATAAATAGGTTCAATCGATAGATCTTCGTCAGACACATGTTGCTCAAGACACGCCAATTCCTCGCCAAGTTGAGATATTTGATGGAATACCTTTGCGCTCAATGGCACAGGAATGCGCGGCGGTTCAGATCCTGCCGTAGAAAATAGTGCAGGTTCGAAGACGTCCAGATATACATTGGAACAAAGTACTCCGTAAACATAGAAAAGCGCTTGTTCAGGAGAATTAGTACCGATCTCCGACATAAACTCACTAGTGATATTCACTTGAGGCGACCTATCCCAATCTTTTTTATTACTTTTGTATTCAGGGAAATAATTACATAAGACGCGTGCGTTTCCCCTCTTCGAAAGGTCATTGTCAGGTAAATACCAGCAGAATGAAGCAAATCGCCTTAAAGATCCTCCTAGGTCTTTCGGGGCAGGAGCTAGGGCAATACCTTTCGTACGTTGATCACTGTACGCAGCTAGTATTTCGGGCCGATAACGAGTACCGCCACCTTTAGCTTTCGAAAGAACACTTAAAACATCTCCTGAAATAACGGCGGGGAGATTCAAAAATGGACGATAAGAATACAATCCAACAGCGTCCTCGATGCCATCACGAACTAACCGGGCAAATGCTTCTCGTACCTGTGAAGAAAATTTGGCCAAACTAGGTGTTTTCCTTTGTTTACTGAACCATTGCGCAACAATTTGGTCTGCTGATTTATTTGAGTCGGCGATGTCGCAAGTTCTACGTTGCAAAATTGGTGAGTCCGCATGAATGAAAAAACTGGATGGCGCAAGTTTTATGCCGGAACAATGACGCTCAAAAATGTGATTTTGTTCTCCATCTGTTTTGAATAAGGGCCAGAGGGTACTATAAAAATCACCATCGAAGCTTTTAAGTGGACGGAATATTGGATTCTCAACGTCAAGTTCAACAGTGTCAAACTGTTCCAACATTGCTTCGCCAGCGTCAGTAGCGGCTTCAAAGAATGCTGACTTTTCATCTAGGTTAAAATCATCAATGGCAAGATATTGGAAGCACCGATTTTCACATGCTAAAACTTCTTGTGCATTCCGAACTGCTACAAAAAGCAAACGTCCTTGAAGAGTCCGAAATAGATTTGACGCTCGAACCCCTGTGCGGGCGTCTTTATCGATTTCTAGAACCCAAAAGTCGTTGTAATTATCAACAAACCATTTTCGCGCGAATTTATACGAATAATGCTCCGAAAAACTAGAAGGAACAATTAGAGCTATAATGCTCTTGTCCGAAGAGAGCCCCTTGTTTCCCGACCAACGCAAGAATTTCGTAAAATCATTTTGCAATTGCTTTTGGACATTTTGCCGTGATGTTCTCTGTACTGCAGGGGGGCGGAAATCGTTCAACAGTTCTTGGATAATCGAGAATCCGGGTCCCGCACTTCGCGAGCTATGAGAATCAGACGAAGGAGGATTGCCAATAATAAGGACAAACGGTGGCTTGGCGAGATCTCTGGCGGCCTGTTGTTCATCCACAAAAAGATTGGTCTGATAACCCAAAGGTGGATTGTCCTCTATCGAATCACTGAGCGTGTTCGTCAGAACTATATTCACGCGATCGTATTTGGAGGCAATTCTAGCCATGCGGTAATTGGCTAACGCATAAGGTGCTGGGAGAATCTCAAATCCAATCAACGAAGCGCCGCCGCCGCTCCTAACTGATGCATGAAGTAGCCGGTCCAGGAAAGAACCGGTACCGCAACAAGGATCGATAAGACGGTTCCCTTCAGCATATATATTTCCATCGAATACTCTTCCATTGATTTCCTCCACCAGCGCAACTGTATACCCAGCTAAGCTTCTAGGTGTATAGAATGCACCGTAGTCAAATCGTGTTCCAGGGTCGAATGCCTCGAGAAATCTCTCGAATAACTCATGATAGTCGGGTTCTTCGACTTGATCCTCTATTAGCTGCACATGCGCAAGCAATAAACAGCAGTTCTCATACCAAATACCCAGTCCACCGACTGAATCAATCTCGTCCTGGAGAATTTGAGTAAGCGCTCGAAAAGGTCGGAGGGTAGTGGGAAAGCCATCAGGTGCTGTTTGAAGCCAAAACGCCTTCAGGTGTTTGTACCGTTCGGAGGGCCTCATAAACTCAACGCCTAATACTCGATGGGCGTAAACGAGTCCAAAAATAAGTGTTTGCGCAACAAATCGTGCAAAAGTCTCTTTATCTCTCAAAGTAGGATCATGATGCTCATTGATAAGCTTACGAAGCTGATGGAGTGCTTTTATCGCACCATTCTCGCGATCATTCAAGCCAGAACCCAAGGGTAAATCGGCTAAGAGTTCAACCTCATCAGTCAAATATCGGGCACGGGTTGCGCAATCAGCGACCAACTGTTGCTCAGAAACGATTCGAGCGCTGATATCGCGGAAAAATGTGGTGAACGCCAATTCCAATTGGTCGATGTGGTTTGAAATTCTATTATAAAACGGACCTGAACGAGATTTGTCGATTAGTGAGAAAATTTCGGCTGATTGGTCCGATGGGTCAAAGAACGCGAACTCAACGCTGTCAGTAAGTATTACGGGATAGCCAAGGCTTAAGTACTTCGCCATCTGTGTCCTGTTCGCACTTACGGAGATTTCGCGATTGTCGGAAATTCCTTTTGCTTCTACATATCCGAACAAGCCAAGAGTATCTCGATGATAAAAGCGCCAGTCCGGCCTCCCCGAATTGAATTGCTGTCGAGGTTCAAAAACTGTTTCAATATGTTCCCCGAAGTTAGCACATACCTTTAGGAAAAATTGATGGAGGATCGGCCGGTACGAGAGCTCGGCCGTCATTTCGCCGACGGACTGTGCTTTCTTGTGAAACTCATAGAGTTCGTGAAGGTATTCTTCTGAGATTCGACGGAATGTCATAGTGTTTGTCGGTGGTAATCCAATATCATGTGTCCTAGCGCCTCAGCTAGTTTCGGAGGTACTGCATTTCCAACTTGGCGTGCAATCTCAACCTTTGTGCCAACGAAATCAAAGTCGAGAGGAAATGTTTGAAGTAAAGCTCCCTCTCGCAAAGAAATGCTCCGATCTTGATCAGGATGCCCAAATTGGCCCCTTGTAAAACTATCGAACCGAGCGGTAATTGTTGGTGCAACATTATCCCAAGCCATTCTCCCATAGACGTTTCGGTGCCCAATCTGTTTTGGTCCAATTTTATGACAATCTGCACGCAAGTCCATCGGCAAATGTTCCATGCCTTGTCCGGGTTTCAAAGCTCTAATACGGGTTAGGTTTGTTTCACTCAATCGATCAGCCCTATGATGTGGAAATTCCGGGTGCTCTGAACCATCTAATGGTGGCGAAGGCAAATCCCCGATTGCTTCCCTAACAGTTGTATGAGTGTTTGAGTAGCTTTTATGAGCTAGAAGGAACTTGAAGGGACTATGATAGCAGTCTTGACGGACACCGACCACGAAAATTCGTTTTCGTCGCTGAGGAACTCCGAAGTCCATTGCGTTAAGGAGTTGGGTATGTGATTCATAACCACAAGAATCCATCTGCTGCAGGAACAGCTCTAAAGTTGATCCACCACGCTTACCCAAAAGTCCAGGCACATTCTCCATCAAGAAGAACTTGGGTTTCATTACTTTGATTAGACGAGCATGTGATAGGACCAACGAGTTTCTTTGATCTTGATCGCTTCCGATACGTTGAATTGAGAAACCCTGGCACGGTGGCCCACCAGCCAATAAAAAAAGGTCACCAATGTTTAGATTGAGTCGTTTCAAGATGTCAATAGGATCAATCTTTGTAACGTCATGTAGCTCTGCAAAATGAGGAAGATGCTTCTTGTTTAAATTGTAAGTTTGAATTGACAATGGATCATTGTCGAAACCGAAGATCACATCTATTCCTGCTTTCACTAGGCCAATAGACAATCCACCCGCACCGCAAAATGCATCAATGCACTTGAATTTCATAACTTCAAACTCTTGACGCTTGACACCATAGATGCGTACGAATTACTTACAGGCTCCAGGGTGTAATGTTGTTGAATCGACTTTTCCTCAGAGCCGGGTGGATTTGATATCAGTTCAAAAAAGACACTGGCCGCGACCGCGCAAGAAAAGTTTGGTGGAACGGCCTCCCCAATTTGTTTAAACACTGAATCGAAACGACCATAAAACAAAAAATCATCTGGGAAACTCTGCAATCTTGCGGCTTCGCGAATCGTTAAACCTCTATCTTGTTCCGGATGAACGAACCGACCACTAGCTGGGTTTCTTGCGTATTGAGTTATCGTTATTGACGGCTTCATCCAAGCTAATCGGCCATACACATCACTAAAACCCTTGACTTTGTCCAAACATTTCGGACCGATGCCTTTTGGGCGATTACCGCCGTCTTTAGGAACCGATTTGATCACTTTGATCGTATCCGGTTTGTGCCTTGCAGAAATATGGTAAGCATCAGAAATGAGTCGCTCACCGGCAACTACCTTCGGAAGATCGCCAATTGCTTCGTGAACTGTTACGAATCTCTCTTTCGATAAAAGCTCATGTGGTAGCAAGAAATCTTTCTTCATAGCAATGCTAAGAAGACGAAAGCGCTCTTGAGGTACTCCGAAAGCAGCGGTATTGTAAATCTTTTGATGGACGATATAGCCAGCTTCCTCAAGAAGCCGTCTAGCATTTTGGTAATAGCTTTCGTACTTGATGGAGTACATTTCTGGGACGTTCTCCATTACGATGCATTCCGGTTTCAAACTAATGGCCGCACTTACGAAGACTGAAACCAAGTCATTTCTCGGGTCGCGCTGATCCCATGATTTCTTTCGGTGCGATGTAAATCCCTGACACGGGCTACATCCAATTACAATGAGGGGTTTCGTCTCATCGTATTCGACTTCAATCAAAAAATTCTCCAATTCACCTGCAACTGCAAGTTCACGAACATCTCGAACAACGGCATGGGCACCGTAATTTCTAGCGTATGAATGAGTTGCGTCCTCATTAATGTCAACAGCACCAAGTAGTTTCATGGAACCTGGTACTACATTTCCAAGCATCGCGAATCCAGAGGTCATTCCTCCCGCGCCACTAAAGAAATCTAAGACTTGAAAATGGCCTTCGTTTCGAACATCCTGTCTCGAGAATCCGGTTTCCAACCTCTTCTGCAATTCTTTTGTAAGGACCCCCTTAACCTTCTGCGGTTCTACTCTAGGTACAGTACCAGAGCTCAAAAAAGAGGAAAACGTGTCACGGATGAGTTTCATGTTGCAACTATAACACAAAATATCAGCCGAAAAAACACTGACAACGATAAATTCAAGAAAACGTTCTCAGGCGAGTGTTGCCTGGTATCTAGGTAAGCATCAGAAGACTGAAAAGGCTTCTTTAGCAACGTTTATCTTAACTCTAAGCTACCGATGTCCAAGACAATAGTCACCCCCGAAGTTCATGTCAGGATTGAATTCCTATCAAACAATTTTGTTGCTCGATGCTAACTTTGCTTGAATAAGTTACACACCGTTGAAGATTTCCTTTCAAACGGTATGGAATACATGCCTGGATCGCAAAAATCTATGGATCAGATTATCTTCTGGTACTTCGTTGGGTGCAGAAATTCCGAGCGTTGAGTTTTTGGATACTTTGGTCCAGATAGATGATTCTGTTTGAAGTCTTTCGTATCCAATATCCTCAGGTGACACGAGCGAACTGAAGGCAAATACAAACGTACTTCAGTTGAGGACGAAACATTTTGACAAACCCAAGCGGTTCGGTTATATTTCCCTTCCTCGGCTTCCTCTTTGGCCGAGCTTATCAGGGCAAGACTATGGAAGCTTTTAGGCGGTTGCAGGCATAAGGAACTTTGAGGCCGAATGTTCCAGGTTCCAGGTTCCAGGTTCCATGTCGTCGTTTCCTCGGATATGAAGAGTATTCGTGACTTTTCTTTGGTTTGAACTTTGAGCCAGCAATTCTTGATTGGAGTGGCATATGTAATGGGTCGTAGTGATTTGCGCAGGGCCCTTGATATCTGATGCGAACGACAGGATGAATTGATTGTCGCGTGGAAGAAGATACATGGCGAAGAGGAATGACACCAGTAAATTTGTGATTGATGACGCAGAGTTTGAAAGGCAGTTGTCAGAGGCGCGTGGTGTTGGTGTGCGGGTCGAAGAGCCGGTTGCTGTTCGTGTTCGATATGACAAGCGCAGCGGGCTAGTGATCTCGGATCTTAGCAATGGTTGCATCTTTGGATTTCCTCCGGAGTTGGTGGAAGATTTGAGGGGAGTCGATTTGCGCGACTTGAAAGATGTCTCTACTAGCCCGAAGGGAACCGGGATTTGTTGGGAAAAGCTTGACGTGGATCTATCGATTGCCGGATTGATGCACGGAGTGTTTGGCAGCCGAATGTGGATGAAGGAATTGGGGAAGAAAGGTGGAAGCGTGACGTCTGAGGCGAAAAAGCGGTCGGCGAGATTGAACGGTGCGAAGGGGGGCAGACCGAGGAAGACTTAAGTAGTTACGAGTTACGAGTTTTGAGTTTCGGGTTCTTTGGGTGGTGTTGAATCGGTTACTTGGGCTTGGGTGGTGTTATAGGGGTTGTTCGCGCGTGGCGCTCATTGCAGGCGGGGACGCCTGCGGTCGTGTCGCGCTTCGCTTTGAACAAAATTCTCCCCGACCCAAAGAACTCGAAACTCAAAACTCAAAACTCGAAACTACTTCAAAGTTACCTCGTTTGCCTTGAGGCTGTTTCCTGTGGCTCGTTGGAGTTCGGCTATCGATTTGTTTAGTTCGATTTGGGCCTGGATCTCTTGGGAGCGCGCGTTCATAAGGGCCGTTTGGCGTTCGAGCACTTTGTAGATGTCGGAGAGGCCTTCGTCCAGTTTTCGCTTTTCGGATTCGTATTGCTTTTCGCTGTTTTCCCTTGCGATGGCGGCCGAGCGCAGACGGGCTTCGGCGGTGCGCATCGATTGGAGCGCGTTTCGGACGTCGATTTGGATCAGTTGTTCGAGGCGCTTTCTTTGGATGTCGAGCTTTTCGCCTTCAACCAGTGATTTGCCCAGATTGGCGGCCGATGTTTTTCCGCCCGCAACCGGGAGCGTGAATGTTACTCCGACTCGGAATGTCGGGTAGCGGTTTAGAATCATGTCGCTTAGATTCGACTGATATCCGCCGGTAAACGTTTCGGCGTTCGAACGAATCGACGCGTTCAAAGCCTCGATCGCGGCGGCGCATTCGGCGCTGTTCGGATCGGTTTGGCAAACGGTCGGCTGAAATGGCGTGCGGAAACCGCTGTTGAAGCTTCCCGAAACTCCGCTTGTCGAATAACTCGCCGTAAAATCTACCTGCGGCTTGTCTTGCTCCTTGTAAAACCGCTGATTTATCTCGTTGATTTCCTTTGCGTTTGAAAGCGATTCGAGTTCGGGCCGGTTTTGGAAAGCATCTGTCAGGGCGTCATCGAGCGATGTCGGCGGAACTTTTAGATCGACGGCCTCGGTCGGAAGCAGAGCCTCGCTCCATAAAACCTCGTTTTTGTTTCCCGAAAGCAAACCCTTGAGCGAGTTCTCGGCGCGGTTTACATTCTCAAGCGCCGAGTAAACCGATAGCTCCAGATTCGCCACTTGTGTTTCCGCGGCAACGACGTCGATCGGCGCGAGGATCCCTTCCTCAACAAGACGCCGATTGTGTTCGAGCTGTTCCTTCGCGTCCTTTACGCCGTCTCTTTGCACCTGAAGATTCTTGAGCGCAAACGCGAGATCCCAATACGCCCTTTGGATTCCGGCCGTAACTTCGATCGCCTTTTGCCTAAACTGCACATCGCTCATTGAGAGGTTCTTTTTCGCAATTTCGATCACGCGTCGTCTTTCGTCAAACCGGCGACCGCGGAGAAGCGGTTGCGTAAACCCAAACGAAAGGGAAGTGTTGTATTGCGGCGAGAGAATCGAGATCGTGTTGTTTGTGCCGATTCTCTGGTTTGAAATCTCGCTGTAGTAAAACGAACCGTAATCGCGCAGATAGCCCTGATATCGGAGCGAACCGCCGAGCGTGCCGTTGGTCGTCGATTTGTTGGAACTGAAAATGCTTATGTTTGGCGTTGTCGAACGATCGTAAAATGTTTGCCCGTTGATGCTCGGCTCAAACGAACCCTCGGCCGCCTCGAGATCGAATTCGGCAAGTTTGACATCGGTTTTTGTTACCTCGATATCGATGTTGCTCTCAAGACCCTTTAGAATCGCTTCGCGCATGCTCATCGGTTTCTGATCGAGCATGTCAACGCCGACGCGACCGATATCGGGAAGTTCCCGCGAATCATTGCGGTAGCCCTCGGCAATATTCGGCACGCCCTTAACCTCTTCCGGTTTGACGTTTTGCGTGTCATCCACCTTTGGCGGCGTGTCCTGTGCGAAAACCCCGGAGAAGAGAAAAAGCGAGACCAAAACCACAGGGAAAAACAATTTGTATGAATGCTTGTTCATAATCATATTGACCCGACTTACCACCAGGCCGAATAGAGAAAACCCGCGAATATCGCGCCAAAACCGGCAACCTCTCCCGCCGTCAACAGATACATGAAGCCGTTTGTGACGAAGGTTTTCTCGGAAAACATATTGTCGGTGCGATCTCTCGCACCCTCGCGGATATATCCCGCGACCGACAATGCAAAAAATAAAATCGGGACGGCAACAAAAACCGTCCGAAGCGTCTCACCATACGGCGTAAACCCGACGAGCGCCGCGATAACCAAGCAGGCGAAGCTATAAAAAAACGAGGTTCGGTGTGCGATATCGACATAAACCGGCGCGACATGTTTTTCCGAAGCCATGATCTTTCGCCATTTCCAAACGCCCGTCAGCATTCCGCAAAGCAGAAACAAACCCGAAAACGAGAGTGCGATCTTCGAGCTGAAATCGATTTCAAAATTCACACGCCCCTCCTTCCAAGATCCGCGATCTTCCCGATCCACTTCGCGCGCTTCGATTCGTCGGAATCCTTAACTTGTCCGAACGCAGTAACGCCCACCGGCTTGATGCCCGAAAACTTGAGCGTCGCGCGCTTCATCGCATTCGTGCCCGGCGAGAAATAGGCGAGACGGAAATAGATCAACGGCGCGTCCATCGTCGTGATCAATCTCGCGCTACGCCCCGCAAGCAGCTTGTCCCACCATGGATCGTTTTCGTGATACTTGAATGCAAACCCGGGCAAGAAGACGCGGTCGATAAAACCCTTCAAAAGCGCGGGGATCGTCGCCCACCAAGTTGGGTAAACAAACACGAGATGATCCGACCAAATAATGTCTTCCTGGGCTTTTACAAGATCCGGTTCGAGTTCCTGAATCTCCTTGTAGCCCTTATAAAGAATCGGATCGAAGTTCAACTTACCAAGATCAATTCGCCTTAACTCGTGCCCCGCGTCATTCGCCGCGCTTTGATAGGCATCCGCCAGTGCCCCGCAAAACGAGTCGCCGTCGGGGTGGCCAAGGATAAGAAGGATTTTCTTGTCGGGCATATCTAAACTCCCAATCAAAAAACGGTGCTATTTTCCAAGCGCGCTTAAAATCGTCGAAGCCGTTTCCGTCGTCTTTCGACGCACAACCTGCATACCTTTCGTAAGACCTTTGAAAATACTGAGACTCGATATGTCGTCAAAGATCGAATAAAAGACCGGCACGGCGAGCAGCGTCAGCAATAGACACAGCGCCTGACCGCCGACAATCAAAACCCCGACTGAACGGTTCGTACCGGCACCCGCCCCGCGTGCGATAACGAGCGGGAGCATGCCGGCGATAAGCGCGATAGTCGTCATCAAAATCGGACGAAGACGGTCGCGGTTTCCGATCATGATCGCGTCATGCCGCGAATACCCCTTGTCACGCAAGTTCTGGATATGGTCGATCACGAGAATCGCGTTTTTCTTGACGACGCCGAAGAGCAGCAAGAATCCGAGACCCGAGAAGATGTTTAGCGTTTGCCCCATCGCGAGCACCGAAAGAATGCCGAAAGGTACGGCGATCGGAAGCGTCAAAAGAATCGTCACGGGGTGTATAAACGATTCGAACTGCGCCGCGAGCACGATGTACATGAAAACGAACGACAGCGAGATTGCGAGCAGGAAGTAAAACGCCGCCTTGCCCATCTCCTTTGATTGGCCGACATATCCCGATTGATACGTGCTCGGCAGGTTCAGCGATGCGACGGCCTTGTCGAGATCGTTTGTGATGTTTGCCGCCGAACCGCCGGGACGAGTGTTCGCGAGAATCGTCACCTGTCGTTGGCGGTTGATGCGGTCGATCGAAGCGGGACCGGTTCCCTCCTTTGTCGTAACAACCTGATCGAGCGTTATGTTTCCGAGCTTTGAAGAAGGCACGACAAGCCGGCGCAGGTTTTCCTCGTTGTTGCGGAAGGTCTGCTTGGCCCTAACGCGGACCTCGTATTGATCGGTGCCCTCGTTGAATGTCGTCGCCTCTTGTCCGGCGACGAGGATGTTCAAGGCCTGCGAAATGTCGCCGACGCGAACACCGAGATCGGCGGCGCGTTGCCTATCGATCGCGAGCTGAACCTCGGGCTTTCCGCTGATCAGCGTCGAATCTACATCGACCGCATCGGGATTTTTCTTGACGACATCGATGAGCTGTTTTGAGTATTTTTCGAGCTCCGCAAGATCGGGTCCGCCGATAAAGAACTGCACGTTTGCGTTCCTAAATCCGCCGCCCGAGAACGCCTGCACCTGCTGCACCGAAGTCCGTAATTCCTTGGCTCTTGTTTTTAGAAACTCGCGCGTTTTCGCCATCAGCTGTTCCTGCGAAAAGCTGCGTTCGGAAACATCCGAAAGACGGACATAGATCGTACCGGCGTTTACAGAACCATCGTTTCCGCCACCGGCCGTCACGAGCGTGTCCTTTACTCCGGGCTGGGTTCGGATCACGGTCGCGATTCTCTCCATCAAAAGCGATGTCGCTTGAAGCGACGCGCCCTCGTCGTTTCTAACCGAGACTTCGAATTGCGATTGGTCATCAACAGGCAGGAAGTTTTTTCCCACGAACATAAATAACGGCACGATGCTGACGACAACGACCACGCACGCAAGCACGATCACCCAACGATGTGCCATCGAGAATTCGAGCATCATCGCGTAGGCATGATCGATGTAACGATAGAATCCGCGGTCTTTGCTCGTATGCTCGGCGACGGCGGCGTTGGGGTCGGCGAGATGCGCTTCGACTTCCTCGGCATGCTCTTCGACGACCGGTTCGGCTTCAGATTCCGCCTCAACCGCTTCAGTGTTTTCCGCCGATTCTTGAGGTTTCCATTTGATGATCCGCGCCGCGAGCATCGGCGTTAGCGAGAACGAAACGATCATCGAGATCAGAACCGCAAACGCAGACGTCAGTCCAAAAGAAGACATAAAGCGCCCGACGATACCGGCCATAAAACCGATCGGAACAAACACCGCCATAAGGGAAAGCGTTGTCGCAAGCACCGCGAGACCGATCTCGCGGGTTCCCTCGATAGCGGCGCGATATGGCGACATGCCCTTTTCTTCGATAAAGCGATAGATGTTTTCCAAAACCACGATCGCGTCATCGACGACGATTCCGACCATCAGCGTCAGCGAAAGCATCGTGATGTTGTTGAGCGTGTAACCCATCGCATACATCAAACCGAATGTCGAAACGATGGAGGTCGGGATCGCGATCGCCGCGATCAGCGTCGAACGCCAGTTCCAAAGAAACAGGAAGATGACGATAGTCGCAAGTATGCTGCCGACCACGAGGTGTTCCTCGATCGAATGAAGCGATGCCTCGATAAACACGGAGTTGTCGCCGATGATCTGGATCCTTACATCTTTTGGAAGCTCCGCGCTGATCTCGTCGAGGCGTTCTTTTAAGAGATGCGCGACCGCGACGGTGTTTTCGCCCGATTGCTTTGCGACGATCATCGTCACCGCCGGTTCGCCGTTTAGAAACGCCTGCGAGCGGAGTTCCTCGGCGCCATCCTCGACGGTCGCGATGTCCTTGATTTTGACCTCGTAATCGTTGCGGTTTGCGACTACGACGTTTTCAAACTCCTTTGGTTTGCGGATTTTGCCGAGTGTTCGGACGCTCAACTCGCGAGATCCCTCATCAAGCCGTCCGCCGGGCAACTCGAGATTCTGTATCCTCAAGGCTGCGGTTACTTCGACCGGAGTGACGTTGAAAGCGCGCATTCGATCGGGATCGACCCAAACGTTGATCTGCCGTTCGCGTCCGCCGATCAGCGAAACCTGTCCGACGCCGTCAATCGATTCGATCCTTTCCTTAACCTTCTTTTTGGCGATCTCGGTTACTTCGCGCAGGCTTCTTGGAGCGGAAACTACGATCCGCAAAACGGGCGCGGCATCGGAATCGAGCTTGAGCACCGTCGGTTGTTCGGCGGTATCGGGAAGATTCGGAATCGCCTGCTGGACGCGGTTTTCGACTTCCTGCGCGGCGATGTTGACGTCCTTTTCGAGCACGAACTGAACGAATACGCGCGATGCACCCTCAACCGAAGTCGAGCGCAACTCATCGATACCGCTGATGGTATTTACCGATTCCTCGATCTTTTCGGTGATCTCGGTCTCAATCTCCTGAGGCGAAGCCCCGGGATTGATCGTCGTGATCGTAATCGTCGGGAAATCGACCTTTGGAAACAGATCGACCCCAAGCGAGAAAAAGGAAAATCCGCCCACGACCACCAACGACAAAATCAACATCGTCGCAAAAACGGGTCGTTTAACACATACTTCGGCTAGCCATTGCATAGGTCGTATTTTCAGCTTCTTCAAGGGAAGCTGTTCCAAGTTCCAGAAGTTCCAAGTTCCAAGTCGCCTCTGATACGAGGGCCAATTGACTTGGCTATTTCCGTTTCGGCCCTCTGAGGTTTGTTTGCTTCAGATAGGAAATCAACCCGGAAATCGTTCGGCTGTTTTCAGTTAGCAGCGCTCGAATTCTTTCAAAGTCATTCCTCGGCAAATAGTTCTGATCCAAAGCGACGAAGAGCTGTGCTCTTAATTCGCCTGCAGATCCTTTTGCGATCGAAAGAAACTGCATGAATTCCTTGTTGCCGTCTCTTTCAAATCCCTCAGCGATATTCGAAACAATCGAAATCGCCGATCTGCGCATCTGGCCCCTAAGCGCAAAATCCTTTTCAAATTCCGGACCACCAGTAACGAAATAGATCTCTTTTGTGATCTCTCGTCCCTGTTTCCAACATCTCAAATCCTCAAATCCCTTGATTGAAGGCATACGGTTCTCCTTTGTTTATCGAACAAAAAGAGCAAAGTTCTCCTTCAACCAAAGCTCAACCAACTAAAACGTTGAAACGAATTCCGACTTGTATTCTCCACAACACGGAGAGAAAGACCCGATCGTTCGTCCCAACCAATTCATATAACTCAACCTCTTTCCTCAGCATGTCCTCTTCCAAGAAAACCATTCAATCACAAATCCCCGAACCTGGAACTTGGAACTTCTGGAACTTGGAACTCTTCCGAGCAAAACTCGTAACTCGAAACTCATTTCCCGACTACCGCTCCGTCGCTCAGTCTCTCGACTCCGGTGACGGCTACTCGTTCGTTTTCGGCGATTCCTTGTTTGATTTCGATCATGTCGTTTTCGAGGAGTCCTGTTACAACTTGGCGTTCCTCGGCGATTCCGTCCTTGATGATGTAGGCGATGTTGCGTTCGCCGTCGGCCTTTATTGCCTTGGCCGGTACGAGGATCGCCGGTTCGGGTTTTGACTGCGTAATCCGGACGGTTGCGAATTGTCCGGGTTTTAGAATGCCGTTTACGTTTTCGATTTCGGCCTCGACCGTAAGCGTTCGCGATTGCGGGTTGAGGCCCGGAAGAATCCTCGTGATCGTGCCGGCGAATTTTCTATCGGGATAGCTCGAGACTTGCGCGGAAACGCCCTGGCCGACTCCAACCTTGCCGATGTTTTGCTCCGGGATGTCGATCTTCAAACGCAACACCGCGGTGCGCACGATCGTTGCAAGCTTCGCGTTTGGTTGGTTTGGCGAGATGTATTCGCCCGGATCGGCATTGCGTTCCGATACGTAACCGCTGATCGGTGCGTAAACGACGTTGTCGGAAACGCCTTTGCGCGCTTGTGCTATCTGCGTTTCGGAAGTTGCGACGGCCGCCCTTGCGCTGGCGACTTGAGTGCGCGCGGCTTCGACCGCCCTCTCCGCGGTCGTGATCGCCTTAACTGCAACGGCCGCATTCGAACGCGCCTCCGCGAGTTGCCCGGTCAGGCCATCGCGCGCCGCCTTCTTTTGATCGTATGCCGATTTCGAAACATCGCCCGTTGCGAGCAGCTTTTCGTATCTGCGGAGTTCCTTTTCCGCAAACTCCAATTGCGCGCGGACGTTGATTACCTGTGAAAACGTTTCGATATCAAACGACTGCCCGTCTTTAACGCCTAGACGAATTTGCGTCTGGCGCAAGTTGGCGATCGCTTGTTCAACTCCGGCCTCGGCCTGCTTTACCGCTTTGCGCTGTTGTTCGGTTTGAGCGAGCGCTTGGTTGAGTCGTATCCGGGCATCGCCCGCATCGAGTTCAACCAGCGGTTCGCCCTGCTTTACATAGCTTCCAACATCGAAGTTGACGCGCACGATCTTTCCACCGATCGTCGGTGCGACGTTTGATTCGGCATCGCTGGCAAGCGAACCCGTAGCCTCGACATAGGTCGGAATCTCGACCTGCTTTGCCAAAATGGTTTCCACCTGAAGCGGTTTTGGCACCTCGGCGGTGTTGGTGTTGGACGACGTAGAACGACCGCATCCGATGGAGATCGCGGCCAGAAGCAATGTCAACAGAAACAGTTTCTTCATTTCAATAAACGCGGCGTCGATGCGCCCTTCAGTTGGTCTTAAATTTACGGGTGATTGTTGCTAGTCCTTCTTCCGGATTCCATCGAGGAGAATCGTCGCGAAACTCTCTGCCGCTTTCTCGTTCGAAATTTTCAGGAGCTTCTGCTCCTTGTCCCAAAGAATATTGTTCAAAGAGTGGTGCACAAACATGCCTATAAAGGATCTGACGACGACCTTCGGATCGACATCGCGAAACGCTCCCTCTTTCTGGCGTCTCCTGATGTAGTTTCCGATGCGTTCGTAGATGCTTGAAACAAAGCTCTCGAAAAACATCCGCGTCAACTCGTGTCCTTCGAGCGCGGCATGCATCAGAAGGCGCATGAATGCGGTGTCTTCCTCATGATTTCGCAAGGCGTTGAGAGCCATGTTGTAGAAAACCTGGTAGTCGTCTCCCTTTTCCATGTACTCGCCGACAAGCGAAAGCGGATCCTGAAAATCATGGCTGCACGCCTTGTGATCGAGGATGTCGGCGTAAAGCTCTTCCTTGTTCGCGAAATACTTGAACACGGTCGCTTCGGAAACCCCTGACGCGACAGCGATCTGCCGGGTTGTCGTCCCAGAAAAACCATGTTCGGAAAAAAGCTTCATCGCGACGCGAATGATCTGCTGACGACGCTCGTCACCCGCCATCCGCGAATTGGCTTGTTCGTGAAATTTGATCAAGAATCTTCTCCTTCAAAAAGATAAGTGAGTACTTACTTACTTTTTGAGATTCTCATTTTGGGTCAAGGCTCGTCAAGCCGAAAGACGCCGACTGGAGAGGATTTGCGCCGACAGGCGCTGACTGGAGCGCGGCCGTCCCGGCTGCAATGAGCGCGATAGCGCGAATAAACGGGTTGGCATGCGCGAATGATGGAAAGCCAAGAATCGGTCCGCAGAGAAAGTTTTACGCCGAATGCAATGCGCCCACGACAAATCGCAAGCCCCGCGACCTCGCTCGTTCCTACCTACAGTTCGAAGAAAAAACACACATCCAACGGAGACCGATCTATGTTTCGAAAAGCCTTTGTACTCGTTTTTGTTTTACTGATTTCTGCCACTGCCGCTTTCGCTCAACCAGAAAGCGCCAAGGAACGTAGGCTCAAGACTGATTTGCGAAATCTCGACCGAAGATTTGAGAGGCTCCGCGAAACCGGTGTCAGCGACGTCAATTCGAACAACGAAAACAGGGTTCGACGCGCCATCGAGGCGGCGGAAAAAGAACTTGCCGATTTTCGCACGGCGCATCCCGAACATGATGTCTCGAAATATGAAAAGGAGCTGAACGATTTCAAAAGCGCTCAAACGAATGCCTTGGAGGACAAGGCGGACGCGGTCGGGAACATCAACGATCTAAAGACCTACGTCGAAAAGATACTCGACAGCCGACCCGAAATGCCGAGGCTTATGTCGGAAACGCCCGGCGCCAATGAAGAAGCTGAGAACGCGCTCAAAGCATTAAAGGACGATCGCGAAAACGGCAAGGCGGCCGGCTTCGCTTCGACCGCTTCCTCAACCGACAATAGAGAAGTAAACAATCTCCGCACCCGCACCGCGCGTTTGGTCGCCGCGGACTCCGCAAGGATCGCTCAGTACGATCTGGCAAATATCCGCAAAATTACCGAGCCGGGTTCGATGCTCTCGCGCTTTTTCGACATCGCTTTTGCCGCCGAACGAATGCGTGTTTTGAAAGCGGTCTTTCCTGATGAAAAGGCGATTTCGGATGCGTTGTCGGCGACGGAAAAGGTCGAAAGCGCGTTGGGCGATTACGCGTCGATCAAGAATCTCGCCGCCAGCAACTACGCGGCGAAGGTTGCATCGGTGAAGATGCTCGCGGAACGACAAAACAACGCCGCTCTTCGTACGGAATTTAAGAATGCGTTTCTGGGATACGCCTTCAAGTCACACGAAGCCCGTGACTCGACCGTCTTGAAGGTGCATCTCGTGAGTTCAGGCTGGGCCATCGAGCGAAATTCACTGACAGGAATAATCCTCAATCGACAGCAAACCGCCCAAATCGCGTTCAAGGCAACGGACGGGAAATGCTATCTAACGGACTTCGACATCAAACAAAACTATGACGGCGCGAGATACGGAAAGGGAATCGGCATCGGGAGCCGGGAGAGGGAAATGCTTTGCGAGAATGTACCTTAAGGGGTGTGAGATCGTACGAGGTAACTTCGAGTTAGTTTCGAGTTTCGAGTTTTGAGTTTTGAGTTCTTTGGGTTGGGGAGAATCTTGTTCTGGTCGATGCTTTCGTTGTTGCCGGTTTCGGGTAGTTTTGAGTTTTCGGTGAGTTTTGGGTTCTTTGGGTTGGGGAGAATCTTGTTCTGGTCGATGCTTTCTTCTATCGCAAAGTGCGGATTCTTTACTCTCCTAATCGGAACCGCGAACTCCACACAACACAATAACTCGAAACTCAAAACTCAAAACTCGCAACTCCTCACGGTTTTACCCGAATAAAATTCTCATACCAGAGTTGGAAGATGAGAAGCGTCCAGAGCTGTTTGTAATGGTTGGCGATTCCCTGCTCGTGTTCGCGCATGAGTTGTTGGATGTATTCGTAGTTGAAGAGGTCCTGAATTATGAGACGGCTTGGCGAGAGCATCTCGTGCATCAGCGGATTTAGGTAGCCCTTGAGCCAGTCGGCGACCGGCATTCCGAATCCTTTTTTGGGTCGGTTGATGATGTTCTGAGGGATCAGATCCGCGACGGCGCGCTTTAGTATAAACTTTGTGTTTTTGCCTCGGAGTTTGAAATCGGCGGGAAGCGAAGCGACGTATTCCGCGACGTTGTGATCCAGAAAGGGCGCCCGAACTTCAAGTGATACGGCCATGCTCGCACGATCGACTTTTGTAAGGATGTCTTCGGCAAGATAGAAATTTACGTCCAAAAACTGCATCTGTTCGATACGGTTTCGCGAGTCGCATTCCTCAAGCAACGCCTTCGCACCCTTGTAAACATCAAGATCCTTCGTTTGATAAAGCACGGAATCCGACAGAAGCTCCTCGCGTTGATCGGCCGTAAACGAACCAAACCACGAATGATGACGCGTGACGAGATCGTAGTCGGCGGATTTTACAAACCTGCGGGCTTTGTAATCAAACGAAAGATTCTCCGTGCTGACGGCGAGATTGTTAACGATCGGTTTTATCACTCCCGATTTTACGAATCCCGGGATGGCATCGTAAATCCGCGCCACTTTGTGGCCGTAATAGGTTGGATAGCCCGCGAACAATTCGTCGCCTCCATCGCCACCAAGCGCCACGGTAACGTTTTCGCGCACGAATCTCGAGAGCAGAAATGTCGGTATCAAAGAACCGTCCGACATCGGTTCATCAAGCCAATCCCCGATTTCGATAATCAGCTTTTTGGCGTTCTTTACACTCAGCCTTTCCTCGTGATGCTCCGTCCCCAGATGTTCCGCAACCTGCCGCGCGTATTGCGATTCGTCAAACGAATCTTCCTCAAATCCGATCGAAAACGTTTTGATCTTCTCCGAACTATTCATCTGGGCGTACGCCGCAATCGTCGAAGAATCGACACCGCCGGAGAGAAGCACGCCGAGCGGAACATCCGAAACAAGCCTCGCTTTAACCGATTCCGAGATCATCGAGCCGAGCTTTTCGGTCGCTTCATTCAAATGATGTTTAGTTCCATTGGTATTGAAGCTGAGGCGCCAGTAACGGATCGTCTTGATTTTTCCGGCTTCCCAAACAAGCCTGTGGGCGGCGGGGAGTTTGCTG
This sequence comes from Pyrinomonadaceae bacterium, assembly GCA_041394795.1. Classification (GTDB taxonomy): domain Bacteria; phylum Acidobacteriota; class Blastocatellia; order Pyrinomonadales; family Pyrinomonadaceae; genus Aridibacter. Next base: position 130,024 of record JAWKHN010000006.1, on the reverse strand, counting down.
ATGCCCTTGTAAATAGACATCGGCGCCGGCACGTAATCAAAAGAAAGATAATGCTGCAATGCGACGGGATCGATCTCGGGACTTATCTTCGGATGGGTAAGAAGTACTTTTGGTTCCGAGGCGAAAAAGAGCTTGTCGTCAAAAACACCGTAATAGAGCGGTTTTTCTCCAAAACGGTCGCGCGCGAGAATCAGCTTGTCGAGTTTTGTGTCCCAAAGTGCGATCGCAAACATTCCGTTGAGCACATCGAGAAACGCTTCGCCGAGTTCGTCGTAAAGATGCGGAATTACTTCGGTATCCGAATTTCCGTAGAACTTATGACCGCGTTCCTCGAGTCCTTTTCGAAGTTCGCGGTAATTGTAGATCTCGCCGTTCATTACGACGACCACGGAACGATCCTCATTCCAAACCGGTTGTTCGCCGGTTTGAAGATCGATTACGGCGAGCCGGCGCATCCCGAGTGCGACGCCCTGTCCAAGCCAAATTCCTTCCGAGTCAGGCCCGCGATGCCAGATCCGATCGCACATCGAGGAAAGCAAAACTTCGTCACCAAACAAGGGTGGCTGCTTCGGATCCAAATAAGCCCAACCTGCAATACCGCACATTTTGGGAAAACCTCTGAGGAAAACAAACCGGAACCAGCGTGGGTTCCGGGGCACTTCAAAATACGGATTTCAGTTGCTGGACGGACACCCTCCAGATGAAATCTCAGACTATCTGGCTGTCTGAATCGAAGCCGATCTTCTCCCTAACCGTGTAGATCGGTTTGTCCTGAGATTCGTGATAAGTACGAACCAAAAGTTCCGCCAACAATCCCATCAGAAAGAACTGAATGCTGATTGCCAGCAAAACTATCGTTATCAATGGCAGAGGGGTCAATATGAAAGAGACTCCGTAACCAAACTTGAGGACAAAAGCCCAAACTCCCGCAATGAGGGAAATTACAAATGCCAAAAGTCCGAACGAACCAAACACATACAGGGGTTTTGTTTGGTAAGTCGCTAAAAACTTGATGGTTATGAGGTCGAATATTACTTTAATTGTTCGCGAAAGTCCATATTTTGATTTGCCCATGGTGCGGGCGTGATGATCGACCGGAATCTCCGTCACGCGTGCTCCCGCCCAGGAGGCGTAGATCGGTATAAAGCGGTGCATTTCACCGTAAAGCCTTACGTCTTCAAGCACATCGCGTCGATAGGCTTTTAGCGAACAGCCGTAGTCATGGAGTTTTACGCCACCGATTTTTGAGATGATGCTGTTGGCGATCCACGATGGAAGCTTGCGCGTAAAGAGCTTGTCCTGCCGGTCCTTGCGCCAGCCGCTGACGACATCGAAACCTTCCTCGAGTTTCTTGAGCAGTTTCTCTATATCTGCAGGATCGTTTTGCAGATCGGCATCCATCGGAATCAGGATCTTGCCCTCCGAGGCGTCGATTCCGGCAGACATGGCGGCCGTTTGGCCGTAGTTGCGGCGGAGCGCGATCACCTTCACGCGTTTGTTGTTTGCCGCGATCTCGCGGAGGACCGCCAGCGAGTTGTCGGTCGAGCCGTCGTCAACATACACAACCTCGGCGGTGCGTCCGAGCTTTTCAAGCGCGTCGCTGATCTTTTGATGAAGCGGACGGAGATTGTCCTCCTCGTTCATCACCGGTAGAAACACCGACAAATCCGGCGAATCCTCTTTCGCCCTTTTGATGGCTAACGTCATTTCTTGAAAATTGCCCCATCGCAAAAGAATCTATTTTGCGGGGCGCTTGATAAACTATTTTCGATTTGGCAATTCTACTCTGTAATCTGCGGGAGGGAAATGCGGGTTAATCGGTTTTTGAAGCGGATATCACGATCGAAACGCCGATTGGGAAAGAGTGTTTTCGGAGCCAGAAGCGTTCGGCGGAAAAAATCTTCCCGAAAAGGCCGTTGAGCGCGGACACGTTAATGTTGTTTTCCGATTCGGGTTTTACTCCGGTCAAACGCATCAGGATTCGTCCGAAGAGGATTGGCGGAAAGAAGGTGATGTTGGCGTATGTTGAACGCTCGATTGAAAAACCCGCGCTTTTGATCCGTTCCTTGATCTGCGTTCTTGTGTAACGAATTCGATGATGCGAGATGTCGTCCTGAACGCCCCATAGCCACATAAACGCTGGTACGAAAAACAGAGCCTTTCCGCCAGGGCGCAAGACCCGATTCATCTCGCGAAGTCCCGCGACATCATCATCGAGATGTTCGATCACATCAAGCGCGGTTGCGATATCAAACTCGCCATTGGAAAACGGCAACGATTCGGCCAGTCCCTCATGAACCGTAAGTCCCTTCTGCCGGCAAAAATCCAGCGCTTCTTTCGAAACATCGACCCCCTCGGCGTTTCCAAAAGCGGAGAGCATTTCAAGATTCGCTCCCGTACCGCATCCGACATCAAGAATCCGCGGCCGGTCGCCGCTTCCATCTCCGACAAGCTGGTGCAAAAAAGTCTCAAGAATCGCCCGCCGCCCGACAAACCACCAATGATCACCCTCAACACGATCCATAATCGCGTAGGTGTGTTCCTGCATTTCTTTTGGTTGCTGGATTTCCGACGTTTGCAAACTCTCGTTTCCTTGCTTCTAATCAGGCGCACCTCAAACAATCTATCGATAACGGTAACGGGTGCGTTTCCTCAATGATAAATTGTTCGCGCGAAATTGTCTGTTTAAGATGTTAAGAAATCCCATAGGTGAGAAGAGGGGCGGGAACAGCCGGATATTTTGATAAAGACGATATTGACTTCGCCGGAATTCACGCAAAATGCTTATCGCAATTGCAGGCGAAGCTGGTATGGTCTTCTACCGAAGTAAGATAGAACACCTGAAATGTCCAAACTATCGTCGCGATGTTAGCAAAAGTTTTCAATTTGAAATTCTTTGCAAATCAAACCTTTTCCAACGTATGCAGCGTTCCAAACGCCCAGCAGTGTTCGGGTCTCTTGCCCGCAGGGTTTCCAAATATACTTCCGCTTCATCCAAGAGCCCCAATCTCACGGCTAAAAACCCTGCACTTGCAATTACGATAATGTTCGAAGAATCGATCTCAAGCGATTTTTTGAATTGCTGATATGACTCTTGATACCTTGCCTGCTCGAAGAGGAAGTCTCCATATTTTTGTCTGAAGCCACCGGCGTTTGGAAACAACCGAAAGCCATTTTCGAATGCTTCAATAGCTTCCTTGCTTTTCCCCTGCTTTTTGTACAAGTCGGCCAAGTTAAAATACGCTCCCGGATTTTCCTCCAAAGCCAGCGATGCTTTTAAGGCGCGTTTGGCATTCTCAAGGTCACCGGCCGTGGCCAAGGCAATAGCAACAATCTGGTAATGCCTTTTTTCAGTAGGGTTGGATTCCCAAAACTTTTCTATAAAAGGCTTGGCTTCATCCAACCTCCTTGCAAAGGCTAAGGTCATAACCACATCCATTAACGCGCGCGAGTTTTTTGGGTTCTTTTCGACCTCTTGTATCAACGAATCAAGTCGAGAAAGTCCTTCATATCGACCACGGGCAACTCTAAGAAGCTGAGTGATTCCATCGTTTCCAGGATCCATCGAGTCGGCTTTTTGAAGAATGGTAATCGCTTCCAAATATCGTGCAGACTCAACCAAGGTAAGCCCCAAATTGCCAATTACAGCGATATCATTAGGTCTTGACCTGTATAGATTTTGAAATTGCTCAACCGCCAATTCATATTTTGAGTAGGAGATTAATGCTCTTCCATACTCAAATCTGATTCCTACATCTTCAGGTGCCAGATCCACCGCGTGTCTCAAATGTTCAACCGCTTCCGGTATCCTTCCAATCTTAAGAAGCGTTGATCCCATCAAATGGTGCGCGGAAGAAGACCTTTCATCAATTTCAAGTGCGGATTCCAATGTCTCAATGGTTTCCGGATGTGCCCCAATGTTCTCATAGGCCCGGGCGAGCTTCATACGTGCGTCAAAATTTGAAGGCTTGATTTCAATGATTCGCCGAAGCATTTCGATCTCTTCGCCAACTTTCTCTTGGATACGGTAAATAGTGGCCAAACGTGCGGGCCATTCTGCTTCGAGGGGCATCTTTTCCATCAATCTCTGGAAAAGCTCAATCGAACGGTTAACATCTATTTTTTGGAAAAACTCTGCTGCAAGGAGAAGCAAGGGATTGTTATCGGGAAATCCTTCAAGCAAGGATTCCATCTTGCTGATGAGGGAATCCTTGTCGATTCCAGAGTCAGACTTGATAACCACCAAAAGCGCTTCAGGTTCAGGGTCGTTCGAATCAAGTTCACTCGCCCTGCCGCATTGAACTAAAGCTTCGGAAGTCTGAGAATCTTTCCACAATGCTCGACATAGGAGAGTTCGAGCGGTTGCTGAATCGGGCAATAGTTCGGAAGTCTTCCGAAATCCGCTCACGGCTTCTTGATAATCACCCGCCTGAAACGTTAACAATCCATAATTGAAATGAAGGGCAGGATTGTTCGGTGAAACAGCGATCGCTTTCTTCAACAATTCAATCGCTTTCGAGTGTTCGCCGGAAGCATCAAGACGCTTAACAGTGGCTATCAATGCTTCTGTGCCCGGTTGTTGTGCCGGCGCGGTAATGGGCAGAAGTAGAAACAGAAAGAAGGGAAGCAGTACATTTTTCATGGTGGGAAAACCTCGACGTCGAAACAAAAATCAAAATGCAATAATAGTCGATCCCGTATTCTAACCGCATTTAACAATAATGCGCCAAGAAATAACTAAGGTTTCGTCGAAAATTCCGAATTGAGCCGATGGAAACGATATCGAGAATTGAATAAGGTGAAGCCCAAATTCAGCGACCTCATTAACTGGAAGAACCAGCATCCTCCTCCGATTCGAAAATGCTCTAATTGCAATTGAGAATGTTCCAAGATGCTGAGTGTTCAATGGATCAAGGATTGTTTAGAACGGCTTTGGTGGTCGCGACGAAAACATCGGAGCCACGTCAGTGGCGCTGGAATGCAGCAATAATGAGCGTTTCTCCGCGCCGGTATCCGGCGCGAACGTTGATTTTATGTTTACCGTGGATTCCGCGCAAAGCCGCTCAATCCACGGCTAGAATCTGCGTGACGCTCTCGCGTCCGAATAGGAATTTCCGGATTTTGGACTAAAACCGACTTTATAGAGTGGACTCAACTCCCTACTTGGAACTTTTGGAACTTGGAACTTGGAACTCAGCCATTCCCACTCCGCAACTCTAGACCTCCCCAAACCCACACCACGAATTCTTGTTATGCCAGGTAATCTTGACGTTTTTTGCGCCTATTTCCGACCACCATTTTTCGAATTCTTCTTTGGAAATGTAAAAGGCGGTTGGGGCTACCAGATGGTCGAAGACGATGTTGTGCTGTTCGCGCCAGCCGAAGGTTCCGATATGGTTGAGATAGTCGTTGTAAAAGAGGTTCGAAGCGGCGCTCTCGGAAATCTTGTTTGCGGTTCGATAGATCAGTTTTGACGCCAGATAAACCCCCGCCGTAGGGATTTTTGAAAGCTGGTACAGCGCGGGTTGATTAAGCCGCGATGTGAAGCTCTCTCGCACCGGATTCACGAATTTTACGATCCAGTCGTTGTTTTCAGCCCCATAAACCCATGCCGAAGCGTGTCCGCCCTCAACGACCTTTGACGTCAACGACTTAAACGCCGCCTTTGGATCCGGTGTGTGGTGCAAGACGCCGACTGAAAATGCGTAATCAAAACGACGCTTGAACGGCAGTTTGAAGATGTCGGCCTGTACGATATGGGCGTTTGGAAGGTGTCTTGTGGCTTGAAACGCCGAGTCCACGGCATCGCTGAGATCGATTCCAACGACCTCCTTCGCTCCCCATTCGTGGGCGAGAGTGGTATGGCGTCCTTTTCCGCAACCGCCTTCGAGAACGATCTTGTCCTTGAAAAACGAAGGCTCAACCGGCTGAAGCCAGCCGAGAAACTGCGACGCGTATCGCTCGTCTTCCTGTGTGAAATTGGTCCATTGCCAGCCGAAATTCTCGGCCGTAGCCGCCTTGTCTTCTTCGATCGCATCCAGATCCGCGAATCTCGGAACGCCGCGAAGAACTTTGAACTCGCGCTCGCATTTCCGGCACGACAACGAGCCCTCGATCAATTCGCCTTTCTCGCGCTGACCTTCAAAAACCACCGCAAGATCGCCGCCGCAACTCGGGCATCCAAGAAGTTCGAGGAGTTTGTCTTTCATCTAAAACCGCACCCGCTTTTGTCCGTTATGCCAAAGCGCGCCTAAGTTCCTCCAACCCCTCTTTCGGAAATCCCTGATGCCAGTTTTCCGTAAATTCATCGACGTCTCGTTCGTCGTACATCTGCGCGAATGTCGCTTCGAAAGCGCTTGCGATCGATCTCGCGTTTCCCGAATAGCTGAATACGGTTTCCCCGTCATTCTTTTCGGAATCGGCGTATTCGACAATCTCGATCGAACCGACACCGTCAAGCGATTCGAAGTTGAATTCGTATTCCTCCGGATCCCGGTTCCAAAGCACCGTCAGCTCGGAAAAATCCTCGCCGGACGCGAATGCCGCGGCGGCTGAGAGAATTTCGGACAATGCGTTTTTATAGGGCGCATGCGCGGTCGTCGTATTGAATTCGCTGTCGGCAGACTTGAACCCGACGGACATCCAGCCGCATTGCGGTGAGTTGAAACTGATTTCTAAATCGCGTGACATAAACAACTCGCTAAACCAATCTGATACAGTTATTTGCTAAGAATTCTTCCGCACCTGCCGGTCTTGCGGACAAGATTTTCAACCCGCTTTCGACCAACACCAGTCTCGAATTTTAAGACTGTTATGTTAACTTTACGTTTGTAAATCGACAACCTTCCAGTTTTGTTTCCGAAGATATGAAGCAGTATCAAGAACTCCTGAAACATGTATTAGAAAACGGCGCTCGGCATGAAGACCGAACCGGAGTCGGTACCATTTCGACGTTTGGTTACCAAACCCGTTTCGATCTCAGAGAGGGTTTTCCGATCGTTACCACGAAACGCGTACCGTTTCGCTGGGTCGCCGAAGAATTGTTCTGGTTTTTGAGCGGCGATACCGACGAGGCAAATTTGCGTGCCCGCGGAGTAGATATATGGAAGGAATGGGCCGATCTCGAACACACCTCGCGATTCGGCCGCGAGGAAGGAGATCTGGGTCCGATTTACGGTTATCAATGGCGGAGCTTTGGCGGGAATTATCCCGAGCGAAACGGTTTTGACCAGATTGCCTGGCTGATGAATGAGATCGAGAACAACCCGAATTCGCGGCGTTTGATCGTTAGCGGCTGGCATCCGGCTCAGGCGGGCGAGGTTGATCTTCCGCCGTGCCATACGTTTTGGCATTTAAAGGTCGAAAACGAGGAAACGCTCCATTGCCAGCTTTATCAAAGAAGCGCCGACGCGTTTTTGGGAGTGCCGTTCAACATCTCCTCCTACGCTTTGCTGACACAGATGATCGCGCATGTTTGTGGATTAAAAGTCGGCGAATTCATACATACGTTTGGCGATCTGCATATTTATTCAAACCACGTCGAACAGGTTGAGACATTGCTTTCGAGAGAACCACTGCCGTTGCCAAAACTTTCGATCGTTGACGCCGACGATTTGAAAGGCCTTGATGGGCTTCTGGCTTTGAGGATGGAGAATCTCTCGCTTGAAGGCTATCGTTCGCACAAGAAGATCGAAGCGGCCGTCGCAATATAAATAATGAAGAAGTTTTTAACCGCGCGTTGGGAAGACCTTGTGATGGCGAATTACGCGGTCGAGCCGTCGCTCCTTGAAAAACGCGTCCCAAAGGGGACCTCTCTGGATTTGTTTGAGGGGAAATGCTACGCGAGTTTGGTTTGTTTCAAGTTTCTCGGAACCAGGGTTTTGGGGATTCCGGTTCCGCTTCACACGGATTTTGAAGAGGTAAATCTACGCTTCTACGTTAAGCGCGAGGCGAAGGACGGTCTGCGCCGCGGTGTCGTTTTTGTAAAAGAGATCGTGCCGCGCGCGATGATCAGTTTTGTCGCGAGAACGATGTATGGCGAACCGTATGAAACCTGGCAGATGTCGCACGCACAGAAGGGAAACGAGCTGACCTACAGTTGGTCGAAGGATGGAGTAAAGAATCGGGTCCATGTAGAAATCGCGGAAAATCTCGGTGTTCCGGACGAAGGCAGTCACGGCGAATTCATCATCGAACATTATTGGGGATATACGAATCGAGGCCAGCGCAGAACCGACGAATATCGGGTTGAGCATCCAAAATGGGAGCTTTCGGATATCAACTACGCAGAGCTCGATGTCGATTTCGCAAAGACTTACGGAAACGAATTCGGATTTCTGTCTGAAACCGAACCCGAAAGCCTTCTAATCGCCGAAGGCTCGGAAATTGCGGTTTACAAAGGCGAAGCTATCAGGGGAGTTACGAGTTTTGGGTTTTGAGTTTCGAGTTCTTTGCTTGAACTCGATCGTTTCGTCCAAAAAGGACTTTAGTTCGGCCCCAAAGGGAAATATTAGCCATTTCTCGAAACTTCAGAAAGTCAATTTTACGTCTTAGTGACTCATTTTCTTCAGCATTCAAGTAAGCAAACAGAACTCAAAACTCAAAACCCAAAACTCTTAACTACCTATGCCTCTTTCATCAATCATCGCAATCTCCCAAAACCTGGCCATTGGCCGCGACGGGAAATTGCCTTGGCATTACTCGTCGGATCTAAAGTTTTTCAAACGCACGACTTCGGGGAATGCCATCCTGATGGGATACAACACATGGCTCTCAATCGGAAAACCGCTCCCGAACCGCTTGAACGTGATCCTGACGAGAAATCATGAAATCGAACCGCGTCCGGGAGTTGTTGTTTTGAGATCGGTCGAGGATGCGGTTGAGTTTTCGAAATACCTGACGGGCGAGCTCTTCATCATCGGTGGAGCCTCGGTTTACGACGCCTTCGCCGACCACATTGAAAAATGGATCGTTACCGAGATACCCGAAACCATAGAAGACGCCGACACGTTCATGCCCGAAGGATTCCTCAACGGCTGGACCTCATTTGAAAAAGAAGAAATCGGTGAAGGTCTCACGGTAAGGACGTATTACCGGTCTGAGCTGGATTGATTTGAGAGCGAGTTTGGTTTCAAAAGTGTGAAAGCGTAGTTTCAAGAATCATGCGATTCGAAGGGTTTTGATCTTCTTTAACTTGTCCCGCATCGTGGACTTTGCTTCCCAGAGATCCACAGCGGTCTGCGCACGAAGCCAAAATTCCGGATTGTTTCCAAAGAGCTTTGCAAGGCGAACCGCCATCTCGGCACTGAGCGATCGTCTCTCCCGCAAAAGTTCATTCACCGTCTGTCGTGACATCCCGATGGCCCGTGCAAGTTCACTCACACCGAGACCATAATCCGGCATGAAATCCTCTCTAAGCATTTCCCCCGGATGCGTAGGTCTTCGTTTTATCCCTGTATTTTGGATACCCATAGTCGCGTCCATTAATGGTAGTCACAAATCTCTACGAGGTAAGCGTCACCAAGTTCAAACCAAAAACAGATTCGCCATTGATCGTTTATCGAGATCGAATACTGCCCTTTCCTATCGCCTTCAAGCATATGCAGACGATTTCCACGCGGAATGATCGCCCGCATTTCCCACAAAGGCGGAACAAAGGAAGCCAATCAATTCAGATTGTATGGCTTATGTGAAACAGGCAAATTCCGCTTTGTTCCTAAACACTTTCTCGAAAGATCCTGCATCGAATTTTCGCCCAAAACTCCCTGACCATAGAATGGCTATGCTTCAGGGAGTTTTGGGCAAAAATTCTTCGCAGGACCTCCCGATAAAGCGTTTCCTTTGTGAGAAATGCGAGCCAAGTCATCAACCGACGAAGCAATGTCGATATAATCGAGTTTCCTCAATGCACGCCGGACAATTTCTGGTGGGAATCTCTTCGACCGACCTGTCTCATATAGCTCCTTTGTGTGAGAGTTTGCAAAGGAAATTATCACTTGAGAAGTGTAATGCATCACGTGACAAGCGGTCAATATTTTGGTTCCTTTATTTAACCACTGTTTTAGGATTTTGCCGCTTGATTACTATTCAATTCGGTTCTTGGAGAAGTAGCATGCAATCAAGGCTTGCAAGACGCGGGCTGTCTCCAAGATTATCCGTAGGGTAATAGCAGCTTTGTTTCGATATTGAACTATTGATACGAAGGAAGCCAAAAGCCGGCTCGTCCGGCAGGTCATGAGAAAGGGCAAGCAAAAACAGAGTGTCTGACTTTCGGCCGACTTGCCCGGCGGGAGTCAAAGGGCCTGGCTGGTTTCTCCGAAGGCCGATTCGCTCATGGCGTTGCAACCGAAGGCGATCGTATTTGAATAACTCGGAAACAAACGGGTCTAAGTTGTCGCTTTGCCCGCGCGGCGGCATCAACTAAAATAGCCGTTCAAGCTCCCGTAGCTCAGGTGCATAGAGCGTTCGCCTCCGGAGCGAAAGGTCGCTGGTTGAAGTCCAGCCGGGAGCGCCATTCTTTTGTTCGCAGTCTTGAAGAGTGCTTTCGCGGAAGGCGCTGTCGCGCTGTCTCTGCGCTGATCGCGGAAGAAGACCCAAATCTCCGCGCCAACCCGCGCCGTCAACTTTCCATCAAAAACATGGTATTTCGGGGCTCGAACCGTTATACTTATGGTTCCTTTGGGGGCGACAGGCTTCGACAGGGGATTGTATAGATCTTTGGATGCACGTCGGGCGAACTTTCGGTAGCTCGTTAAAAATTCTGAAAGAAAAACAAATGCTAATCAAGAATTAGCTCTCGCTGCCTAATTAACTTTAGATCCAGCGATGTCCTCCGGGTAGTCCGCTTGATGCGACCCGATAGGGCATAACCCAGTTCAAGCTAGCATTCGCGCCCCGCCTGCGCGCGAAAGCGAAATTTAAGCCGGGCTGGTTCGAAACGAGGTCTTGTCGGTTCACATACTCGTTTCGGGCAAGAAACGAGTGAACCGACTAAGCGTGTAGATTCCACTGGTCGCAACTCTTGGATGCGGGTTCGATTCCCGCCGCCTCCACCAATTTCAAAAGACAACCCCGTCCACAAACCGCATTCGGTTTTGGGCGGGTTTGTTTTTCAGCGCGTCGAGGTAACCTGCCCGATCACCCCCTTTTCTTAGGAACCGCCATACCTCGCATCTCTTTCCCCTCGAGATTTTCGCCATTCTCACTCCAATTCCCCGGACCTCGTCCGGTGCCCAGCAATTTTTCCTGCAGCCGCTGCTCGGCAATCTCGTCGGCAAACTCGTTGATGCTTTTCATGATTCCGTCACACAGATTGTTGATGCCCATTGTTGGTCGCTCTTCGTTGTGCATTCTGATTGCTTCCCTGCTTGCCTAACGGAAAGTCGAGGGACGTGTAGGGCATCGGCTGATTTTCTAAGTGTTGGCTTTCTGACAGCATTTTGGCCAGAGGGCGGCAAGACGTGTCGGAAAATACTGAAATGGTCGTCGGCTCTTGCTCTTTCCACATGCATTGTCACCTGCTATATTGAGGAGCGGGATTTCTTCCTCGATCTGCTCTTCTATCACACCAAGCTACACTGCTATGTAGTCATTGAACTCAAGACCGGTGAGTTTGAGCCGGAGTATGCCGGTAAACTCAATTTTTATCTGAAGGCGGTGGATGAGCAGCTGCGGGGCGACCGAGAAGAGCGAACTATCGGCATTCTGCTCTGCAAACCCCGGGATCGCGTCGTAGTCGAGTATGCGTTGAGCAACATTCACAAACCCATGGGGGTTTCGGAATAACAGCTCACCCGCGCCCTGCCGGACAATCTGAAACCGAGCCTGCCGTCGATAGAGGAACTTGAAGCGGAATTCGGCAACCCGGAGGGCTGCGATGAATAACGGGATGGCCTCACACGAAGGCATGAAAACACGAAGGCTTTGGGGATGAGCAAAAAGAAAAAAACCGGCAAGGAATTCTCTATCGTTCGCTCCTCGGCGGCGGAATATCTCACCTTTGTCGCGGCCAGCGGCAGCGGTGGCATCGAGGCGGTGTATGCCGACGAGAGCATCTGGCTGACCCAGAAAATGATGGGCGTGCTCTACGATGTGGAGACCCACACCATCAACTACCATCTGAAAAAAGTGTTCTCCGACAGTGAGTTGCAGGAGGATTCAGTTATTCGAAATTTTCGAATAACTGCCGCCGACGGCAAGAACTACAACACCCTGCACTACAAGCTGCCAGCCATAATAGCGGTAGGCTACAAGGTCAACTCCGAGCGGGCAGTGCAGTTCCGCAAATGGGCCACCACCATCATCGATGAGTACACCATCAAGGCCTACGTGATGGATGACGAGCGCATTAAGAATGGTGGCTCCATTCTGACAGAGCAATATTTTGAAGAGCAGTTACAGCGCATCCGCGAAATCCGCCTCTCCGAGCGCAAGTTCTACCAGAAGATCACCGACATTTACGCCACCGCCATCGACTATGACTTCACCGCCCAGGCCACCAAGCGCTTTTTCGCCACCGTGCAGAACAAACTGCACTGGGCGATCCATGGCCATACGTCAGCGGTGGTCATCGTCAACCGCGCCGATGCCGACAAACAGCACATGGGCCCGACCACCTGGAAGGATGCTCCGCAAGGGAAAATCCAGAAGTTCGATGTCAGCGTGGCCAAGAACTACCTGTCTGAAGATGAGATGGCGCAACTGTCCCGGCTGGTCAACGCCTACCTGGATGTGGCCGAGGACATGGCGCTGCGCAAGATTCCTATGACCATGCAGGACTGGGAAACCCGCTTGAACAAGTTTATTGAAGCCACTGACCGGGAAATTTTGCAGGATGCGGGCAAGGTCACGGCGGAGATCGCGAAGACCCATGCCGAAAGTGAATTCGAGAAATACCGCATCGTGCAGGACCGCTTGTTTGAGAGCGACTTCGACCGGATGCTGAAACAGATCGAGGCGATTCAGAAACCGGGGGGTGGCGATGAGTAAAGAAACCGCCCAACTCCTTGAACAACACTTCGATACCGCCTTTGCCGCGCCAGACGGTGTCGCCAAACTGCGCGAGCTGATTTTGACGCTTGCCATGCAGGACGATATGCTCAATGAGCATTCGGCTCGGACTTGCTGGAGTTTTGGAACATTCAAACATTCCCGGTGCCACACGAGATCGCTTCGAAACCGGAAAGAACAATAGCTCAGACGAGTCTTCCGATTGGTGAAGCCTATCGACGATCACTAGCGTTGCGTTTAGCAATTCCGTGTTCCCTATAACTCTAAGTGGATAAAGGATATAGCTACTGTTTGAGACCTAAACGATTTGAATCTGAATGGCTTGTGTTGCTTTTTCTTGAGGTGCAAATCGCCAAAAAGGCGCCTACAAATACTGCGTCTGGGCTTTTATGGCCCTTCGATGACGCAAAACCAATTTAACGAATCGCACGCAAATTAGGGAAACCCCAAAACGCCATAGCCCCATGAATACGCTGTTTCAGGACGCAATCGCACACTTTTACAAGAGCCGTGGTCCCATACGATTGTCTCAATACGACTTACAACGTAGCGATAGTGATCGACGATAGGCTTTGGGCATGAGCACCGGTTTAGCATCAATTCGGAGCTCGCTTCTAGTCTGCTGTCCGACACACATCAAGCGAGTTCATCGCCTGTCGTCGATAGGCTAAAGACCAAACATAGTCTGAAATTAGGTCTATGGTCAATTGTTTGTTCACCGCTCTTATATAGTTAATTCAAGGGGCTAATCCATCCTCTTGGCGAACCCATAGACACCGTCGGTGGGTGCGATCTTTTCCCTTATGAAAACAAGTAGGGGCAAGGCAATCGACCAGATGACGGCGATATAGATCATTGGCGGAAGCGCGCCGTTTGGCATGGTCGCGGCTTCGAAACGGACGCCCGCGAGATATGCCAGCGGCCCTCCGAGAAAACCGAAGACTGAAGCTTGCAAATATCGGCGTTGCAACCAGTTGAGGCAAAACCGCAGGAGCGTCGCAAATTGAACCCAAATCGCGACCACCCAAAGCGGAAGCGGCAAATACTCATCGCCCGCAAAATGAAGCAGCCCAGAGAATTGCTGAAATCCGTCTATAACTACTCCGAATGCGCCGGCGATCAGAAGAAGCTTGATCTCGTTGCCTCGGTCGGAAGTTAAAAAGACATGAGCCGCAACCAAGACAAACGCGGCCAAAGCGCCCGCATTCGGATAGCCGTTTCCCGCGCCGATGATACAGAGGAACCAGCCCGTTTGGTAAAGCGCGTAGTTGGTAGCCCTTGTCGCAAAACTTCCCATTAACCGCTCTCGCGCGAACCGCCGGGTTTTTCAAGCGTGATCACGTGAAGCCCTATGATGGGGGCCGCGAAACCCGCTTCGCATGACGCGAAATAGTAATCCCAGGTGCGCATGAAGTCCTCGTCAAACCCGTGATTTAGGATTTGATCGCGGTTGGCAAAAAGATTCTCACGCCAGAATGCGAGAGTACGAGCATAGTCGGCAGCGCGGTTTTCGTTCTCAACCCACTGCAGATCCGATTTCTGCGCGACCGCCTTTTTCAGTATTTCCACCGATGGCAGGTGTCCGCCGGGAAAAATGTGTTTGCGGATCCAGTCCGAACGAAAACGGTAAACGTTGTATCGCTCGTCCGGAATCGTGATCACCTGTATTACCGCCCGGCCTCCCGGTTTTAGCAAACGATCGCAGGCGGAAAAGAAGTTGAAGATTCCGCGATGCCCGACGGCTTCAAGCATTTCAACCGAAACGATGTGCGAGAAACTGCCCTCGACCTTTCGATAGTCGCAAATCTTGAGCTCGATTCGGTCTTCGAGTCCGGCCTCGGCGACTCTCCGTTTAGCAAGCGCGAGTTGTTCGTTCGAAAGCGTGATTCCCGTAACTCGGCATCCCGTGCGGCGCACGGTTTCGATCGCCAATGCGCCCCAACCGCAGCCGATTTCGAGCACGTGATCATCCGGACCGATCTCGGCCTTGTCGATAATGCGGCGAATCTTGTTTTTCTGGGCTTCGGCGAGTGTTTGCTCTTCCGACTCGAAATGAGCGCAGGAATAGGACATGCTCGGATCGAGTATCGTTTGGAACATCTCGTTGCTCAGATCATAGTGCTCGCGGATATTGCGCGCGCTTCCACTCAAGGTGTTTGCCCTCTTGAGGTGTTTCAGATAGTTGACCAAGCGACCGCCGAGAGTGAGCACGAAATTGTCGTCATCGAGGATATGATGCTGTTTGGCGATTACTGTAAGCAATTTCGGTAGATCGTCGCTATCCCACTCTCCTGCCGTATAAGACTCGCCAAAGCCGATGTCTCCTGACAAAAGAACCCTTTTGAAAAAATTGAACTCGCGGACACGAAGATTTGCGGGGCCGTTTGCTTCGGGTTTCCCGAAACGGCTTGTACGACCATCGGGGAGCGTTACTTCGATCTCGCCTACTTCGAGCCGCGAAAGATAGCGGCCAAATAGCCAACGCCCGATCCTGTCGAGCGTTTTTTCGGGTACGACTCGGATCGTCATCGGACTATCGGGGACGGGTTTGTCGAAAGCTGGGAGTTTCTTTTGGCGATAGAGTCTGACCGCCTGCCAGATGATTCTTGGCATTGTAAGAACGGCCCCGAGCGGTTGTGCGATGACGGTTTTCAGCAGCGTTGCTGTTGTGAGCGGACGGCCGCGACCTCGGATGCTCGCCACCAAAGCCAATCCTTCGTCGAGATGGTAATCGATTCTATTGTTGAGCTCCTCCCGCGGCTCGCTCAAACGAAACACGTAATGTCCGTCTTCCTTGAAGAACGGCGAAACATGAAACGCTTTCTTGGACGAAAACCGATGGCGAGGGTCTTCGGTTGAAGCCTCGCGTTCGCCAAGCACATACAGATGCATTTCGCCGTAGGTGTTGTTTACCTGGCAAACAACGCATTCAAGCCGGCCTCCTTCGGCATAGCAATAGAAAAAACTGATCGGGTTAAAAACGTAGTTGAAAAAACGCGCGGCGGTTACCAAAACGATGCGTTCGGGTGTGAAGGAAAAACCCGATTCGTTGAGCACGCGTTCCACCTTGGCACGAAGGGGTGAGTCGTCGGGGTGAAGGTAGTCTTTGTCCTTGATGGTCACCGGGCGCAAACGATTGTGGCCGAAAAACGGGTTTTGTCGCGCGAGTTCCGGAAGCTCGTCAACGTCAAAAGCGTAGAAATAGTATGGATAACGAAAACTGTGTTTGAGCGGGATGCGGCGAGTGTGCCGCACCTCTCCCGTGTAGATAAGCGAATTCATCGCTCCCCCTTGATCGATCTTGCGGCCTCGACTGCCGAGCGAACCGCGTCTTCATGAAATCCGTAACCAAAATAACTCCCGCAAAACCAAGTATGCCTTCTCCCGTTTAGGCTCGGCAGGTCTTTCTGCGTGCCCAGCGAGTCGAAATCGTATTGCGGATGATGATATTCAAATTTCGCAATTATAGAGTCTCAAGCGTACTCGCCTTCGTGGTTTAGCGTGACGGTATAAGGTTTTTTCGTCGAGAGATTCTGCAAAATGTTCATTGAATAGCTGACAAAAACATGGCTCTCGGCGCCGCGTCCGCGGGTTCTGATAAAGTTCCAAGCCGACCGCGTCGATGCAAGCCTCGGCAGAAGACTCTCATCGGTATGCAAAACGGTATGATTCGGCTGATACCGCCAGGGTCCCAATAGCCCCCGCTCCAAGTCGTCTGCGTCTCGCAAAAGCGCAAGCGATTGATCGGCGTGGGCCGACAGAATCGCCATGTCATATTGTTCTTCGTTGCCGCTCTCGAAATGGATTCGCACACCGTTGTCTTCGCGCAAAATAGAATCGATCCCTGCTTTGAGTCTGACCTCGCCCTTAAACCTCTTTTGAAACGCCTTGATATATGAATGGCTGCCCCCGACGACCGTCATCCATTGCGGATGATCGCTTACCGTCAGCAAACCGTGGTTTGAAAAAAACCGTAGAAACGCTTCCGCCGGGAAGTCAGCCACGCGAAGCGTCGGCGTTGACCAGATTGCCGCAGCCATCGGCAGAAGATAGTTTTCAATCATGAAGCTCGAATAACCGCCTCTTTGCAGATACTCCCCAAGCGAGACTTTCGGAATATTACTTTCCTCAAGCGCTCTCCGGGCGTTGCGATTGAAATGCGTGATTTCCAAAAGAAACCGATAATATGCCGGACTCAAAATATTCCGGCGTTGGGCGAACAGGCTTCCGAGATTCTTGCTTCCATACGACAAACCGGTCTTGTCGCATTGAAAGCTAAACGACATCTCCGTGTCTTGCGTTTCGACCTCGAGTTCATCGAGGAATTGTCTGAAGTTTGGATATGTGCGGTCGTTTAAAACGATAAAGCCCGTATCGACGCCGAGCCCCGCATCGGGTCCGCTCGGAATCGTGACCGTGTTGGTATGGCCTCCAAGATATTCGTTCTTCTCAAACAATGTAACGTCGAAGTCTTCGTGCAAACGCCACGCCGAAACGATCCCGGCTACACCGGCTCCTATTATCGCGATGCGTTTTCTTTTTGATCCTTCAGCGTGCATCGTCGCCCTCCTTTGTTTCCCGCGGAAACCACGGAAAGAGCGCGTTCGTACGCTTCTTGTATTCTTCGAAATCCGGGCGTCCCTCGTACTTTGCCTCGAGCATCGGAATTCCCGACACCTTGAAAAGCAGGAAACCGATCAGCAAAGGGCTGATGACCGAGAGGTATCCAAAGGGAACGTTGAGCGCGATCAGGAAAACACCCCACCAAAGAGTCGCCTCGCCAAAGTAGTTGGGGTGACGCGTGTATTTCCACAATCCGTGCTGTATCAGTTTCCCGGAATTTGCCGTGTTCCGCTTGAACTTGAGAAGCTGCCAGTCTCCGACCGCCTCAAAAAAGAAACCGACGGCCCAAACCGCCGTACCCGTGATATCCAGCCATCCAAGCCCGGGGCCGGAATCCTTTACAACAAGCAACACAGGCAATGAAACCGCGAAGATAACGGAACCTTGAAGCATGAAAACCTGCAGGAAACTCCGCCAATAGAAGGTCTCTCCCCAGCTTTCGCGCCATTTTCGATAGCGAAAGTCTTCGCCTTTTTCTCCTCGTTTTCTCGCTGCGATATGGAGCGCGAGCCTGATTCCCCAGACGGTTACGAGTGCGAGCATGAGGAACGCACGCGGCTCGTAGGCTCCAAACGCAGTCCATGCGGACCAGGCGAGAAGAACAAAAACCGCGCCGTATGCGATATCGACGATGCTGTTGTCTTTCAGCCTTACCGCCAGTACAAAGAGCGCCGACATCGTTGCAAAAAGCAGGATGGCCGAGAAAAGGAATATGTTCATCCGTTACCCCGAAGCCAGCTGCCGATTAGAAAACTTGCGGACGCAACGAGACCGCACAAAACCATTCCCCACGCGATGTCGATGATCACGATCTTGAGCGGCCAATCGCGAAGAGTCGCGAGATTCGTCAGATCGTAGGTCGCGTAAGTAAAGAAGCCAAACATGGCTCCCCAAACCAACGCCGACTGCAACGATCCGGAATCGAGGGCCGGTCTAACAGCGAAGACGAGGATGCCGACGATATAGACAAGATAAAAACTGATGGCGGCGGGCCAGTTGACCTCTTTGCTCAAAAGGTGGCCGAGGTTTTGCTGGTAGAGATTCTTGGCGACAAAGCCCAGCCAAATCATGTCGATGGCAAAGAATACCGGAACCGTCAGCAGATAAAGTTTCAGATCAAAAACACGCATTGAAAGCTCTCCCTTGTCATTGGTCGAAGGCGTTGAATGACGAACAGACTTCTCCAAAAGGCGTATTCGTCCTAGTTTTGGAATCGGATTTAAAAATCTTTAGTTCCTCGATCTAATTGCCGGAACCAAGGCAACTCAAAATCGGAAGCGGATTCGGGGCTTCGTCGAAAATCGCTTTCAAAACCTTCGAAGTGTCGACATTTTGCAGGAATTTCGACATGTTTAGGCGATATGTTTATGGCATCGACATAGGAAGAGGTTATGTCGATAAAATGCGAAAAAATCGACACATTCTTAGGGTATGTCGATAGCATCGACATATGCCTCAATCATGAAGTTACTTTCAGAGGACAACAATGAATTCGCCAAATACTTCTAGTCCGCAAGGAGAAAATCGGAGGCAAGAACGACAACTCCGCCCGTTTCGATTCCCATTCAAACCCCGTAAAATAGCGGTTTTGAGATATCTTTGAGAGAAAATTGAGTCAAAAAGCCGGCAAATAGTTGTAGGATTTGAGGTCAACTACCCGCACAGAGCAATACATTTGCCTCGACGCAAAATACTCAAGTCTGAAAGGAGACATCTATGAAACGGAATTTCTATTTGGCATCATTAATCACGATCATACTCGTTCTTGCCGGTTCGGCTTTTGCCCAAACCGGTTCAAAATCAAAATCACGAAAAGCCAAGAAGCCGAACACTGCCGCGACTCAACCCGCTTCTCCGGCGCTCGCCAATTGTACGCCAAATGTTGGACAGCAAACCGGCAATACTGAATCTTTAACGGCACCGGGGCCCAGACAGGCCGATTCATCCACTCCGAAACTGCAAGAGTCACCAACAAAAATTGTGAATCAAAGAAATGGGAGTTCCATCCCAAGCCCCGGACAAACCTCAAATGTAACCGATCAAGCGACGCCGAAACTTCAGGAAGACAATGTTGTTGGACGTAGAAACGGAACCCAAGTCGAAACAGGCGGACAAACCACCTTGGGAAGGGATCGTACCAAGGACACAACTTTGGGAGACATTTCTGTCGTTCGGAGAAATCCGACTGCCCAGGGCCCGACCAACGGGCAAACAAACGGTGCGACAGAAAGGCGGACCTCGGAAGGCGCGTCATCAAGTCAGGCAATCGCCCCATGCCCCGCAGGCGGCTCCAACTCCATTGCGCCAAACGGCAACAAAACGGTGCCTTCGGGAAGCACCGGTAATTCCTCGGCTGCGACGAGCGATGGCTCCACGGAACCCAAAAGACAAACCCGTCGCCCCCGTAAGAAGACGAAAAACTAAATATAGATCTGCAACACTTTCCTCCCTGTTCGGAGGCAAGCAACAAGGGGTTCGAGACTTTGTTTTCGAACTCCTTTTAATTTGGGCAAAGCGCCATTCCCGGTTTCTAAAGCGGCAAAACAAGAGTAATCTGTAGTCTGTTCATATCCCTTTTTGAACTCTGATGTCGTCCGAAGCGACCCCCGATTCGGCTCGAGATCCCTCAGGAACATATGTTGCTTGCCGCTTTCGCCGTTTTATTCGGATTGGTTCTACTCGTATGGAGCGCCGACAAGTTTGTCGATGGTGCCGCTGCCTTTGCGAAAAACATGGGCATGCCTTCGCTTTTGATCGGGATGGTGATTGTCGGATTCGGAACGTCGGTTCCCGAGATGATTGTCTCCGCATTTTCCGCGCTCCAGGGCAATCCCGGGATCGCGCTTGGCAACGCTTACGGTTCCAACATTACCAACATCGCACTTATCCTCGGCATTACCGCCTTGCTTAATCCGATCATCGTCGATTCGCAGATACTCCGGAAGGAGCTGCCGATTCTTGCCGTGATTTCGATATTTGCCGGCTTTCAGGCGTGGGACAACCAGATCACAAGATTCGAAGCGATTCTTTTGCTGATTGTTTTTGCGGGAATTATGGGTTGGACGATTTTTGAGGGCTTGAGAAAGCGAAACGACGAACTCGGTGAGGAAATGGAGGCCGAGCTCGCGGCGGTAAAAATGTCGAATCCAAAAGCGATAATGCTTATCGTGATTGGCATCGTGCTTTTGATGATTAGTTCGAAGGTGCTCGTTTGGGGAGCCGTCGAGATCGCACATCATTTTGGGGTTGGCGATCTCGTGGTCGGTCTGACGGTCGTCGCTTTGGGAACCTCGCTTCCCGAGCTGGCATCGTCGGTGGCGGCGGCAAGAAAGGGAGAAGACGAAATCGCGCTTGGGAACGTGCTCGGCTCGAATCTTTTCAATACTCTTGCCGTGGTTGGAATCGCGGGTACTATCCATCCGATGTCGTTTGGGCCTGAAGTCTTCGGCCGCGACATCCCGGTCATGACGCTGCTAACATTCTCGCTCTTTCTCGCCGGTTTTGGTCTCGTTAGAAAGGGAACCATTGATCGGATCGGCGGACTTATTTTTCTCGTCTGTTGGATTCTATACACGGCAATTCTTCTTTACGGCGCGCTTTCGTGATCGGTTTTGCCAAAAAGGGCGGCATGGACGAATTCACCGTCCAGCGTTTTTACGGTTCCCGACAAATTGCCTCTTGAGAAACGGATCTCTCCCTTTCCGTCTTCTGCGAATTCACTGCCAAATGAACCCAGTGATTCCATGATCTCTTGTTCTTCGATCAATGGAAACGAGAGCCCGTGGTCATGGGCGTCGATCATGAGTCCGCTTTTTATCTTGGAAAACTTGAGCCTGAAGATCTCTTCCGAACCATAGATATCGCAAGATGCGAGCCCGTCGTCGATAAATGCGATGTAGCCGATCTGCCCGGGAATGTGTTGGATATCGGCCTCCCGTGGATTGGCTTCTTGGGGGTCGGACTTGGAGAACTGCTTGCCATTGTCCGGTGTATTCCGATCAAAGCCCGGATATTCCGCAACTTGCTTGAGAATCGTCGCGGACACGTCCTGCGCGGAAGCGGTTGGGCTAGCGACATTCATCCGATTCATCTTGCGATCAATTTCATTCCAAATAGCGCCCTGATCGGCCGTTCCCCGGCCACCTCTCAAAACACTTTCGGAATACGACTGATGCATCACCCTTCTGATCCGAGGACCCGACGATATATCGGATGCCGAGAATAACGTTGAGGTGTATCCCCAACGACCGCGTTCAACGCAAGAAACATCGATCGTCACTTCAGAGTTGGCGTCGATGATAACGGTCTTGTTTACGATTCTATTCTGCTTGGCGCCGATAAGTTCTTCGCCTTCGAAGATGACTACGGGTTTGTTCCCGGAATTGAAAACCCGAAGCGTGGAGACCCGCCCGGTATCATTCACCTCGGAAATTTCCAAAACGCCCGCTTCCAAAGCTTCCTCAAGCGTAAGGATCGATAGTTTGAAGTCCGCTGTAGAAAGGATCGGTCGTATTCTGAGCCGACCCTGCTTTTGCGCCGTACCAAGCGACAATGTTGCGACAAAGTTTTTGATCGATTTGTTCATTTCCCGTTACCTCCCTAAATTTAGTGATCCGTTTCAAGCGCCTTTTTGAGTTCCGATACCGGAAGGTGAAGACCGCGATTTGTGTTAACGAGCTCCACAACTACAAAATCCGTCAATACGATGTCCTTTCTGATATCGGCGAACTCCGGCAGCTTTGTCGCTAGCGTGCAAAGCGCGCGGCTCTTTACGGCATACGCATTGGTTTTACTACGGCCTTTTGCCTTCTTGGCCAATCTGTTTGCTCTTCGCGCCCTTCGCATCAGTCTCTCGGAATTTGGTCTTTCCAGATCTCGCAGGATTTCCTTGAATGTGGATTTTTGTGTCATTGTTTGCCTCCCTTATCGTTCAAATGGATCAAAAGATCGAGAATCGGAAGACTGTTGGGATTTTGGAAGATTTCGGATTTAACTCGACGCCTTCGAATAGTGTGATAATATTTGCTTATTGCATTACCCGTTCAGTTTCGGCTTTTCCCGTGTCATAACCTGATAGAACCTTGATCGATTGCTTCAGGTGTTAACGAATGGGGGCGCGGGATTGAATCGTTGAAGAGTCGGTAGTTCATCAAAATGAATTGGGAAATCATTTTGATTTGGTGGAATTCGGAGGTTCTCTCCCGCTGGATTCGTTTCTTTCCAACATCGGTTTTCAACAAAATCAAGATCCGATATGACTCGTCGGAGAATTTGGTTCCTCTCTTTTGAAAATGCCGGTTGGATTTTCACGTCTTGTACCTCAAGAAGGATTAATTGATGAAATCAGAAATTTTGAACGTAGACACCGAGAATGGTGCAACGACGGCTTATGTCGCTCTCCCGGATGATATGTCCAACGAGACACGAGCCGTCGTAGTGATACACGAATGGTGGGGTTTGAACGATCAAATCAGGGCAATTGCTGATCGCTATGCAGGTGAGGGTTTTGTTGCAGTAGCTCCCGATTTGTATTTTGGCACGACTGCTTCCGATGCGGCCCAGGCGTCGCAGATGATGCACGCTCTGGAATTGGATGAGGGAGTGGACACGATCAGGGCAACGATGGACGCCGCTCGCGAAAAATACGGATTCTCCCATTTCGGCATCACGGGTTATTGCATGGGCGGAACATTCGCTCTTGAAGCGGCATGCACTTTGGAAGGCATTTCGGCATCCGCTCCTTTTTATGGTGACATCGCTTCCGAAGACAAATTGAAGAATTTAAGCGTTCCGGTGGTCTTTGTTTCGGGAACGCGGGATGAATGGATTTCTCCCGAGAAAGTCGCGGGTCTTGAGGAAATCGCGGAAAAATACGAACTCGATGTCGATTCGCTGAAGTACGATGCGGATCATGCGTTCTCCAACTCAGCAAGACCAGAGGTTTACAACAAAGAAGCGGCCGAAGACGCGTGGGCAAAGGTCGTCGGATTCTTCAGGGACAAGTTGTAAAAGGATTCCAATAAGCCAAAAAATCCCCCTGCCGCTTGATGCGGCAGGGGGATTTTGTTTTGGAGCAAAGTCATTTTCGCGTTCAAGATGCGTTGCAGCGAGAAAAACCCTTCAGAGCAAATTCGCCCTAAACGCAAAGAACTCGAAACTCAAAACTCGTAACTCCTCAAGGTTTCGGATACTTCGGAAAAGGCCCGTGTGGCGGCGTTTTCATCGGATTCGCTTCGAGCGCCTTGAGAGTTACCTCGACGGCCTTTTCAAGCTGAGTATCGCGTCCCTTTCTCCATTCGGCAGGATCGAGATCGGTTTCAATGTCCGGAGCCACACCCTTGTTTTCAACATCGAGTTCGCCGCTACGGTTTCTAAACGCCACTCTAGGCGCGCTGACACCGCCACCATCGATCAGAGCCGGGTAGTCGTAAATCCCGACAAGCCCGCCCCATGTTCTCATCCCGACCAGCTGCCCGACCTTTGCTTCGCGGAAAAGCCACGGCAGGAGATCGCCGCCGGAACCCGCATATTCGTTGATGATCATCGTCTTGGGCCCATAGATCGAACCGACAGGAGTCGTGAAATCCGCACCTTCGCGTGTTGACCAATAGTTCATCAAAGGCCGGCTCAAATAATCGACGATATAATCGGCAGCGGTTCCGCCACCGTTAAATCGTTCGTCAACAACGGCTCCCTGTTTGTCGATCTGTGCAAAGTAATAGCGGTTAAAATTGGTATAACCCGCACCGCCGGTATTTGGCAGATAGAGATACGCAAGGCGTCCGCCGCTGAGTTCCTCGACGCGTCTTCGGTTGTTCTCAATCCATGTCAGCCCGCGAAGATTTCTTTCGCTTGCAACCGGAACTACGGTAACCGTGCGGGCGTCGCTGCCGTCGGCCATCGAACCGATTTTTAGCTGAACCTGTTTGTTTGCGGTCTGCTCAAAGAAAGAATAGAGATTGTCTTTTGATGTCACTTCGCGACCGTTGACCGCGATGATGTACTCGCCTTCCTTGACGTTCAAACCCGGCTCGGTAAGCGGCGCGCGGTTTCCGGGGTTCCAGTTCTCTCCGTTGAATATTCGTCGGAATTTGTAGCGACCGGAATCGATCGCATAGTCGGCCCCCAAAAGACCAACCGAGTATCGAACCGCATTGGGCGAATCTCCGCCGCCGGAATTGTGGTGACCGATCGTCAGGTTTCCAAGCATTTCACGGAAAAGATAGTTCAGATCGTTTCGCGTAACAATGTTTGCAAGATACGGACGATAACGGGCTTCAAGCGTTTTTAGATTGTTTCCGTGAAAACCCGGATCGTAGAAGAAATCGCGTTGAATGCGCCACGCCTCGCGGTACATCTGATCCCATTCCTCTCTGGGTTTTACAAAGACCTCCATCGAGTTGGTGTTGAGAGCGCCGTCTCCCGGTTTGATCGGTCGATTTGTCGGGGCGATCGTCCAGCGGCCGGGGAACTGGCTGTACAACATGTTGGTGCCATCGTACGAAACGTCGAATGCGACGATGTTTGTAAGCGCCTGTTGCGCCTTCTTGCTCGAGAAATCGAATTTATGAATCGTGACGCCGGGAGCCGAGGGTCCGGTTCCGCTCGCCGGAACGGTTTCCGAAATGTAGAACGAACCCGGAGTGGCGGCTACTACTCCGCCATAGTCTCGAGCAGGCATCGGCAAATCGACTATCCTTTGTCCGATTCCCTCAAAGTCGATTTTTACCTCTACATCCTTTTTGGGTTGCGGAGCCTCGGGCTTCGCATTCGGGTCTTTTACCTTCTCTTCGTCGCTTTCCGGCGCTAGCGGCGACGGGTCTTTCGAATCAAGTACTATCGCATAGGCGCTTCGCGTTACCTGGAATGGGAAACTGCTCATGTCGAGCCAACCCGATGTCGGGCCGCTATTGGTGCTGGCGACGAAATAGATGTATTTTCCGCCGCGGTCAAAAACCGCGCCGCGGGCGTCGCCGATCGAATCGGTAATCAATGTGGACTTCTTGTCGGCGACAGAATAGACGTGAACCGCGCTCAGCCTGTTCTTCATCTGCTTGCAGTAAACAAGCCATTTGCTGTCGGGCGACCACTCGGGCGACATCGTACGGAACGGATTCTCGTAAGTGTTTGTATCGACTTTCGTCATCGCGCCGTTTTCGATCGATAAAATCCAGATGTTCAAACGCTTGTCGGTAAACGCGATCGATTTGCCGTCTGGCGAGAACTTCGGACTATAAAAATAGGATGACGGATTTCCGAGCGAGATTTTCCGGGTTTCCCCAACTCCGCTTTGGTCGCGCAGATGAAGCGCATACTCGCCCGATTCGTCGGAGAAATATGCGATCCATTTTCCATCAGGCGACCACGCCGGATCTCTATCCGCGACTCCCGAACTGTTTGTAAGATTCCTTGCGTCTCCATTTTCAACCGGAACCGATATGATTTCGCCTCTGGCCTCAAAGACGGCTCTCTTGCCATTTGGCGAGATAGTGGCATTGGCAATGCTTTGGCCGACTCGAACATACTTTGGTCGCACCTCGGGAAAGTCACCGCGAATCGACACCGGAATGTTTTGCGATCTACCGGTTTTGGGATCGAAGCTGTAGATCCCGCCAAACTGTTCGAAGACGATTCCGTTTGCGTTTCCATCGAGCGACTTGAGATCAAGTCCCTGATTTTTGATTTCCTCCTTAACGGCTCTTGTGGAGGTGTCATAGGAATAGAGCGTTACGTTCTTGCCGTTGCGATCCGAGAGGAAATAGATCTTGTTGCCAAGCCAAACCGGGCTGAAGTCGTTTGAATTGCTCCGAGGAATCTCGGTAACCGCCGAATCCGACATGTTGCCGATCCAGATCTTTGTTGTTCTACCGCCTCGGTAAAGCTTCCATTGCGCAAACGCAGGAGCGATGGGCATGTACGCGATCTTTGAACCATCTGGTGAAAAGCTCGCCGAACCTCCGGCAAGGGGGAAAGGAAGCTGCTCCGGAATTCCGGTTCCCGAAACGGAGATGCTGAACATCGTCGGAAGCGGCATCAGTTCCTCGCGATTCGATAGGAAGATGATAGATTTTCCGTCGTTTGACCAACCGATAGGCACATCCTGCGAAGGATGATAAGTGATTCGTCTTGGGTCTCCACCCTCGGCGGGCATTACAAAAACATCGGTATTCCCGTCATATTCACCTCTGAATGTCAGCCATTTTCCATCTGGAGAGAATATTGCATTGCCTTCCAAACCGACTCCGGACGTCAACCTCTCAGCAGTTCCACCCGATTTGGGAACCCTCCAGAGATCGCCGGCATAATCAAACACGACGTGAGTTTGATTTATGGTAGGTCTTTGAACCAAGAGCTGGTTGTTCTGCGCGAACGCGCCGACGGCTAGAAAAAGCAGTATCAAAACGGGTGCCAAAAGTCTCTTCATCTTCATTCTCCGTGAATTCGCTTATTGGCTGATGTTGCTTGCCAAAGGTCGTTGTTGGATAAGTCTATGGGCGCATGCCCTCTTTCCATGTGGGTTTCCAATTTGTATTTGCCAGCCAACCGATCGGCTTGACCATCGAGTTGATTGCGTTTGTCATGTAGGCGAAATCGATGGTGCCGATTTCATCCGTAACCTGGTGATAATCCTTGTGGAGTCCGTAACTCGAAACGGTGTGAGCGACGACGCCCTTGCGTGCGAGCGTGATGTTGTCCGAACGCTCGAAAAAGTTTTGTTCCGGATGCGGATCGGCGACCAGGTTAGCGCCATTTTTCGCGAGCTTTTCGCCAAGATCCGAACGGTCAAACCCTGTCAGCCATAGCTGATCCTTTGCTACCTTTTCATCGGGTCGGCCAAGCATCTCGAATTGCAGATTCGCTACAAGTTTTTCCAGCGGAAACGGCAATGTTTCGACAAAGTATTTCGATCCAAATCCGCCGGCTTCCTCGCTGCCAAAAAACGCAAAGTAAATATTTCGCTTTGGTTTTGGTCCTGAGGCAAGCACTCTTGCGAGTTCGATTACGGCTACGCAGCCCGATGCGTCGTCATCGGCGCCGTTAAAGATCTTGTCGTCACCGGAAACGTTTTCCCTCATTCCCAGATGATCCATGTGCGCGCTCAAGAGAATCGAATCAGCATTTTTTTCCGATCCCCGAATTACTCCGACGGAATTCCATGTATGCGTGGTGGTCGTTTCTTTTACCTCGGTTGAAATCGAAACCTCCGTTCCATCGGCCAAATCAGCGAGAGCGGTTGCATCCTCGGCCTTGACGACATAAATCGATGTTCCTTCGGGTGGCTTTGTCCCTTCGATCCTTGTCATCGAAGCCCCACGGCGCATGAAGCCTGCCAACTGCTTCATCATCTCTGGCCCCGCGACGAGGATGATCGCCTTGGCCTTGCTGGAAGTTAGGGCGCCAAAAGCAGCTCGGGGAAGCGGTCCATCCGGAGGCGAATAGAGCGAAATCGAATCCGCTGACACTTCCTCAAGTGCTGAAACCCTCTTAAACGCTCCTGAAGCTTGAGTTCGGGTCGCAATCAGCGAGTTAAGCGATACTGATTTTCCATCACCGACATTAAGAGTAGTGTTTCCAAGCGAGCTGCGCTGAATTGACACTGTCTGGATGTAAGCTCCGAGTCCCGGCGCATCTTTGTCTCCAGCGGGCTCAATGCCAAATTTTCGCATCTCGGAAGCAAGGTAAACGCCAGCCAGCTTTTCAAACTCGGTACCGCTTCCGCGACCGTTCATTTCATCTGACGCAAGAAATTCCATATGCGCGCGAACAGAAAGTTCTTGGATCGGCATCGACTGCGCAAAGAGATGTCCGGCGAAAAGCGCGAAAATGGCGACTCCCAAAGGGAGAATCTTGATTCGTTTCATACTTGTTTTATATGTGACCCGTCGATCTGATCGGGGTCTGAATTCGTTAGCTTCGCAGTGTAGGCTGAATGGGATCGGGCTACTCGCGCGGCCGGAATTCATGTAATGTTTTAAGAGCTTTGGAAAAGGTAGTATACGTGATGAAAGCGATGGCGGTTCTTGTTTTTTAAGAGCAGACCGCTGAAGGTGACCCGTTTTGGGGGTCGAGTTCGAATTGGGAAATCGGAGTTTGGATAATGGCAACAGTACGGGAAGGCGATAAGACTGCGCTCTTGGTGGTCGATGTACAGCGGGGAGTAGTTGAGAACTGCTACGATCGGGACAGAATCGTGTCCAATATCGCGGCCGAGGTTGAAAAGGCAAGATCAAAGGAGATGCCGGTTGTTTGGATACAGCATTCCGACGATGAACTGATCAAGGGTAGCGAGAACTGGGAAATCGTTTCAGAGCTATCGCCGGCAGCCGACGAGGCCCGAATCGACAAGCATTTCGAATCCTCATTCGAAGGTACGGAACTCGAGACGACTCTCGCTGCAGCGAATGTTTCGCACATCATGCTCGCGGGCGCGGCCACAAACTGGTGCATACGCGCAACCGCCTACGGTGCGCTGGATCGTGGCTATGATCTTACTTTGCTCAAGGATTGCCATACGACTTCGGATTTGGATTTCGGAGAAGGGGTTCGGGTAGAAGCGAAGAGCATGATCCTTGATCTAAACACCGTCATGACTTGGATTCAATATCCGGGGAGAAAGGCGGGGGTGGCGTAGGACTGGAGTTCCAAGTTCCAAGTTCCAGAAGTTCCAAGAGCCGGAGGTTGAGTTTGCTTTGAGCAGCCCCTGTTACGGGGAATATCTTTGTCAAGGTCTTTCAAGAAAGCCCTGGAAGGGCGGAAATAACGTAGCCAGCCGCAAGCGAAGCGCCGCGTCTGGTTTAGGTTGAGCAGTTGTTTTACGCCCTGAAGGGGCGAAGCGTCTCTTTGCTACAAGTCTTATCAGAGAGGTGATTTCTTGGATACCTCTTCCAATTCGTTTCACCCCGTTCGGGGCTCGGTTGAGTTTTATTATCGGTAGAGGTACCAAGCGAACTCTCGAAACTCCACGCTACACAAACTCCAATGAATTCGAATATGTCCCACTCGAATTAACGTTGGACCACATTTCGAAACCAAACTCAACCTCCGACTCTTGGAACTTCTGATTCCATTCTAAAAAGTCGATTCAAAGGAATTAGTAGAAAAAACACCTGGAATTTCCTCTTCTGACGCGAGAGCGTCAAGGGGATCCAAGCCGGGGGTGGAGCGGCCTTTCGCGGAACCCCCGGTGGCCGAGAAGAAGACATCGGAGCCACGTTAGTGGCGTTGGAATGCAGCAATTACGGGCGTTTCTCCGCGCCGGTACCCGGCGCGAACATTGTGTTTGTCTTTACCGTGGGTTCCGCGCAAAGCCGCTACACCCACGGCCACATATCTCCGTGAGGCTACGCCTCCGAATAGGAATTTCCGGATTTTGGAATAAAATCGACTTTTTAGACCGGACTCAACTTCCTAATCTTGGAACTTCTGGAACTTGGAACCCTAAGTGGCCTCGCCGATTTTTAGCGCCAGTTCGTCTTCTTCAACACCGACGCTGACCGAACCGCCTTCGGTTAGATCCCCGAAAAGCATCTGTTTGGCTAGCTGTTTTTTGATCTTCTCGTGGATCAGCCTGTGCATCGGGCGGGCGCCGTACTTTGGATCAAAACCTTTTTCGGCGAGCCAGTCGCGTGCGGATTCTTCGAGCGTTACTACCACTCGTTTTTCCGCCAACTGTCCGTTTAGTTCCTTGATGAACTTATCGACGATCAGTTTGATGATATCGAGATCGAGAGGTTTGAATGCGACCCTCGCATCGAGTCGATTCAAAAACTCGGGTGTAAAGGTGCGTTCGATCGCTCCTTTTGCGGTTCCCTTTGTCGTTGCCGAATTCTGAAATCCTATTCCACCTGAAGAAAGTTCACGCGCCCCGGCGTTTGTCGTCATGATCAGAATCACGTTTCTGAAATCCGCTTTCTTGCCGTTGTTGTCGGTAAGAGTCGCGGTATCCATCACCTGAAGCAGCAGATTGAAAAGGTTTGGATGCGCCTTTTCGATTTCATCGAGAACCAAAACGGAATGCGGATGTCGCATGATGGCTTCGGTCAAGAGTCCGCCCTGATCAAATCCTACGTATCCCGGAGGCGCGCCGATAAGTCTTGAAACGGTGTGCGGTTCGGCGTATTCACTCATGTCGAACTTGATAAACTCGACGCCCGTAATCTCGGCAAGCTGTTTTGAAACTTCGGTTTTTCCGACGCCTGTCGGGCCCGAAAAAAGGAATGATCCGACGGGTTTTTCCTCATGTCCGATCCCGGCTCTTGAAATCTGAATAGCATCGACGATCGCATCGACGGCCTCATCCTGCCCGAAGATCACTTGCTTTAGATCGTCGCGCAATGTCTTGAGCTTTTCCTTTTCATCCGAAACGACGGTTTTTGGAGGAATCTTTGCCATTCGCGCGACGGCATGTTCGACCATCGTTACGGTGATCGAAGCCGGGCGCTTGTCTTCGGGCATGAGCTTTGTCATCGCGCCTACTTCATCGATAACGTCGATGGCTTTATCAGGCAAATGTTTGTCGCCGATGTATTTGCCTGCAAGTTCGGCTGCGGCGCGGAGAGCATCGTCCGAATAGGAGACGCCGTGGTGTTCCGAATAGTATTTCTTGAGTCCTTTCAGAATCTCGTAGGTTTCCTCGATTGTCGGTTCGTTGATTTCGATTTTTTGAAACCGGCGAGCCAGTGCTCGGTCGCGTTCAAACGCGGATTTGTATTCGGCAAATGTCGTCGAGCCGATACAGCGCAGCGTGCCGTCGGCGAGTGCCGGCTTGAGAATGTTTGAAGCATCAAGCGCACCGCCGGAGACGCTGCCCGCGCCGACGATCGTATGAATCTCATCGATGAACAAGATCGCGTCTTCATGCTTTTGCAGATCCTTTATTATCGATTTAAAACGCTGTTCGAAGTCTCCGCGATAGCGCGTACCGGCTAAAACCGCACCCATATCGAGCGCGAAAACCTTTGAATTTGCGATGACGTCAGGGATGTTTCCCTCGGAGATCCTGAGCGCGAGACCCTCGGCCAATGCAGTCTTACCGACACCGGGTTCGCCGACATAGAGCGGATTGTTCTTCTTTCTGCGGCAAAGCACCTGGATCGTGCGTTCGATTTCCTCATCCCGACCGATGATCGGGTCGATCAAACCATTTGAAGCTTTCTCGACCAGTTCAACGCAAAACGATTCAAGCGGTTGTTGTTTCGCGCCGCCCCTGCGGTCGCCATCAAAAAGGTCGCCGTCACCGTCTTCGGCGCCGTATTCGTCAAAATCAATCTTCGAAATTCCGTGGGAAATGAAATTGAGAACATCGAGACGGGTCACATCCTGCTTGCCAAGAAGGTAAGCGGCATGCGAATGATCAGACTGGTAAATCGCCGCCAGAATGTTTCCGCCATCGATCGATGGCTGGGCGCTTCCTTCCGCCTGAAGCAGAGCGTATTGGATCGTGCTTTGAAATGTAGAGGTCAATTCGGGCATGCGGTTGATCGTTTCGGGCATCTTCTCGACAGACGAATCGAAAAACGCATCCAACTCGGAGCGCAGTTCCTCAAGATCGGCACCGCAATGAACGAGAATTTCCGAAGCGATCTTGTCTCTCGTCAGCGCGTATAAAAGATGTTCGAGCGTTACATATTCGTGCTTGCGTTTTACGGCTTCATCGACAGCAACGCTGAGTGTGTTTTCAAGCTCTTTCGTCAACATAAAACTATTCTTCCTCAACAGTACAAAGGAAGGGGAACTCCCTCGAACGGGCCATGTTCATGGCCTTTTCGGCCTTCATCGAAGCCACCTCATACGAGTAAATGCCGGCCACGCCGACTCCCTCGTTATGAACCTTGAGCATGATCGTCACCGATTCCCCCTCACTGCGATTGAATACGTTTCGAAGAACGTATATGACGAAATCCATCGTCGTAAAATCGTCGTTGTGAAGCAGAACCTTGAACATCGGAGGCTTCTCGAGCTTTTTCCGTGTCTCGGTTAAGACTTCCTCATCATGTTCAAACTCGCTCATCGTCAGGCAACCTTAGCCGCACATAATCGGGCGGCTCGATAGGATGTCAAAATCGACGGGTCGTATGCACGCCCGCTCTTTTGGCCGAAAATCAAATTTTATCAAAAGGAACAAGAAAGCGCTTGATCACGTGTCGCCCGGAAGAGTTCCAGGTTCCAAGTTCCAGAAGTTCCAAGTTGGCCGGAAGAGTTCCAAGTTGCCCGGAAGAGTTCCAAGTTCCAAGTTCCAGAAGTTCCAAGTTCTGTGCTCAAAGCGGCCGTGATGAAAACATAGCAGCCGCGTTAGTAACGTTTGGAATGGAACAATCACGGGCGTTTCCCCGCTCCGGCATCCGGCGCGAATATTCATTTTTGTCTTACCGTGGGTTCCGCTTTGGCCGCTCTACCCACGGCCACATAACCGAATAAGAAATTCCTGATTTCGGATTGAAGCGACTTTTTAGACAAGACTCAACTTCCGGCTCTTGGAACTTCTGGAACTTGGAACTTGGAACCGGCTCGGCTGGAACTTGGAACACCTCCGCCACGAACACCTCCGCCACGAACACCTCCGCCATGAACGCCTCGCCTAGAGCTCGAGTACCGTCTTGATCGCTCCGTGTTTGGCGCCGTTTTCAAGAATCTCAAATACTTCGGCGAAGTTCTCCAGTCCTTTTACCCTGTGCGTGATCATTCTTTCCAGCCAGCCTTTGTACATCGCTTCCGCCAGCGAAAGCGTACGCACGCCTTCTTCGAAATGTTCGCGGTTGGCGTTTACCGTTCCGACCATCGCCCGGTTTCCCAAAACAAATCTTTGGTTTATCAAATCCGACTGAACCCCGTCGGTTGTTCTGCTCCCGCCTGTCACGCTGGAAAGAATCAGTATTCCGTTTTCGCCAAGCGCCCTCATCGCGTCAAAAATGATCGGCGAATATCCGGTGGCTTCGAAAATCAGATCGTACTCGCCGTATTTCGCGACAGAATCCGCCACCGACAAATCGCGTGTCGAATCATAAGTCGCACCGGCGGCTTGGCAGAGTTCGGCGTTTAGATAGCCCTCTGGTTTCTCCAGCCCGAAACCGTGGACCTCGAATCCGCGGAGTCTCAAAGCCATAACGGACAACAGGCCGACATTCCCCGTTCCGAGCACCGCCGCAGTTTTTGGTTTCCAAATGTCGAGACGACTTTGAATATCTTCGGCTTGCTTGAGACCCTTTTCGATTATTGATAGCGGTTCCAGAAGCACCGCGATATCTTTGATCGCTTCCGGAATCCTGATCAGAAAATCCTCGTGCTCCGAGTATCTTTCCGCCCAAAAACCGTGAAGCCGCGAGATCCCGCGTTCGTAATACTCGTCATCGGTCGTAAAATCCTGCTGGCCGATAAGATCGTAAATGCTCGAACCGCAGGGGCGTCTAACGCTGGCGACGACGTAATCGCCGGGTGAAACTTGGGTCACACCGGAGGCGACTTCAACCACCCTTCCAAAGTTTTCGTGTCCGAGCACGAGATAGTCGCAACCCGCCGGAGCGATTCCGTATTCGGCCGAGTTGATCTCACGATCCGTACCGCAAGCGCCGGCGCGAATCATCTCGACAACGACGCCTTTTCCATCAGCGATATCGTCAATCTTGGGTTCCGGAACATCGCGCAATTCAGCGCTATTGGCTTTGCCGGGCGTTATTACAATTGATTTCATTGCATTTCCTCTTGTTCAAAAAACTGCGCTGTCTCCCTCAAAACCCACTTTTTAGACCGGCATTACATTATTAATCTTGGAGCTTATGATTCCATTCAAAAAAACCGATTTTGCAGATAACTCGCTAGTTCAGCTGAGTTCAATCAAGCCCTGGAAGGGGCGAATTGCCGGGTTTCACGAAATCCTGTTAGGGCCCTTCAGGTTTAGCTAGAAAATACTTGCGATTCGTTCCGCCCCGCTGGGGCTTAAATACTTGCTGCACCCCCAAACCCGAGGCTGTGCTTCGCTTGCCACGGCCTACGCTATTACCGCCCCGTTCGGGGCTTGCTTGAGTATTGCCAGCAATCGCGGTTCCATTCGAACGCTCTAACCACCACAAACCGCACACCACTAGTTCCAAAGAATCCGAATCCAAATCTCCCGAAAACAGCATAGAACTCACTTTTTAGAGTGAATTCAAACTCTTTAACTTGGAACCTGGAACTTCTGGAACTTGGAACTCACTACCCCCTCCCATACTCCCCGATCTGTTTCAAGATCTTTGCGACGAGTCCTGTCCAGCCCGTCTGATGGCTTGCTCCTAGTCCTTTGCCGGAATCGCCGTGGAAGTATTCGTAAAAGAGCGGATAGTCCTTAAAATGCTCATCGTTCTGTAGTTTCAACGAATTTCCAAAAACAGGGCGCCTTCCTTCCTCATCAACCCTGAAGAGATTCGCCAGACGGTTTTCGAGCTCCTGCGAAACTTCCCAAAGCGTCAACATATTTTCGCTGCCGGTCGGAAATTCAACTTTGAAAGAGCTGCCGTAATAAAAATCAAACTTCTGAAGCGATTCGATCAGAAGATAATTAACCGGAAACCAAATCGGTCCTCGCCAATTCGAGTTTCCGCCGAACATTCCGCTTTTTGATTCCCCGGGTTCGTATTCGACGCGGTATTTCTTGCCGCCCGCATCAAACTCGTACGGACGCGCCTTGTGATATCTAGATAGCGCGCGGATGCCGTAATCGGAAAGAAATTCGTTCTCGCTTAGAAGTACGCGCAGAATGCGTCTGAGCCGATCCTTGTTGACCAACGCCAGAAGAAGGCGGTCGTGATCCTCGATCTTGTGGAGACAGGCGATGTCCTCAACCAAATCCGGGCGATTATCGATAAACCACTCGGCGCGCTTCCTAAACTCAGGAAGCTTGTCGAGCCAAACCGATTCGATCGTTTCGACGGCGAACAGCGGTATCAAACCGACCATCGAACGAACCTTCAAGGGGACGTTGTAACTACCCGGCAGATGCAGAACGTCGTAATAGAAACCGTCCCTTTCGTTCCAAAGCTCGGTATCCTCGTGTCCGAGATTGTTCATCGCGTTGGAGATAAAAACGAAGTGTTCGAAGAACTTGCTCGCCACGGCTTCATAAACCGGATCCTCAACGGCAAGCTCGAACGCGATGGCTAGCATGTTCAGGCAATACATCGCCATCCAACTCGTGCCGTCGCTTTGCTCGAGATGTCCGCCCGTCGGAAGATCGGATGAGCGGTCGAAAACACCGATGTTGTCGAGCCCTAGAAAACCGCCTTCGAAAACGTTATCGCCTTCCGAGTCCTTGCGGTTTACCCACCACGTAAAATTCAAAAGCAGTTTGTGAAAAACCTGTTCTAGAAAGGCCCGATCACCCTCGCCGGTCTTTCGGCGTTCGATCTGAAAAACCCTCAGCGCCGCCCAAGCGTGAACCGGTGGATTGACGTCATCGAATTTCCATTCATATGCGGGAATCTGCCCGTTCGGGTGCATGTACCATTCACGGAGCAAAAGCAAGAGCTGACGTTTTGCGAAATCGTGATCGATCAGCGCAAGCGGTATCGCATGAAATGCAAGATCCCATGCCGCGTACCAAGGGTATTCCCATTTATCGGGCATCGAGATCACATCGGAATTAAAGAGATGCGTCCAATGGCGGTTTCTTCCGTTTTTGCGTTCCTGCGGCGGGGGCGGTGTAGCCGGATCGCCTTCAAGCCAATCCTTTACGACATAGTTGTAGAACTGCTTTGACCAAACCATTCCGGCCAGGGACTGCCTCATGATTCTCGCCTCGTCGTCATCAAGCGTTTCGGGAATTACTTCCTTATAAAAAGAGTCCGTTTCGGCGATGCGTTTCTCAAAAACGGCGTCGCAATAAACGGGAAGGTCGATCCCCGGTTCGTATTCCTCTTCCCCGCACATTCTGACCCAAACGGTTTTGCTTTCGCCCGCTGGGATTTCCAAAGAATACACGCCCGCGAGTTTGGTGCCGGTATTTTCTGGATTGACAGCGTTCTTATCGCCATCAATGAGATAACGGGCGAAGGCGTCTTTGCTGAATTCGGGGCCGTCTTTGAGACCGTAAAGGGATTTGGTATTGGTCGCGTTTTCCGTGAACAGCAACGAGGGGTTTCCGTCGAAACAGATTCTGTATTTGCCGCGTTTCGGATCAGCGAACTCTACAACCGATTCATCTTCAGACAAACGTGCTCCTGGTCTTTCGATTTCATCCGTAAACCACGACCAGCGGTTGCGAAACCAAAGTTGCGGAAGGATGTGGAGCGGAGCTTTGTTTTGGCCGCGGTTGAAGGCGGTAATGCGAACAGCGATATCGGTTGGCGAGGCCTTTGCGTATTCGATAAAGATGTCGAAATATTCGTCGTTGTCGAAAACGCCGGTATCCATCAACTCATATTCGGGGTCTTGTTTTGTACGGGAGCGGTTGACTTGCCGCAAGTCGTCATACGGAAACTCGTTTTGGGGGTATTTATAAAGGTATTTGAGATACGAAGCCGTTGGCGAGGCATCGAGATAGTAGTAGTTTTCCTTTACATCCTCTGCATGATTCCCAACCGGGCCGGCAAGACCAAAAAGCCTCTCTTTTAGAATCGAATCTTTTCCGTTCCAAAAAGCAGGTGCAAAACAGATATGCTGGCTGCGGTCGCAAATTCCCGCGATTCCGTCTTCGTTCCAACGAAACGCGCGGAGATGAGAATGCTCAAAGGGAAAATAGTCCCAAGCGGCGCCATCGCGTGAGTAGTCTTCGCGAACAGTCCCCCAGGCCCGTTCGGAAACATATGGTCCCCAGAGTTTCCAATCCGAGGTTCTATCGCGGGCCGCATCAAGTCTTTTTTGTTCCGCCTTCACCGCTTTGCTCCTTTGCTCGAGACAATCTGAATTGTCCGTTTTACGGGGTTTCAAACCTCGATCAACACGCGACAAAATTCGCGTGTTCAGTTTTAAGAATGGCACATTTCGACGGTTTATCCCAAAGCTCTCATTTCCATCGTTGGTATGTCGGGCAGGAATGAAACTGATCGGAAAAACCCAGAAGAATTTTAACTTGAATCACGAAAAAATCTGGACAGATTCAAATCGTTTCTGTTAACTTACGTAACACTCAATTGTTTGAAGAAACTGCCCTCATATGGTTTGAAGCCGTATTTTCTTGAAAAAGCGTATGTATTCGTCGTTTGAATTCAGCACGTACGGAAATTGGTGAAACTGCGCGATCGTTTGCATTGGGGAGGGTAGCTCTTGGCATATCCACGCGGAAAAAAGAAGATGTCTGACGAAAGCGTTGCGCAACTGCTTTCGAAAGTCCGCGAATACCTATCGGAAGGATACTCCGGAAAGGCGGAAGGGGAACTTACCGCCGCGCTTGAGGATTATGCCCACACTGCCGAAAACCGCGCGCTGATCACGGCATTGTTGTCTTACGCGCTTGAGACGCTCGGTCTTTATCAACGTGCTCTGGAAGTCGTGGAAGTGTTTGACGACGAAGAGCAGCTCGAGCTCCTTTCACCGGAAACACGGATTCTTGTTCTCAATCAACTCGCGATCTCTTTGAGCAATGCGAACGAGGCGCACAAAGCTGTCGCGCTTCTCAACTACGCTCTTGAGCAAACCGAAACCGACAAGCTCACCTCATACAACGGACAGCTCTACATCTCTCTTGCCAGGGTTTATCGAAAACTAAACGAATTTCGCGTCGCGCGCGAACACGCCCGCCAAGGTCTCTCGCATTATCGTGAGGAAGGCGACTGGCGCGGGATGGCCGATAGCTATCACACGATCGCGATCACATATCACCAGGAAGGCGACAGCAACGAGGCAATCGAGAACTTCCAGCTTGCGATCAAGATTGTTGGAGAAAGGAGCGCCCCGTTTTTGCTCGGCAAGATCTACTCCGATATGTCCGGCGCATACTGGCTTCTCAGAAAACCGCTCGATGGAATCGAATGCCTCGAGAAATCGATCGAGTTTTTCTCCAAAACCGAGCATAAGGTTCAAACAATCGCGGCCTACAACAATTTAGGCATCAATCTGACGATTCTGGGAAACTGGGCTCGGGCCGAAATGATGATCCTGGAGGCGCTCGAAATCGCCCGAGAGGTAAACCACGCGCATATTGCCGGCATCCTCGATTCGCTTGCCGAGCTAAAACTATTGCGGGGTGAAATCGAAGAGGCGAAGCAACTCAGTCATGAGAGCATAAAGACCGCGAAGGAACACAACAAGGAATGGTACACGATCCAATCCATGCGAACCCTCGCACGTTGCTATTTGGCGGAAGGGAATTTTGAAGACGCGATCTCCACCGCACGCGAAAACATCGGCATTTGCGAGAAGATGGGCGAATCCCATTACACCGCAATGTCGGGCATTGTTGCGGCGGAAGGTCTGTTTCGCCTGAACCGCATCAAGGAATGCGAGAAAGAACTTTCGGCGATCGAGGATGGCGAACCGGTTTCGGACTTCTTTGTGCTTGGCAACATGCAAAGAATTCGGGGGATGGTAGCGCAAAAGGAAGAAGACGACGATACCGCGATCCATCACTTTAGCCGGGCCTTGACGATTTTCGAATCGGCTGACGACATATATCACATCGCTTTATCGCACTTGTCGCTTGGTGGCGCGCTTCTCAACAAGAACTCGAAAAGAGCGGTAAAGCATCTCGTCACGGCAAGCGAGATATTTAGAAAACTTGAAATAACTGGTCTTTACGAAGAGGCGGAGAACAAGATCGAAGTCGCCAATTCAAAAAGTACGGATGCAGTGGAAGTTTCGAATGCGAGCTCGCAGTTGCTGATGCAAAGGCTCGCCGAAGCGACCGCGTCGCGCGAGCTGCTGTTTCGCGAATTGATTTCGATTCTTCAAACCGAGGCGCGTTCAAGACGGCTGATCATTGCCGAATCCAACGAGAACAATCGCTTTGTGCCGTTTATCACGCATGGTTACACGCCATCGGAAGCAAACGAGATCGTAGAATCGCTCAACACCGCGTATCGCGCCGACAAACTCGAGCATTTTGGAAAGCAGAAAAACATCGCGGCGTTTCCGCTCAAGACGGCAAACGCACCGTCGGCGATGCTTTTGATGTATCCGGCATCGGGTGCGAAGCTCCGCAACGGAAGCAAAGTCTCGCCTTTGTTGAGAGTGGTCGAACTTGGAATGGATGTTTGCGCGTTGAGGGATCTCGATCGCATTCATAAAAACGAGGAAGCCGCGAGTCCGTTTACGTCTCAGAGCCTGATGCCGGGATTTATACATTCCTCGGCGGCAATGACGGATCTTGTTGAAGAGGTTTATCGAATACGTTCATCGGATGTGACGGTGCTGGTTACCGGCGAATCCGGCACGGGTAAAGAGCTTGTTTCGCGCGCGATCCATGCGGTTTCGAATCGCAAGGACAAGATTTTTGTTCCATTCAATTGCACGGCGGTTCCAAAAGAACTGGCCGAAGGGCATCTGTTTGGTTACAAGAAGGGAGCGTTTACGGGAGCCGCGCAGGATTCTCCGGGTACGATTCGAACCGCGGACGGCGGTACGCTGTTTCTTGACGAAATCGGCGACCTGCCGCTCGATGTGCAACCAAAACTCCTTCGTTTTCTACAGGAGGGTGAGGTTCAGCCGCTTGGCGAAAAGCATCCGATCGAGGTCGATGTGCGGATCATTGCCGCGACGAACATGGATCTCGAGAGACGTGTTTCCGAGGGTTTGTTTAGGGAAGATCTGTTTTATCGTTTGAATGTGATTCGGCTCCGCGTTCCGCCTTTGCGCGAGCGACGCTCCGAGATCGAGCCGATCGTCAGATATTACGTCAACCATTATTCCGCGCGGTTTAACAAAAAGGATCTCAAGATTACGCCCCAGACGATTGATCTGATGATGGTTTGCGAATGGGAAGGGAATGTCCGGCAGCTATGCAACGAGGTTCAGAGAATCGTCGCGCGTGCCGAGGACGGAGATTTGATCACGCCCGATCAACTTTCCCCCGAACTGCGAAAGAACGCCCTGCCGGCATCTGTTGCTACCGAAGAGGCCGTGACTCCGATTCAAACCCACAACGTTTCGGGAGGCGCTTATACGATCGGCAGCCAGGGACTAACGCTTGAAGAAGCGGTTTCGCAACTCGAAAGCCAGATGATCATCGATGCGCTTCGACGCCACAATGACAACATCTCGCAGGTTGCGAAAGAGCTCGGACTCACGCGTCGCGGTCTATATCTTAAGATCGAGCGCTATAGCATCGACCGCGAAAAGAAAGCTTCCTGAACGGCGCTTTCCCCGTTCGTACCAAGGGTTGCGTGAACCGCACTAATTTGCCAATCTCAATGGCATGCCTTCGATCAAAGCCGAAATCAATCTTCATTATGACTTGCGGGTGCCGGAGAATCTTTCGTCGCCCGCGCCATTGTTGATCGCCGTCCATGGCTATGGCGCGCATATGGGCTACATGATGCGCGAGTCCAAGCTGATCACACCGGATTCCTGGGTGATCGCGTCGCTTCAGGGTCCAAACAAATTTTGGCAAAAGACGGAAGACGGGAAGTTCAAGCCTGTGAATGGTTGGTTGACGGATTATGAACCCGCGGAATCCGTCGCGCTTCACCACGATTTTGTAAACAAGATTATCGACAAACTGAAGGATGAATCGCTCGTCGATCCTGAAAGAGCTTATCTTTTTGGCTTTTCCCAGGCGTGCGCCTTGAACTTCAGATATGCGTTTACGTTTCCCGAAAAGCTCGCGGGGATCATCGGCGTAAGTGGTGGGATACCATCGGATCTGGATGAGAATCCGGCTTACGGGGCGATTTCGGGAGACGCGCTCTATCTCTATGGCTCCGAAGACGAGTTTTATCCAAACGAGAAGTTCAACGAATACGATGGTAAGCTCGCCGGTTTCCTGCCCAATTACCAATCAATCCAATACACGGCGACGCATGAGATCACGCAGGAAATGCGAAACGACATGCGCGAATGGCTGCTATTGAGAAGCGAGCGCTAACCCTGAAAAAGGCCGACCGCAAAAAGCGGTCGGCCTTAATACCTGATCAATCGTCAACGCTTATTGTCCGTTGCGATAGACTGCCCATTGATCGTCCATTCGAATTCCCTGGCCGGATGTAAATTCAAACATGCAATAGTCATCCGTATAGTCCATGAAATTCGTGATCGGATCTATGCCCGACTGACGGACACAGGAATCGCGATTGAGCGGGCAACCGTAAGCAGGGGATTTCTCGGCGGCGGTGTCCGAAACAAAATCTCCATTGCCATTACATCCGCCTTGGAACGTGTGGTAAAGACCGAGCCAGTGTCCGACTTCGTGGGTCGCGGTATCGCCTTCGTTGTAAGGGGCGGCGTTTCCGCCCGGAAGGCTTTGATCAAGAAGAACCACGCCGTCGAGTCCGGGTTGGCTTGTAAGACGAAGGGAACGTTGCGTATCCGAGAATTCCGTTGCTTGGATTGCAGGAATAGATGTTGAGATCATCGGCCGATCCCTGTCTCAGTGCGCTCTTCATCGGTCCTTCGGATGAACCGTAGCAACCGTTATACCAGGTGGCGTTCGTCGTGCGGTCAGTACTTACGAGATTGAAATTGAAGTTGAAATCAGCGTATGCGTCATTCAATACGGCAATCTGCGCGTTGATC
Organism: Pyrinomonadaceae bacterium; assembly: GCA_041394795.1. GTDB lineage: Bacteria > Acidobacteriota > Blastocatellia > Pyrinomonadales > Pyrinomonadaceae > Aridibacter. Next base: position 87,757 of record JAWKHN010000006.1, on the reverse strand, counting down.
ATTTGGTCGGAAATGTTGCCGTTGGCGGCCGATGTTCCCTGATTGATCACATGGAAGTAAACGTTGATTGTCGCTCCCGTTGGATTGGGAGTTGGAGTTGGAGACGGTTTCGGTGGTTTTCCTTTTCCATTTCCGTTTGCCGATGCGGACATTCCGCGCAGCGCGGCCAGCTTGGCGGAAAAATCAACTTCCGAGGCGGCGATCTTTTCCGGATTGTGATCCGTCGCGCATCCCCTGCTTCCGCGTACAACAAGCATTTCGCGCTTTGCCGATCCCGAGCGTCCTTCCGGTTTGAGTTGCGCGCTTGAGTTGGTGCTAAACATTGCGGCTCCCAACACGAGTGCGATCAGTCCCAAAGACGCAAAAAACAACATGGTTTTTCTCATTCAATTAACTCCTTTCCTATCGTTTATTAGTGCGGATCGTTGATTTATAGATATGAATGTATCTTTTGGGGAATGACGTACGAAGAAGATACTTTTCTTTCCGGCGTGCGTCAAGTGCTGGTTTTACGGGCTCGTTGGGAATGCAGTCGCATATCGACACGATTTTAGCAGGCCAATCGCGACTGCGATCGAAGTTTCAGAAGTAAACCCACCGCGTGACTGTGTCATCCCACGTTGGATCGTGTGTTGCGGGTTGCTTACCCTAGCAGGGGTTTTGGAGATGCTTATGTTTGGATCCAAAAAGTCTTTATTGCTTTCAGTCGCGGGTCTTTTGGTTGTATTGACGGGCTGCGCATCGATTCCTTCGTTTGCATCGATCAATGTTGAAAGGCCAAAGATCGATGAGATCGACAATCCCAAAGTTCAAAGGGTTTTGAAAAACGCGTTCGCTCAGATCGATACCGTAACCGGCTACACCCAGAAATACTTTGTGATCGATTATCCGAACGGCGATGTGCCGTCCGAAACGGGCGCCTGCACCGATGTCGTGATAAGGGCGTTGCGCGCGGCCGATCTGGATTTGCAGAAGGCGGTTCATGAAGACATGTCCATGGATTTTTCCGCCTACCCGCAAAAATGGGGTTTGGAAAAACCCGATACGAACATCGATCACCGACGCGTTCCGAATCTGGACAAGTATTTCCAGCGGAAAGGGAAATCCTTAAAGATCGGTACCAAGGGCGACGACTTCAAACCGGGAGACATCGTCGCCTGGGACATAAACGGCAAGGGAATGACGCATATCGGGGTTGTTTCGAATATCTGGAACAAAACCGAAGCCAGGTATCTTGTTATCCACAACATCGGCAACGGCGTCCATCTCGAGGATCGTCTCTTCGATTGGACTTTGATCGGGCACTATCGCTATTTCTAGCGCATCGGCAGCAGCTTTCCATCAATTCTCTTTTCATGCTTCAAACCTCTTCCATGGCAAGCGGTCAAGGCAGACGCAATTATGAGCCATAAACCGGAACCCCGTATTTCGTTGACCAACCCGATTGGGAAATGCCTCACCTTGAAAAACCTTCGATCTGTTTTGCGAAGCCCTCTATTACCAACGCGACATCGGCAATTCGTTTGTCCGCCTTGTCCCATTCCCTTTGTTCGATGGTTTCGCGAATTGCGGGGAGAGTCTTGACGCCATAGCCGGTGTAGAAACCGGGAGCGTAGATCTGGTGTCTGAACCAGGGACGTCCGGGGAGACCGCCGTCGGAAGTCAACGCCCTTTCGGCCATATAAAGCGACCTGTTGAATTCCCGCGTTTTTTGCCTGTCGGCGTTGCCGTTTGAGAACTTCTCAAACTCCGATGCCGCTTTCTTCAATCTATCGACGGCATTCATCAAAGGAGCGAAGTTGAGATGCGGCACTTCGGCTTCAGTCTTGGGCAAAACATACTTTTCGCGCGGATCCTGTACGGCGGCAAGCGAACCGTCGTTGATCATCTTGTTCATGCGCTTGGTTTCTTCCCGCATGTTGTCCGCCAATTTCTTTACTTCATCAGCGTAGCCGGCGACGGTTTCCGCGAGGTTTGTATATTCGAAGGGAAGCACTTCGGCGTTGGCGAGTCTCATCGTCGTTCTGCCGCAAACCTTTGCCAGCGCAACGCCGTATGCGAAATCCGTATCGCCAAACCGCGAGTAATGATCGAACGAGTCAAACACCGAATGATACGAACCGCCGCCGCTCTCGCCGCCAAAACCCATGTCCAGAGAAGCAATTCCGAGGTGTTGCAAAAACGGCGTGTAGTCCGAACCCGATCCCAAAGCATCGATTCGCAAATCGCTTCTTGAAACAGCTTCCTTGCGTTGATCGGAAGAACCGTTGACGAGTCTTGCCGCGCGCGATCGTGCCCAAACACTCATATCGAGCTGCGGGTCTTTGACGTCTTTTGCGACCGCGTTTATGAATTTCTCAAGACTGTGCGATCCGCCGACGCCGAGAAAACCGCGTCCGTTCGAATCGGTGTTGATATAGACCGCCAGCTTTTCGCGGAGTTCCGCCTCATGCGTTTCCGCCCATTCGGTCGATCCCAGAAGTCCAGGTTCTTCGGCGTCCCACGCCGCATAGACGATCGTTCGTTTGGGTTTCCAGCCTTCCTTTGCCAGTTCCCCAACCGCACGCGCTTCTTCGAGAAGTGCGACCATCCCGCTGATCGGATCCGAAGCACCGTTAACCCAGGCGTCGTGATGGTTGCCGCGCATGATCCATTGATCCGGGTATTCGCTTCCGGGCAGTTTTGCAATCACATCGTATGCCGGTTTTGTATCCCAATTGAATTCAAGCTTTAGCCGAACCTTTACATCGCCTTGTCCGCCAACGTGATAAGTGATCGGGAGCGCTCCGCGCCAACCCGCCGGTGCCACGGGCCCGGCAAGATTTCTCAAAAGCGGAAGAGCGTCGGCATATGAAATCGGCAGGACGGGAATCTTAGTCAATGTCGGCGCGTCTTTCCGGTCGAGCCTTTTCGTGCCTTCGACCGATCCTTTTCCGGGTGTGAGCGGATCGCCGGGAAAGAGCGGCATGTCCGCAACCGATCCCCTTTGGGCTCCGTTGTCCATCCGCCACGCGCCTTTCGGATAAACATCGCCTTGGAAATAACCATCGTTTCGCGGGTCAGAATAGATGATGCAACCGATCGCGCCGTGTTCCGCGGCGACCTTCGGTTTGATTCCGCGCCACGAACCACCGTATTTGGCGATCACAATTTTTCCTCTGACGTCGATGCCTAGTCTTTCGAGTTCCTCGTAGTCGGAGGGAATTCCGTAATTTACAAAAACGAGATCTCCCGAAACATCGCCATCGATGGAATAGGCGTTGTAAACCGGGAGCTGTTCGGATTTCTGGCCGGATGTCGAGTCTTCCTTTAGCGTCGGCTCTTCAAGCGAGGCGGTAAATTTCTCGGGCGCCGTCATCTCGAGAAGCCGTGATTTCGGTGTCGGGAAAAGCACGTCAAAACGCTCGATCTCGGTTTGAAAGCCCCATGAACGAAACAGCGCCGCCATAAACTCCGCGTTTTCCTTGCCGTATTGCGAGCCGACATGATGCGGTCTCGCGGAAAGGCGCTTCATCCAATCGCGAAGATTCTGTGCCTTTAGCTTTGAATCGAAAGACGCCTCCAGTTTTCGCTGATCTTCACTGATGGTCAGGGCAGATGCTGAGACCGCCGAGACGCGTTTTTGCGCCCCCTGCAATGAAACAAGAATGGCGACCAGGAGAACTGCTAATTTTCTTACGTACATACCGAGCCTCTCTTCGTGCGCATTGCAAACCCACGCATTCGTAGCGTTTGACCAAGTCGGGGATTATCGACTCCGCGCGATCGTATTAATTGAGGGAATTGTATCAGAGAATTCGTACCCAAAAAGCAAAAGCAAGCGCTTCCGAATTGTGAGTTGAATTTATTAAGGGAAATGAATGGTGCCGGAGGACGGACTCGAACCGTCATGGGCGCAAAGCCCGCCAGATTTTGAGTCTGGTGCGTATACCAATTTCGCCACTCCGGCTTGGGAATAATGATGATAAAGCGCGGCGCGACAATCGTCAACCGTTACGCTTCGGGCAGTTTCGAGTTTTGGGTTCTGTTTCTGGTACTGGAGAATTTTCCGATAGGGCCGGGGGTCAAAATTCCGGAATAAGAACTGGGTCCACTCTAAAAAGTCGATTCAATGGACGAAGTTGAAGAACATCCGGAATTTCCGCTTCTGACGCGATGCGTCCGAATAGAAAATTCCGGATTTTGGAATAAAACTGTCTTTTTAGACCGGAATCAGGACTGAGGATCGGGATTCAAGCTCGCCTTTTTGCTTGGTTTCGACGGAATTCCTTTTATTATGCCCAGCCATAATTTTGCGGCTCCTCCGAGGATGGACCATTGAGCGGAACCAAGTAAAAAAAATACGACGAGCTCCAGGTAGGAGTAAACTTCGACCACATCCTTTGAAAACGGCCTGCTTACAGGGCTTTGTTGGATTGCATAATTCGAAAAGAAAGTTGCGATGGATTTCGGAATGTAGTCAATTATCGAGATCCCCGCTTCAAAAACACTGGAGTTCCCATTCCCGTACCCGGAATAGAGGATCGAAAAGAGAGCAAGGGAAATAACGACGATTCCGTGCACGAGTACAAAGGCCGCCGACCATTTGTTCAGAAACAGCCGTTCAACCCAGATATTCCTTAACAAATCAGTTTTTGTTGAGTTTCCTTGCAACTGCTTGTACCTGATCCAAAACCCTCAGCAGATTTCCACTCCAAAGCTTGCCGATCTGTTTTTCGGTGTAACCCCTTCTGACGAGTTCGAGCGTCACATTGAATGTTTCGGACGCGTCGTCCCAGCCTTCGACCCCGCCACCGCCATCAAAATCCGAGCTGATTCCAACATGGTCGATTCCGATCTTCTTTACCAGATAATCGATATGATCGACAAAATCGCTAACGTTGACATCTGGTGCGGTGTCTTTGAGGCGTTCCTTTATGATCGGCCGCGCTTTCTCGTTCAGGGCACGCACCTTTTCAAGATATGCGGTTCTCTCGGCCTCTGCGAGTTTCATCACGTCTTCACGAGAATCGAGTAGATCGAATCCTTCGTCCTTGGCCAACTCCTTCAGGATCTCCCTTGATTTCTTGCTTCTGAGATCGCTCTTTTCCTTGTTTACATAGGATCGGAAGGCGACCGTTTGGACGACACCGCCGTTTTGCTTTATCCAACCCAGTTGTTCGTCGTCAAGATTCCGGCTGTGATCGCAGAGCGCACGAGCCGAGGAATGCGAAGCTATGATCGGTGCCTTTGTAAGCTCAATCGTTTGCCTCATCGATTCTTTTGAAGGATGCGAAACGTCGATCATGATTCCCCATTTGTTCATTTCGGCAATCGCCTTCTTTCCCATCTCGCTGAGACCGTTGTGAAGCCATTTGTCGTCCCGTTCGCCGGTATTGGAATCCGAAAGCTGGCTGTGTCCGTTGTGAGCCAAGGACATGTAACGCGCACCGCGCTCGGCAAATTTGCGTATGTTCGAAAGATCGGTTCCTATCGGATACGCATTCTCGACCCCGATCATGGCGACCTTCTTTCCCTTCTTTGCGATCCGTTTCACATCCTTCGATGTCAGCGCCAGCTCGATTTCATTGGGCGCGATCTTCTCCGTCAAACGATGGATCGCGTCAAACTTGTCGATCGCGTTGTCATACGCCTTTTTGTAGCCCTCTTCGTTAAGCTCTCCCTGGCCGGTATAGACGATAAAGAATGAAACATCCAATCCGCCTTCCTTCATCTTCGGAAGATTAACCTGATTATCGAGCCGCTGAGTGTAATTCTTCTCGGTAGTGAAGTTTCGAGTATCGATATCGTTGTGCGTATCGAGCGTAATTACCTTTTCATGAATCTTCCTGGCCTTGGCGACAAGTTTCGCCTCGTCTTCGGCCGAGACGTTTTTGTCAGCAATCGGAAGGACAAGTAATGCAATAGCTAGTATTAGTGCGACATTTAGAATTCGTTTCATGAAATGCTCCTTGAATAACTTGAACACGGACTCAAGCTTCCAAATCGGGTTTGTGTTCTGGATATTCTATGCCTAAATCCGAGAATTGGTCTACATTCTTCGCTCAAGCCGGGTTTAAACCGGTAGAGTGACGCTGCGGCTTAAGTGAAAATTCGAAAATGGAAAAGGTTTGCAGATGTGGTCTCGCGATTAAATCAATCCCGCTTTTTCCGCCATTCTGACGGCTTCGAGTCTTGAATGCGCGTTCAGTTTCTTGAGCAGGTTTTGGACGTGGTTGTTTACGGTTGTCGGACTGATGAACATTTTCTCCGCCATCTTTTTCGACGTCATTCCGGAGGCGATGCATTGTAGGATTTCGGTTTCGCGACGCGTGAGATCGGTCATCGCTGTCGGGGAGTTCGGGACGTGCCGAACTTCGATACCGGGTTTGGAAGGATAAATCGGAAGGCCGGATTCTTCTTTGATGAAATCCATCATCAGCCTTTCAAATCGCTTTTGCTTGTCGATCGGTCTTACCAAATGAACCGTGTACGGTGTTTCACTTCGAACCTCATCGACGATCATCACGGAGATATTGCACCATTGCTGCTTCCCGGCGGAACTGAAACAGATGTCGTAACTCGATATCGGCTCGCGCTTCTTTGAATGTTCGCGAACCGTGCAATCGGATCCGCAAGCGCTCCCGCATTCATCGACGCCGCGCAGAATTTCAAAGCACTGTTTACCAACCGCTTCCTTGCTTGAAACACCAAAAAGTCCCGCCGCCCCGTTGTTCCACGCAACGATGACGCCGTCCGGCGCCAAAGCGTAGGCCGCATCGGCCGTCCCCTCAACCAACTTTTCGATATCCCCTATTCGCACTGGTTAATGTAATCAGAAAAATGATGCGAAGTAATTATTGTTCAATATTCGAGTCAAAGGCAAATTTTAAAGCGGACAAAAAACTCCGCATTTACAGTTCACATCATGATGATTTCGAAGGCGACGGGATATGGAATCCGAGCTTTGGCCTATCTGGCAAGGCATTCCGGTCTGCGCCAATGTGGGCTCACGGAGATCGCAGGAAGCGAAAACATTCCACCTGATTATTTGAGAAAACTACTCGCCGAACTTCGCAGGCATCGACTTGTGAGATCGATAAAAGGCGTCAACGGCGGCTATTTGCTGGCCGAGAGACCGAGCGACATCACGCTTTGGGATGTTTTCCGCATTCTAAATCAGGATCCCTATTTGGATGAATGCGTTATCTGCGGCTCGCGAAAGGAAGAGACGAGTTGTCCGTTTTGCGGTGATTGGAGAAGGGTTCGAAAAGATCTGGAGCGCTCCCTTAGAAGGAAAACAATCGCCGAATTCGCAACAAGTGATTTACCAATCTGACTTGTTGTTTTTGGGAAGATGCTTGTGAAAAGTTTCTCACAGGCGAATGGTTGGCAGGATGACACTAACTTGGATCGCGATAATTGCAAGTTTGCTGATGGGGGCGGGAGCCGCCTGCATTTTCATCTGGGCCGCAAAGAAAAATTATTTTTCTGATCTCGAAGACGCCAAATATCAGGTGTTTTGGTCAGACGTCGAAGAATTGATTAACGAAGCTGAGGAGGACGACGAGAATGAGCGAAAAGAACGGCGCTCAAGTTGAAAACGAGTCTAGCGAACCTATTTCGAGAAGAAAGGTTCTTGCATGGCTGACAAGCATGGGGATTTTGGGATCCGCAATCGTCACCATTTTTTCGAATCTCGTTTTTATCAAGCCTCGGGCGACATACGGACAGCCCACCAGATTTAGCATCGGCACGCCCGACCAATATCCTCCGGGAACAAGAATCGCTTTGGGCGACCAAAAGGTGGCCGTGATTCGCGAAGGCAACAAGATGTGCGCGATTTCGATTACGTGCACTCATTTGGGTTGCATCGTGGGTGTTGCGGAAACGGGTTTTGCATGCCCTTGCCACGGTTCGAGGTTTGACCAGGACGGAAACGTAACCGGCGGACCGGCTCCGAAACCGTTGCCCTGGTATGAGGTCTCGTTGGCTCCCAATGGCGAGTTGGAAATTGACAAAGGCAAAGAAGTAACCGCCGGCAAATGGTTTACAGTATGAGCAAGAAAAGCCAAAAGAAAAGTTTTCTCAGCGCAATCACCGAATTTCCGGCCGCGGTTTGGTCATCGGTTTTTCGGAACCCGCTTCCACACACCGATTTGGGCAGATCGAGAACGAGTTTTACAAACTTCTTTCTCCACATGCATCCGGTAAAGGTTCACAAGCACACGCTCAAGCCATTCTTTACGATGGGGCTCGGGCTGATGAGCTTCTTCCTTTTCCTGATCCTCGTCGTAACCGGCGTTTTGTTGATGTTTTACTACGTTCCATCAACGGCGCAGGCGTATGACAGAATGCTGGATCTGCGGGGTTCGGTCGCATTCGGTGTCTTTCTTAGAAACATGCACAGATGGTCGGCGCACGGCATGGTGGCCGTCGTTTTCCTTCATATGTGTCGTGTGTTCTTCACCGGTTCCTACAAGAAACCTCGAGAATTCAACTGGGTGATCGGCGTCGTTTTGTTTCTCCTGACACTGTTCCTGAGTTTTACGGGATACCTGCTTCCGTGGGATCAGCTCGCTTTTTGGGCGATCACGGTTGGTACCGCCATCGCGGGTTACGCTCCCGTCGTTGGCGACCAAATGAGGTTCCTCCTTCTTGGCGACACGACGGTTGGGCAAGAAGCGCTGCTTAGGTTTTATGTTCTCCACGTCGCGGTTCTTCCGCTGATTACGACTGTTCTCATCGGGATCCATTTCTGGAGAATACGCAAGGACGGCGGGCTTTCCAGACCAGATGAAGCCGACAAGGTCGAAACGGCAGAGGCCGTGGTTCCGCTTGAGCCGGCGCTTGCCGGAGCGGGAGCGATGGCCTACACCGCCTCGGGCGACATCGACTTTATCGAGAAGAAGAAATACGGCATTCAAGGACTCGTACGGGGACCGTTTACAAAGGTCGGAAACGTACCCGACAACACGGTTTACAGTTGGCCTAATCTGCTTTTGGCTGAACTCTTCGTGTTCATCCTGACGGTTCTCGGAATCCTCGTAATGTCCTACTTCTTTAACGCACCGCTTGAAGAACCTGTAAATGTGATGCATCCGCCGAATCCCGCCAAGGCGCCGTGGTATTTCCTCGGACTCCAGGAAATGGTCAGCTACTCGGCATTCTGGGGCGGTGTTGGAATTCCGGGAATCGAGGTATTGATCCTTCTATTGGTTCCGTATCTGGATCGCGGCAAGGAAGGCGTCGGCAAATGGTTTGCAAAGGAAAGGCTTCTGGCGAACACGCTGTTTATGACGTTTGTCGTTGTAAACATCATTCTGATCATCATCGGAACATTCTTCAGAGGCGAGAACTGGGAATTTGCATCGCCGTTCTAGGCGGAGGCCGGGAAAAGTACTAGGCCGCAACTCGAAACGGCGGCCGACAGGGAAAGTTGATATGAAAACGCGTTTAGCACTAGCACTGGCGAGTATCGCGATCTTGGTGGTTCACGGAATGGTCTTCTACCAGCAGTTCTTCCACGAATGGGAGACTTACCAGAAGTCCTATTTCAAACAAGCCTCGACGCTCTCAAAGAATGAGGCCGAGAAGGCGGTTCTCGATTCACGTAGTCCGAAGATCGAACAGATCATGGTGACGCAGTTTGGCAATGCCCGCGTGGATCGCTGTACAACCTGCCACATCGGCTCCGACGATCCGCGGTTTAAGGACGCTCCCCATCCGTACAAGGCGCACCCCTATTCGGAGGCACTTGGCGACAAACAGGTCAACGGTAAATGGGAACGACGGCACAAATTCGCCGACATCGGCTGTACGGTTTGCCACGACGGTCAGGGAAGAGGACTCGAAGAGTTCTACGCTCACGGCGAAGACGAGTTCTGGACCGAACCGATGCTTGGATACGTCGTTCAGGAAAACTGGAAACCCGAATATCAGAAGAAGCTCAAAGGGAAGGAATTCATGCAGGCAAACTGCACGCAATGCCATACCGAAAACGATTTTGCGAGCACTCCGCTTGTAAACAAGGGTCGCGAGCTCTTTATTACAAAGAACTGCTATGGATGCCACCGAATCGAAGGTGTTTCGAACGGAACGCTCGGACCGGATCTTTCGGATGTTGGAAAGAAATGGAAACTCGACTACATCTACGAGTCGATCGTCGATCCGCGAGCAAACAGCAAAACGTCATTCATGCCGCAGTTCAAGCTGACGGAAGAAGAAACCAAGGCCTTGACCGTTTTCCTCAAGAGCCGACGAGGTTTCAACTTCGCGGAAACAAATCTTGATCGATATCGCGCTGCCCTCGACAAAGGGCACGTCGAGACGAGCAAGCCGCCGACAACCGATACGAATACCGAAAACGCAGACAAAGGCGATACAACCGAAGCCACAACTTCGGCGCCAAGTACTTCGGTCGCATTGGGACAAACTCTTGTTGACCAAAAAGCCTGTGCCGCCTGTCACAAGATTGGCGACAAGGATGGGGGAATAGCTCCAGACCTCTCTTTTGAAGGATTGATGCGAGACGACAAATGGGTCGTAGCGCACTTTAAGGATCCGCGTGCGTTGGTGCCTGACTCAATCATGCCCGCCTTTTCGTTCTCAGATAACGAATACCAAGCAATGTCCGCGTACCTCATGAGTCTCACTCAGGCACCTGCCGCGGCATCAGCCAAGGAGAATTACCAGAACTATTGTGCACGATGCCACGGAGATAAGGGAGATGGTCATGGAATGATCGCCACCTATCTCGATCCGTATCCGCGAGATTTCACAAATGCCGGATTTATGAACAGCAAACCCGAAGACCGGCTGATCAAGTCGATCCAGGAAGGTGTCGGGGGAACTTCCATGCCGGCATGGAAGAACGTTCTCAACGAAGAACAAAGCAAGGAACTTCTTGACTACATAGCCAAGACATATACCAAACAGAAGAGACAGAACATCAAGCCGAAGTCGGTTCCCGAAAAGAACCCAGTCGCGATGTCCACGCAGTCAAACGCAAGGGGAGAACAGATTTATCTCCAGCGCTGCACCGGTTGCCACGGACGCAAGGCCGACGGAAAGGGAGCCAACTCGCTCGACATTCTTCCGCGTCCGCGAAATCTTCTGAATTCCGAGTTTGTCAACAGCACGAGTGACAAACGCCTTTTCGAGTCGATCATGTATGGCGTTCAAGGCACCGCCATGCCGCCATGGGTCGACTACGGACTCACGAAGAACGATGTCGGGGATTTGATCAACTACATCAGGAGTCTGAACCAGGAGAAAAACAAACTGATGGCTGCCAATTTTGTTAAGGCGTGCCACTAACACAGAGACGGAGTGAATATGCAAAAAGAGGAATCAATTCAGGATGTCGGAGCGGCGGCAGCCGCCAGTACAACGGGGTTTCAAGACTCTATCCATGAAGACAAGACGGTGAAGTTGTTCCTGATCAGTTCGGTCAGCTACTTCTTTATCGTCGGGATCGTGGCACTGATCATCGCGGCGAAGTTTGTAATGCCGTCATTTCTTGGCTCGGTTCAATATTTGACCTATGGTCGCATGAGGCCGCTGCACGTTAACGGAATGCTTTTCGGATGGCTCTTGGCCGCCGATATGGCGCTGATGTATTACATCGTTCCGCGTTTGTGCGGTGTCAAGCTTTGGAGCGAAAAGCTGGGAGCGGCGACAGCCGTCCTTTGGAATGTGATCATTCTTAGCGCCGTCGTTAGCTTTGTGATGGGCTGGAACCAAGGCTGGGAATATGCGGAACTGCCGTTCATTCTTGATGTCGGCGTCGTAACCGCTTGGATCATGTTTGGCGCGAACATCTTCATGACGATTTCCACAAGGAAATACAAAACGATGTATGTCTCGCTCTGGTATGCGATGGGTACGATCCTTTGGACGGCTTTCGTCTATTTGACCGGTAACTTCGCAACGCTCTTTACGACGGGCGTCAACCAAGCGAACTTGAACTGGATGTACGTACACAATGCGGTTGGACTGATCTTTACTCCAGTTGGTCTTTCGATCGCTTACTACTTCATCCCCAAATCTTCGGAAACCCCGCTTTATTCGCACAAGCTTTCGATGATCGGATTTTGGTCGCTCGCTTTTGTTTATGTATGGACGGGCGCGCACCACATGATCCACGGGCCGATTTCGCAATGGCTGCAGACGATCACGATCGCCTTTTCGGTGATGCTTCTGATCCCGGTTTGGGCGGCCGTTTACAACTTCTTTGCGACGATGAAGGGGCAATGGCATCAGCTCAGGGAGAATGTTTCGCTGAAGTTTCTGATGTCGGGGGTCGTTTTCTATCTCCTGACGTGTTTCCAAGGCCCGATGCATAGCTTGCGCGCCGTCAACGCGATCGTTTCGAAAACGGACTGGATTCCGGGACACGCCCACATGGCCGTCCTCGGTGCCTTCTCGTTCTTCGCGATCGCCGGCGTTTACTACGCGTTGCCAAGACTTTACAACCGCCCGCTTTATTCGAACGCGCTGGCCAACTGGAGCTTCTGGCTCTTTATGATCGGCGGTCTCGGATTCTTCGTCACGCTTTGGCTTGGTGGTTTTTGGCAAGGATGGCAATGGAACAATCCGTCGATTCCGTTTATCGACACCGTTAAGGCGCTGCAGCCGATCTGGCATGTTCGTCTGGGTTCCGGATTCCTGATGTTCGGCGGAATCGTGACCTTTGCTTACAACGTACTGGCGACGATCACCGGTGCCGGAAGCGACGATGTAGAAACCGAAGCCGCAGCAGCGACTGCCTAGTAGCCGAATACGGAGGAAAATAATGTTACACAAAGCTGATTACAACGCCGCGTTTTTTGTTGCCGCCGCACTCGGTTTGTTCTTTATTGGCGGAATCCTGACAACGGTCGTGCCACCGCTCATCGATCAGAGCTGGTCAAGGCCGTTTAAAAACGACGACCCCTCAAAGGGCCCGACCGGAGCACTCAAAAAGCTCACTGAACAAGAGTTGGCCGGAAGGAAGATCTATATTCGCGAAGGTTGCTGGTATTGCCATACGCAGCAAACGAGAACGCTTCTTGCGGATACCAAGCGATCCGGTTGGCGCGGTGTTGACGCTCCGATTTCAACACCGGATGAATTCGTCTATGACGATCCGCATCTGTTCGGTACCAAGAGAACAGGTCCCGATCTGTCGCGTGTCGGCGGAAAATACAACTCTCAGTGGCACCGTGCACACTTTAGAAATCCCGCAGATCTCGTTCCCGGTTCGATCATGCCGCCATTCCCTTGGATTGCGGATGACGAAAAGGAATTCGGTGAACTTGTCGCCTACATGCAGACGCTTGGCCGTGCCAAGAATTGGCGACCGGACAACGACTACGAACAATAGACTGGAAGCGAGGACATAGAGAGGAGTTATGGATTACACATACCCAAGCGTTTATTTTGCGTATTTCTTTTTCCTGATCGTGGCCGCCGGTGCGTTTTACTTCTTCCTGAAGACACGCAAGGACGGTTACTGGGGAAAGGACAGCGAAGACGTAAAGTATCGAATGCTAAAGGACGATGAATACGGAGACGAATATGGAAGAGAATAAGGAAACTGAAGGCATCAAGGAATATGCCGATGGTTGGATGACCGAAAGAACGGGCACGGATGCGCCCATGTTTCTGAAGGCGGCGTTTGTCGTGATTTCACTTGGCGCTCTTACGTACCTCATCGTTTATATGAATGGTGAAACGTCGCACGCCGATCGCGGACCGCTCGTACAGGCGTTTAATAAAGTAACCGGAACCGCCGATGGTTTTATGTATCTTGTGGCGGCGATGGTGCTTGTTTACGCCGTCAGCGTTGTCCTGTTTGCAATCAAGAAATTCCGTGATTAGAGGGCTGAGATGACCCAAGACACACTTCAATTCGAAACCGCAGATCAGAAGGACGCCGACTATTGGATGAAGATGGTCAAGTGTCAAGACGCTTGTCCTGTTCATACAAATGCTTGCGGATACGTAACGGCGATCGCCGAAGGCAGAGATCTCGATGCCTACAAGATCGCGCGTGCGACAAATCCGTTTGCGTCGATCTGCGGACGCGTCTGCGGAGCGCCGTGCGAGGCAAATTGCCGCCGCGGCACTCTTGACACTCCGGTAACGATCCGTGCTCTAAAGCGTTTTGTGAATGAGAAATACGGACCGGAATCGGGCGACTTCACCCATTATCGCGATGGTTGCAATACGGAAATGTTGCCGCCCGAAAAGAGCGAGGGTGAGAAAATCGCGGTTATTGGTGCGGGTGTTGCGGGAATGACGGTCGCCCACGATCTCATTCAATTGGGATACGAGGTAACTGTCTTCGAAGCCTATTCGGAGCCGGGCGGGATGCTTACGGCGGGCGTGCCGATTTACAGGCTTCCGCGGGAGCTCGTAAAGGCGGAGATTGATGCCATTCTTTCAATGGGCGTCGAGTTGAAATGCAACATGAAACTCGGCCGGGATTTCACGATCTCATCGCTTCGCGAGGAAGGATACAAGGCGATCTTTCTTGGAATCGGACTCCAAAAAGGACGCAAGATTCCGATCGAGGGAGCTGATCTGCCTCAGGTATATGACGGTCTCGACTTCTTGCGTGCGTTCAACGAGGGAAACCCGATGGAACTCGGAAGACGCGTAGTCGTAATCGGCGGCGGAAACGTCGCCTATGACGTCGCGCGTTCGGCCGTCAGACCCGGCAGGGTTCCGATGGCGGATGCCGAGTCGGATATGGAGCGCAGCGAGAAGATCGCGTATGACGTCGCCCGTTCCGCTCTGCGTATGAGCGGCGACAAGGAGGTCCACATCGTTTGTCTCGAAAGCCGGCACGAAATGCCCGCCGATGAGATTGAAATCGAAGAAGGCGCCGAAGAGGGCATCAAGCTTCACGACGGTCGCGGACCAAAAGTGATACTCAATGAAGATGGATATGTGACGGGGCTTCGTACCGTCAAATGCACATCCGTTTTCAATGAGGAGGGCAGATTCAGCCCGACGTATGACGAGGACGCCATCGAGGATATCGGGGCAGATACGATCATGTTTGCGATCGGTCAGCAATCCGACCTGTCTTTTCTCACTCCGGAAGACGGTGTCGAATCTGAACACGGTCTCATAAAGGTTGACCCAGATACCTATCAAACGACGGCCCCCGACGTTTTTGCTTGCGGTGACGTCGCTCATGGCCCGCGCCTGTTTATCCACGCCATCGCTTCGGCGCAGATCGCAGCGCGTTCGATGCACGATTTTCTCCGCAAAACGCGAACCGATGTAGTCGTCAAAAAGCGCTGGCACAATGCTGACTACACGATGGTCGATGGCTGGGATCACATGAAGCGCAAGCTTCCGCCGGCACTCGAGAGCGAAAGGCGTTCGACGTCAAACGACATTGTCGAGATCAACTATCCCGAAGCCGAAGCGAGGCTTCAGGCGGCCAGGTGTTTGCGGTGCAATGTCAACACGATCTTCGATACATCGATTTGCGTCGCCTGCAACGGCTGCGTCGATGTTTGTCCGGAGAATCTGATCAAGCTCGTCGGGCTCGATCAAGTCCGCTCGGATCAGACGCTGCTAAAATTTGCCGCCGAATCGGCCGGTATTACGGGCGAGGATCTCGAGGGTTATACGAACGATGAACTGGCGGAAATGGGAGCGCTGATGTTGAAGGACGAATCGACATGCATTCGCTGTGCGATGTGCGCGTCGCGATGTCCGACGGGCGCGATAACGATGAAGCGCTTTGAATACACGCGCGAATGCGTAACGATTCATGCGCAGAATCCAAAGATCCGCTATTAGGAAAGGTTTGAGTTGTCATGGGGTTGCTGTCGTTTTGGGAATACTATGTGATCTTCGCGCTCGGATTGGTTAGCAGTTTGCACTGCATATCGATGTGCGGACCGATCGTAGTTTCCTACAGCATTCCCCTTGGCGGCGAGACCTACAAAAAGCAGACCGCAGCCCATCTGGCCTACAATGCCGGGCGGATCATCACCTACGCCTTTCTCGGTGCCGTAACCGGACTAATCGGAAACACAGTTGGATTTATCGGAAGTCTCGCCGGCTATGAAAACGTAGCCGCGATTTTCGCCGGTGTGCTGATGGTCGTTGCCGGGATCGTGATGCTCGATCTGATACCTTCAAAAGGGCTGCAAAAGTTTAATCCATTAAAATATACCGCCCGCTTTCTAAAACCACTCGGAAGCCGGATTTCCTCAAAGACCATTGGCGGGAAGTTTACCCTCGGATTGATGCTCGGGTTTCTTCCATGCGGACTGATCTATGCGGTTCTTCTGAAAGCGATGTCCACCGGATCCGCTGTCAGCGGCGCGTTGACCATGATTTCGTTTGGTTTGGGAACCGTGGCATCGCTTTTGGCGATCGGTTTGTTCTCATCGGCGTTTGGCGTCAAGCTGAGCCGTTGGGGTACAAAGGTGGCAGCGGTAAACGTCTTGCTCCTCGGCCTCTTCCTGGTGTCGAGGGGCGTAATGCCGATGATGGCGGCAAACGATCCTGCGACAGGGGCACCGATGTGTCATACTGAGTAAGGATCCCGACAGGAGCGAACAAGGGATGGAACAAGCAACAACAATAGACGATAATCAAATAACAAAACCCACAGCCCCCCGCAAACGAAAAAAACTCCCGGTAGTAAACAAGGATTTCAAGCTTCCGAAATACAACTGGCACAGATTGAGAAGGGTGATCCACGTGATTTGCTTTCTCGTATTTGTGGCGCTTCCGTTTTTCGACATCATGCGCTTCGATATTCCGAAGCAGCGTTTCTACATCGCCGGATTTGAACTCTGGATCAATGAGTTCGCGATCATCTTCTTCTCGATGCTGTTCTTGATGTTTGTGATCGCGGCGATGTCGATGCTTTACGGACGCGTCTATTGCGGGTATCTGTGTCCGCAAATGATCTTTTCCGAAGCGTCGATAAATCTTGAGGAGAAACTGAGGGCGTTTATCAACAAGCGTTTTGCAAAGCTGAGCATGAACGCGCGGCTTTGGATGAATCGCATAGTCGTTTACGCGGTGCTGCTTCTCGCCTCCGTATTTCTGGCATTTGTATTCATTTCATATTTTGTCGAGCCAAGAGATCTCTTTGGCAGACTGATCTCGCTCGACATCGTGACGGCGGGCGGATTCGCAGGGGCCGTCGTAACGATAATCACGTTTCTCGATTTTGCGTTTTTGCGACAGACATTTTGCACGACGGTTTGTCCTTACGGATATCTTCAGGGAATCCTTGGAGACAACAACACCCTCGTTGTTCATTATCGCGATCCGAAGGACATTTGCGTTGAATGCAAGAAATGCGTGCGGGTTTGCCATATGGGAATCGACATTCGCGATTCCCCTTATCAGATCGAATGCATACACTGCGGCGAATGCGTCGATGCGTGCCGCGAAATCATGGGCAAGTTTGGCGAGGAAACTCTGGTCCATTATGCCTGGGGCGAGAAGGGCGAGCTGCTAGGAGACAAAAAGGCAGGACTTCTTCAACGTCTCGGTCTCCGCGATATCAAGCGGGTGGCGGTAATCGCGATAATCATCATCTATGCCGTCGCGCTTGGCGTCACGCTTTGGATGAGGCATGAGGTTCTGGTAATTGTCGCTCCTGATCGTTCTACGCTTTACAGGCTGGGCGATGACGGGCGTGTTTACAACAACTTCAGATTGACGGTCGCAAATCGCGGGAAGAAAGACTCGGTCGTCGAGTTTCGAATCAAGGATCTTCCCGATGCGAAGATCTCGATTCCTGAAGCGAAGATCGCGATCAAGCCGGGCGAATCAAAAGAGACGCAGTTTGAGATTTCAGTGCCAAAAGACGGCTTGAAAAACGAGGTCAACCACTTCAAGGTAGAAACCGAATCAAAACCCGAGAACACTGTTGATTTGTTTGAGGAAACGTTTATCATGCCGATTGAAAGCAACAAGTCGAAGGGGAGCAAATAGATGAGAAAGGCGGTAGTCGGTTTTTGGACAAAGAATCAGGGCAAAATCCTGCAGGCCTTTCTGGCGTTGATCGTGGTGATTTTTATTGGGATTTTGATCGGAGTTTACCTGATCGCGAAGAAGGCGAATCCGATCATTCTCGACGAGAAGGGCAAACCGATCAATACTCCGACGGCTGATCAAACTTATTGAAGAAAGAACATATGCCCGGTTTTCGTGAATGAAGTTCGGGCAAGTATCAAACGTCGTCCGCACTGATGCAGTCGCGGACGACGTTTTTCTTAGAATCAGAAGTTCAGCGTAGTGGCGATTTCGAGTGCGTAGAATCATAATCTGACCAAACAGCATTTTTGAGGAGACCGATCAAACCCGATCGGACCGGAATGGCGGAAGACACACCAATCCAAAATTGCGAGTTGTGCGGCATCGATGTCGGCCGCAATCCATTCGCCATGGACGTACGCGGTGAAGAGAAGCATTTTTGCTGCATGGGCTGCATGAACGTCTATACGATTCTGCTCGAAAGTGGCGCGGTTGACGAGGGAGTGGATTTTCGCGAGACGGAGATTTTTAAGAGAAGCGAGGCGTTGGGTCTGATTTCAAACGGCGCCGGAATCAAGAAAAAATCGGTCGTGCCGGAAGGGGCGGAAACCAAGGAAACCGTGATACATGTTTCAGGGATGTGGTGCCCCGCATGTTCGTGGTTGATCGAACACGATCTTTCGGGCGTTCCGGGTGTTGTTTCGGCCGAAGCCTTCTTTGCCTCGGATATCGTAAAAGTCGAATACTGCCCGCAGTTCGTACCTCCCCAAAAGCTTCGCGAAAACATAGAGAAACTTGGATACAAGACATCGGATCAAAGCGAGGACTCGAACGCCGCCGACGAGGAACGCCGAAGCCTCGTCATAAAGATCGGTCTCGCGGCATTTCTCTGGGTAAACATAATGACGCTCAGCGTGCCGCTCTATGTCGGATATTTTCAAGAAATTTCCGAAAGCGTGCGCAGTCTTTTCCCGCTGCTGCTCATGGTTTTGAGCATCCCCGTCGTTTTCTATTCCGCTTCGCCGATTTTGAGAATCGCCTGGCAAGGGCTCAAAAGCGGGTCGATTCGAATGGAAACTCTGCTTTCAACGGGTATCTTGACGGCGTTTTTCTATAGCTCGTTTCAGGCGTTTAGAGGCGAGACGCATGTTTATTTCGACACCGCCGCGGCTCTCGTAACGCTTGTTCTTCTCGGAAAACTCATGGAGCGAGGCGCGAAAGACCGGACGACGCGTGCGGTTTCAAACCTCTACCGGATGATGCCGAAGAAGGTTCGGATAATGCATGGCTCGGTCGAGCGTTTCATACCTCTGGACGATCTAAATGTCGGCGATGAGTTTATCGTAAAGGCGGGAGAGAGAATTCCCGCCGATGGTACCGTACTCGTAGGCGCGACGCATACCGACGAATCGCTTCTTTCGGGTGAATCGGCGCCGGTCGCGAGAATCGAGGGTTCGGGCGTGGTTTCGGGGAGCTTGAACATCACCTCGGCGATTCGCGTCAGCGCGACGCGAGTCGGAAGCGATGCGACGCTCGCGCAGATCATCTCGTTGGTCGAGAACGCCTTGAGCAGCAGGTCTTCGATAGAGAGAACGGTAGATGCGGTTTCGAGAGTGTTTGTTCCGGCGGTAATCGTGATTTCGGTGCTGACGCTCTTCGGAAGCTACTGGCTTGGCGCGACATCGATCGAGGATTCCGTAATGCGCGCGGTCGCGGTTTTGGTAATCGCCTGCCCCTGCGCTTTGGGTTTGGCAACACCGCTGGCGCTTACGGCGGCGGTCGGGGCGGCATCAAAATCCGGGATCCTGATCGGGGATAGCTCGGTGCTGGAAAAGCTCCGAAGCCTTGATGCGATCGTTTTTGATAAAACCGGGACGGTAACCGCCGGAGACTTTGAGGTCGTCGATCTGTTTGCGGATGACGAGACTGAAGCGGACGCTTTTGCGGATTCGATGATTCCGGCGCTGGCGGCTGTTGAGAAGTATTCCGAACACCCGCTTGGTCAGGCGGTTGTGAGATTCGCCGAGCGTCGGAAACTGCGTGTGCCCGAGGCGGGCAGCATCGAAGTGATCAGCGGCAAAGGAATCAGGGGCGTGGTTTCGGGCGTGGAGTATTTTGCCGGAAATCAGAAATTGGTTGACGAATACGGGTGCGATCTGTCCGCGGATCTGGTTTCGAAGTCGGAGATTTGGCAGAAGGCCGGCCGGACCGTGGCATACGTCGGCACGGGTCGCGAGGTTAAGGGAATTCTTGCATTTGGCGATTCGGTCCGACCCGAAGCCACAGAGGCGTTTGCTGATCTTCGGGCGCAAGGAATTGAGACGATCATTGTTTCGGGAGACGCAAATGCCACGACGGCGTATGTCGCCGATGAGGTTGGCGCCGATGGATTCCTCGCCGAAGCGGTTCCGGCGGACAAGATCGCGTTTATCGAGGAACGGCAAAAAGACGGGTCGATGGTGGCGATGATCGGTGATGGCATAAACGACGCTCCGGCATTGGCGAAGTCGGATCTCGGAATCGCGATGGGCTCGGGAACCGAGATCGCGATGAAGGCCGCGGACATGGTGTTGATGGGCGGAGATCTTTCCAAGATCACATACGTAATCGATCTCGCATACAAAACCCGAAACATCGTCCGCCAAAATCTCTTCTGGGCGTTCTTCTACAACACTCTCGGAATAAGCCTCGCCGCCTTCGGCATTCTAAACCCGATAATGGCCGCCGCAGCGATGTTCGTCTCAAGCCTCTCCGTGATCGGCAATTCCTTCAGGCTGTCAAGAAGTCTGATGAAACAACAACGAAATGCTGGTTGAAAAGAATCGAAATGATAATCTGGGTTCGACCCAATCTATCCGGAAGTAAGCCTGATCAATTGTAATCGAATAGGCAAACTTTTTACCCTCAATCGGTTGGCCTGCCTTGCACCTGCTAGTCAAAAATCAATTCTCAAGTAAACTACAGAAATGAAACGCAGGTTGGTTCGGTTTTTCGCTGTTGTGTTGTTCTCTCTTGTTTTTTCGTTCGAAGCGGTTTCTGTTGTCGCTTCGGAGGATTGGGCGCGGTTTGTGAATCCATTTATCGGCACCGGAGGGCATGGACATACGTTTCCCGGCGCGACAGTGCCGTTTGGAATGGTTCAGCTTTCTCCAGATACCCGCATCGACAACTGGGATGGGAGCAGCGGTTATCATTACTCGGACGACGTCATCTACGGCTTCTCGCAGACGCACCTCAGCGGCACGGGGATTCCCGATTACTGCGACATCCTCTTTATGCCAACCGCCAACGGGCCCAAGGCGGAGACATTTCTGAACAAAAAACCGTTGGAAGGCTACCGATCCAAGTTCTCGCATTCCAACGAAAAAGCGTCGCCGGGATATTACTCCGTCAAGCTTGACGAAGGCGGGATATTCGCCGAGATGACCGCGACAGAGAGGGTCGGCATGCAGCGATACACGTTCCCCGCCTCGGAAAACTCAGGGATTTATCTCGATTTGAGATGGCGCGACGAGGTATTGGAGTCTTCCTTGAAGATCACGGGCAAGAACCGCATCGAGGGTTTTCGGCGCTCGCGTTCGTGGGCGAAGGATCAGATCGTATTTTTTGCGGCGGAGTTTTCCAAGGATTTCGATTCATTTGAAACCGCTTCTGACGATCAAAAGGGCAAGAACGAATTTCGCGGTAAAAACATAATCACGCGTTTCAATTTCAAGACCGCAAAGGACGAGACGATTACGATCAAGGTCGCGCTTTCGCCCGTTAGCGAGGAAGGCGCGAGGCTCAACCTAAAGTCCGAAACCAACGGCTTTGAATTTGAAAAAATCCGCAAAACCGCCCGCGCGGGTTGGAACAAGGAGCTTTCAAAAATCGCGATAAAGGGCGGAACGCCGGCACAGCTTACGAATTTCTACACCGCGCTATATCACACGATGATTCAGCCAAACATCTTCAATGATGTCGATGGCTCGTATCGAGGCCTCGACGGCAAGATCCATCGCACCGATTCGGCGTCTCCAAACTACACCGTCTTTTCGATTTGGGACACTTTCCGCGCCGCGCATCCGCTCTACACGATCATCGATGAAAAACGCACGACCGAGTTTATAAACACCTTCATACGGCAATACGAACAGGGCGGGAAGCTGCCGGTTTGGGAACTCGCCGGAAACGAAACCGATACCATGATCGGTTACAACTCGGTTTCAGTTATCGCTGACGCGATGGCAAAGGGCATCAAGGGTTTTGATTACAAAAAGGCGTATCGTGCGGCAAAGAACTCGGCAGAGCTCGACATCGAGGGTTTGGACGCTTTCAGAAAACGCGGCTACATCTCGATGGAAGACGAACAGGAATCGGTTTCGCGTACGCTCGAATACGCGGCCAACAGCTATTCGGTAGCGCGTATGGCGGAGATTCTTCTCGCCGATAAAACGCTCCGATTGTCGGAAGCTGAAAGGAAAGAACTCACCGAGGAACATCGAGAACACATTAAACGCGCGCAGTATTATAAAAACATTTTCGACACGGAAACCGGGTTTATGCGTCCGAAGCAAAACGGAAACTGGATCACGCCGTTTTCTCCCACGGAAGTCACCTTCCATTTTACCGAAGCGAATTCATGGCAATACTCGTTCTTTGTCCCGCAGGATCCCGGCGGTTTGATCGCGCTTTACGGGGGAAAGGAGAATTTCACCAAGAAGCTGCGCGAGCTTTTTACGACCTCCGCTCGTCTTTCGGGTCGCGAGCAGGCCGATATCACTGGGCTCATCGGGCAATACGCGCATGGCAACGAGCCGTCTCATCACATTGCCTATCTATTCAACTATTCCGACTCGCCTTCGGACGCGCAGGCCTATCTGCGCAAAATACTCGACGAGTTTTACAAACCGGAGCCCGACGGGTTGATCGGCAACGAGGACTGCGGGCAGATGTCCGCCTGGTATGTGCTAAGCGCAATGGGTTTTTATCAGGTCAATCCTTCGGACGCTTTCTATACATTTGGAAGTCCGCTTTTCGCGTCAGCCGAAATTCGTTTGGAGAATGGGAGGAAGTTTAGATTGAAACGCACGGGAAAAGGCGCGTTTATCAAATCGGTGAAACTCAATGGCAAAGATCTGAGACGCAACAGACTCGAACACAAATCGATAATGGCCGGCGGTGAAATCGTGTTCGCAATGAGCGAACAGCCGGTACGCGATTGGTTTGAGCCGTTTGACGCTCCTTTGCTCAAGCCGGGATTTCCGGCCGTTCCGACGATCGAGGCAAACCGGGTGTTCGAAGAAAACGAGCAGGTAAAAATCGCAACACCCGAATCATCCGAGATTTTCTACACGCTCGACGGATCGGAGCCGACACGGAGTTCGATGAAATACTCTTCGCCATTTCAGATCGACAAAACGACCGTCGTGAAAGCGCGTGCCTTTCAAGCGGAATCCGCCAGCCTTACCGCAGAATCGCATCTGCGCCGGATGCCTCACGACTGGGATGTCAGCCTCAAATCGACCTATAACCGGCAATACACCGGCGGCGGACCCGAGGGACTTATCGACGGGATTCGCGGTACTACCAATTTCGCTTCAGGCGAGTGGCAGGGATATCAGGATCAGGATTTCGAGGCGGTGCTCGATTTGAAGCGTCCTACCCGGATCAAGACGCTGGGCGGCGGTTTCCTACAGGTCGCGCGGAGTTGGATCTGGATGCCAACCAGAATCGAATTTTCGGTGTCCGATGACGGCGTCAATTTCAAATCGGTCGGCGCGATCGATACCGATTTTCCCGAGAGGGAAATGGAGCACACTATTAAGGATTACAAGATTGGAATCGATCCCGTGGATGCGCGGTATGTGAAGGTGGTGGCGAGAAATCTCGGCAAGATTCCAGACTGGCATCCCGGTGCGGGATATGAGGCGTTTATTTTTGTGGATGAGATATTTGTCGAAGGATAGGGAGTTTCGAGTTTTGAGTTTTGAGTTTTGAGTTCGGTGGCCCAAAGTGATTGATAAATGCTTTTGTTGAATTGGGTATTCAGGGATCTGATCGGTAGAGCGCGTTTTTGAATCTTGAGCGCCAGCGCTTGTTTTGGACTTAACGCTCAACCCTCCCAAAAGAACTCAAAACTCATAACTCGAAACTCGCAACTCTTCTTGCATGTTTTTCAAAAATCAACAAACTTAACTGTAAAGGGACCAAAAAAGCGGGGAGATCGTTTTATTGCCCGCACATTGCTTAACCACGGAGAGATTTGTCATGAGACCACGATTTTTATTGATCGCATTGCTATTGTTTGCCTTTGCCGGGTAATCGTTTACACAGGATTATTCAGCCAAAATCGCGGCCATCGATAAATATGCCGAAACCGCTCGCGCCCAGTGGGGGGTTCCGGGGATTGCCGTCGCAATCGTAAAGGACGACAAGGTTTTGCTCGCGAAGGGTTATGGAGTGCAAAAACTTGGTTCTGACGAAAAGGTGGATCAAGACACATTGTTCGCCATCGCCTCGAATTCGAAGTCGTTCACCACCGCATCGCTTTCGATTTTAATCGACGAAGGAAAGATCGGAAGCTGGGAAGACAAGGTCTCGAAGTATCTCCCCGAATTCGAGCTTTATGCGCCGTATGTGACCGAAGACCTGACGATTCGCGATTTGGTTTCGCACCGCGTCGGGCTCGATACTTTTAGCGGTGATCTTCTTTGGTACGAAACGAATTACAGCACCGATGAAGTGCTTAAGAGACTCAAGCATCTGAAACCGGTTCGAGGTTTCAGATCGGGTTTTGGCTATCAGAATCTGATGTTTATGGCGGCCGGCGAGATCGTCAAGCGGGTTAGCGGGAAAACATGGAGCGAGTTTGTTACCGAACGAATCCTGACTCCGCTCAACATGAAACGGACGACCACCTCGATTCGCGACATCAAGACAAACGCCGCTTGGCCGCACAATGGTTCGGGCGGAAATGGACTGAGAGTTTTGCATCGCGGCAACGTCGATTCGGCGTATGCTGCCGCCGGTCTCAATTCCTCTGTCGCGGATCTTTCAAACTGGTTGCGCCTCCAGCTTGGCGACGGAGTGTTCAACGGGAAACGAATGATCAGCGACGTCAACATGTGGCAGATGCATCAACCCGCAGTAATTCTGCCGGTCAGCAAGGCCGCCGGAAACTTTTACGGTTCAAAGCATTTCGATACCTATGGACTCGGTTGGAATGTAGCGGATTACAGAGGCCGCAAAGTCATGTCGCACGGCGGGGGCCTCGATGGGATGATCTCAAAAACAGGCTTTGTGCCGGAAGAAAGGCTCGGGTTCGCGATTCTAACGAACAGCGAGAACAATGTACCGACGGCGTTGATGTACAAGATCATGGATGTCTTTATGGACGCGCCCGAAAGGGATTGGTCTTCGCAGTTCAAGGCGTTCTCGGATGCGGGAGAGAAACGGCAGGCTGAAGCCTGGAAGGCGCTTGAGGCGGCACGCAAAGCTGATGCTCCTTCGACAATTCCCGCCGCGGAGTTTGCCGGCACCTATGGCGATGAGATGTACGGAGATGCAACGGTAACAAACGAGGATGGAAAGCTCGTTCTTCGGTTAAAACCGGCACCCAATTTTGTAGCGGATTTGGAGCATTGGCATTACAACACCTTCCGCATCGTCTGGCGTCCCTCGGTCGCGTATAACTTCCCGCCGGGGTTTGTAGTCTTCCGTATCGGGAAGAACGGCGAGTCGGAGGGATTTACAATCGATCAGCCGAACAACGATTTTTGGTTTTACGAGTTGGACTTCAAAAGAGCGGCTACCAACGGAGGGCCTAGATAAACTCGACATATCGCGGGTATTGTGTAAGAATCACCAATTGCCCGATACAATCAGGAAAGTAAAGAATCAAGGAGACTTTTTGTAATTTAGATGTCTGAAAACGAAACAATTGAAGTAGAAACCGCTGCCGAAAACACGGAAGCGGAAGTGGTAGCGGCGGCCCCTGAAGCGGCGCCTGCCGAACCGGAAGAAATTTCGTACCACGCAGTAGAAAAAGAAGGCGAAATCACGGCGATTTGGGAAATGCAAGGCAAAAAGCATATTCGCACGATTAGTGCGCGTTCGGGAGAGGGACAAAAGATTTTGTCGCTGTTTACGAGCGAGATTCACGAGACTGACAGCCCGCCGATGGGAAATACGTCTGAAGCCAACGCGTAGCTTCAACCCGCATTTTTCACACTCGCATTGGTTTCCCCTTGCGAGGAAAAGAGTTTATGCCGGAGAGTTTGGGAACGACTCAAACTCTCTGCCTCTCGACTCCCTCGATTTCCATAACCAAATCCGGACCATAGCAGCCCGCCGGGGTTTGGAATCCCGGCTTGTATTCGCCTGCGATAATTCTTTCGGCGATTTTGAGCGCCGTTAGCATGGTGAACTTGTATCCTTCCGGCCCCTGCAATCTGGCTTCGAAACTATTTCCATTTCGATCCGTCGCCTTTCCCCAAAGCAATGTTTTGCCGCGTTCGCGCGCATTGGCTGAAGGACCGCCCTCCGGAATTTTGCTCTGCAGATAACTTTGAATCGGACCCTTTGCGAGAAGCCAACCAAGATATCTGCTCATCTTCAACATCTTGATCTGCTTTTCGGGAACAACGGTGAAGACCCTTATGTTTGGAATCGATGTCGTGTAATAGGCGGTCGAGACATCACCCCATGGAATCGTCACCGCCATCTTCCTTGTCTCGCCAAAATCGATTTCCATCGTTTCAAACGCCGCTGGGACGGAAGTTATCCTGCCGTCCTTTCGGATCGCGCCACCCTTCCCGATGTTCATCGTCATCGTGGTTTGGGTTCCGTGCGAGATTCCGCCTTGCCCGTAAAAGGCGAGTATCAGGTCGTTTGCTTCGGGAAGATTATCCTTAATATATCTGGCGAGCGAATCCGAAGGCACAACATCAAACCCAACGCCGGGCATCACCATGATCCCGGCTTCCTTTGCAAGAGCATCCCTTGAGGCCATAGCCTCAAAAACCGCGATTTCACCCGTTATATCGAGATAATGCGTTCCGGTGCGCAAGCAGCCGTTGACCATCTGATCGGAGGTGAGCGAAAACGGCCCGGCGCAATGGATCACAAAATCTACTTCTTTCAATGTGTAGTCCAGGGATTTCTTGTCATCAAGCGAGAAGGTGCGGCAAACCAAACCGAGTTCCTTCGCAAGCGGTTCGACCTTGTTACGGCTTCTGCCGCCAAGTATGGGATCCAAACCACGAGACGCGGCCTCCCTTGCGATCAACTCGCCCGTATAACCATTCGCACCATAGATCAAAAAGCTCATGTCGCGAATGATAAATGGATCGGTTCGAAGTTCCAAGCGAACCGAGCCAGTTCCAGGTTCCAAGTTCCAGAAGTTCCAAGTTGCCGGAAGTTGAGTCCAGTCTAAAAAGCCGATTCATGGAAAAAAATTGAAAAACATCCGGAAATTCCTCTTCTGACGCGCGAGCGTCAAGTGGATAGGTAGCCGGGGGTGGAGCGGCTTTGCGCGGAACCCCCGGTGGCCGCGAAGAAGACATCCGAGCCACGCTAGTGGCGCTGGAATGCAGCAATTACGGGCGTATCCCTGCGCCGGTGCCCGGCGCGAACATTCATTTTTGTCTTACCGTGGGTTCCGCGCAGAGTCGCTCCACCCACGGCCACGTGTCCCCTTGAGGCCACGTTTCCGAATAGGAAATTCCGGATTTTGAAATAAAATTGACTTCTAAGAGTGGACTCAGATCTTGTAATTGCAATTTGGCACGCTGCCTAACAGAACTTGGAACTTCTGGAACTTGGAACTTGGAACTGGCTCGGTCGGAACCGGCTCGTTCAGTCCGCTTCGAACCCAATTCAACTCCTGATGCTTACTTCCTCCCATCGAGCGGTGTTTCTGAATAGCTTTAGCGCGAGATAGAAGACAAACGGGAGAGAAAGGCCGTAGATGGCGGACAGCAGGAAGAAGACGATTGACGTTGCGACGGGGTTTCCGATATTTAGCAGATTTAGAAGGTGGTTGAAGGCGATAGAGATCGCTGTAACTGGAAAGAGGAAGAAGTTTCCTGCCGTAAAGGCGATGTCGGAAATGGCGTTTGTAACGCCCGGTCCCGAGCAGATCAAACAAAGTTCGTAGGGTTCAATACCTGATTTGGAAACGACTCCCGCAAGGCCTTGGCTAAAACCGGGGTTTGAGATGAGTGTCCAGGCAAGCATAAGAGACATCGCTGTAAATATGTACGGAAATGGGGTTTTCATGAATTCTTTGAATTCTGCGATTTGATTTTTCATGCGTTTGACCTCCAGAATGTAATCACTCAGACCCCAAAGCGTGGTGTTTGTTCCAGATATGTCTTCAATCCCGGATCCTTCCAACCACTACTTTCAAGACTGGGTGCTCTTTGGCGAGTACTACTACCAGGCGCGCGATATCGTTGGTTTTGGCTATCCGCTCACGCTCGAAAACATCGCAGATGCCTACAGAAAAGGGGTTTTTCCGTGGCCGATAGAAGGCATGCCCTTGCCTTGGTTTTGCCCGGAAAAGCGCGCCGTGCTGTTCTTCAGGGATCTGAAAGTCTCGAAATCGCTGGCCAAGGAAAAGCGAAAGGGCCTGTTCAGATACTCGATTGACGAGGCGTTTTCCGAAGTCGTCGAAAACTGCAGGGATTCTTATCGAAAGGATCAGGAAGGAACTTGGATCACGGACGACTACCTTGCGGCTATCAACGGTCTGCACAAAAAGGGCATGGCGCATAGCGTTGAGGTTTGGGAAGGCGATGAACTCGTCGGCGGGCTCTACGGTGTGGACGCTGGCGGCGTGTTTTCAGGAGAAAGCATGTTCTATCTGCGTTCAAACGCCTCAAAGCTTGCTCTCCTTTTCCTGATCGAACATCTTGCCGCGTGCGACGCCGAATTCATCGACACCCAGGTAATGACACCTCATTTCAGAAGGTTCGGCGCGGTGGAAATACCTCGCGAGGAGTTTCTCGCGCGACTCCGCCACGTGCAGGAATCCGGCATCAAACTTTTCTGAGCCTGTCTCTTTTCTCTCTCGATTTGACACGAAAAAAGTCCAACATTTTAACGGAATTCGGGTTAGACTGAATTATTATGGTAAGTACAAAAAGATTGATTTCCCACTTTATTCTGCCGATTTTGATCTTGTCGGCGACTACCTCGCTTTTTGCTCAAACGGCCTCCGACCGCGAGAATTTCCTCATCGCCAAATCCCTGATCTCGCAATCGAAATATATCGACGCGCTTCCGTATCTTGAGAAAGTCGAGGGTGCCTTTCCGGATGATGTTGATTACTGGACTTATTACGGTATCGGGCTCTCAATCAAAGGCGTAACTCTGACAGACAAGACGGAACGAAACGGATATTACAAGAGGGCAAAGAAAGCGCTCCAACGGGCCTCAGAATTGGGCACCGAAAATCCGCGCGCTTTGGATCTGCTGAGCATGATCGACTCCATGATGGAGACGGACAATTTTTCCGACGCAAATCCGGAAGTCGAAGCGGCACTCAGAAAAGGCGAAGAGTTTTTTGGCAGAAGCGAATGGGCGGAGGCCTATAAATACTATGAAAAGGCTCATAAACTCGATCCGCTGAACTACGAAGCGGTGTTGTTTATGGGTGATTGCTACTATTCGCAGCAAGCTTACAAACAAGCGATTCCGCTTTTTCAGCAAGCGATCGACATCAATTCCGAAAAATCGATCGGTCATTATTTTCTCGGTGACGCATATCTGTATGATGGCAGATCGCAGGCCGCTTTGGAAAAGTATATCGATAGTTTTATTCGAGATCCGCAGGCCGAGGTTTCCTGGTCAAACTTCAGCAAATGGTCGGATGTTTCGGATCAACAGATTACGATGTCAACCGTAGCGCCTCCGGGAGGAGAACCGACGGGCGAAATCGTGCTGGCGCCAAGCAGGCTTGAAGAAAGTGATGGAACCTCAAGCTGGATGAAATACGGCGAATCGGTACAGGCTTGGAAGGCACGCAACGTTGGAAAGAGGTTTGATGTCGCAACCGAAGCCGCCGGTCTTCAAGCTGTCTCGGATGAGTTCAAGAGACTTATGAAAACAGGCAAGGTGAAGGAACCCGATGAGGATCTCCAAACACTCGTGAAAATCGCCGATGACGGAATGCTCGTCCAATATGTCTATCTGTTTAGAATGAGAAAATCGTTCAGCGAGGACTATCAATTTGCGATGCGAAAAAACGAGCCTCTCGTTCGAAGATTCATCAAGAAATACATCCTTGGAATCCCGCTCGGTGGCGGCTCGGGGATTGTAGGGTAAGGATTTGCTAATCTGAGGCGGTCTCAATAGTTATGTTGGCAACACGCTGCGAATTTCCAGGAACCGCCTGATTGATTGCCAGAAAGACCGCTACTGATCTGCCCTGCGGAAGGCATAGCGTATTTATCCAATAAATCACAATCCAATTAAAGCATTGGCATACGTTTTACAATGGTGGTGAATCTCATTTTCGTAAGTCAATCGAAATCGGGGATTTTTTTCTTTACAGTGGCCAAGGCGTGTATTTGCTTCAATTCCTCGGTTCGAAGAATATTGGACTACAGGGATATCACTTGATTGGTTGTATCCGACATTGCGCCAATTTGGACGAAATGAATCATTCTTTGCACAACGCCATCGGGAATTTCAACTGGTCGATTGTCGGTAACATCGAACCCGGTACCTTTCTTGTTTACGGCGGGGCCTGCGGCAATGGCAGCATTCTGACGGTTGCGGAGGATCGTCTCGCGAATCTGTCTTCAAGGCACGGAAAAGAGGTGTCCATCCATCTATTTGGCCAAAAAATCAACGCCGAAACATATGCGATTACAAAGTCAGACTTGATTCTCAAAGGCGAAGGGGCCGAGGCCGAGAATATGAAGTACGGCTCCACGCTCTCCAACGATGCATTCCCGTCGCAGGAGTTCGACTTCATGCTCTCCAATCCCCCTTACGGCAAGAGTTGGGAGACCGATCTGGAGCGACTCGGCGACAACGGCGACATCAAGGACCCTCGCTTTTTCACTCAGTACGCCGGCGACCCGAAAATTAGTATGATCACCAAAACAGGTGATCCCGATGGTGTCATCGATGACGAGGGGGACTTGGATGAATCCGATTGACAAAACACCGCGAGAGAAAAAAATCATCATCATCGCCGGCCCCAACGGCGCTGGCAAAACCACCTTTGCCGGGGAGTTTCTACCGAAAGAAGCCAACTGTCGGGCATTCGTCAACGCCGACCTCATCGCCGCCGGGCTAGCTCCGTTCGAGCCGGAGCGGGCGGCTTTCCGCGCGGGGCGCTTGATGCTGGAAGAGATCTACAACCATGTCCGCCGGGGCGAGAATTTCGCCTTCGAGACGACCCTGAGCGGCCGAGCCTATAAAGGGATGATCCCCGCATGGCAGGCAGAAGGCTACGTCATAAAATTGTTTTTTCTGCGCCTGGTCTCTCCTGATCTAGCTTGTGCACGGGTTCGGCAACGGGTGCGTCAAGGCGGTCACAATATTCCTGAGCCAGTTATCCGGCGGCGCTTCGATTCCGGACTCTTCAATTTCGAGAATCTTTACAAACCATTGGTCGATGAATGGGCGCTTTATGACAATTCCGGAAGCGAACCCGTTCTCATTGAAGAAGGAGTGAATCTATGAGTGCAAAAACAGTCGATTCCGCCAAAGAATTGAAACAACGCGATCCCGATCTAGTTGCTGCGGAAACCGCCATGAAGCGGGCCGCGGCGAAAGCCCGCGATAATGCAAGTCAAGCTGGTTTGGGCGTTATGGTTTGGAAGGATGGGCGCGTCGTCGAAGAAAGGCAGAAGTCGAATTCCGGCGAGTGATTCTCGCAGGTTCGAAACTTCCCATGCGTATTTTGCGAGGCAGCGTTTGATTCCTTGTTGCACAAATCGCCTGGTGCGGGAGCTAAAATGAGAAGAACTGTGAAATGAAGTCTTGCACAACGGAGAAAGGTCTGGGAATCTCATGGTTACCTTGTTGGTGAAAGAGGCTGGATACGTACGGGGCTACACAGAGGATTTCGACCGGGAATATGCCGTCGATGTACCGAAGCTACTGAAATTTCTCTCTTCAACACAACTCGAAACGAACAAAAATCTCGGCATCGCTGGTGACAGGCTAAAGCGGAACAAGTTCCTGAACCGACCTCAGATCTACATCCGTAAACGCGGTATCGTGGAAATGTTGCGCGGCGGCATCAAGTACGGTTCGGCACATTTGGAGCTTTTCTACGAAACTCCGACTCCGGGTAACGTGAAGGCGGAGCAATGGTTCGCGGCCAACATTTTATCGTGACGCGTCAGTTTAGTAACGGCCGAACGAATACGGCATTTTCACTCGATATGGCCGTGTTTATCAACGGCCTTCCGGATGCGGATACTGAAATCGAACTGGTTCCGACGAGCGGAGGTGGGCTCAAGCCGGAAACGGAGTTGGGTCAGCTGAGCAAGTTTATCAAGGAGTTCAATGATCAGTTTGGCAATATCGAAGTTTGAAACCATCTGAAGAGTAGTTCCAGATTGTCTAAAGAAGTCGCAAGCTACACCACAACCTCCTTCCAGCGTCCTCGTTTGAACAAGATTCCCGAAACCAGTGCGAGCATTGAGAATGCGAGCGTTATAGCCCAAAAGACGCCGTGGGTGCCGAGTCCGAAGTGGATCGCGAGAAAATAGGCGAGAGGGACTTCGAAGATCCAAAGTACGAAGAGGTTTAGAAGCGTTGGTGTTCGCGTGTCTCCGGCTCCGTTGAAACAACTCTCCAAAACCATGCCGATGGCGTAGAACAAAAACCCATAAGAAATGATTCTTAGGGCGTCTTCGGCGTGTTTGAGCGTTTCGGGGTCGCTCGTAAAAATCGAAGCGATCTGATGTGCGAATAACGCAAAGATGATTCCGATCGTGGTTTGGAAAACCGCGTTGGCGAGCGCAGCAAGCCAAACCGATTTTTCCGCGCGCTCGGGTCTTTTGGCTCCGAGATTTTGCCCGACCATGGTTGCCGCCGCATTCGACATCCCAACCGAAGGCAGAAGCGCGAATATCACGACACGAATCGCGATCGTGTATCCCGCAACCGCCTTGCTTCCAAACAAAGCCATCACCTTCATCAAGCCTAGCCAACTCGTCGTGCCGATCAGGAATTGAAGAACAGCGACCCAAGCCAAACTCAACAGCCGACGCAAACGCTCGGTGTTGAGCAACCAATGTTCCTTTCGGATCGTGAAGTGCCGTACCCGTCTGAAAAGGAAATAACCGGCAAGCAGTACACCGAGTGAACGCCCGGTAAGCGTCGCTATTGCGGCGCCGTTTACTCCGAGTTCCGGAAACGGACCGATGCCAAAAATCAGCAAAGGATCCAGCACGCAGTTGAGAATGTTTGCGGCCCACAAAACACGCATCGCGAGTGACGCGTCTCCGGCGCCCCGAAACGAGAAGTTAAGGACGAACAACATTATCACCGCAAGATTTCCGCCCAACGTAATGCGTGCGAAAAGCGAACCGCGGATCACAATCTCCGGCTCGGCGCCGAGAAGTCTCAGAAAATCGGGCGCAAAGACGATCGAGATGACTGCCATCAAAAGCGATGCCGCGATTCCCATATAGATCGTATGGGTGGCGGAAACCGCCGCACCGTCGGGGTTCTTCTCCCCGATTCGACGCGAGATCATCGCCATCCCGCTGATCCCGATCCCGATCCCAACGGCATAGATGATGAACATCATTGACTCCGTCATTCCGACGATCGTTATCGCTTCGGGCCCGAGACGACCTACAAAAAACACATCGACGACGGCGAACACGCTCTCCATCACCATTTCGAGAATCATCGGAACGGCGAGCAGAAATAAAGAAATGCCAAGCGGCTCCGTTGTGAAATCCCTTGAAGATCCGGTTATTGCCTCGCGCAAAATCGAGAGAAACGAATTATTGTGCGTCACGTCGGACGCAGTCTTGAGAGACATGTTAATTACCAAAAACTAGGATTGATGCACGAAACGTGCATTGGAAGCCCGCCTGAAAGAATAACGAGCGAGGAATAAGCGCGAGTTGGTTATCGAATTCGAATCTTCATAAGCGGTGAAAAGCGAGATTAGCATACAAACGACAATTTGGAATAGCGTAATTTCTCGAAACCAATCCACAAGCCAAAACAATCCGAATCTTAAAAGTTGTTTCCATAAACGCGTTTGGAGTCTAGAATGAGATACCTGCAAATCCAAAAAAGGAAACATCGGAGCTTGTCGGCCAAGTGCCAGGGTGCTTTGGACAGTAGGAACCATAAACTATGAGAATGAAATCGTTCGACATGCGCTGGAGACTTCTAACCCTTTTCGGTTTGCTCGCAATTTCGGTTTTGACGTTTCTTTGCTGGCCGGGTTCGGAAGTCGGTGCCAAATCTGTCGCCAAGGATTTGCGAAATTTTGATATTCGTATCGATGAAAGAGATTCGTCGAAACAGACGCTGGCACGATTAAAGAAAAATGAAGGACGCGAAACGCTTAGGACGACCATCGCGGGTGAAGCGCGAATCGCGTTTGAAAAATTGAGAGAGAACAATCCCGATGTTCGGCAGGAACTGGGGATGTTCGGTGTTTCGCAGTTAATCGGTGTAAGCACCATGTCTTCCGGGCGGTTTCTTTCTAATCCTTCAAAGCGCGATAGAAGCGAGATATTGACCGACTTTATCGTTGCCCATTCGGCGCTGTTTGGGAATCCGAATCGCGCGCAACTTTCCAAAACC
Organism: Pyrinomonadaceae bacterium; assembly: GCA_041394795.1. Taxonomy (GTDB): domain Bacteria; phylum Acidobacteriota; class Blastocatellia; order Pyrinomonadales; family Pyrinomonadaceae; genus Aridibacter. Next base: position 52,987 of record JAWKHN010000006.1, on the reverse strand, counting down.
GCCGACTATGCAAATCCCGATGGCCGGCTCTCGTTTGTCTCATATGTACAAAAGATCGGAAAGATTCCCGTTTTTCAAGGGGAGATCAAGGCGGGGTTTACGAGGAATGGCGAAATCATTCAAATTGTAAACAATCTCGCTCCCGGGATTGACGACTCGTCCGTTGGAGGAGATTTCGGCGTACCGAAAAATGCCGTCGTCGCGGCCCTGCGCAATCTTGAAATCGCGACGAGTTGGGAGGAAATTACGCAGATCAAATCAGAAAGCGATGATGCAAAGTTGGTGTTTTCTTCTTCGCATGCTAACCGGGAAATCATTGCCGAAAAATTCTATTTTCCGTTAGAGGCGGGAATCGTACGGGCCGCCTGGCGGATTCTCGCTTGGACTGATAGCGGAGCTTTTTATGTCGTGGTCGATGCCGAAACCGGCGATGTTCTTTGGCGGAAAAGCCTTACGGAACGCCAATCGCAAACGGCGACGTACGGTGTTTATGGAAACGGAACAAGCTTCCTGAAATCTTCCGATAGCCCGGCTCCTTTTACACCGGGATGTGTGACGCCTCTCACCTGCCCCCAGCCCGCTATCATCAATCGGCAATCTTTTACGCTCGTTGGAAACGAAGCGCCCTATGATTTCAATAATCTCGGCTGGATCAGCGATGGCGGCAATCAAACGATCGGAAACAACATCGAGGCCGGCATCGATCGCGTGAGTCCCGACGGTATCGATCCGGACGGCCATGCCACGGGGAATCCGGCCCGCAATTTCGTCTTTGAATACAATCCCGCTCCCGGCAACCCCGCACCCGGAGAGGATCCGACAAACGCGAACTTCCAAATGGGCGCGACCACGCATGTGTTTTATGTAGGAAATCGTTTTCACGATGAACTCTATCTGCTCGGATTCAACGAGCAAGCTGGAAACTACCAGGGAGACAATTTTGGACGTGGAGGCGCCGGCGGGGATTCGATAGTCGTTGAAATACAGGATTTCACGGGTTCAAACGGTGCAAATTTTACGACACCCGCCGATGGTGGACGTCCGAAGCTGCAGCTTTTTCTTTGGTCGATTCCGACGCCGGATCGCGATGGCGCGCTCGACAGCCAGATGTATGTTCACGAACTCTCCCACGGCGTTTCGCAAAGACTTCATGGGAACGTGTCAGGGCTTTTAGACAATATGGCGCGCGGTATGGGAGAGGGATGGAGCGACTTTTTTGCGCTGGCGTTGTTGTCGGAGCCGAGTGACGATCCATTGGGAATCTATCCGGTGGGAAGCTACTCAACCGCGGAAATCTTTCCGGGTTATGCGAGTTACTATTACGGTTTGCGCCGATTTCCAAAAGCTGTAAAGGGCTCGGTTGGAGCAAACGGAAAGCCGTATGATCCGATGACGCTTGGTTATGTAAACTCCGGCTGCGGAAGTCTTATCGGGGATTCGACGACGAATCCAAACAGCGCGTTTCCGCGCGGTCCGCTTGGCGCCACTTCCAATTGCGATCAGATACACAATATAGGCGAGGTTTGGAGTGCCGCGCTTTGGGAACTTCGATACGAGCTGATGCTGCGGCATGGTGCGGCGGAAGGTAACAGGCGGGCCTTGCAGTACGTGGTTGACGGCATGAAGCTCTCGCCGATCACACCAAACATGCTTCAATCGCGCGATGCCATCATCGTTGCGGCATCCGCCTCGGATCCCGGCGACGTGCTTCCGATAAAGAGAGGATTTGCAAAAAGGGGCTTTGGCGAGGGTGCGAGCATTCAGGCTGCGGGTTCGGGAAACAACAATACTGTCGTTACGGAATCATTTCTCGTAGCATCGGAATCGGCGGTTGAAGGGGATTTTGACGGGGACGGCCGTACCGACCGTTCGGTGTTTCGTCCTTCGGACGGTAACTGGTACTTCGATGGTTCATCAAACGGTTTTGGTGCGTTGCACTGGGGAACTGACGGAGACGTGCCGGTCTCGGGAGACTTTGATGGCGACTTAAAGTCAGATTTCATGATCTTTCGCGCCAACAACGATTCGTCGATGCCAGATTTCTATCTGCTTCGCAGTTCCGATTTTACATATCAGGGCTTTTCCTGGGGCCTTCCCGGCGATGTGCCGGTTGCCGGCGATTACGACGGGGATGGAAAGGACGACATCGCCGTTAGCCGTGCTTCGAACCATACGTATTACGTGCTTCTGAGCAATACCGGCACCGTTTTGACCTACGATGGTATTTTGGCCGGAACTCCGGTGAGGGGAGATTTTGACGGTGACGGCAAGGCGGATTTCGCGACGTATGATTTGAATTCCTGGAAGGTGTCGCTTTCAGGAACCGGCTATTCAACCGTTTCAATGACTCAGTGGGGAGCGGTTCTCGATCGACCCGTACCCGCCGATTACGACGGGGATGGATTGGCCGACCTTGCGGTTTATAGACCTTCCGACAAAACGTGGTACATACGTGGTTCGGGGGGCTCGAATATTTTCAGACGATATGGACTTGAGTCGGACATTCCGGTGCCCGGTGATTATGACGGCGATGGAGCGAGCGATATAGCGGTTTACAGGGACGGACTTTGGTTTGTAAGCCAAAGCAGTTCCGGAGATACCGTTTCGCAATTTGGCCTGGCCGGAGATATTCCGATACCCGGACATTGAAGGTCAGAAACTGATTTTGGCGGGCTTTGTGAAATATGCGAGCTAAGAATGGAATGGAATTGTTCCCATTGCAATGGAATTTGCCACTTTGTTTCGATCAAGGTGTGAACTAGTCGAAATATTGTTTTTTTGGCCATTCGGCTCTACTATTTACAAATAGTTATTTTGGTTCCGATGCGAGTGATCCCGCCTCGGTATTTGAAGCTGATCACGACACTTGGCATTTTGTTTAGCGCCTCCCGGTATTTCAAGCCGGACTCACATTATGAGCACCCACAATTTTAATTTTGACGAACAACAACCCTTTGCCGCCGCGGAATTTGCAGAAAATCCGGAACCGCGCTGTCCGTGTGTCTTGCTTTTGGATACTTCCAAATCGATGGAAGGCGAGTCGATCGCGCAGTTGAATGCGGGTTTGCAGGCTTTTAGAAGCGAATTGTTTGAGGACTCGCTTTGTTTGAAGAGGGTTGAGGTTGCGATCATCACTTTTGGCCCGGTCACCGTTGAGCAGAATTTTACGACGGTCGATACGCTCCACATGCCCCATCTGACGGCTTCCGGCAACACGCCTCTTGGGGGTGCGGTTTCGCGCGGAATCTCGCTCTTGAATGAAAGAAAAGTGTTGCTCAGAAAGAACGGTATCAAGCTCTTTCGGCCGTGGATCTTTTTGATGACCGACGGCGAACCGACCGATGATTGGAAACATGTTCCGCAAATGATTCACGGCGGCGAGGAGACCAAATCGTTTTCGTTCTTCCCGCTCGGCGTACAAAACGCTAACTTCGACGTTCTCAGGCAGATCTCGGTTCGCGAACCGATGAAGCTTCACGGAGTGCGTTTCCGTGAATTTTTCTTATGGCTTTCAGCTTCACTTAAGAACGTGTCGCGATCAAACCCGGGCGAAAAGGTTTCGATTCCGGATTACAAACCATATGGTTGGGCGGACGTTTAGATCGCGGAGAAAAGCGGTTGCGAGTTTTGAGTTTCGGGTACTTTTTTGGTTTGGGCCGGGTAGTTCGACAGACGGGCGTCAATTCAGCCGGGAGTCCTTGTCTCGTCTCGCAATTGTTTAACGCTGATCTTGGAACCCTTCGGCGAAACCGGCGTGTACATAATCATTTGAACAAGCCGGTTTCCTAATCTCATGTTATCGACCGGTTGTTGGATGAATCAAACTTCCCACAAATCAGAAAAGGCAGAGAAGGCAAATTGGAAAGTTGCCGCGGCTTCCGTTGTGGGCACCTCGCATTTGGATTCAGGCACCGATTGTCAGGATCGTTTTCGTTGGAGCGTCTTCAACAAGGATGGTCGCGACATCCTTATTGCCGTGATTTCAGACGGAGCGGGAAGTACGACTGATGGCGAAAGGGGCGCAGATATTGCTTGCGAGAGTTTTGAAAGCCAGGTGTGTTCGATTCTTGATATAACCGCGGCCGGTGTCGCGTCTCTTGGAATGGATTTCGCGGTTGGCTGGCTCGGCCACTATCGAAAGCTTGTAAAAGCATTGGCCGACGAGGAAAGTAAGGAAACACGCGAATTCTCATCGACTTTTGTAGCGGCCGTCGCAGATCACGAGAACGCGGTCTTTTTCCAATTGGGTGATGGAGGCGTAATCTACAATTCAGCAAATACCGAAGGTTTTTGCTTTGGAATCGAACCCGACGACATCGAGTATGTAAATATGACGAACTTCCTTATGGATGATGACGCGTTTGAACATCTCAAGGTCGTGCACGTCGCCGAATCGGTTGAAGACCTCGTATTGTTTTCGGATGGGATAACAAATGTCGCGGTTGATCATGCGACGGGTTCGCCGTATGAGCCGTTTCTAAAACCGATGACGGCGCCGCTCAAGAATGGTTCGTCTGAGGGGCTGGACGCGAAACTCGAGGCTTTTTTGTCATCGCCTTCGATAAACGAGAAAACGGATGATGACAAGACGTTGATACTTGCATCGAATGTAGGAAGGGAATCGTCTTAGGTATTTTAGAGCTCGCTGCAATTTCAGGAGGTACCTCAAACCAATGTCAGTTTTGTTCGACAGCAAGGGAAACCAAGTCCTGCTTAAGGAACTCCTCGGTCGCGGCGGGGAAGGCGCTGTTTTTACTACCTCGATTGAAGGCGTAGTAGCGAAGCTTTACCACGAAAGGATCGACGCGGACAAAGCGGAGAAACTCCGTTGGATGGCAGCCCATTCCGATGAAAACCTTTTGAAGATCGCCGCCTGGCCCTCCGAAACCCTGCATACCAAAAAAGACGGAGAAATCTGCGGATTTCTCATGCCCAAGGTAAACGCAAAGGAGATCCACGAACTTTACTCGCTTAAAAGCCGCCGAATTCATTTTCCGCATGCGACGTGGCATTTTCTGGTTCGCACATCGGCAAATGTCGCCCGCGCCTTTTACGCACTGCATTCCCACGGACATTCGATGGGAGACGTCAATCACGGCAATTGTGTCGTACTCGCTGATGGAACGGTCAAGCTCATCGACTGCGACAGCTTTGTTATTCGAGCTGGAGACAATGTGCACGGTTGCGATGTGGGCGTAACCACTCACCTTCCCCCGGAACTGCAGGGCGTTAATCTGCGTGATGTCGATCGAACCGCTGATCATGACAACTTCGGCCTCGCGGTAATTATCTTTCAATTGATGTTTCTTGGCAGGCATCCGTATTCGGGCAACTATCTCGGCGGTGTCGATTTGTCGCTTGAGGAATCGATAAAGAGGAGGCTGTTCGCTTACAGCCGCAGGCACAGTGCAAAGATTGTAGAACAGCCGCCGGGGACGTTGGCATTGAACGATCTTCCGGCGAATGTTTCCGAGCTTTTTGAGGAAGCGTTCCTTTCGGCGGAATCCAGACCGAGTGCCGGAGATTGGGTGACGCAGCTTGCAAGGCTCGAGAGCGAGCTCGTCGAATGCGAATCGCATTCCGGGCACGAATATCATTCCGATAGCCGGAATTGCCCATGGTGCCGAATCGAGAGTGAAACGGGCGTGATGTTCTTCCCGCTATCGCTTCAGAAAGCGGGGGCCAATGGCAAAATCGAGATCGATGTCGCCAAAGTCGAAGGCCTATTGGCAGAGCTAAGGGAATTCAAGCGTCTTGATGTTCGAAGCCTGGTCGATCCTGAACCGACACCAGAGATTCTGGAGCTTTCGAAAACCGCGCGCGTCAGGGAAAAGCTTTATGTGAGTATTTACGCTTTGGCCGTGACTTTGATGACGATCCTGTTTGGAGCCGAGTTTGGCGTTTTTATTGCCTTTACTATGCTTTCGTTAGGGATTCTCGGGCTTACGCTTCTGACGAAAGACGCACGCAATGCGCTTGGCGATGAAAAACTCGATCTCGAGTCGGTGGTATTGAGGGCAAAAGAATCGATTGGAAATGTCCGCAAGGCGACCGATTCGGATCGCGGAATGGAGTTGCTTGAAAACAAAATCCAAAGCTACAAACGGGGTCTGAATCCCGCACCAAATGGCCTTGCTGAACGAGATATTCGTGCGACGATTGAAGAAAGGCTTGCGATGACGCCGATTGAATCCAGCGTGAATTCCGCGATTGCCGGGATTCGCTCCGAAGCCTTGGAGGCGGAGGGAATCAAGTCTGCAAAGGATATTTCGATGTCCGTTCTAAAGCCGCTTCGATGGTTGGAAACGGATGATCGATTAAAGCTGCTGGTTTGGAGAAAGCAGCTTGAAGATCGTTTTCGAAGCGATCTGACAGTGGCCGAACCCAACGCCAAGGCTTCAAGAATTCTCGAATTCGAGATAAACGGGCTCTACGGAAAACTGAAGACGGCATGGAGTTTTATGGCGGCCCGCGAAGCGCCTGCCAGAGAGCAGCTGAGGCAGGCAAGACAAAGACTGGATCAAATCGACACCGATCTTCATGTGCTCGGAAACACGGGGCCATCAATTATCGCCTTGATAGTGATCGCCGTTATGGTTCCTTTTGTATTCAGGGTAATCCTTCCAGGAAACTTCTCCGGGGTGCTGCGCAGCCCCGCTGCCGAAGCTCCGTTGCTTACGAGAACAGATGAACTCGAATCCCCGGTTGCACCATATGAGACCACGGTTGCACCCGGGTTGAAGATCAGGACTCTTGACGAATTAGGCGTTCCCGAGGATCTCTATTCCGATAGTCAGCTCGAACGAATGTCGTCAGAGGAAAGATCGTCATACGCGAAAACGTTGCGAAAGGACGCGATCGACATCATCGCACTTGACGGCGATCTTGAGGTTGCAAAAAATCGACTTCGATATTCGATGAGAATGAAGGAATCGAAGGAGGCCGCTGTCTGGCTTGCGATAACACAGGTATGGCTTGAACCTTGGGAAGACTCTCTGTCCGATGGACAATTCAATTCAAAAGATGCGAGCGAACTCATTGAAGGTGTCAAAGCGTTCAATGAAAGTGATTTCGCCGAGGCAAGGGCACGGTTCAACAATATAACGGATCCCGATTTAACAATGATCGCGAACTATTTTGTGGGCCTGATCGAACACCGGTTTAACTCACATGACAAATCTCTGGCGGCTTACGAATTGGCGTTGTCGAAAGACCCTGATTTCGTGCCTGCGTTGCTTGGGAAATTAAATGTACAAAAGGCAATGAAACTTGGCAGCGAAGCTGACGCGACACTGGAAACACTAAGGCAGGTTGATCCTTACGCGGCTTTGCAAGCCGAGTAGGGTTTCGACAGGCACGCTTCGAGGGATATTTTGAGTTGAACTCGTCAACCGGCCGTACAACTGCCGGTTGAATCGCTTTAGACAAATGAAAGAGCGTTGTTATTGTTGATACCAACAAAAATCCTTAGCCTATCGTCGATAGGCAAACTTGCGCCGTAACTATCCGCACTTCCCCAGAACAAGTGGACGCATTGAAAGCATCCCAAAGGCTGTCTCACAAGTGATGTCGGCGACAAGAGGCGCAACATTCTCGGAAGCGAAAGCAAGATAGCTGGAAAGACCCCTGCCGGCTTGTCCGGCAGGTGAATAAGGTCGAAGGCAAGTCGCGGCAATAAACGAAGCATTCCGCCCCCCCTGCCGGCTTGTCCGGCAGGAGGCAAAGGTCCGTAGCTACGGCCGTTAAATAAGTGTTGTGCTGAGGTTTATGGATGTTCTGGAAGGGGCTGACCTTATTCACCTGCCGCACAAGGCGGCAGGGGCCTCCGGATGAATCGATGTGGTTTGGACTAGCTTCTGACCGCATTCACCTGCCACACAAGGTGGCAGGGGTCTTGTCTCGATTCTTTGGCAATCACTTTACCAGTCGATTTCAGCTTTGAAGCGACTTATGAGACAACCTCGTTTGGAATGCAGCGTTTGCGGGCATTTCCCAGCGCCGGTACCCGGCGCGAAAATTCATTTTGTCTTTCCGTGAGTTCCGCGCAAAGCCGCTCCACCCACAGCCACATATCTCCGTGAGGCTGCGCCCCCGACTAGGAAATTCCGGTTCCTGGAATTAAATCGACTTTTTTGAGTTGACTCAGGAATTTGTCAACGAAGCGACATCCCGATCGGATCGCTTGGCGGATCGGGCAATTGCCTTGTTCTGATACGCGGTTCCGCTGGTCGCTCCAGAAAACGCTGGATCTCGTTTGCCATCTCGCCTCGCGGATCCTTGTCGGAAACCCTCTCCTTGATTGCTGAAGCAAGTAGTCTTAGTTTCGAGCTCGCAACCGCGCGGACTCCCCATGAGGCGTTCGGATCGGCCGCAAGATCCATGAGAACTTCGGCAACGACGGCTTCCGAAGCATGCTTGACCGCCGCTTCGTATGGCTTGGCGGGATCGGCGGATAACCACGTCGCATCAAAAATCGAGTCGATGACCTCGCCGAGCCCCGGGTTTTTGGAATCTCTGGCGTGAAACATCTCAAGCCTCTGCGCGCGATCGGCGTTGAGCAACGCCCTGATCGCCAAATTCGACGCTATTTCCGCCGCACCAACGGCATCGAAAACCGGATCGGCCTTCCCCGGGAATCGTTCCGATCGCTGTGAACCCATGCTAAAGGCATTCGGAGGAAGTTTTTCCAATATAGATTCGGGTATCACGAGACGCGAGGGTTCGATCGTTTTCAAAACCGCTTTTATCGCCGCTCTTTGCTTGTCCGCCGGTACGATGTCCATCACCGTTGACGGCGAAGCGGCGAGACCGTTTCTCACCGAGTAAGTGTAATAGGCGCCGCCAACCGACTTTGCGGCGGCCGTCATCTGATAGCGATGATGCAGATAGACCGGCAGCAACGAGAGCTCCAGCTCGGACATTGGCGTACCATCGGGAATATTCTTCAAACCAAATTTCGCCAAAGCGATACGACGAATTTCAAGTTCGTCATCGAGTCTCGCAACCGGATCGCTTCCGTTGTCCCACAGATTCGCGAGCGGATGTGCGGCTCCGGCAGGTCTCGTATCGGCGTCGCTCAAAAACAGCATTCCGTTTTTGACGCCATTTTCGACAAGCTTTTTCAGTTCGGTTTTTTCGCCAATAGACGCAGGAAAAACTCGATACGCGAAATCGACGGCGAACTTGTCAAAATTCCCGATTCCAACTGCATAGGCATTCGAATAGTCGAGTTCGCCGTTGCGAACCGAAATCAACGGTGCCGGATAATCCATCACCGAAGCGCGTCCGTAAGTGCTGGCGGCAAAGTTGTGCGCAAATCCGAGCGTATGCCCGACTTCGTGCGCCGAAAGCTGCTTGATTCTCGCGATCGCGAGTTGCCTTGCCTTGGTCTTGTCTTGTGCCAGATAACCGTAGTCGGGAGCGGCTCCCATTCCGCACGACAAGTTTCCGGCGAACTGCGGCATAAGCCCGCCCGCGATCAAGACGTCCTGGCGTGCCCTCTGCGAATCGAGGGTTACGACACCGCGAATGATTTCTCCCGTACGCGGATCGGTTACCGAAGAGCCGTACGCCCAGCCGCGCGTCGAACGATGGACCCAATTGATGACGTTGTATCGAATGTCCATCGGATCGGCATCAGCCGGAAGCACTCTGACTTGAAAGGCATCCTTGAACCCGGCAGCTTCGAAGGCCTGATTCCACCAAGACGCGCCCTCGATCAATGCATCGCGAATATCCGGCGGGGTGCCGTTATCGACGTAATAAACGATCGGCTCAACCGCCTCGCTGATCGCGGCCGCGGGGTCTTTCTTCTCAAGTCTGTGACGCACAATCCATCGTTTTTCGAGGTTCTCGCCGATGTCGGTTGCGTAGTCGTAAAAGGAAATCGGAAACGAACTGACTCGCGGATCGAATTCTCGGGGCCGATACGAAGCATCGGGAAGTTCGACAAACGAATGCCGTTGATGCGTCGTTACCGCGTCCGGACTCGGTACGGTTCTTCCGACCTCGCGACCGGTTTCGCCGCCGGTCGTGACGGTGATTATCGTTTCTATCTCGGAGTTTTTAGGAAAGCCCTTTGTTGACGGCATATAAAACGCGGAGCGCGTTGGATCGATCTTGTATATCCCTTGTTTTGTGCCGGCGAGCCTGTCGGCGACACCATGCGCATCGCGTATGAAAAACGAGGTTGCATCGACCAGATATTTTCCGTCCTCCGAAGCCTTGATCTTGAAACCCCAAACAACCGATTTGGCAAACGAATCCTCAACGGCCTTTCTCTCCGCCGGATTTTCGCTCAACGCGCGGTAACCGTAATTGGGTTCAACGAGAAGGAGTTTGTTTCCAGCCCTTTCAAAACGCACGACCTTTGTCGCGCCCAACTGACCGCGATCCAGGCCGACGAAATTCGAGCCAACCCCCGTCGGCAATGTGATTTGGTAGAGAAACTCACGATCCAAAGAACTTACTTCGAGATACATCTCTCCGTTTTTCTCATCGTGATAGAGCGGCTGAAAACCGTCAATACGGGCAAGGCCGGCAATGGTTTCAGCATAGCTCTTGGCCTTGGGCGTTTCCTGCGCGAACGCCGGAATGGAGAGCAAAGAAAGAAGCAACAACGACCTGACGAGTTTCACGCAAATTCCGTTCATATCAGTTTTTCCGAATTATGTTTTCGAACAAGATAACATGTAGGAGTTTCGAGTTTCGAGTTTCAAAACCTCGATTCAAGTTTCCGATAGTGTTGTCAAAACGAGATCATGAAGTTCGGGCGTCGCGAAAAAGATGCAACTCTCCCCGCCGGATCGTCTCCGGGAATTGAAATTTCAAGGGAACTATTATGCTGACGACGCGCCGGCAAACAGGCCGACGCGTCCGGGTTTTATGAACAAGAATCAGGGATTCTTTGGTTTTGGCGGTGCTGCGGGCGCCGGTGGCGGAGGCGGAGCGACCTTTGGAGGATCAGACTTCGGTTCCGATTTGGCAGGCGCCGAGGATGATCCATTGCCTTTGGATGATGGCGCGGGCGGTGCGTTCGAGGGTTGCTTCGCCCCTGCGGGTTGTTGCTTCTGCCCAAAATCGACACGTTTTCGGCCGGCCTTCGCCTTCTCCAGCAGATCTTCCGCCTCGTAATTCGCCTCATCAAGCTCAAGCGCTTTCTCGAGCTGTTTAATGGCGGAAGGATACTGTGCAAGCTGGATGAGTACGGCTCCCAATTCAGTGCGGTAATTTGCGTCTTCGTCGTTTAACTTAACCGCCTGCTCGAGCGCCTTTCTCGCGTCATCGTCTTCATAAAGCTTGCGGTATGCACGACCCATGTTGAAATAGGCGGCGTGATTCTCACGATCCTTCGCGATCATCTTTTTGTATGCCTTGATCGCGTTTTCAAAAGCCTTGTCGCTTTCGGTTTTTTCTTCCTTCGCGTTCTTCGACTTTTTCTTTCCCTGTTCATCTTCCGGGACATCGCCAAGGGGAGCTTCCTTGTCCTTTTCGGCTTCGTCAAAAGCCAAAGCGACACCGAGTTGGAAATGGGCGTCCGCCAAATCGGGATCGAGCTCAACGGCCTGCTTCAAAGCGTCAATCGCCATCGAAACCTTGTTGCCATCCAGATACTCGACGCCTTTTTCAAGCGCCGTCTTGGCATCGTCAAACTTGGGTACTTTTTCTTCGGCCTGCGTATTCTGGTTTGCGTTCGCGTTTACATTGGCTACGTTCGCGTTGGAAACATTGGAATTGTTCGCATTGGTGCCGGTCGAGCTCGACCAGCAACCGGCAAAAAGGATTGAAAGCAAAAAGATGATTGAGAAATTGCGATACATAATGAATGAGCGTGCTTATCCCGGGGGAAAGACAAACGTACGTCCTCCCAAAAGATGAACATGTATATGGAAAACCGTTTGGCCGCCATCCGCGTTTGTATTGATCACGACCCGGTAACCACCATCATTGAACCCTTTCTCCCTCGCGATTTTCGAGGCTGCCGACAAAAGACTTCCGAGCAGGGGTGTGTCTGAATCATCGGCGGTGTCGAGAGAATCGATATGTTTTCTGGGCACAACCAACACATGGGTCGGCGCCTGCGGGCTAATATCATTGAACGCGACGCAATTCTCATCCTCATAAACAAACTCGGACGGAATCTCGCCTCCAATGATTCTGCAAAACAAACAATCCTGCGACATAGGTGAACTATTAAACCATAAAAGTGAGAGTAAATCAGTTGCGAGTTTCGAGTTTTGCTGAGGAGTTCCAAGTTCCAAGTTCCAAGAGTTCCAAGTTCGGCGTTCGAAACGGTCTCTGCGAAATTGCGCAGGCATTTCAGCTCAAAATTTTCAATTTACATAATCCGGCAACTTGAAACTTCTGGAACTTGGAACCTGGAACAGGTCCCCAACAAAGACATCGAAGCGTTTCCCTGTGGCTATCACCATTGAAACAAACCGCTTCCGCTGTATAATTTTGTGATGCGTTTGTTTACTGACGCGTTTCCGCTCCCGGCGGATTATCCGGGACTTCCTATATGTCGATACTCATTGCCGAAGACAACGTTGCCCAAAGAAGATACGTCGCTGAATTGCTCGAAAGGGAGTTTCCCGAGAATGCTCCCGTTATCGAGGTCTCGGATGGCGATGTTGCCGTCGAACAAACGCTCGAGGAACGGCCGGAACTCTGTATTCTGGACATCCAAATGCCAAATCTTTCGGGTGTAAAAGCCGCAAAGCAGATATGGAAAGAGTATCCGAGAGCGCGCATCATTTTTTGGACGCAGTTTCCGCACGAGATTTACATCAATGAGATACGAAAGATGATTCGTTCTCTCGATCCTCAACCGGCCTACGGCTTTATTCACAAAAACAACCCCGAATCCCGTTTTCTGCGATTTGTCGCAACGGTGCTCGAAGATGGCGCCGACATGATCGATCCTGCATTCAAGGATTCGTTCAAACGGCCGCTCTTAACCGAATTCGAGGCCGAGGCCCTCCGGTATCTCGCGCTTGGCCTTTCAAATTGGGCGATCGCAAGGAAATGCTCGCTTTCGCAAAGAGGCGTGGAAAGCCGTTTGGCGAACCTCTACGACAAGCTTTTTCCTGAAACCTCCGAAGGCACAAAATACGAGGCCTACGATAAACTTGCGTACAACATCAGAACCCGCGCGTTTTTTGAATCGCTTCGGCGCGGTTTGATAAACAGCGACGAGCTTACAAAGGCCGAAAAGGAACTCGACAGCTGGTTGGATAAGGATCGCGCCAAGTATTTGGGCGGACAGTAGATGTTCCGGCTATCGCATTGCGGGGGCAAATGTTTATTCATCGACGGAAAATTCCTCTAAAGCGTGCGTTTGGAATCGTGCTTCCGGTATTTTTTGCGGCCCTGCTTTTCTCGTCATATTTCTATACGCAAACGACTCCCGGCGACGAGACTCCGGAAGAGACGCTTTCGAGATCATCTAGAAATCTCCACCAATGGGGAGCGCTCAGCTCGTTTCACGGGCTTCCATCCGAAAAGGTGCGCGCCATAACGCAAACCCCGGACGGGTATGTATGGTTTGGAACCGACAGCGGATTGGCGAAGTTTGACGGGCGCCGCGTCCAAACAAACGTCTATTCGAATCTCGCCTCCGTATCGATTTTTACTCTCGCCGCCTCCGACGACGGAACGCTTTGGATTGGAAGCGAGCAAGGCGCCTTTTATATGAAGGATGGTGATTTCCATCCGATCGAATCGACCTCCGACAAATCGATCACCTCGATTCAACCCGATGACAAGAGTGCCGTTTTAACCGGAGAAGACGGCGAGGTCTATTCCTGCGGTTTGGTTCCGAGCGGTTATAAATGCGAACAGGTCGCCGACGAGAAAAACGCGATTCAGGCAGTTGTTAGGTATTCGACCGAGTATATCTTTGGCACCCACGGCGATGGCTTGGTTCGAATTGAAAACGGAAAAGCGGTTCCAATTCCCGTTAGGCCAAAACCGTTTTATGTAAACGTGATCAAGCGTGCTCCAAACGGTAGTTATTTGATCGGTACGCGTTCAAAATCGGGGAGCGGTCTGTTTGTCACGAAGGATTTCCAGACGATGAGCATCCTTGGAGACGGACTCGGTACGATCAACGCGATCGACTTCGACTCCGAGGGAAGAGCGTGGGTTGGTACGGACGAACGCGGTCTTTTTGTATTTGAGGAAGGCGAAGAATCGAAGCGCTACAGCTTTGCGAGTACCTCCGGTTCGCTTCGTTCCGATCAGATCTTAAGCGTTTTTGTCGATCGAGAGAATGTTGTATGGATCGGAACCGATGAGGGCGTTAACCGTTTTGATCCGCTAAGTCCAAGAAACGAAAGGGTTTCGGATAACACGCAAAGCAATTTCGTACGCGTCGTTGCAAGAAGACCCGGCGGAGGGGTAATTGCGGGGACGAATCGCGGGCTTTATGTTTCGCAGGGCGAAGGAAAGGGTTGGACCAACGTCGTACCCGATAGGATGGTTTTTGCGATTCAGCAGTGGGACGATACGACTTGGTTTTTTGGTTCTCCTTCAGGTCTTTATCGCTACAGCGAAAAGGGCGGAGGAGCCTCAAACAGGCTTGAGGGAGTCGATGTTCGTTCGCTCGCGCTGTTCCGCGGAAGGCTCTACGCCGGAACATACGGCTCCGGGCTCTTCGATACCGAATCCGACGAACCAAAAAAACTGCTTTCCGGCAACATCGTAAGTCTATACGCCGAAGGAGATGAGCGGCTTTGGATCGGAACGACGGAAGGAGTTGTCAGGACATTCGACGGGAAAGGCTTTTCGGATCCGATCTCTTTGCCGGATGTCGAGAAACCTGCGATCTGGGCGATCACCGGCAACTCAAAGGACGGGATTTGGCTTTCAACGAACAAGGGTCTTTTGATGATTAAGGATGGGGCCGTGCAAAGCCTTCTCCCAACCTACAACATTCGTCAGACCGTTCTCGCGCGATCCGCAAAAGATGAACTTCTGGTTTGGTGCGCGGCAGAGGAAGGGCTTTTCAGCCTGATTTTCGAGCCGAATTTTGGTTGGATCTCGTCGCGTTCGGATATCGAGCAGGGGTTCGCTTCGGAGAACATGTTTTCGCTTGCGGAATCCGGTCCGGATTCGTTGGTTGTAGCGACAAACCGCGGAATCGTGCGAAAGGACATAAGCCAAACACCTCCGCTTCTTGCCGTCACAAAGATCCTTAGCCAAAGACTTCATGATACTTCGGAACTCAAGAGCGGCATCAGTCTTGAATATCCTCAGAACAGTCTCACGGTTGAAGTGACGGCTCTCAGTTCGCGCACGTTTCCGGAGGAGTTCCAATACTCGTTTTTGCTGTTTGATAGCGATGGCCAGATCATCAAGAAACGGTTTACGGACAAGGAAGAGTTTCTTATGGAGAACCTTGGCGCCGGTACGTACAAAGCACAGATCCGCGCCTACGACCGGAATCTCTCGATTTCCGAGCCGCTTGTTTTTCAAGTTAAGGTTCCCGAGGCACCGTTTCCTTGGATCGCTACAACTCTTGCCGTGCTTTTGATAATTGCCTTGGCAGCATTGATCTGGGCGATCGTTACGCAAAGACAGATTTTTCGGACAAGCCGTGAGCTCGAGGTCGCCAACACCGAATTGAATTCGGCGCGGCTAAGCCTCGCGAACGAGGCCGAGCGCGAAAGGCACCGGATCGCGCGTGATCTGCATGACCAAACGCTCGCCGATTTGCGGCACCTGATGCTGATGGCGGACGATGTGCCAAACGACAAGGCGCTCGAATTTCGTTCCGAGATCGAGGATATATCAGACGAGATTCGAAGGATCTGCGAGGATCTGAGTCCCTCGGTTTTGGAAAACATCGGATTTACGGCGGCACTCGAATGGGAACTCAGCAACTCTGTAGAACAAGCTTCAGGGGTGCAGACCAGTTTTCACGCCGAAGATGATCTCGATGACAACCTCAATCTTAGCCGCGCCGAGCAAATACAGGTTTACAGGATCGCGCAGGAAGTTTTGACAAACATCGTCAGACACGCCGAACCAAAGAACATCGATCTCGATGTAAGACGCGGTGATGAAAAGAATCTTCGGCTTTCGATAACGGACGACGGCAAGAGTTTTGATCCGCGCAAACGCAGAAACAAGAAAGGCAGAGGCGTAACAAACATCATGGCAAGGGCGCAGCTAATCGAAGCCGAAGTAAAATGGACTCCGAAGGACAAAGGCACGGAGTTCACGCTTGCTAAATGAGTTACGAGTTTCGAGTTTTGAGTTTTGAGTTCGGCTGAAGGCGAGGAAGGCTCTTTTCAAAATCTCTCAATCATTTTCGATTGCCCCACGATTCTTCAAAACAAACATCGAACCAAATAACCTATCCAAAAGCGAATCGCAGCACTTCAGCCGAACCAAAACTCAAAACTCTCGACGCCTGCAATGAGCGAAGCGAACAACCCGTTTACCTCCACGTACGTTTTAGTAAACAAATCAACACCACCAAAAGAACTTAAAACTCTTCCCACTTGTAATAGTAGCGTGAAGCGTAGGGGTCTCATACGACTGGCGCGGTAATATAAAACCAATCATTACCCACGAGGAAATCCGGACCTAAAAAAGTCAGCATCATCAATTTGCACTATTACTCGCCAAGACAGCTACAACCAACCAAAAACAGCGTTTCCAAACTCGATGACACTTTCAACAACCAAGCAATTCCTCTTCCTCAATTGCAAATAATACCAATCCCGACTTGACAATAATATGGTGGGGGGGGGTATCATGGCACTATATTTGAAACTTGAATCACCTCATTGAACTCCCGATCTTCTCCCGGATTATTCTCCCGAAAGAACCTCAGGACAACGAAAGGTGCGGATCCCGACAGCGGCTGCATGAATGCAATCCATTGAAAGGACAGGGGTTTCAAGAAACGCGGCGAGCAGGGTTTTTTGGATGTGGGAGTCCGAGAACGTCCGCTTTGGGGTGAGGATTATTCCCCGCAGCATCAGGGCACTTTCCGATTTCTTCAGCATTCAAACAATCTTAAGATTGCGAATAATATTCGCCGCAAAAGAACAGCGTTTTGCGAGTGCGGCACCGTGCGGGAATGGATCATATCGGGTCCAATCCTGGACACGCTCCGCGATGCGATTCGGATATCTGTGCCCAATATGACCGCAGTGCCTGCCCTTCGAGGTGGGATTGAAAACACGACAGCAAGCCGCGAAGTATCGCGCCACGGAAAACCATGAACCAATCGGAAAACCAAAAAGGCCGAGCATTTGGAACTTGGAACTTGGAACTTGGAACCTGGAACATGGAACACTCAAAACACTGCACAACGTAAGCGAGAAGCCACGAAACGCCCAATATGATTTGTCCTCGAAGGGCCCGCCCAGCGAGGCCAACGATTGAGATACTGAAAGCAAGCCGCGAATAAACGCGCCACGGAAACCATGGAACAACCGAAAAACCAAGAAGGCCGAGCATCTGGAACCTGGAACCTGGAACTTGGAACACATTCGAAACCGCAAAACGATGGAAAGAAGCCACGTGCCAAACCCGTCGAAGCAAATGAATCCGGCCGAAGAGGCGGATTCGGGAAACTTGAGAAGATCGGAGGAATCGCCGTCCTTCTTGTCCTCGTAGCGGGAGCTCTTGCCGCGACGGGAGTCTTCACATCGAATGATCCGCCGTCGGGAGCAGCAGCGGAGAACTCGCAGGGCGGGCTTCTATCAAGGCTCAACCCCTTCGCCCCGTCTCCGACGCCGACGCCGCTGGCGCTAAGTCGAGAATATTTATACGCCGGAGACAGGCTGTTGGCGGTCGAGGACGCGGGCGCGACGGCTGCGCCCCCGGCGGATCTCGCCGTCTGGCGTCCATCGACCGGGGTCTGGTGGGTTTTGGGAGGTCCGGGGTCGCAGCAGACGGCGTATGGTTGGGGCACAAATGGCGATGTGCCGGTTCCGGGCGACTATGATGGTGATGGAAAGACGGATTTCTCGATCTTCCGACCATCGACAAACCAGTGGTGGATCATGAAAAGCTCGGACTCCGCCTACTACGCCCTGACTTTCGGGACCGCGGGAGACAAGCCGGCCCCGGCCGATTACGACGGGGACGGCCTGACGGACGCCGCCCTCTTCCGTCCTTCCGACACAAACTGGTACATACTCAGAAGCTCCGACGGAGGACTCACAGTCACCCAGTTCGGCATCGCATCGGACACCCCGGCGGCCGCAGACTACGACGGCGACGGAAAGGCGGACGTCGCCGTCTGGCGCGACCAGACAAAGGTCTTCTACTCGCTCGATTCCTCAAACGGAAACCTCAGAACGGTCACATTCTCCGTCAACGGTGCTCCCGTCTCCTCGGATTTCGACGGGGACGGACGAGCCGACCAGGCCGTGAGAAGCGGCAACCAGTGGCACGTCTTCCAAAGCACGACAAACACCTTCTGGACGCCCGTCCCGTGGGAGCAGGCCGGCGACCTGCCGGTTCAGAACGACTATGACGGAGACGGCAGAACGGACATCGCGGTCTGGAGAAACTCGACCGGCACCTGGTACATCAGGAACAGCGCGGACAACTCGACAAGAACGCAGCAATGGGGCGCGGCCGGCGACATTCCGGTTCCGGCGTACTACAGGCGGTAGCGGGCCGTAGGCACCCGGCCGCACCGGAAATGGATTTCCCTTACCGCAAAGCGGGAGCAAAAAGGATAGGCATCAACGCCCGCGGGGCGCAAAAGAAACTTGGAGCGGATACCAGAATGAGAAACCTTGCAGAACCGAAACCGAACAGACAGCAGCGCCGCCCGCTGGCGGCAACCCTTCAATTCATCGCGGCCGCCCTGTTGCTTTCCCTGTTCGGGGCGCTTTCCGCCCCCGCGCAGGACAAGGGAAACGAGCATTCCGCCGATTCGACATTGAAGGGCGGCGGGAGGGTAAATCCTTCCACGCTCGCAATGGAATTCGATCTCGGGCTTGGAAGCTATCCGGGAAGGGGAATCAACGTCCCGGTATCCCTAAGCTATTCCTCAAAGCTCTGGCGCCTTGAGTCCGACGGGCAGCATCCGGTTCCCGCCGGCAACAGCAGCAGCTGCTACCAGCACTACATCGTGAAGTATTCCGAAGACTCCGCCTCCGGATGGACCACGAGCCTCGCCGCGCCGTACATCGAGTACACGGGGATGCAGACGTACTACAACTACGACGGCTCTCCCGTAAACTTCGGGGATCTGACATGCCCCTCATCGCAGGGCGGAAACGAAACCTATCCGCTAAAATACATCAGGAGGCTGATGGTCAGGCTTCCAAGCGGCGAAACGCACGAGATGCGCGCCTCCGACACCCCTGTGGAGTTTACCTGGGCATCCTCGAACCAGAACAGGCCCGACATCCTGTCGAACTGGAACGGCACCTACCACGCCGCGGACGGCTCCAACATCGTTTATGTCCAAAACAGCTCGTCCTCGACCTACAGGCTCCTGATGCCGGACGGCTCCTACTACGACTTCAGCTCCTCGTCCGCGCACGGTTCCGACCGCCCGGCGACGAAATTCACCGACAGGAACGGCAACTTTACAACATTTCACGCGCCGGGTTCGACCGACCCCAACGGCGTCGTGCAGCCAAACGGATACTGGACGGACACCGTCGGCCGCGTGCTTCCCGTTCCGCTCGCGCCGAGCGCGCCCGGGCAGCCGACAACGGCCCAGTCACCCCAGCTCTACAAGCTTCCCGGCCTCGGCGGAACGGCAAGCGTCGAGTACAAGCTCCACTGGAAGCGCCTAAAGGGGGCGAGCCAGGCGGAAAGCGCGCTGACCAATTACAACGACAACCTGCGCCAGGTCGGGGACGTCTACGCCTGCACGAATGGAAACGGCGATGATACCCAATGCCTCTATCCCTCCACTAGCACAGATATTCTCTTCAGCGGCGGCGGAGAGTCGTCATCCAGTCCGAGGCTCTTCGGCGAGAACGGCGAGGACGACTTCAATCCCGTGGTACTCAAGGAGATCGAGCTTCCAAACGGCACTTCGTATTCCTTCTCGTATGACATCTACGGAAGGATCGAGAGAATCACCTATCCGACGGGCGGAATCGAGAAGTTTGTCTACGATGTGGTTGACACGCTTTCGGAACTCGAGCCCGACGACGTGTCGGGGATAACGAATTTCGGGGTTGTCGACAGAAAGCTCTTTTATGAGGATCCGGCCGCAAACCCCGATTCCAGCTACCACTGGACCTACTCCACCGAATATGTCGCGCCCAGGGGGTTCAAGGTGACAACGATAAGGCCGGACGGAACCAAAACCAGCCGGTACCTTCATCGCGGATACGGGGCGAACGACCAGTCGGGATTCGGGTACGACAACGGGCTTGCCGGAATGCAGTACAAGTCGGAATCGTTCGACAGAAACGGCGCGCCGGTTTCGCAGTCCCTGTCCAAATGGACCGTCAACTCGCTTTCGGTTCCATACATTGGAAACAAGGCCGATTGGAATCCGAGGGTGACGCACGAGGAGACGTACGCCTATGATCCGTCAAATTCTTCAAACTTCGTGCGCGCAACGCAAAAGTACGAGTACGAGAACGAGTCGGCGCTGAACCAGCCCGGCACGCCGCTTCTCAGGAAAAGGACGCTCCAGTACGGTTTCGAATCATCCTCCGGCGGCGGCGGGTTCGCGCCTGTTCCGAACGCCTCGGCCACGCCGGATCCAAACCCGACGCCCGTTCCGTCCGGAACTCCGGCGACGCTCATCAGATCGTCCGAAGTCACCTACCTGATCAACGACACGTCGCTTTCGCAGTCGGTGCGCGACTCGTACTACAAGATCAGCAGCCTGAAGAACATGGTCGGGCTCGTTACGGCCGAATCGGTCAGAGACGCCTCCGGCACGGTCGTGTCGGCGTCGAAGGCCGTTTACGACGAGAGCGGAAGCTCGCCTGCCGTCGGACGCGGCAACCCGACGACCTCGCTGGTCTGGGACAGCACGAAGGGAGTCGTGTCCAGTCCATCGGCCTATATTTCAACCCATGCGAAGTTCGACGGTTACGGCAACAGGACCGAAGCGACCGACGCGAACGGCAGCACGAGCGTTACAACATACCAGTCGGGGCTCTATCCGGTGTCCGTGGCTTCCGAGGTTCCCGATCCGACTGGCGCGAACGGATCCGACTCCGCGATCACAACGAGCGCTGCGTTTGACTGGACAACCGGGCTGCCGCTCACAACGACGGACGCGAACGGGGTTGTCACAAAGATAGAGTACGAGACGGCGACTCTTCGGCCGGTCGAGATCATCAAGGGTTACGGGCTTTCAAACGCCCACCACACGGAGACTGAGTACGACGACCAGAACCGCACCGTGACCGTCAGATCGGAGATCGACGGAACGAACTGGGCTGAGGCGACATCGACCTACGATCTTCTTGGCAGAACATTCAAAACCGAGACTTCGAACAAGAATGGTGCCATTTTCGTTGAGAAGGAGTTCTACGACGATGGAAAGGTAAAGCGGGTTTCGAATCCATTCCGCAGCGGCGACACGCAGAAATGGACCACGACCTACTACGACGACGCGGGAAGACCGGTTTCGGTCGAACTGCCGGACGGCGCGACCGTCCAGACGTCGTATGGCGTTTCGCTATCGGGAGTCGTCGGAACCGCGAAGGAGGTCACCGACCAGGCGGGCAAGAAGAGAAGGGGCATCAGCGACGCGCTCGGAAGAATGGTCCGGGTTATCGAGGATCCGGCGGGCGTTGCCTATTCGACCGACTATGTCTTCGACGTTCCGGGAAACCTGAGGGAGACGATCCAGGGCGCGCAGCACCGCTACTTCATGCACGACTCAATCGGACGGCTTCTCTACTCCAAGATGCCCGAGGAGGAGGCGAACACGGCCTACAGCGGAACCGGATTCGCCGATCCCATAACGGGAAACAGCCAGTGGGCGACGAAATACACGTATGACGACAACGGCGCGATCCTCACCGTCACCGACGCCAGAAACAGCACCGTCTCGGCGACATACGATGCGATCGGAAGGATCGTAAAGCGGGACTACTCGGACACGACGATGCCCGACGTGGACTTCTTCTACGACGGCCGCGGACTGCCGTCCGTTCCTTCGAACTCGTTGGGGCAGACGACAGCCGTCAAGAGCTCCGTTTCGGAAACGCGCTACACCTCGTTTGACGATTTCGGCCGTCTTCTGACGCACGAGCAGCGGACGACCGCCGGGCAGCTTGCCGGCACGGAGAATCCATACTTGACCGCCTACGCCTACAACCTTTCGGGCGCGGTCGTTTCGGAAACATATCCCTCGGGACGCGTAATCTCGCACGCCTACGACGAGGACGGCATTCTCGATGTCCTTTCGGGAACCAAGCCGGGGCAGACGGGCTCCAAGGTCTATCTCTCCGACATCACCTACAACGCGTCGGGAAACATCGAGAGCATGAGGCTTGGAAACGGCCTTTGGGAGACCGCGGACTACAACGACAGGCAGCAGATCACGTCGATCGGCCTCGGATATTCGGCAGGAAACCAGAGCCTTCTCGACATATCGCTCGAATACGGCACGGCGTCGCAGAACAACGGCTCGCTGATGAAGCAGACCGTTAGCCACACGGGCCTCGCCTCCCCGATCGAGCAGTCCTACACCTATGACGGGCTAAACCGCCTGAAATCCGCCGAGGAGAAGTACAACAACGGCGCGAGCCAGAGCTGGAAGCAGACGTTCTCATACGACCGCTACGGAAACCGCGAGTTCGACGCGGCCAACACGACGACGCTCGCCTCGAACGGAAAGGTTGAAAACCCCGACATCGAAGAGTCGACAAACCGCATCAAAAAGGATCAGGACGGCGGCGGGATCGATTACGATTATGACAAGAACGGCAACCTGACGCTCGACGCCGAGAACAAGCGGATGGTCTATGACGCCGAGAACCGCTTGAAGCAGTTCTTCCGCGGAACCAACGGCGGTTCGACTCCCGACGCGGTTTACCAGTATGACGGCGAGGGGAAGCGCGTTAGAAAGATCGCCGACGGAACCGAGACCGTTTTCGTGTACAATGCCGGAGGGAAGCTCGTCGCCGAGTATTCGAACCAGACGGTATCGAATCCGCAGTCCAGTTATTTGACAACAGACCATCTCGGAAGCCCGCGAGTGGTGACCGACGCGCTCGGAAACATCAGGGCGAGGCATGACTATCTTGCCTACGGCGAGGACGTGACCGAAAAACTCGGAAACGTCGGCGGACGAACCGCCGCGATGAAGTACGGCGGCTCCGACGGCGTGAGAAAGCAGTACACCGGCTACGAAAAGGACGACGAATCCGGTCTCGACTTCGCGCAGGCGAGATACTACTCGTCTCTCCACGGAAGATACACCGGAGTCGATCCGCTCACCGCCTCTGCCGACACAAGGAATCCGCAGACATTCAACAGGTACTCGTACGTTCTCAACAGCCCGTACAAGTTCACGGATCCGCTGGGGCTGATTGCGAGCAATACGGGGGCCTGCGGGCAATGGTGTCCGCAAAGCAGAACATGGGGATCGACGCTCTTCGATAATATGGATAACCGTGACAGCTATTTTGGCAAGCGTGTTGAATTCAGGTGCTATCGATATGTTTGCGACGATGGCAGCAATCCGAGTCCTTCAAACGCCGTTTCGCAACAGGATGGGCCGTACCTGGCCGCTGACGGCACTATCCAAGGAGTTAGTTCAATAGTCTCGGGAGTTATTGTGGACGAGCCTCTTGAACCCGTTCCGTCCCTGACTCCAGAAGTATTCGTAAGCTTCAGCGCCAGCGATATGCAAGAATTTGAAGAACTTGATTCGCTTCAGCGAATAGGGGAAACGCGGATCAATCGTGTATGGAAATCAACCATCACGATGTTGGCAACCGATATGGATGGCACGGAATTTGACGGCGAAGTATCTATAGAAAGCTCGCGCGGAGCGGGCTGGTTTCAGGATGATATTCTGAAAACACCAAAAACGAATGCGGAATTCGTGCTGGGCCAGCTTACAGGTGGTGAGAAATCATTCAACAACGATC
Organism: Pyrinomonadaceae bacterium; assembly: GCA_041394795.1. GTDB lineage: Bacteria > Acidobacteriota > Blastocatellia > Pyrinomonadales > Pyrinomonadaceae > Aridibacter. The sequence continues at coordinate 28,925 of JAWKHN010000006.1, read as the reverse complement.
TTACATCAGAAAGCTATCTATATGACCGAACGCCAACATTCGTGGCAAATAGGTTTACGGCAACGATTGTTATTAAAAAGAAGGCAGGATGGACAACGAGAATCCCTGTTACAGTTGTTACTGATACTGCCGGCAATGTTGCGATAACCCCCGTCGTAAGCCTTTTGGACATTACAAAATGGAAGCGAGGAAAGTAAAAGGAGAATAGTCTGGTTATGAATGAAAGAATGTTTCGCGCAGCGGTCGCCACATCATGGGCTTTTTGTCTTTTTTGCGTGTTGGCATTGCATGGGTTTGCCCAGACCAATAGCGAAATTCTGAAAAGAAAGATTTCGATTGATGTCGAGAATGAATCATTCGAAGTGGTGGTGCGGAGGTTGATTCAAAAAGAAGATCTTGCATTCGGGCTTGAAGTGTCTTCATTCGATGCGGATCGTATGGAGTTCTTCCCGTATCCATTCATGTTGAAGGATGCATCCAACAATACCATAGTTGATGACGAATGGCTTGGATACCATTTTCCTGAGCGTCCGTATAAATTTATAAATCGCTTTACATTAAAGTTCAGAAACACGGAGGTCCAAACCGTAATCGATGAACTTGTCAAGCAGATGAAGAATTATGACTGGGAGTTGGCGGATGGGGTAATAAACATTGTTCCGGTCAAAGGTCGTGACAAGCGCCTCTCGGAGTTTTTGGATCTTCAGATAGGCAAGGGCTTTTCGCTTCAAGCGGGAGATCCCAAGACAGAGTTGGAGCCTGCGATTATGCTGAACATGCCGGAAGTCATACAGTTTGCCAAATCGAAACGCCTTAGTATCCTATGTTCTTTCGTTGAGGAATGCCCGAAATGCTCCAACGTCTTTGATGAAGATCTGGAAGTTCAGCCAATGCGCCTTAGGGACATGCTCAACAGGATCACTCGCCAGAAAAGGGGGGCGTGGCGAGTGATCATAAGCGAGAGTCGCAACCCGAATTCCCCTGAATTGCTTGAACTTGATATATGAGATTGCGACTTGGAGTATTGGTTCACTCGTAAGAAAAGCGCGGCCATGATTCGTGATTGGAGACTGGTTCCAAACTCTAGAATTGGACTGCCTTGACGACGTTCAACTCAAGGCTCCAGCCGACGAAGATCGCTCTCGGAACGGTCCAGGGCGGAGACGACAAGCTGAACCTCGCTTATGAATACAACACGAGCGGGGTTGCGGACAACAATGGAAACGTCCTGAAGCAGACGATCACGGTAAACTCCACGCCCGGCCAGAACAACGGCTTCACCGCCGTCCAGTCCTACGCGTACGACGAGCTCAACCGCCTCAAGTCGGCGACGGAGACGATCGGAGGAATGCAAAGCTGGAAGGAGGCCTACACCTTCGACCGCTACGGAAACAAAAACTACGACGAATCGCAGACAACGACGCTGACAAGAAACTGCGGAACGGCGCCGAACCTCACGATCTGCCAGCAGGACCGCGAAATGGAGAATCCCGAGATAAACCCGGCAACAAACCGGATCAAGGAACTCCAGCCCGACGGCGATTCGGTGAAGGACTACGAATACGACCCCGCCGGCAACACCATAAAGGATCCGGACGGCAGAAAATTCTTCTACGACGGAGAAAACAAGCAAATAAGAGTCGCCCAACTGGATTCGCAAGGAAACGAAACCTCGACAATCGGCGAATACTCGTTCGACGGAGACGGAAAGCGGGTCAAAAAGCACGTCCCTGCAACCGGAGAGACCACCCACTTCATCAATGACGCGGGAGGCAAGCTCATCGCGGAATACTCGACAATAGTCGAGCCGGCATCAACCGCAAAGGCAAACTACCTGACAAACGACACGCTCGGAAGTCCAAGGATACTGACGGACAGGGACGGGAATGTGGGTTCGAGGAGGGACTTCCTGCCCTTTGGTGCGGAGATTGATGCAGGTACAGATGAGCGCTCGACGGCACAAGGATACCGCGGAAATGATTCAATTAATCAGAAATTCACTGGTTACGAAAGAGACTTGGAAACAGATCTAGATTTTGCCAAGGCCCGAGTTTATTCGTTCTTGAAAGGGAGATTTGCAAACCCTGATACGCCTCTTTTGGATCAGGATCAGCTGTTTCCGCAGAGTTGGAACCTTTATGTTTATACTAGAAACAGTCCCACAGTATTCGTTGATAGGTTAGGTAATGAAATCACCTACGCTAGCGAGGAACTTAAGGCGGCAAGTGATGAACTAAGAAGCAAATCAAAGACATATGACGACGCGCTTAGGGCGTTTGAAGGAGAAGGGGCGCCGACTTTGGAAATTGCTATGGGAGACGCTGGAGTTGACCAAGTTGACCAAGAAAAAGCGGTTGGAATATTCGAAGGAACGTTCACGGAACCAAAACCCGCTGGGGAAAGTTGGGAATATAAGAAAGACAAAGACGGAAACCCAATTGATGAAGACGGTAACGTAATCACTGATTCGAAGCAGCAACGCGTTGATGTAATTATAAAGACTCCTGCCGAACCAGAAAGGTTGGTAAGTGGAAGGATTACAATTGACGTTTCCATCAAGGACGACCCCACGAAAATAAAGAAAACGCTTGCACATGAGGTGGGTCATGCCAACCACGCCAGGAACAAGCCGAGTGAGTATCTACAAAATCGGTCTGAATCGGTAAAAGAGAAGATAAAACACGACAAGCGCCCAAATGAAAAAGAAGCGAAGCGTTTTGAAAAGAAAGTAATGAGTGAGTTGGAATAAGCCATGCAAGTAATGAAGTGGTATTAAGAATGAAAACGATAATAAGCCCGGTATTTGGAGAGTTACGATGTTCATTAGGACTTCCTTGTCGAAGTATTGCGATCGCAAGTGTGCTTTTGGTCACAGTATTCAATTGCCATTCCCAGGTAACTGAAACGGAGGCGAAAGCACTTGTAGCCTCAAGCCGGTGCGTGGCGGGAGCAGACGGAAAGCCGCCGGAATACATCAGATCAACAAGGAACGAGAAATTCGAAGACGAGTTATTTGATCTACAAAAAAAGGACTATTCACATCTGGAAAAGGCGGCGTACTTCTTTACAGTAGCCGACAATGCCATTTTCATTTCGGATGCTAATCAAGTAATTCGTCTTGTCTCTGGGGGTTACAGACCTCGGTTAATTGCAGTCGGTAAGAAGAACCGAAGGACTTATGAGTTATTTGGGTGTATTAATAAGAAGGACTCTTTTCAGGCCTTGATCAGGGATTCGCGAGTTGAGTTACTGTCAATTGAAGACGCGAGTTCATTTGGCTATTTGTACTTTCAATTAGTCGAGGATCTAGATCTAGTAAGAATTATGTATTCTCCGCGAATGTTTAGGCGCGAAGTAGAAGATTGGTTTTATGAAGAGTATTCAGAGAAAGAAGCATTTAGAAACTTTAAAAAATGGGATCAGAAAGTCCGAAGGCTCGCAGTCGAAATGCCGTATGGAGTTAAAGCTGATTTAATCGGAGAGAAATATGTGATCTCAGCCACGTACTTATACGGTCTAATCAATGAATGTCCGGAACTTCGCAAACAAAAGCTGGTAGTGAACAAGGAAGGAGAGATCGAATCAAGTGAAATACTGACTTTAATTGAACGTTGTGATGGTTAGGACTATTGGGGTCAGCCAGTCGCGGCCCGCAAGCGCTTGTATGAAAAACTACCTTAAAGATCTCGGTGTCCTGATAAGGGAGTTGGCGCTGGAGGCAAAGTACAAGCAGTTGACATTTGCATAATCCGGGTGATTCATAACAATTTGAGATCTCAGATCACTCTTCCACGGATACCGGCTTCACCCTCCCGCCAAATCACCCAACAATCTCAAAAAGCGCATCCATTGCTTTTCCGATATCTTCGGCGGATACGTCGTAGTGGGTTACCATTCTGATCGCGTTTCCGAAGGGGATTGCGAGAACTCCGGCTGTTTTTAGTCGGTCGCATATTTCGAACGCCGATAGTTTTGATTCGGAGACATCGAAGATCACGATGTTTGAGACTACCGAATCGGGGTCAATCGAAAGGCCCGGCATTTCCGCAACGGCGTTTGCGATTCTCTTTGCGTTTTGGTGGTCTTCCTGGAGTTTCGGCGGGGATTCTTCGAGCGCGACGAGTCCGGCGGCGGCGAGAACGCCTACCTGCCTCATGCCTCCGCCAAGCCTTTTTCGCAAAACCCGCGCTTCGTCAATCAGATCCTTTGGACCGGCGAGCATCGAGCCTACAGGGGCTCCGAGGGCTTTTGAAAGACAGAACTGAACCGTCGCCGCGCCGCGCGCGAGTTCGGCGACGGAGGATCCGGAAGCGGCGGCGGCATTGAAAATTCGCGCGCCGTCGAGATGCACGGGAAGACCGTGTTTGCGAGCTTGAGCGCAAAATTCGTCCGAAGCCGCGGCCGTCATAAACGCTCCGCCTGCGAGATTGTGCGTGTTTTCGATCGCGACGAGTCCCGTCGGGCAAGAATAATATGGCTGGTTGAGATGCAGATGCGGAACGACGTCATCCCAAACCAGAATCCCGTTTTTTGAGGCGCTCCGGATCGGACGCACAGTAACGGAAGAGAACACCGCCGGCGTTCCCATTTCGTAATTGTAGATGTGTCCGCGTTCCTCGATGATCACCTCGTCGCCGGGTTTGGTGTGGAGCTTGACGGCGATTTGGTTTCCCATCGAACCCGTCGGCATAAACAACGCCGCCTCTTTTCCCGTAATCTCGGCTGCCCTTTCCTGAAGACGGTTTACGGTTGGATCCTCGGAATAGACATCATCGCCGACTTCGGCATCGGCCATGGCACGGCGCATGGCGGGAGTCGGTTTGGTTACGGTATCGCTGCGCAAGTCGATCATTTTTTTACCCCTTTTAAGCTTGCCCATTGAAATTCCTGGGATTAAGGAAAACAAGCAAACCGCGCATTGTTGCTAAACGCTTTTTCACCAAATTCCGCGGCGAAATTTTGGAAAAAGACCGCTTCGCAGTTTCTCTCGATAAACGGCTTTATCTGGGAGAAATGCTGGCCAGATACTCGGCAAGCCTCGTGCCCAGCGCCTCCACCTTGGCGCGCATATCGGCGTCGGGCATCGCTCCATCGGCATCAAAGGCGTTCATTGAATTTCCCAAAGCGAATTGTTCGGGCAATACGACCACGCCCATCGTCGAGAGTATTTTCCTGACGTCAAAGAGCCCGCGTAGCCCGCCCAATGCGCCCGGCGAAGCGCTCATCAAAACGGCCGTTTTGCCCGCGAAACTTGCGCCCGCACGATGCTCTTTGGTCGCGCGCGATGTCCAGTCGATCATGTTTTTGAGAGCCGCCGAAAGCGAACTGTTGTATTCCGGCGAAGCGATCAAAAAGCCCTTCGCGCGACGCATCTTGTCCTGAAGCTCTAGAGCGGCGTCAGGAATACCCGAGGCCGACTCGATATCGCCGTCATAGATCGGAAGCGGAAAATCGCGAAGATCGATGTATTCGACGCCTGCCCCCGCGCTTTCCGCAGCTGCGGCGGCGACCTTGACCATCTTCTTGTTGACCGAATCCCAACGCAGGCTGCCCGCGAATGCCAAAATTTCAGCTGTTTCCATAATTTATGATTCTGCATTTTCGCGGTTGAGGATTCAAGGTAGCGGAGTTTCGAGTTTCGGGTTATGAGTTTTGAGTTCTTTTGGTCGGATTGAAAATTGCTAATTTTCCGGGCTGATTTGGTTGTATTGGTGATTTGGGATCCTGTTAGTTTTTTATGAGTTTTGCTGTTGCGGGGTTGAAGGTCGGCGGAGGAATGTTTAGAGTGCGTGACATGAGAATTGCAAGAACACTGTCGGTTTTGCTCGCTGTCTGCTGTTTGTTTTCGCAAACGGTGCCGGCGCAGCGTTTGGGGGCGCCGGGGTTGAAGACGGGCAAGGGCACCGTTTACATAAAGGCCGCGAGGCTGATTGACGGAACGGGAAAGCCGGCGATGAAGAACGTCGTCGTGATAGTCAAAGACGATCGGATCGAGGCCGTCGCGACCGAAATTCTCATGCCGATTCCAAAAGACGCGAAGGTTATCGATCTTGGCGACGCGACACTGATGCCCGGATTTATCGATGCACATACTCATCTGATAGGACGCGTTGTCGGTGATCCCGAGGGAGGAGACGCGCTCTTTCGCGATCCCAACGGCTTTTCGGAAATTCTCGCTTCGGTAAACGCACGGCTTACGATTGAAGCCGGTTTTACGACTGTCAGAAATCTTGGCGCGAAGAACTTCGGTGATATGGCGCTGAAAAAAGCGATCAACGAGGGCTGGGTGGCGGGGCCGAGAATGGTTGCCGCCGGGCATTCGATCGGCATCACGGGAGGACATTGCGATACCAACGGACATCGATCGGGCGTGATCGAAAACGACTACCGGCAGGGAATCGCCGATGGAGTGGATGCCGTCCGCGCGGCCGTTCGATATCAAATAAAGTATGGCGCCGACGTCATCAAAACCTGCGCGACGGGCGGGGTTTTGTCCGAGGGAGACGCGGTTGGAGTTCCCCAATATACATATGAGGAGCTGAGCGTTTTGGCGGACGAGGCGCATAAATCCGAGCGACGCGTCGCGGCTCACGCGCATGGCGCGGAGGGAATCAAAATCGCTGTTCGTGCGGGTGTCGATTCGATCGAGCATGGTTCGTTTCTCGACGATGAGGGCGCCGACATGATGCTCGAGAAGAAGACGTGGCTCGTTCCTACGCTTATGGCCGGCGAAACGGTTGAGAATCTCGCCGAAGCAAAGATCCTCAGGGGCCATATCGGTGAAAAAGCCGTAGCGGCGGCGGGCGCGATGCGAAACATGATAAAGATCGCACATCGCAAGAAAGTGAACGTCGCGCTCGGAACCGATGCCGGCGTTATACCTCACGGCACGAACGCAAGGGAGTTTGAGCTTTTGGTCAATTGGGGCGGTTACAATGTTCTCGAAGCGATAAACATCGGTACATTGAACGGAGCCCGTTTGCTTGGACTGGATCGCGAAATCGGCTCGATCGAAGGAGGCAAACTCGCCGATCTGGTCGCGGTAAAAGGCGACCCCGAATCGGATGTCTCGAAGCTTCGCAATGTGAGCTTTGTGATGAAATCGGGATATGTGTATGTTTCGAAATAGAAACGCGATCGCTCAAAAATGATCCGAAAATTCAAAGATTCTGAACCGGTTATTGCGCCCTCGGTGTTTGTCGCCGAAACGGCGGTTATTATCGGTGATGTCGAGATCGGAGCCGATTCGAGTGTTTGGTATGGCACCGTCATACGCGGCGATGTAAACCACATACGAATCGGCGAACGCACGAACATACAGGATCTTTCGATGATCCATGTTTCAAGCAACGACTTTCCGACGATCATCGGCAACGAGGTGACGGTCGGGCACAGCGTAAACCTTCACGGTTGCGTCGTCGAAGACAACGCCCTGATCGGAATCGGCGCGATCGTCCTCGATGGGGCGAGGATCGGCAATAACTCTTTGATAGCCGCCGGAAGCCTCGTGCCGCCCGGCACGATAATTCCCGAACGCTCCCTCGTGATGGGTTCTCCGGCCAAGATTCGCCGAACCCTTTCGGACGAGGAAATCAAAGACCTCGAATACTTCTGGCAAGGTTACGTCTCAATCAAAAACGAATACTAACGTGTGTCCTGCAAATATGCTTTAGACAGCAATACCGATGATTTTGGTACGATGTAGTCTATGGCCGCAACGGGATTTCTCGCACAATCGACGGTTTTGCTTGCCGCCGCGGTGCTTTGCGTACCGCTTGCGAAGAGGCTCGGGCTTGGCTCCGTACTCGGATATCTCGGCGCCGGAATGCTTGTCGGGCCATTTGTCCTCGGATTCATAGGGGATGAAGGCGAAGACATAATGCGCTTTGCGGAGTTCGGCGTCGTCATCATGCTGTTCCTTGTCGGACTCGAATTGGATCCCAAAAAGCTTTGGATCTGGCGGAAGAGGATTTTTGGTGCGGGATCATCCCAGGTAGTTGTCACCACCGCGATCATAGCTTTCGTACTCATTGGTTTTGGACTTGCCTGGCAGACCTCGCTTGCAGTGGCGCTCGCTTTGTCTTTGTCATCCACGGCCATCGTTCTCCAGACGCTCGCCGAGAAGGATTTGCTAAGGGACGAGGGCGGCCAGAGCTCGTTTCATGTATTGCTCTTTCAGGATCTGGCCGTAATTCCGATCCTTGCAGTCTTGCCGCTTCTGACGATAAACAAGTCGGGCGAACATCAAGGTTCGACAACGCCAATAGCGGAACTCCCGGTAGGATTTCAAACCCTCGCCGTGCTTGGAGCCGTGGCATTGGTTGTGCTCGCCGGCAGGTTTTTGATCGTTCCGTTAATCAGAATGATCGCGCGGGCGAGATTGCGTGAGATGTTTACAGCGGCCGCGTTGTTGATCGTTGTTTCGATCGCGTTTCTCATGCAGTTGGTTGGCCTGAGCGCCGCGCTCGGAACCTTTCTTGCGGGAGTGATTCTCTCCAACAGCGAATACAGGCACGAACTTGAAAGCGATCTTCAGCCGATAAAGGGGCTGCTGTTGGGGCTGTTCTTTCTTGCCGTCGGCGCGTCGATCGATTTTGAGCTGATTGCCGCAAATCCGTTCCTAATCATCTCGATGACGATTTCGCTGACATTGGTGAAACTCCTGGTGCTGTTTGTAATAGGAAAGTTTTACGGACTGGCGCCGGGACAAAATTTTCTGTTTTCGTTTGGATTGGCTCAGGCCGGCGAGTTTGGATTCGTAATCTTTTCGTTTGCCGCCCAGACGGGAGTCGCGGACCTCGAAACGATCAAAATCGGAATGGCGGTAGTCGCCTTGAGCATGACACTAACTCCCTTTCTCTTCATACTTTACGAGAAAGTTATACAGGGTTGGTTGTGCGAAGGCGGGAGCCAAACGAGCCCTTCGGATGCAGACGAGATTCTCGAACGAAGCCAGGTTATCGTCGCGGGTTTTGGTCATTTTGGAAGCACCATCGGCAGGTTTTTGCGTGCCAATGGGATAGGCGCGACATTTTTGGATAACGATCCCGACAGGGTAAATTTTCTCCGCCGGATGGGATTTAGGGTCTTTTTCGGCGATGCAACAAGAACCGACATCCTTTTGGCCGCGGGTGCGGCCGACGCGAAGGTGTTTGTATCGGCGGTGGACAATCCCGAAGACAGCCAAAGAATCGCCCAGACCGTCAAAAAACTTTTTCCGCATCTGGAGCTCTTGGTCAGGGCGAGCAATAGATACGACGCCTATGAACTTTTTGACTTGGGAGTCGAGAATGTTTATCGCGAGAGCCTTGATACTTCCGTAAAGGTCGGAGTGGATGTTCTTCAGATGTTTGGAGTTAGTGCGGAATCGGCCACTCGCGCCGGGGAGAATTTTATCAAGTACGACGAATCGGCGGTTAGGGAACTTGCCGAACACAGGCATGATGAAAAGGAGTATATTTCCAAAGCGAGGGAATCTATCGATCTTCAAGAACGCCTAATTCAGCGCGACATGAAAAACCTACTCGAACTGGCACCGCGCGAGGCCGACGAGCCGGAAGATGTATGAGGCAGGCAACCTTCGCCCTCGGCTCTGGTTTGCATCCAGCAAACCTATTATTCTCTTAGAATGTCCAACACGAATCCCGCGCGCGGCATGCGCGATTTTTTGCCAGAACAAGTCAGACGACGCGATCATGTGATCGGCGTCATACGCGAGGTTTACGAAAAATACGGTTTCGAACCCCTCGAAACGCCGGCCGCCGAGAATCTCTCCACGTTGACAAACAAATACGGAGAGGAGGGCGACCAGCTTATGTTCAAGATCCTCGAACGCGGGGAGAAGATCCGGAAGAAGATCGAGGAAGGGAAGATCGAACGCGAGAACGATCTCGCCGATCTCGCGCTTCGTTATGATTTGACGGTCCCTCTGGCGAGGGTGATCGCAAATTACAGGCACGAGCTACCGAGATTTTTCCGCAGATATCAGATCCAACCCGTATGGCGTGCGGACAGACCGGCAAGGGGCCGTTATCGCGAGTTTTACCAGTGCGATGTCGATGCCATCGGCTCGAGGTCGGTGGTCGTCGAGATCGATATTTGCGAGGCCGTTTGCGACATTCTCGAGGAGCTCGGATTCGAGGATTACGAGATCCGCGTCAACCACCGCTCGGTTTTGTTTGGTCTGATTTCAGCCTCGGGAATTGAGAAAGAGAAGGCGGGAGAAGCCGTAGTGGCGCTCGACAAACTGGACAAGATCGGTGCCGAAAAGGTGGCGGAGGAGATGGTCGGTCGCGGGATCGATCGCGAGAGCGCCGAAAAATTGGTCGGTATTGTTGGAGAAACGGATTCGGAGGATCGTTTGTCGAGCGTTGCCAAGATCGTTGCAAATGATGGGCCGGCCTCGGAAGGGATCTCGAATCTCAAGGACCTGTTTGCAGGCACCCGCGCGGGACGCGTAAAGTTCGATCCGTCGCTTGCGCGCGGACTTTCGTATTACACGGGCGTGATCATGGAAGCCGTTCTCACTGACGGAGATTTTTCGGGAAGCATCGGCGGCGGAGGCAGATACGATGAGTTGATCGGTATGTTTGGGAAGGAACCGATTCCGGCGGCGGGCTTTTCAATCGGTCTTGAGAGAATCATCCTGATTATGGAAGAACGGAACATGTTTCCGAAGGAGCTTCCAAACAATTCGGCAGATGTGCTGGTCGCGCTGTGGAGCATGGAAACGCTCGACAAATCGATGGAAGTCGCCCGAATCATACGCGATGGAGGGATCAGGGCTTTTCTTTATCCGCAACCGGACAAACTCGCCAAACAAATCAAATATGCGGATCAGATCGGTGCGCGAGTGATCTGCATTCTCGGTGAGAGCGAAATCGAAACGGAGAAGGTAACGATCAAGAATCTGGCCAATGCCGAACAGCGGGCGGTTTCTCTAGATGGCCTCGTTTCCGCCATCAAGGAACTCGAATAACCATTGCGGTCAAATCAATCTGCGGTCTTCCGCAAAGCAATCAAGAAGAACCCCCTGGTTTCCAACAGGGGGTTTGTTGTTCGAATCGGTGATCGATTCGAAATTTCGGGTGTTTACCAACGACCTTCAAAATTGCTTTTAGCTTTTTTCGTGTCGCGACTAACTGCTTGGGTCCTTCATCTTCGCGGTAAATTGCCTTATCTTTTTGGCCATTCCCGCCGCCATATGCTTTTTGTTGTCGTCGGTAAGCGCGGAAGACGCGCTGATGGTCGCGTTGGCGAGTCCGCCGCCTCCGCTGACGTGGATATCGGCGATTGTTTTGACGGTTGGTGCATCGAGTTTGTTGTGCATGATCTCGTGAAAAATCAGATTGGAAACGACCTTCGCGAAATTCGCAGCACCATCCATCGGTTCGAGAAAAACCTCCGATATCATGCCGTCGCTCGATTGAAAGGTACCTCCCGACGCGCTGTCATGCACGGGATTGCCTTCTTTGGATGAAATGATGCTGTCGTTCTTGCTGTAAAAAACATAGACTACGACATCGGTTTCTCCGGGGACGCCATTGTTCCAGGTAACCTCAGAGCCTGAAAAAGCGGAAGTCTTTTCGCAAACCGAATCAAAAAGGGATTTCAGGTTTGAAGCGATCGCAGCCATCGGTTCCGAACCATAACAGTCGTATTGAAAATTTCTGGATTTGGCGTATCCAACCAGCCAAACCTTAAATGTATCAGCCATAACGGACCTCCGGTTTCAATGCCGCCTCCTTATCCAAGACAGCGAAAAAACAAAAAGCGAACCCAAGACGCCACATTGAAGTTTGGACGGCAAACTTCCGGCTTCTTTCCCATTAGAACTGCGACGAGTTCAGAAGCGCGGTTTTGCCGTGTAAAACCCGAAAAACCAACTAAAGATCGGAATCTCCCGGGATTGAACACCTTCCTCCTTTGATTAAAGGTTAAGTCGTCGGATTCTCCATCCAAAGCCTCGAATAAATAAGATTTATGCTGTGACTTTGCCATAAGTTTTCATTATAAAAAGCCGGGAAAAATATTAACAAATCAAAGCAAATTTCTTATAATGGTTATGAGTTTGAAAGAACTCGAAAGGAAAGTAGGAGAATAGAATATGCAATCCGAAGATCGTGGTGCGGGTGTTCTCACGCCAGACACGAACGGCAAAGTCCGTATTCAGGCACCAGAGAAGAAAGACGTAATCGAAATAAAACAGCTTTTGGGTGTTAAGTCCAAAAAGGACTTTATTGGAAAACTACTCAAAAAGGATGTTTCCGCGGAGAAGATATCGAGCATTCTTCAATACGAAGAAGATTTGGAAAGTCTTCAGATCGAGCTTGTAAAACTCCAGCGCTGGGTACAGGAAGAAAATCGCCGCGTCGCGATCATCTTCGAGGGACGCGACGCCGCAGGCAAGGGCGGTTCGATCCGAAGGTTTATCGAACATCTCAATCCTCGTGCGATGCGCATCGTTGCGCTTCCAAAACCCACCGAAGAGGAAACCGGCCAATGGTATTTCCAGAGGTATGTAAAAACGCTGCCGAATCCAGGCGAGATAGTTTTCTTTGACCGCTCGTGGTACAACCGTGCGGTTGTCGAGCCGGTCAACGGTTTCTGCACGCCCGATCAATACGATCAATACATGCGCCAGGTGCCCGAATTCGAACACATGCTTTATGAAGACGGCATCGATCTCATCAAATTCTGGTTTTCGATCTCAAAGGAAGAGCAGTTGAAGAGGTTTGAATCCCGAAAGGACAATCCGCTCAAGCAATGGAAACTGAGTCCGATCGATGGAAAGGCCCAGGAGCTTTGGGATAAATACACGCATTTCAAGGAATTGATGTTTAGCCGGACGCATACGACGTTCAGTCCTTGGATCATCGTCCGCGCGAACAACAAAAAGACGGCAAGACTCGAGAGCATCAGATACGTGCTGTCTTCGCTTCACTACGAAGGAAAGTCCGAAGCATCGACGTCTCTAATTCCCGATCCGAATGTCATTCAGAGATTTCACCGGTCTTCGATAACGCTCGATTAACCGGATCGAATCATTGGCAACATAAATGGCGGGGCGAGACTTCACCCTTGTTCCGCGCTGATCAGCACGATCATAGCGGCGATCGTGTTCAAAAATTCTTACCGCGAAAACGGCGGTCAGAGCCGCCCCCAGTTTTCTTTCTTTGTGTCTTTTGTGCCGACGCTCGATGGCGTCGGCCTTTTTTTGTGCGGTGAAGACGATTCGGTCGGAAAAATCTTGCTCTTGGAAAGTGAAGTCTGATATAAGGATGGGACAAATTTCTCACACTTATTTGAAAATATGGTCTTCCTCACACTTTCGGCCGCCGTCTATGGTGTCGACGCCCTAACAGTCGATATCGAAGTAAATTTACAACCAAACCAAAGCGATCCCGACAAATCGCCGCCCGTGATCATCGTCGGATTGCCGGACACAGCCGTGCGCGAATCCCGAGAGCGGATTCCGGCCGCGATTCACAACAGCTCTTACTTCTTTCCGTTCCACAAAACGACGATCAATCTCGCCCCGGCGGATGTACGCAAGGAGGGCGCGAGTTTTGATTTGCCGATCGCGCTCGGAATTCTCGGTGCGAACGGCGAATTTGGCGGCGACGGAATTCTTGACGACATCATGAGCGTCGGTGAGTTGTCGCTTGATGGCAGGGTAAAACCGGTTCGCGGAGCATTGCCGATCGCCTTGCGGGCAAAGGACGAGGGAATTCGAAACCTCCTTCTTCCCGAAGAAAACGCGACCGAGGCGGCGGTTGTGCGAGACATTCGTGTTTATCCGATCCGCGATCTGCGGCAGGCGGCGGAAGTTTGCGCGGCGCTGCGTTCGGGGGGCGTTTCAAAGACCAAGCCATTGGAGGTCGATCCCGACTTATTGATGTCCGCGGGGCTAAACTCAAAGATCGATTTCAACGAGGTTCGCGGGCAGCGTACGGCAAAACGCGCGCTTGAGGTCGCATCGGCCGGAGGCCACAACATACTTTTGATAGGACCTCCGGGATCGGGAAAGACGATGCTCGCAAAGCGCCTTCCGACGATATTTCCCCCGCTCGAGTTCGACGAATCGCTTGAAGTTACAAAGATCCACTCCGTAGCGGGTTTGACCGGCAGATCCGGGCTCGTAAGCGAAAGACCGTTTAAGAATCCGCACCATACGGTGTCGCAGGCGGGGCTCATCGGCGGCGGCTCGATTCCAAGACCCGGCGTCGTTTCATTGGCACACAACGGGGTTCTTTTTTTGGACGAACTGCCGGAGTTTGACCGAAACGCGCTCGAAGTTCTCCGGCAGCCACTTGAAGACAAAGAGGTTACGATCTCGAGGGCGGCGCTAAGCCTTACGTTTCCGGCGAGCTTTACGCTTGTGGCATCTATGAATCCGTGCCCGTGCGGGTATCGCGGTTCGCGCCGCGATTGCAATTGCAACACCTGGGAAATCCAGAGATATGTCGGGAGGATTTCCGGACCATTGATGGACCGAATCGATATCCATGTCGATGTGCCGGCGGTTGAGTTCAAGGAACTTCGAAACAGGGGGACTCCCGAAGGCGATTCATCGGCCATCATCCGCGAAAGAGTGATCGCCGCCCGCGCCATCCAGCTGGGAAGATTCGAGGGAGAGGGAATATTTTCAAACGCGGCGATGCAGCCGAGGCACATACAAAAATACTGTCTGCTTGAAAAGGAATGCGAAAACCTTCTCGAACGCGCGATGCTAAAACAGGGGCTCTCGGCCAGAGCGCATGATCGGATCCTAAAAGTGGCGCGAACGATCGCCGATCTCGGACACAGCAAAGATATAAAACCCGCGCATATCAGCGAGGCGATAAACTATCGTTCGCTGGACAAGAACTACTGGTCGTAACTGTTGTAGTGGACCCAATTGTTGTTGGACCCGGTTCTCATTTGGGTCCCAATGCCTCGCGTACTCTATTGGCAAGGGTCAGAGGCGTAAACGGTTTTCCGAGGAAGAAGACGTCTTTCTCGAGGATCCCGTGTCTTGTGATGATGTCGTCGGCATAGCCGGACATGAACAACACCGAGATTTCGGGATGCGCGATCTTCGCCTGTTTCGCAAGTTCGCGTCCGTTCATCTTGGGCATCACGACATCTGTCAGAAGCAAATGGATCGGTTCTCCGTATTCGGCGGCAACCCTTGCGGCATCTTCGCCGTTTCTTGCTTCCAGTATTTTGTAACCGAGAGATTTGAGAACCTCGACCGAGGTTTTTCTGATCAGGTCTTCATCTTCAACCAAAAGAATCGTTTCATCGCCGCGCGGGATCGCGCCCGCCGTACGTCTCTTGACGGCAACCGCCGTTTGATCCTGTCCGGGGAAATGCACCTTGAACACGGTGCCTTTGTCGATCGTGCTATCGACCCAAATAAAGCCCTTTGATTGCTTGACGATACCGTAAACGGTGGCGAGTCCGAGCCCCGTGCCCTTGTGTGTTTCCTTCGTCGTGAAGAAGGGTTCGAAAATATGCTTCTGCGTGACGGCATCCATTCCGCAACCGTTGTCCTCGACTCTTAGCTCGACATAACGCCCCTTTGGCTGCGCGCGATGCTTGAAGGTGTTTTCGTCGATCGTCAGATTTGCAGTGGAAATATTGAGCACACCACCGTGTGGCATCGCGTCGCGAGCGTTAACGGCGAGATTCATAAGGATCTGTATGATCTGGTTTGGATCGACAAAGCAGACCCAAACCTCCGGATCGAGATCGAGATGGATTTCGATGTCCTCTCCGAGAAGGCTGCCCGTCATTTTTACGAACTCTTCGATAACCTGATTGATCAGGAGGTGATGCGGCCTCATCGTCTGCTTCCGGCCAAAAGCGAGGAGTTGCTTGACCATGTTCGCCGCCTTTTCGGTGACGTTCATGATCTCGCCGATTCGCCCGAGGAGCGGATCTCCGCTCCGGATTTCCTGCCGCATCATTTCGGTTTGAAGCATTATGACGGCGAGGAAATTGTTGAAATCGTGCGCGATTCCGCCGGCGAGTCTTCCGATCGGTTCGATTTTCTGGGATTGTCGCAGTTGATCTTCAGCGACTTGATAAGCAAGTTCGGCGCGTTTTTGGAGAGTGATATCGCGACGGAAAAGCCATATTCGCGTAAGCCGGCCTTGCTCGATGACTCCCATGATGTTCTTTCGGAAATGCTTCGAACTATCCTCAGATTCCGGAACCTCTGTTTCGTGCTGCAAAACCTTGTATCCCGATTCGATAAAAAGTCGGGCGACGGCTTCAGCGGCCTTTTGGGATATAAAAAAATCTTTGAAGAGAGTTCCGGGCTCGATTCCTTCTTTCGCCCCAAAGGAATTGGTGGACTGCGGCTTGGAATAACTTCGCAAGAACGACTGGTTGAGAATTCGCTCGATCTGTTCCGAAACGGGAAGCGTTAAGCTGATAGGGCGGATGAGGTCGAAACGCGCGATCTCGTTTTCGGTTTGGTTTACAAAAACCGAATAGAACTCTTCCGACCTGAGATCCTGTACCTCCTGTTCCTGCTCCTCGAATGCAAGTATCGTGTCGCCCTCATGACCCGAAATCGCGGTGATTCTGCACGAGGTCGTGTTGCCGTCAACACGCCAAAGTGCGTGGCAGCCGACAATCTCGCCAGGCATCCTCATCGGTTCTTCGGAAACGACGAAATCGCCAATCTCCCGAAAACGATAGACAGAAGAATCAAAACCCAGGAGTTTGGAAAACCCGCGATTAACGCTTCGAATCCGCCCGTCCGATTTGACGATCGCAATGGGTTGCTTTGAATCCAGGATCGACTGATAAAAATCGTTGACCAGGATTGGACCTGAATCGGAGCTTTTTTCGGGCAAGCGCCAAAAGGTTTCCGCGTTTCCAGGCTTTGGACGGTGAAGCAGCGCGACTGATTTCCCGTCGGACAATCGGAAGGCGTCGATTTCGAAGATGGCGGGAAGCCCCGAAGCGGTTTCGTACTCGGTGATAAACCTATGGCTTCCTACGGAAAGTGCTCGCGAAAGATGCTTCTCGCAGACCTTTTCACCCGAGGTGGTAAATCGATGCCAATTGCCGGAATCGGTCTGCAAAATCTCGTTTCTAAAGCTTTCGTTGGATGCCTGAATATGGCCGTTGGCGTCGAGTATGACGATTGGGGAAGGCATTGCGTCGAAGAACGTGGCGCTGTACCCCAATTCTGAAAACAGTCGAGCGGCGTCGGGCTCAAAAGACCTCGCCGTGGCGGAAGACAAGTTTTTGTTTCTCATTGCGGGAGTTTGAAGGGGGCGCTTTACACATATTGAAAACAAAGCGACCTGAAACAGCCCGTATTATAAGGGTTGAAACAAAAAATGCAAACAAAGTTTTGAGTATCGGAGACGAGGTTCGCACTGCGGTGAAGGAGGCTTGAACCACGAAAAGAACGAAAGGCATGAAATAGAAATTCGGTGGATCTTGATTCTGTATGCGGTTTCGTATCCAGCGAAAAGATGTTGGCTCATTACTTTGGTGGTTTCAAGAGTCAATGAGCTCGATTGGACTTTCGAGGAATTCAATCCGTCCCCGATCCACTAATCGGCCGGTACGAGACCGGCACTGCCTTCCGTCAGCGGACGAAGATCCTGGAGTTTAGTGTCCGTTGCCGGGGCCGAACGCGCTTTCCGCTTTTTCGTTTTGCCGGTAAACGTATGCCAAAACTTCGGCGACCGCTCCGAAGAATTCGACCGGTACGATCTGGTCCGGTTCGACCGCGCGATAGAGCGCGCGGGCAAGCGGGGGATTCTCGAATAGAGGGACGTCGTTCTCGGCGGCGATCTCGCGAATCTTTTTGGCTACAAAATCGGCGCCCTTTGCGACAACAACCGGCGCGATGTCGGTGTCGCGTTCATATCGCAACGCGACCGCGAAGTGAGTCGGGTTTGTTACCACGACAGTCGCTTCGGGAACGTTGGAGATCGCCCTCTTTTGCGCCATCGCCCGCGCGGCGCGCCTTCGCTGCCCCTTGATCATCGGGTCTCCTTCCTGCTCGCGGAATTCGTCGCGGACTTCCTGTTTCGACATCTTGAGCGATTTTTCAAACTTGTATTTCGCGTAACCATAATCGGCGCCGGCGAGCACGAACATTATCAATCCGTACCTAATCGCAAGGCTGTAGATCGTTTCAGAAAGCCTGATTCCAATCGAACCGACGGGGGCGTTGACAAATGTCGGAGCGGCGACGAGCATCGGCGCCAATACGCCGTACGCAACCGATGCGAACAGCACGAGCTTTACCGAAGACTTCGCAAGATTTACCAATCCATCGAGACCAAAAACGCGCTTTAGATTCGAGACCGGGTTGAACTTTCCGGCATTGGGCATCAGCGCTTCGGGCGTAATCGAGAAGCCGGTCTGGGCGATATTGCCGGCGGCCGCGGCCACGAGAACCGCGAATATGATCGGTAAGGCTACCAGAGCAAGCGTGGTAATGGCGTCGGTTAGGAGCAGATGCAAATCGAGCTCCCGCATCTCTTCGGAATGGGAAGCCTTTTCGGCGATGCGTTCGATAAAATGACCGATTTCGGTAAAGATGTCGCCCCCAACAGCGCTCAATGTCAGCAAACCGGCGAGAAACCCGAACGCCGTGGGAAGCTCGGGGCCTTTGGCTACCTGGCCCTTCTTCTTTGCCTGCTCCCTTTTCCTGGGGGTAGCTTTTTCTGTTTTTTCCTGTGACATCGGGATTAGAAGGTGCCAAGCAGTTTGTCGAGGTTAACGAGAATACCGCCGATTACATCGCGGAATGCCGCGGGAAGAAAATAGAGGGATGATCCCAATACGAAAAGCCCGACTCCGATCTTGAGAGGGAATCCGAGTACGAAGATCTGGAATTGCGGTGCCGTTCGTCCAAAGAACTCAAGACCGAATTCCATAACGACGAGCACGATAACCGCCGGGGCGGCGATCGAAAGCCCGACAGAGATCGCGGATGCCGAGAGACGGAGCAGGATGTCGAGGCCGTTTTGAGAAAGCGCGAATCCGCCTGGAGGAATCCGCTCAAAGCTTCGATATGCGGCGATCAAAAACCAATGGTGGCCGTTTGCTCCAAGCATCGCGACTAACGCCAGCATTTGCGCGCCGATTCCAAAAGCCGAAGAATGAGCCTTTGTTTCGGGATCGACGATGCCCGCCAATGCAAAACCCATATGGTTTACAAAGAAGTGCGCGGCAAACTCAAAAGCCGAGAAGACAATTCTACCGACGATTCCAAGCATCACGCCGACGAGCAGCTCTCCAAGAATAACAAGGCCGAATGGGAAAACCTCTGTTGGAGGAGTAACGATGGAATTCGAAAGCGCCGGCGTGAGCACAAGCGAGATAACGAACGCGATCAGCACGCGGATCTGTACTGAAACCGATTTATGCGCCCAAAACGGTGCGAACGAAACGATGCCGCCGACCCGCGCAAGCACGATCAGAAACGCTAGTACGGGTTGGAGCGGCAGGATAAAAGGTTCCATGGCTTGAGTTTAGGGCCTTTCGGATTCGCTAGCCCCCGATGTATGGAGCGAAATCCTTGAAGAGAGCCTCGGTAAAGGTCAGCAAAACTTGGAGGATCCAGGGAAACGTAAAGAGGAAAACGAGGAAGATCACTATGACGCGAGGAGCGAACGAAAACGTCTGATCCTGAATCGATGTCAATGTCTGTATCAGGCTGACCACGATGCCGACAAGGATCGCGACCGCGAGCATCGGACCGACGATCCACATCAATGTCGTTAGCGAATTCTGAATCAGGTTTGTAATGAGTGCGTCGTTCATTCTACATAACGCTCTTTACGAGCGAACTCACTATCAGATACCAGCCGTCAACCATCACAAATAAAAGTATTTTGAAAGGCAGCGATACGATCACCGGAGGCAACTGCATCATCCCCATCGAGAGCAGGACGCTCGAAACCGCCAGATCGATCACAAGAAACGGAAGGAAAAGCACAAAGCCGATCTGAAAGGCGGTCTTGAGTTCGCTGATCATGTAGGCCGGAACGAGTGCCGAGGTCGGCACGTCTTCGACGGTATCGGGTCGCGGGCTGTTTGAAAGACGCAGAAAAAGCGCGAGATCCTTTTCACGCGTGTGCTTGATCATGTATTCCCGAAGCGGCACGATTCCTTTCTCAAACGCTTCGGTCTGGGAGATCTCGCCGTCCATCATCGGTTTCAGGCCGTCGTTGTAAACCCTTGAAAGTGTGGGTGTCATCACGAAGATCGTAATGAACAATGCGAGTCCGAGAAGCACCTGGTTGTTTGGCGATTCCTGAGTGCCTAAAGCCTGTCTCAAAAAATGGAAGACCACGATCAGCCGCGTAAAGCAGGTCATCGATATCAGAAGCGCCGGTATAAAACTCAGCACTGTCAAAAGTACGATGATCTGAAGCGGCATCGAACCGGCAACGGTGTCCTTTAAGTCAAATTCCTTGGCCTGCGGTGAAGCGTTGGGGGCGCGCAACTCGGATGCGTCTTCGAATTTGGAAGACGTTTTTGAGGAAGTTGGAGTCGTTTCGCTTGAAGTGCTGGAGGTTTGGGAAGTTTGAGCTGGGAGGAATGCGTTGAAGGCGGCGATCAGAAGTAGTATCAGACCGAGTCTTTTCACGATCTCCGCCCTCCCGGAATCGAGATCAGCCTTCCGGCTTTCTCAAGTTCCTCGGCAAACACGGATTCGTCCTGGGCGAGAAGTTCGGCAACCGAAACCGGTTTGCCCTTGAACTCGCCATTGTTTTCGTCTTCCTCGTCGGCCTCAATCAACTCTTCGATCACCTCTTCTTCAAACGGGCCGTCGGCGAGAACCGTAAACGAATGCGCCGTCGAACCGACAAGCAATGTGCGGTCTCCAAATCTGATCACCGAAAGCGTCTGACCGCTTTTAGGCGTTACCGATGAAAGTATTTTTAGATTCGGCGCGCCGCCAAGTCCGGCGACTGTTTTAGAGAGTCCCGTCTTCTTTACGACCCAAACGCCCACGAAGAGCAGTCCGAGCACGACGAGAACCGAGCCAAATGTCTTGAGAACAATCGAACCCGATTGCGTGGGTTGAGCCGCTTTGGCAGTTTCGGTACGCATGAACGGAATCGAATCGTTCTCGCCCATCGGTTTGCGGGTTTCTGTGCCGAAGGCCGTGGTGCTGTTTTTTGATTCGGGGGAAGAGGCCGTCTCTTTTTCGCTTTCGCTCGGCGTTTCCGATTTCTTTGCGTCGGATTTTGACTCGTCTGAAATTGTCGCGGACGATTCTTCTTTTGAATCGGATTTCGAACTCGATTTCGAGTCCTGGGATTTCTTTGTTGTTTTGGAAGCCGAGGATTTTTTGTCGGACTTCTTTTCGGATTTTGGTTTGCTGGAAGATTTGCTTGAAGACTTGTTGGATTTTGATTCGGTTTTCACTGGCTTTGATTTTTGAGGAACCGGTTCGGAAGTTGCCGTTTCCTGCCCAAAACCTTGAATACCCATTACGAAAACCAACGAAATCAGAAGAAGTGTTTGTCGTAACTTAGGGTGTTTCATTTTCTTCTCTCACATGCTATTTCGTTGATCCGGACACCGGCTCGGTCCTCTATGACGATTACCTCGCCGCGGAAAAGTGTTTCCTCTCCGGCCCGGATATCTATGCCTTCGCCGGTAGATCGGGGAAGGCGTATGATGACGTTCTCTTTCAGATTGGCAACCTCGTCGAGCGTTAGTTTGGTTCTGCCGAGTTCTATCGAAACGGGAACCGGTACATCACCAAGATGCTGCCATTCGTCTTCTACCTTGTCGTTCATGCTGGTCATTTATCTATGGATGGAGTGTCTATGCCGAACTATCCGGAAGTGAACCGTTCGGAACTAGAGCTGTACGATAAAGTCCGTTATATAAATCGCTTCCACGTGGCCGTCTTCGGAAGCGGATTGCGCGGCCTCAAGCAACTGCTTGCGAAGCTTTGCTTTTCCTTCGACCGTCAGGACGTCTTCGGATTTCTTTACGCTCAAGACGGCAAGCATGGCGTTCTTCACTTTCGCCAGAAAGATCGGATCCGGGGCCTCCTCTCCGCCTTCCTCGCTCTCACCGATTCCGAGGCTGACCGTCATTCTCAAGTACCTTGCTTCTTCTACATCAGCAAGGTTGACGATAAACGGATCGAGCTCGACGACGTGCTTTACGTTTTCATCATCCTGAAGCGCTTCTCTCAAAGATTCGTCGGCCGGACCGCTTTCGGATGAATCCTCCTCATCCGCCGAATCCTTTTTGGAACTCTTCTTTTTCTTTTTGGACTTCTTTTCAGATTTCTCGGCTTTCGCCGAATCCTCTTCGCCTCCGCCCCTTAAAACGAAGAAATAACCTCCGCCGCCGCCTCCAACAAGAACGAGAACGA
Source organism: Pyrinomonadaceae bacterium (assembly GCA_041394795.1). Classification (GTDB taxonomy): domain Bacteria; phylum Acidobacteriota; class Blastocatellia; order Pyrinomonadales; family Pyrinomonadaceae; genus Aridibacter. The sequence continues at coordinate 6,556 of JAWKHN010000006.1, read as the reverse complement.
TGACGATGATCAAAATCAGTTTTCCTTTGCCGCCGCCGCCGCCCTCGGCGCCTTCGGCTTCTACTGCAGCTTCTGACATAGCTACCTCCGTTTGGACACGTCTGCTAATTCCGTGCCAATCTAAATCTGAACCCCAAAACACCGAAAAACCGAGGTCTTCGCGGCCTCGCCGTCGCCCTTCGGTATCGGTATGCCGACGCCGGTGTCAAAAAACCGACGCGTACAGAAATTGCGGGTTAGTTATTTTGTTTGGGTTTTGTTTCCTTTGTAACCGGCGCTTTTGGAACCTTGTCCGGCTCGCCGACGGTAACGCTCCCCTCCTTCTTCAGTTTCGCTTTCGCGGCATCAGTCTTGTCCTTCTCAGTCGTTTCGGGCTTTGGCTTTTTCTCACCCTCTTCGATTCTCGATTCGGGTTCCTTTGTCTTTTCCGTTTCCGAATCCGAGGGTTTCTTTTCGTCGTCCGCCGCAGCGCGGATTTTCTCCCGCATCTTTTCGATCTTCTCGTCCCGTTTGGGGAGATCGTCGGAAGTACTCATTACCGGTTCATCGGTAATCGGCGCAGTCGCGCCGGAGTCTTCGACGGGGATTTCGCGCAACACCGTGATCGAAATACGGCGGTTGGCGGGATGATATGGATCGTTGGGGATGATCGGATCGGTATCCGCAAACCCAACGATTCTTCTAATCTGTTTCGGCTCGACGCAGTTTTTGACAAGAATTCGGCGCGCGGCGTTGGCGCGATCAGAAGAAAGCTCCCAGTTCGAATAACCGTTGTCCGAGGGAAAGATCCTGCGATCGGTGTGTCCTCCAATCTTGATTCCGTTTGGCATCTGGCAAATCGCTTGGGCGATCTCCTTTAGGATCAGCATCGCCGATTCGTTCAGTACCGAACTGCCTACTTCAAAGGAAATGTCATCCGCCTTGTCGATGATCTCGATTTGGAGACCCTCGTCGGTTACTTCGATCGCAATCTTCTCTTTTATGTTTGTAAATTCCGGTTGTGAATCAAACTTGCGCTGGAGTTGTTGCGCGATTCCGTAGAGAGTTTGGGTTTCCTCTTCCGCCGAAAGCTTTTGAGGTTCCTTGCTGACGCTCGTCTTGCCGGGCAGAATACCGCCGCGCGATGACGTGAATGCGCCCGGCGATTTGAAGTAATTTGCGATCTGTTCCTTGAGTTTTGTATCTGCCTGGGAGACGAGCCACAAAACGAGGAAAAGCGCCATCATCGCGGTAACGAAATCCGCGTAGGCGACTTTCCACGCACCACCGTGATGTCCGCCATGCCCCTTGGCTTTCTTTTTCCGGGGCCGGCGAGGTGGTTCTTCTTCTTGCGGTTTCTTGTCTTCCATGGTCCGGGAGAAAGTTTGGGTGTTATCTCGGTTTTATGTTTCTAAGGGCTTCGTCGATTTCGGTTGACGTCGGTCGGTCAAAGCTGAAGATCGTCTTTCTCGCGAATTCGACCGCCGTGGCGGGAGCGGCGTCGTTGGCGTAGGCAACGAGGCCCGCCTTCATGCAAAGAAAATATTGGGCCTCGTCGGCCGCCAGATTCTCGATATTCGCGGCAATCGGCGCCAGAATGCCGTAGGAGAGAAGCAGGCCTAGAAAAGTGCCGACGAGGGCCGACCCGACGTGATGCCCAAGTTCTTCCGGAGGACCGTCAAGATGCTGCATCGTTACGACAATACCCAATACAGCGGCGACGATTCCCAACCCGGGCATGGCGTCGGATATCCTGTTGACGAGCGCCGGCGCGATGGCGTTCTCGTCGTGATGCGTATCGATTTCGGTGTCGAGCATGATCTCGAGTTCTTCGGCGTTGCAGGCGCCGTTGACGATCATCTTCAATGCGTCGGTAAAGAAATCGACCGCGTGATGGTTTCCAACAAAAGTCTTGTATTTTGTAAAAATCCCCGATGACATGGGATTGTTGACGTCTTCTTCAAGCGAAAGCACACCGCCTTTTTTGAGGTTTACATAGACGTCGTACTGCATCTGCAGGAGCTCGAAGTAGGCTACTTTTGTATAGGGCGAGCCCTTCAGCGCTCCGATGGCCTTGTTGATCGTGCCGGTAAGAAACTTTACGGGGTTGGCGGCGATCGTCGCGCCGATTGCCGCACCGCCGATAACTACGAACTCGGACGGCTGAATCAAAGCGCCAAGCGGACCGTTGATCATCAGGAATCCCGTGACGATACAGCCCAGTACAACAACGATGCCGATGATAATAAACATAGCGGTTAAAAGGGCGAGGCGTAGGGAGAGTTCCCTGTTCCAAGTTCCAAGTACCAAGTTCGGGCTAACTGGCCTGAATGGTCCTATTGACAGTGTCTGCGATTCATCGCCGAGTGGAATTGTCCCGCGAGGGAAACCCCTTGGGGCAGAACCTTGGCTATCACTTGTCTCCGAGCAAGACTCGCCATCTGTAAAAAATCTAGAGCGGGATTAAAAGTCGAACGGGTCGCAGCAAAACGTGGAATCTAATTCTCCGTCATGACCCTCTGCGGCCCGTCCGTTGGTGGGTTAAGCAACCGCTGATACTTTGTGGGAGTTAAGCGGTTCCGCGCTCAGTTTTCTTATCGGCCGGTTTCATCGAAACTTTATGTTGTTTTGACGAATCCGGCCGTCAATCCGCATTTTTACCAATGGCGGAACAAAGCAGGCTAGATGATGTTCAGGATTTCCTGAAACGTTTGATTGAGACCCGTGATCACCCTCGAATTTGCCTGAAAGCCGCGTTGCGCCTCGATCAGATCCACAAACTCGTTGGTGATGTTGACGTTGCTCTGTTCGAGGTAACCGCCGGCGATTGCGCCGCGGCCGCCCGTGCCGGGAGCACCGATCGTCGCCTGCCCGGACGCGAGGGTTTCGGCGAACATGTTGCCGCCAACGCGCTGCAGGCCGGCATTCGAATTAAAACGCGCGATGGCGTATTGACCGACAACCCGCGATTGGCCGTTGCTGAAAATACCAAAAATCGTGCCCGAGGCATCGACCACGGCCGAACTCAATTCACCCGCCGGATAGCCGTCCTGCAATGTCGAAGAAACGGTGGACGGAAGTGCGAAGCTCGTGATGTTGAACGCGCCGGGGGATCCGTCGGCGTTTGTTTCACGAAGGTTGATATCGATTTGCGGCATCGTCGCGCCGTCAAGTTGTGATTGGTCGGGAACTATCGCCAGCGATGTCGGCGAGATCAGATTTCCGTCGGTGTCAAAATCGAAAGTAAACGGACCGGCGGCCGGACCGGCGCCATCGACGTCTGCCTCGGCGGCGTTTCCATCAACCGAAGGCGACATCAGATACGTTCCATCGGCCTGTCTTTCAAAAACCATGTCGAGCGTATGCGAGCTTCCGCGCGTGTCATAGACCTGCATCGTCGCGTGGAAGGTCGCGCCGGGCAATGCGTCGGCGTTGAGGTTCATGCGAAACGTGCCTTCGGCGGTTACCTTTGGTGCGAGGGTTTCGCCGATCGGAATCTGAACGCTCGTCAGGACGGCATCCTGTGCGATCGTTCCATCGATTGCCATGTAACCCTGTACTCTCGAACCGTTTGGCGTGACGAGGAAGCCTTCGTTTGAAACCGTAAAGTCGCCGGCGCGCGTGTAGGCGGCGGTTCCGTTGGTGTTCTTAAGCGCGAAGAATCCATCGCCCTGAATCGCGGCGTGAAGCGATGAGAACGATTCGTTGATGTTTCCCTGCGAAAAATCGGTGTGGACGGCCGCAACCTGCACGCCGTTTCCGATCTGCCGGGTGTTTCCGCCTCCGTTCAGACGAACGCCAAAAGAATTCTCGAAAACATCCATAAACGTGATGTTTCCGGAACGAAACCCGATGGTGTTCGAGTTGGCGATGTTGTTTCCGATTACATTCAATGCGCTTGATTGCGCGTTGAGACCGGAGAGGGAAGTGTTGAATGAAAATGACATAGATAGTCTCCTGAGATTGGCCCGGGAGGGCCGGGTGTTCCAAGTTCGTGGGTTCCAAGTTCCAGGTGCACGGTGAGTGTTTGGAATCTTGAAGCGTTTTATTCGCGAGTTTTTTTGAATCGCTTGGTGATGATCCGGCTCGAACGAGACGGTTCGTTTTGTTACTGGGAATCCTCCGCGATGTTTGCGGAAGTCGCGATGTTTATCGGGGACTCGCTGATTGCCGAAAGGCGTTCGAGCGTTTGCCGTATGCCGATCAGTTGGTCAAGCGAGTTGAATTGGGCGAGTTGCGCCACGAAGGCGGTTCCGTCCTGCGGTGAGAGCGGATCCTGATTTTTTAGCTGGGCGACCAAAAGCGACATAAACAGGTCTCTTTCGGACCCCGCCGCGGTTTGCGAACTGCCGGTGGAGCCGGAAGTCGTCGTTGCCGAGAAATTTGAAATCGGATTTGTTTCCATAGAATGTTCGTCAGGCTCGAATGCTTATGAGCCTGTCCTCATCTTCGTCCGCAGACAGCGACTCCGGAGCTTCGGGCTCGAAATCGTAGAGAGCGGAGGGATTGAATGGTTCGGCATCCTTTTGGCCGCCGTCGGCCGATGCCCCGTGTTGGAAGTTGCTTTGGGAGGAATCCGCGCCGTTTCTGACATGGATCTTGTTGATGTCCCAACCGGCTCGGTCGAGACTTTCACGAAGTCTTTCGATGTTTTCCGAAAGCAATGATTCGGCTACCTCGGTTTCGGTTTTGAGATCGAGATTGATCTTGCCATGCGAATCGCGTTCGAGACGTATTTCGATATCGCCGAGTTCGGACGGGCGAAGCCGTAGCTTGAGCATTGATGGCTCCTTGCCTTTGGCGACCTCGCTGATCAGTTCGAGGATCGGAAACTCAACCTGCTCCGCGAGATTCGGAGTTTCGTTGGTAGCTTCCTTCGCTTCCTCGGCGGCGCTCAGGTCAACCTTCTTCTGGAATTTCCCAAGAATGATCTCTGCAAACCCCTTGTCTTCCGGCTTGTTTCGGTTCGTTCCTGCAGTTTCGAGAACCGGTTTCAGCGGAGATTCGGATTCGGAGGTTTCAATCTGGCTTTGCGTCAATTCCTGAATCGGTTCGAGAAGCTCGTCGGAATCGGAAGATTTCTTGAAATGCGACTTTTGAAGTCCGGCGCTGTTTGGTTCCTCATTCCCCTTCGCTTCCGCCATGGAATTGAAGACGATGATTGGCGGTGTGTCGCCCGGATCAATTTCCGGCTTCTTCTTGGTTGGTGCGTCGAACTGGATGATTGGAGGTGTTTCAGCAACCGCTGGATGTTGAACATCGATTTCCGCGCTTCGCTGGAGAGACGCGGTTCTGGTGTTCATGAATCTGAAATACTCCTCTTTTGAAGAAAAATTTTCGAATCCTTCCGGCAAAGCTCGGCGCGTTGGTGTCGTCGGCTCGGAATCGTCCGACGGATTTGCATCGGGGGAGATGCCAGGCGGCGGGGTTTCAGCCACAGGTTTTGATAAGAGTTCCGGATACGGGGCTTCAGGAAGCGAATTTACAGGAAGAGAATCGCCCGCTGCCGGATCCACTTCCGGCGTGGGGGCGGCGGCATCCTGAAGCAGTGTCGGCGGCGAGATCATCGCCAACGCATCCAAAATCAATGCGAACTGGTCATCGGCCGGCTCTTCTTTTGTGTCGGATTGGAGCTGATCCGGACCGCGAAGTCCGTCAAGTTTTGCTACTGTCATCATAGTTATCCGTTGGTTTCGCCCGCGAGACGGGCATGCTTGGCGCTCGTGATTTCATCGAGCGTGTTTTGTTCCGATTTGGCGGCTTCAAGATCATGAACCGCCTTTTGTTTCTCACGCAGTTTTGCCGTGACTTTTACGTCGCGGGCGGCGTTTGAAAGCCTTTTCGCCTGCTCGCGGCAGGCGGATTTCTTTTGTTCAACCTCGGCGATGATCCTTTGTTTGAGCCGTTCGAGCGCCGCGATGTGCTTTGAATGAAGATCGAGTACGACAGGATCGAGCGCCGTGCCGCCACGCATCGAATGCGTATAGCTGTTCATAGCGGAGAGGATTTTCCGGGACACTTCAAAAAGCCGCTCCTCGGCTTCCGAGGCGTCCTTCGAAAGCCTCGCGAATACGGTCTGTTCCTTCTCCTCGCGGAGCTCGCGAACGTTGTGTACCGATTGCAGTGTGAATTTGAACTTCCTCATTGTGTTTCGATCGACATAAGGCCTTCGATCGATTCCTCGAGTCCGGCCGGTTCATCGTGTTCCTGTCGAAGAAAATCGTTTATCGGATCGCGTCGGGCGATCGCGAGATCGATCTTCGGATTGCTCCCGTGTTCATAGGCGCCGATGTTGATGATGTCTTCGGCCTTTGTGTACGCGGAAATCAGTTCCCGTACGCGCCCCGCCTGCATCGCGTGCTCGCGTTCGGTTACGGTAGAGAAAAGACGGGATGCGCTGTTCAGGATATCGATGCAGGGATAGTGGTTTTGCGCGGCCAGTTGGCGGGAAAGCACGATGTGTCCGTCGAGAATAGAGCGGACGGCATCGGCTATCGGTTCGTTCATGTCGTCGCCTTCGACGAGCACGGTGTAAAAGCCGGTGATCGAGCCGCCGTTTTCGAATTTCCCCGCGCGT
>JAWKHN010000005.1:0-337764 GCA_041394795.1 Pyrinomonadaceae bacterium | reverse complement strand
AGCACTTTTCCGAAGGGTTCGGAAACTCCGAGGATTCGAAACGGGGTACCGTCAACTTTTATACTCTTACCCAAAACCGCGTCGACTCCCATTCCCGGAAACAGGTTTTCGACGATATCGGTTCCTACAATACAAACGTTCTGACCGGATTTGCCTTCCTGATCAGTCCATGCCCTTCCTGAGTCGAGTACGATATTCTCAATCGCGAACATTGGAAGTGAAAGGCCCCGCACCGTTACATTGTCGGAACGGTTTTCTGCATATTTCACCATTCCGGCCCCGTTTATGGACGTGCCGATCCGCGCGCAGCCAACGCACAATCGGCCAATCACTTCGGCATCGGCAGGTGTGACGTCCTTGCGTTTGTTGAATTTGATGAAGTCCTCTCTCGAAGTGACGACTAGCGGGCGTTTTGAAACACTAAAAACGGTAGATCCCTGCGCGGAAAACGCTTCAGCAACCGTTGAATCCAAGCCGTTGATGATTGTTACTACGGCGATTACTGCCGTCACTCCGACAACGATTCCGAGAAGTGTCAGTGAGGTTCGAAGCTTGCTGCTTCGAAGGCTGCTCAATGCGAGTCGAAAGGATTCGCGGAATAAATTGAAATCTCTCAAAATCGGCATTTTACTAAAACGGGTTAACGCAAAAGGTTAAAGCCCAAAACATGTGATGCCTTAAAAGCGGGGACGAGGCAAGCAACGCTTGCAAATCGAACTCAAAGCGATCTCCTTATTTTACTACCAAACCAAGGCCGGGGCTTCATTCCCGCACTGATATCAAAATGTGTTGGCGGCAGATTCCGCTAACCAGCGGTACCAGCCAACAAAAAAAGGGAACCGCAGGCGGAGTGCGGTTCCCAAACAACAGCCTTTCGGCCTCTACTTGATCTTCTCGTCCTTTTCGATCTCGCCGTCGCGAATCGTTATGATTCGATGAGCTCTCTCTGCAACTTCCTGTTCGTGCGTTACGACGATGATCGTATTTCCTTCCGAATGGAGCTTTTCAAATAGAAGCATGATTTCAACACTTGTATGCGTATCGAGCGCCCCGGTAGGTTCATCGGCAAGCAAAATCGAAGGATTGTTGACCAACGCCCGAGCGATCGCAACGCGTTGCCTTTGACCGCCGGAAAGTTCGTTGGGTCGATGCGAAACCCTTTCCCCGAGTTCAACGGCGGTAAGCGATCCGATCGCCCTTTCGTGACGATCAGAGGCGCTCATACCGGCATATATCAAAGGAAGCTCAACATTGTGAAGCGCAGTTGCACGTGGCAGAAGGTTAAACGTCTGGAATACGAATCCGATTTCCTTGTTTCTGATCCTCGCCAACTCGTCATCGGTCATGTTCGCAACCTGAGAGCCGTTAATCCAGTATTCGCCTTTGGACGGTGTATCGAGACAGCCAATGAGGTTCATAAGCGTCGATTTTCCCGACCCCGATGGACCGATAATCGCTACATATTCTCCCTTGTTAACGTCAAAGGAAACATTCCTCAGCGCGTGGAGTTCTTCCGAGCCCATTTGGTACGTTTTCCAAATGCCGCGCATTTTTATGAGCGAACCATATGGATGTTCGAATTCCGAGCTGCCGTTTTCGAGTGTGTTCATCTTTATATCCGCGTAATCGCGACTTCGAACCGAATTTCAGGCTGACAATTTCCGGCCCGCCTACTTGGCGTTGCCGGCATCACCTTCCTTCTTCTCCTGTTTCTTAACCGCGTCACCCTCCTTCAGCTTGCTCAAAACCCTGCTCGGCCCGGTAATGACTTCCTGATTCTCCTTCAGGCCCGAAATTATCTCGATATCCGATTCGCCGGTAATTCCCGTCACTACCTCATAGAATTTGACTTTACCTGATTCCAATACATAGACGCCCTTGATGGTTTCCTCATCTTTTTTGGGTTTGTTCTGTTGGCTGTCGGCATCCTTGTTTTCAGAATCATCGCCGTCCTTGGCCCCGCCCTTGCCGTCATCTTTCTTCTTTTCGATGACCGACTGAATCGGGACAGCGATTACGTTTTTCTTGGTTTCTGTCGTAATTACCGCGGTTGCGCTCATTCCCGGCCTGAGTCCGTCACGCAGTTCGTCGGGAGTGTTTTCGAGTTCGATCACGACCCTGAATTCCTTGGCTTCCTGAACGTTGATATTGGTTGAGAGCCCGCCTGATGTTTGCGATTTACCAACCGCCAAAGGGGTTTTCTGAATTACCTTCCCATCAAGTTCCTTTTCATCGAAAGCATCGACCTTCACTTTGGCGGCCTGGCCGACGGAAACCTTGTCGATTTCGGTTTCATCAACTTTCACCTCGACATTGATCGTCGACATGTCGGCAATTGTCAGGAGAGGAGTTGACGAAAGATTTGCTGTCGCAAAAGTACCGACCTTGGAGGGAATATCGGCGATTACACCGGCGATCGGTGCTATTTGAAGGGTTTTATCCCTTTGATTTCGTTGTCCGCGGAGCACTGCGGCTTGTTGACTGGCTCGGTCGGCACTGGCTTTTGCGCCATAACTGGCAGTTGAAACCGCGCGTTGCGCGTCGCGGACTGCAACCGATTGCTGTTTCTCTCTCGCTTTTGCTTCGGAAATCCTGATCTGCGCTTCCTTGACTCGGTTTTGGGCTTCGCGAATCGCGATATCCTGCGCTTTTACACGTGCCTCTGCATTGTTAACAGCGGCCTGCGCCGTCGCAACGCGGTCTTTTGCCTGATCAAATTCCAGCCTTGAAACGACACCGCTTTCCAAAAGCTCTTCTGTTCGCTTTCTCTCGCGGATCGCGGCATTTAGTTCAACTCTCGCCCTTTCGACATCGGTCTGTGCGGTTACCGCCTGCTGGCGCGCCTGATTTACGGCTTCCTGCGCCGTGTTGACCTGTTGGACGGCGGTCGAAACAGCGGCCTGCTGCACATTCAGTCCCTGCTGAGCTTGAGAATACTGGTTTTGCGCCGCCGTAACTTGCGATCGGCTGCTCTCAACATCGTTTTGCGACGCTTGGAATGCCGCCAGCTGAGCGTCGGTGCTGGATTGGAGCTGGTTTGGATCGAGCCGAACAAGCGGTTCGCCTTTTTCAACTACCTGACCTTCCTTAACGTAAATCTCTTCGATCCGTCCCTGCACTTCGCTTGTGAGGTTGATGAATTGCACCGGGCGGATTTCTCCCGGCGCAGTAACCGTAGAGCGCAAATCCGGTTGCTTCTTGGCCTGCACGGTCGTCACCTGTTCCAAGTCTGATCTCGATGAGAAAACGGCGAAAAGCACTGCCGACAGCAAAAGAACTGCAACCGCGGCTATAACGATGTATTTTGTCTTACGGCTCATTGCCATATGAATATGATTCCCCTTAACGACAAATTTTTCAGAAACTCTGAATGCAAAATCTGGTGGACATGAACGTCTGGCAGATGTTACGTCAAAAATAACGTAAGTGTTTCAAAAAAGAAATCTTGCAGACGGTGGAATTTTGCCTGGTATGGGCACCCGGTTTCCGATTGGTAACGCAAAACCGACATCGCTTTGGCCGCGGTTTTTGGACAAAACCCGCCGGTGCGATTCTTTTTAAAGTTAACTGCCATTGAATAAGGGGATATCGCGACACTTTGAAGAGTCCGCATGATTTCATGCGAACCGGTCCTTTGAAATTGAAATGGAACTTTTCGATGGCGTTGAAATCTCGAAAAACAAGGGTTGGCAACAGTTTAGGCTTTTGAGCGAATTGAACTGCGGCGCCGAGAAGCCAAAATCGGTTTCCCTTGTGAGAAATTGGAATTAGGCGTTAGAATAGGGAAGTTTTTCAAACAAGACTCCAATCAAAGGATAGATTCGAGATGATCAAATGTCAGGCTTGTGGTACGCAAAACCTCGATACTTCACAGTATTGTGACGAATGCGGTGACGCGCTGGTCAAGTATGAGGCGCCACGCCAGGATTTTGCCGCCGAGGATTCGGCTGAGACTAGGGTTGTCCCGCCCGTACCGGAAAGCCCTCAATTTACGCCGGCGGCCGTCACCTCGGTTGGCATTCCGGAGGCTTTCGCAGAACCGGAAGAAGCCGTGGAGGGAATTTCCGAAGAACAGGATATGTCGAGTTTTGCTCCCCAGGGGGTTCATGCAAATCTCGTGATTGAACGTGGGCAGGCAATCGGTACCGAATTTCCGCTTTCTGCCGAAGAAAGCAACATCGGCAGATGGGATGCCGACAACGGAGTGTTTCCCGATGTGGATCTTGATGCGCATGATCCCGAGGCGAAAGTCTCGCGAAAGCATGCGAGGATTATTTTCCGAAACGGACAATACGTGGTCGAGGATCTGGGATCTACAAACGGAACATTTGTTAATCGTGGCCGTCGCTTGATACCCGGGAATCCGCATATTCTTAATGATGGCGACGAAGTGATCGTTGGGAAAACCTTCCTTCGGTTTCAGGTAGTTAAATAAGTAGAAATTTTACGATTTCCCGCTCAGGATGTCAGAAATGATTAAATGCCGAGAATGCAACTCCGAATTGAATGAAGCTGAGGGATTCTGCCCCTTTTGCGGCATTTCGCTTGAACCTGTCGTTGGCGCGGATCCGGCCGAGGAAGAGAACATAGTCGAGCAAATCGCGATTGGCGAAGAGATCGACAGTTCCATCCTCTCGAAAAAGGACGACGAGGACGTCTCCTATTCCGATACGATCGTTACCGGAAACGCCGATCTGATTGCCGCGACAGCGGCCGAAGACCATATCGAGATTCCCACCGAGGAAAGTGATTCGCAAGATGCGGAGCAGGCGACTGCAAGCCCCGATGACGAGAGTGGTTCGGCTGAAGAAATAACGGAAGCCGACGAAGTTATGGAGATTTCGGTTGAGGCTGAGCGGGACGAGAGGTCGGATCTTGAGGAAACTATTGATGATGCCTCAGACGCCGACGAAGTTTTGGAGGCTTCGGACGAGAGCGAAGCTGACCAAGATTCGGATTTCGTGGAAATAGACGAAGGCGAGCAGATAGCGATTCAAGAAGAAAAAGAATCAGAATCCGAGCGATTTGCGGCCGCTTTGGAAGAAGCGGGCAGTGATGAATTAAGCGAGGAGGACTTTTCGGCTGAGATTGACAGGGCGGTTGGGGAAATCGATCGAAAGGCGGACGTTTGGACTGAACCTGATGACGCGTCTGGAGTAGTGGAATCCGAAAACGCTCAGGTGGAAACCTCCGAAGCAGAGCCTGATTCCGAGTCCGCCGTTTCGGTCGTGGAATTTGATGATGTCGCGCAAACCGATGTTAAGGCGCCCGATTCCGAACCTCTGGAACCGCATACGATCGCCAATATTGGTGGCATTAAGGTTTACGATGTAGATGAATCCGGCGACTTGGATGCTTCCGAATCGGGAACGGAAGAAGAGATGGAGGTCGAGGCCCCGGATGCGGTCTCTGACTCTCCGGCCTCGGTCGTCGAGGAAGATCAATCGGAAGAGGTTGCGGCGGCCGGCGATTCTGCAGCGGAAGAGTTGGCGATCGAAGACGATGCGAGGTCGGATGCTTATGAACTGGAGTCTCGAGCTTTCGATGCGGAAGACGATTCGGATTCGAACGACTTGGTTCCTGCTTTAGAGATCGAAGAAAATGATGATGATCGCGAGTCCGCGGAAGACGTTTCTCCTGAGGAATTTGAGGCGACTTTAATCGAATCAGAAAGCGAGGCCTCCAACGTCGGTCTGGCCGCGGTGGCGGTTGAGGTTGCGCCCGAATCGACGATGGGCGAACCGGTTGACGCGGGACCGGAAGAACCCGTTCGATCGGAGCATTCGGAGGATCGTTTGGCCGAAAGGCTGGTAGATGTCGCACCCCCGGTTTTTTCGGAGGCCGTGTCGGATTCACCACAGGAAAGCGAGGAAACGGAATTACCGGCATCGGTGATGGATTCCGAAGAGCCGTTGCAAATAGAGAACGTCGAAGAGCCTGCCGAGCCTTCGGTGGAGCCGATCAATGAAACGGAGGCCGGTGGCGACGCTCCGGAAAACGAGCAGGATTCCTCCGCCTCCGAAGAGGTTGCCGCTTCTGAAAACGCGGATTCGGGAGCCGTTGATACCGGCGAAGAGAAGAGCTATACGACTCCAAACATCGGCGTAGGAGACACGGACGGGAGCAAGGCCGCCAAACTTCGTCCGTTGGACGAAGGCACCGTACTCAACGGTCGCTACGAAATCGTCAGAAAAATCGGCGGCGGTGGAATGGGAGCCGTATATCTCGCCAGCGACAAGAACCTCGGCGGTGTCTTGCGAGCCGTAAAGGAGATGGTTCAGTCGTATATCGAGAAGGAGCAACAGGAAAAGGCGGTAGCGGATTTCAAGCGCGAATCGATGCTTTTGACATCGCTCGAACATCCTGCGATTCCGACTATTTACGATTACTTTTTTGACGAATCTGAAGGCCGTTTCTACCTCGTGATGAAGTACATCTCCGGCGGCGATCTTGCCGCACGGCTCCGTTCGGCGCCCGAAGGAAGGCTTGACGAGCTGAGCGTGACGCAATGGGCGGTTGAAATCGCAGATGTGCTTGATTATCTGCACAATAGAAAACCGCCGATCGTATACCGGGATCTCAAACCGGCAAACATCATGATCGACGGCAATTCGTCGCGGATAATGCTTATCGATTTTGGCATTGCCAGATGGGTCAATAAAGAGGAAAAAGGGGTAACGGCGGTTGGAACCATGGGGTACGCTCCTCCCGAGCTGTTTAGCGGAAATGTCGTCGCGTCTTCCGATATCTACAGTCTGGGGTCAACGATGTTTCATCTTTTGACCGGCGCGGATCCGCAAAACAACCCGTTATTGATTTTTGATTTTCAAAAACATCCCCGCCCGCGACAGATAAATCCGAATCTTTCGGATCAAATCGAGCGTATTTTGATGAGATCGGTCGAATACAACGCCGACCGACGCTATGTTTCGGCGGCCGAATTGAGGTCGGAGCTTGACAGGCATCTGCTGAATTTGAGGACAGGCAAGGTTACGTACGGCGTTTCCGAGTCGCCACAGTCGGTGTCGCTTTCCGATCAGCCCGTATTTTGCGGTTTCTGCGGCCAGAAGATTGTGGCGACGGACATGTTTTGCGCGTTTTGCGGTGCGAAGCAGCCGTTGGCCCAACCGGGGGTTCATTCGCAGGAATATCATCTGCCGACTACGACGGCAAAGTTGATGGTTGAAGGGACGGGTGATTTGAACGTACCGACATTTGATCTTGGAAAAAAGGAAAATCTTGTCGGGAGACGTGATCCGATGTCGAACATATTTCCCGAAGTGGATCTATCGAAGTTCGATCCTCAGACGAAAGTCTCCAGAAAGCACGCCAGGATTTGGCGCGAAGGCGATGGATTCATGGTTGAGGATTTGGGATCGTCGAATGGAACGCTTTTGCTCCACGGCACCGATCAGACGATGAGGCTTTCGCCGCATCAGCCGCAGATGCTTAGAAACGGAGACAGGATTCAGCTCGGAGACACGACGCTTCACTTTGTGGTCGGATAGTCTATTTATTTGGAATGACGAAGATTAAGAATTCCGCGCAGGTTGCGGAAAAGGAATACATCAAGGGCTTTGACCCTGTCGAATTGCATGCGCCGTTTATTTTGAGATGCGGTGCAATGATTATCGATTACATGATCGTCCTCGCGATTCCGGTCGGGACATTGTTGTTGGGAAGAATGCTTCATTATGACGGCGCCAAGCTGCTCAATTCGGAGATCAACAACACCGGCTGGCTGATCGCCATTCTCGTGTGTGCCACGAACTTTCTGATCCTGCCGATGTTTGGCGGGCAAAGTCTTGGCAAAATGCTGACCGGTCTCAGAATTGTCCGACATGATGGAACAACGCCCGGATTTGCTCAAATTGCCGGACGGCACCTGATCGGTTATCCGATGACATTATTCTCGGCGATGCTCGGTTTTGTGCTCGCAGCGTTCAACGTCGAGGGGCGGGCGCTTCATGACTACCTTTCGGGAACGGTTGTTGTTTACGGAAAACCGGAACGCAAGGTGAAAACACTCGTCAAGAAATCGAAATCCGCCGCTCCATCAGCAAGAAGCCAGGAAAATCCCGCATAGATATTGATTGAATCAAAATGCCCCGAATACTGATCAGAAATGCCGATGACTCCACCGATTCCCACGTGCTGAATCGTTTGAGGACGACGATCGGGCGCTCCGCGAGGAGCGACGTATGCATTCCCGACGCTTTCGCTTCGAGGCTTCACGCCGAAATTCGGCTCGAAGGCGAAACGTATTGGCTTCAGGATCTGGGGTCCGCCAACGGCACCAGATACGAGGGAAATCTTCTGAGTCATCCGGTTCCCGTTTATCCCGGCGGGGAAATCAAGATCGGAGAAACGACGATCGTTTTTCAGGATGACGTCGATAAAAAGGCATCATCGACGCTCATTGCCGAGCATACGCAGGCATTGGATCCGTCGATGACGATCTCGTTTACCCGTGCCAAGAATCCAACCGCAGAACTCCTCGAGTCGCAGTTTTCAACTCGCAACGAGCTTTTGGGATTGATAAGCAAAGTGGGGGTAACTTTGCTTTCATCCACGAATCTGGATGAAACACTCACTCAGGTCGCCGGACTCGTGTTTGAGGCCGTTCCGGCAGATCGCTGCATCATCATGATGCGCGATGAAAAAGGCGTTGACGGTATGAAGATCTCGGTTGCCAGGGAACGCGGCAAGGATGACGAGATTCCCGAAGTCAGGATCAGCAGAACCGTTATGGACGAAGTGATGGTAAACGGCAAATCCGTTCTTACCTCCGATGCCCAGCATGATCCAAAGTTTGCGAGCCAGACGATGGCGCTATTGGGAGTGAGGTCGGTTTTGGCGGTACCTTTGGCGGTACGCGAAGGCGAAGTTTTCGGTATCATATACGCCGATTCACCGACATATGAAGCGACGTTTACGGAAGAGCATCTGAACATACTCACCACTCTCGCTTCCGTCGCTTCGATCAGGGTTGAAAACGCGACTCTGCTTGAGGAGCGCATCGAGCGCGAGCGGATGGAAAGGGAACTCGAGCTTGCAACCGAGATCCAGCAGCGTTTCCAGCCCTCGGCACCGCCAAATCTCGAGCATTACCAGCTCCAGGGAATCTCGTTTGCCTGTTACGAGATTGGTGGTGATTATTACGATTTCATCCCGAGGCATGATGGAAAGATGTTGATCGCGCTCGGAGACGTTTCAGGAAAAGGCACGGCCGCGGCACTTTTGATGTCTAGTCTTCATGCCGCAATTCACGCTCAGGTCGTAGCACGTGCGAGCCTCGCCGACATGGTTAGCGCCGTCAACCAGTATCTGGCGCTCAATACTCCGGCCAACAGGTTCATCACGTTTTTTGTGGGTGAACTTGAGCCGACAACGGGAAACTTCCATTTCATAAATGCCGGACACAATCCTCCGCTTGTAGTCCGAGCGGATGGAAGCGTAAATGATTTGAGTTCGGGGGGCTTCCCGCTTGGCATCATGCCTTCGGCGGAATTCGAACCCGGAGACGTTGAACTCGCGGTCGGCGATTCGATCGTTATTTTCTCGGACGGTGTTTCGGAGGCCGAGAATCCCGAAGGCGAAGAATTCGGAATCCAGCGTCTGACGGATGTTGTTAGCAAGAACTGCTCGCGTTCGGCGGCCGGTATTCGAGATAAAATCGAATCGGCGCTTTCATCCTTTACGCGCAACGCGCCGGCCAATGACGATATCACTCTGGTGATCGTAAAACGCGTCTGAAACCCAAAAAGATCGCAGAGCCGATTCATCGCTTTTGTCGTTGAGCGGCATTCCTTTCATGTCTGCCTGCCTGAGTCGATGGGTATTGTCCCGCCCGAACCCCCGCCGAATTCCTATCTCTGACAAAAAGTACTGACAGGTATCGAGTTACTTCCGTTTGGAACGTCGATTCCAACGAAAACGGGATGCGACCAAGTTCGGGATCGGTTTAACAACCTTGGAGTCAATTTGCAGTGGTAATGAACAACAGTGTTTAGCATTTATGTAAAATGTTGATTTTTATCGCGCAATTTCGATAAAATGAGTAGTGACTCCCGCGCACCGAGAGCCTACCCATGTCTAATTTTCTCAAACTACGTCTAAATCTCAGAACTGTAATTCTGCTTACACTGCTTCTGGTTGGTATCGCGCCGATGATAGTTATCGGTTGGATCTTGTCGGATCGGAGCGGTCGCGAACTCCGCGCCGCCGAGGGACGATACCAAACGCAATTGGTGCAGGATAAGGCTTTGCAGATCGAGAACTTTGGTAGAAATTACGCGAATCTGGTTCGCGGCTATGGTCGCGTTTTCGAGTCATATCCGGATCAAGTGAGTCTTCTTTCTTCCGATACACAGGAAAAGCTTGGAAAATTCCTGGGTGAGTATCCAAGCATTCTCGCGCTCTACATAAAACCCCTCCAAGGCGAATCGGTTTCGGCATTTCGTTCCGGAATACTCGCCGAATCAGAGGTTCACAAATTTTCCCAAAGCGCACTGGGAGCCCTCGACGATCGCAGTATCGCTTTCGGGAGCCCGTCGGTTGCGGCCGAGACCGGCGAATTGGTTTTGCCGATCGCGGCCCCGATCAAGATCAAAGGCGAATTGGTAGCGGCAATAGTCGGACTGGTGTCGATGCGAGAAGTCACCGAGGGGATCTCAGAAAAGGAGATGACCGAGGCCGATCTTTGGGATCTCGGCCTGCCGATCGTGTTCGTGGTAGATGAAAAAGGCGCGGTGATTTCCCATCCAAATTCGGCATATGAATCGGCTCGGAAATCGATGAAAGGGCTCAGGATCGTCGACGAGTGGACGCAAACAAAGGAACAGATTCAGTCGGCTTTGCTTCCGTTTAATACCGAGTTTCAGGGCGTGGAACATGAAATGATCGGCGCATATTCAACCGCCAATCTTGAAGGCGGCGGAAAATATGGCGTGATCGTCATGCAGGATGCGGATAAGGCTCTGGCATCGGTCGGTGAAATGCGGCAACAGGTTTGGTTCATAAGCCTCATGTTTTCGCTTATAGCACTCGTGATGGGACTGATCCTTTCCGTCCAGATCACAAAGCCGCTTTCAAATCTCGTCGAGGCAGCGAAGAGCATCGCTTCAGGTGATCTCAGCAAGAGAATTCAGGTTCGAAAGATCGGTGAAATCGCAGATCTGGGTCATGCATTCAATCAGATGACCGACGAACTCGATCAATACATCAACGATCTCGCAACCGCCGCGCGTGAAAACAAAGAGTTGTTTGTAGGAACGGTAAAAGCGCTTGCGGCGGCTATCGACGGCAAGGATCGTTACACACGCGGTCATTCCGAGCGAGTCTCAAGAGTATCGGTCGCCATCGGACAGCGTATGAATCTCGCGGAAGACGAACTCGAAAAGCTTCGCATCAGTGCATTGCTTCATGATGTCGGCAAAATCAGCATCGACGACGCGATTCTCAAGAAGCCGGCGGCTCTTACCAACGAGGAATTCGAGGTCATGAAACGCCATCCGCAGGAAGGCTACAAGATCATGAAGAATATTCCCGCGATGAAGGAATTTCTCCCCGGAATGTACATGCATCACGAGATGGTCAATGGAAAGGGTTATCCGCAAGGCCTCTCGGATGAAGACATACCGCTTCAGGCGAAAATCGTGTCGGTTGCCGATACATTCGACGCGATGACAATCGACAGGCCCTACCAGAAGGGAATGCAGCTCGAGGAAGCGCTTGATCGAATCAAGAGTTTTGTCGGCACACGTTACGATTTGCATGTTGTGGACGCTCTGATACGTGCGGTTCGGGAAGGCCAGATCGGCGTCGGAACCGTAAAACTCAAAAATTTTGATCCGAAGGAAGAATCGGATATGTCGAAAATAGCCAGTTAAAAAAAGCAAGGAAAGACGATGTCAATACACGATCCCAACGAGCCCTGGCAGGCCGATGTAAACGGTGAAATCTACGATACGAGTTTTGGCGAACTTACGCAGTGGATTGCGGAAAGCGCTTTGCTTGAAGCGGACAAGGTACGGCGCGGCGAGCTTCGTTGGCTCGAAGCGGGAAAAGTACCCCCACTGCGACCGTTTTTTGACGCCAAAACAAATGGAACCGAACCGCCTTACGTGCATGTCACGGTAACGGAAGCCGTGCCTCAAAATGAGATGCCGATCGCGGATGGCGGATACAATGCGCAAATCGAGAGCGTAATTCCGGTAGTGGGCGACGTTGAAAATCGAGCGGTAGGTGCGTCTTACGAAGAATCGAGTTTTGCCGATGTACAAGCGCCGGATCAGGAATTCTGCGGAATCCACGGCGATGTCGAGTCGAAATTCATATGTGAGGCGTGCGGCCACGGATTTTGCAAGGAATGTCCGCAGTCCTTCGGATCATCCGTCAGGCTATGTCCGTTTTGCGGTTCGATGTGCCGCGAGAAAAAGGAATTGCAACAGGATGTCGCAACCGATTATCGAATTGAGCGCGCCAACCTTGAAGGATTTGGATTCTCGGATCTTGGTACCGCTATTGCCTATCCGTTTCGATTCAAGATGAGCCTTTTCTTTGGCGCATTGATTTACGCCGTTCTCGCATATGCCCAGAAGGCAATGGGAATTGGCTCGATGTTTCTAATCGGAGCAGGGATTTTCTGTTTTGTTATTGCGACCGGATTTGTTTTTGGAATGATCTCAAATACGGTCAACAATTTCGCCAAGGGCGATATCGAATCAGATTTTCTTCCGTCCTTCGAGGATTTTTCTCCTTGGGACGACATCATAAGCCCGTTTTTTAATTTCGTCGCGTCGTGGATAGTGAGTTTTGGTTTTGCGACGGTAGTAGGGGTAATCATGATCTGGTACGCGATCTCAACCGTAACGAGCGCGATGAACCCGAATGGCTTGCCCGCCACTGGCCAGCCCGGTGTCTTTAGTGAAGATCCAAGCGCCTCGCAAATATCTACTCCCGGCATACCGGTTTCAAAAACCAGCGTCGATCACGTTGAGGCGGTAAAGAAAAAACTCAGAGACCAAAACGCGGCGATGCGCGCAGAGGGTGTCGGCGAGGATGGTTTGACGGATGCCCAAAGGGCAACGGTTGACGAAGAAGCCGAATTCCAAAGATTGAACGACCTTGCGAACAACTACAAAAAACAGAGCTTGGAACCGATCGCCGGTCCGACCGATCAGGAACAAACCGATGCGGTGAAGCAAATGGCCGGGAATTTTCTGAAAACGGCCGGAGCATTTATTTTCCTGATCTTTTTCGGGTTGCTCTGGGGGTTGTTTTTCTTCCCGGCGTCATGCGCGGTCGCCGGTTATACGCAGTCCTTTAGGGCCACGATCAATCCTTTCGTCGCAGTGGATACGATCAAGCACCTCGGGTTTGACTATTTCAAACTGTTGGTGATGCTGGTCGTTGTTTGGATCATGGGAGCGGTTGTGATCGGGGTGCTGTCGGCGTTGCTCGCGCCTCTGGATATGCCGACTGTGGGAAATCTGCCGGTTGCGTTTCTCGGCGGGTTCCTGACTTTCTATCTTTACGCCGTTTTCGGTGTTTTGCTTGGTTTGGTTCTCTACAAGAACTCAAACAGCCTTCAGCTCTTGAGATAAGCAAAACCTCATAGATCCGGGGGATTGCGCAACGGACGGATCAGTTCCGGTTCCGGCAAAACGAACGTCAAAAACCTTTACCGCCCTTCGGCTTGCGGATTACAACGCAACCGAAGGGCGAAAATTATTTGGCTTCGTTTTTGGACTCCGAAAGGTACTTTCGTGAACCAAACCACGAGAGATCATTTTGCTAACCAACCCCTCTAAAATATAATTACAAATTTGTCGCTCGGAAGTTGGATACGGCAGAAATGACCGCCAACGAGCGACGATTTTGAATTATGGCTTTTTGGAGACGAAAAAGGAACGATTCGAGTTCTTCGGTGCTTGGACTTGATCTCTCGATCGAGGAATTAAAAGCACGTGAGGAAGCGGCCGAGAAAGAACTGGGGGCGCGCTTTAACAAGGCGATCGCAAGAACCCGAAATTCGATTAACGACAAGCTTGATACGGTTTTCGAAAACCGCAAGCAGATCGATGAAGCGTTTCTTGACGAACTCGAAGAAATGCTGATTTCGACCGATATCGGTGTCAGCACTACGTTTCACATTCTCGATACGGTTCGAAAAGGTGTTTCCCGGCAGGAGATTTCGGACATCACCGCGCTCAAGGCCAAGATCAAGGAAGAGCTTTTGGCAATCCTCAACGGCGAAGGCGTCAGCGGAGTGGAGTCCGAATCGGATCTTGCCCCGGAGGTAAGACCGTATGTGCTTATGATCGTTGGGGTTAACGGCGTAGGCAAGACCACAACGATCGGAAAGCTCGCGCAAAGGATAAAAACTGAAGGAAACGAAGTGATGATTTGCGCCGCCGATACGTTTCGCGCCGCCGCCTCCGAGCAACTTGAGATTTGGTCGAAGCGCGCCGAGGTTCCCCTGATCCAACAAAAGCAGGGAACGGACCCGGCAGCCGTTTTGTTTGACGCTCTCAAATCGGCAAAGGCCCGCAACGCCGATGTTTTGATCGTCGATACCGCCGGACGACTTCACAACAAATCCAATTTGATGGCCGAGCTTGAGAAAATGAAGCGGATTGCAGCCCGCGAAGTCGAGTCCGCACCGCACGAAACCCTTTTGGTGATCGATGCCGTCACGGGGCAAAACGGACTCGAACAGGCACGGCAATTCATGAAGGTTGCCGATGTGACGGGGATCGTGCTTACCAAACTCGATGGAACCGCAAAGGGCGGCATTGCCGTGGCGATTACGAAGGAGCTTGGTCTTCCGATCAGATACGTAGGCATCGGCGAAGGCGTAGAGGATCTAATGGTGTTTGACGCGGTTTCCTACGTCAACGGTCTTTTTGAGTGATCCGCAACAAAAGAAGGGTTTCTAAAACAAGCGTGAGCCAAACCTCGAGCATCGACGAAAAATACGCATTGCGTGCTTTGGAACTGGCCGGTCTCGGGATCGGTTTGGTCAGCCCGGGTCCGCTGGTCGGATGCGTCATAGCCGATTCTGCAGGAAATTTGGTCGGAGAAGGCACGTATGTTTACGATGAGGTAGAACATGCGGAAGTTCGTGCGCTGCGACAGGCAGGGGAAAGCGCAAAAGGCGGGACGGCATACGTAAGCCTCGAACCGCACGCGCATACGGGGCGAACAAAACCCTGCACCAAGGCTCTGTACGAGGCCGGTATCAGGCGGGTGGTTTGTCCTTGTGAGGATCCAAATCCGCTGGTTTCGGGACGTGGTTTTGCGGAACTCGAAGAAATGGGGTTGGAAGTTTCAAAGGGCCTTCTGAGGGAGGTCGCCGAAACGCTCAATGAAAAGTTCTTCCATTGGCATAGAGCGGGCCGTCCGTTTGTTCATCTAAAACTCGCGACATCAATCGATGGCCGGATCGCCACAAAAACCGGCGAATCTAAATGGATTACAGGCGCCGTCGCGCGAGAAAGGGGACAGGCGCTTA
This sequence comes from Pyrinomonadaceae bacterium, assembly GCA_041394795.1. Lineage (GTDB taxonomy): Bacteria > Acidobacteriota > Blastocatellia > Pyrinomonadales > Pyrinomonadaceae > Aridibacter. The sequence continues at coordinate 322,247 of JAWKHN010000005.1, read as the reverse complement.
GACATGGGAACGATGCGATACTTGTCGGAGTCGAGACGATACTCGGTGATGATCCCTCGCTTACCGACAGGAGCGGTCTTCCGCGGAGGAGACCACTGGTAAGGATCGTTTTGGATTCCACGCTAAGGATCGATCCCAAATCAAAGGCTGTTCTTTCGGCCCGTGAAGTTCCGCTTGTCGTTTTTGCTGGAATTAACGCTTCCCTCGAGAAACGCGAGTCTCTTGCCGCTGCCGGAGTCGAAGTCATTCAATTTGAGACCGAAAGGCCCGAATTGCAAAAGGTTTTGGATGAACTCCGTTTAAGGGACCTTCAGGGAATACTGGTCGAAGGCGGCGGTAAGGTAGCCGGCTCAATGATTGATGAAAGGCTTGTGGACAAGGTCAGCTTTTTTGTCGCTCCCAAGATTATCGGCGGGGTGGACGCGGTGCCGGCGGTTGGCGGAAATGGAATCGGGAAGATGACGGAGGCCGTAGGTCTTGAAAGCATCACTTGCGAGAATGTTGGCGATGACTTCGAAATAACGGGGTATCCCGTTTATCGACAATCCTTGGGAGAAACGGTTTGAGTCGAAATCAGCATTCTCGAAAAACCCGGTTCGCAAAGCGGTCTTTGGGACAGAATTTTCTGGTTGATGACGGCATAATTCATCGAATCGTCGATTCGGCGGGTGATTTGTCCGAAAAGCTGGTTTTGGAAATAGGACCCGGACGCGGTGCGCTGACGGACTTGCTTGTCGAAAGAAGCGGTCAGTATCGGGCGATCGAGCTCGATACCATCCTTGCCGAGAAATTAAAATCGCGTTTTGAAGGTATTGAAAAAGTAGAGATTTTTGAGGCCGATGTGCTCGAGGCGGATCTCGAAAAAATACTCGCGCCTTCCGAAGGGATTGAGGGGGCGGTAATCGTAGCGAATCTTCCTTACAATATTTCGAGTGCGGTGATTGAAAGACTGGCGGAGGTTTCGGAAATGTTCGCGGAGGCGATTCTGATGCTTCAGTCGGAAGTTGTGGATCGGCTCGCCGCCCCTCCCGGAAACTCCTCGCGCGGGTTTCTTACCGTTCTGACCGAATATGTTTTTGAGGCGAAACGTCTGTTTTCGGTGACTCCAAACTGTTTTCGTCCGAGACCGAAAGTTCAAAGCGCCGTTGCTTCGCTTCGACCGATTGGAAGGAGCCGGGATGATGATTTTCCCAGATTGAGAAATCTCGTTTCGGTCGCTTTCAGGCAAAAACGAAAAACAATTCTTAATAATCTCAAGGGTTTTTCGGGTGTTCACGATCCTGTCCCGTTGCTGGAGGCCGCCGGAATCGACACGAAATTGCGTCCGGAAGCGCTGACTATCGAGGAATGGATCAAACTTGCAAAAGTCATTGGAGCTGATTCGAGTGCGGGCGAATGAGTTTCAGTGTGTTAGGATTGGTTTTTTCGCAAATAAATGAACGAATGTTTTGAAATCATGCCGCTTGGAGGTATCGGGGAGTTCGGTATGAACTGCCTCGCGATTCGCTATGGCGGCGAAATGATAGTCCTTGATGCCGGTATGGGTTTTCCAGAGGAAACGCCCTACGGCGTCGATATCGCGATTCCCGATTTTTCCTATCTTGATCAATATGCCGATGAGCTCGTAGCGCTCGTGCTCACCCACGGGCACGAGGATCACATAGGTGCCGTGCCGTTTTTTCTAAAGAAATTCAACGTTCCGGTTTACGCTTCGAATCTAACGGCGGCTTTTATTGACCGGAAGCTCGAAGAACACGGAATCCTGGATGAGGTGCTCGTTCACCGCGTCGAGGCGGGAGAGGAGAGGGAAATCGGTTTGTTTGACGTCGGTTTCATACATGCCTCGCATTCGCTCGTCGATTGCTTTTCTATCGCGGTAACAACCGATGGCGGAACGATAATCCATACAGGGGACTATAAGATCGATGAGACTCCCGTGATTGGAGATCCTTATGATCTCGAAATGCTTCGCGAATATGGTGACCGCGGCGTGTTGGCTTTGCTAGCCGACTCTACGAACGCAACCGTTCCTGGTCGAACGCCTTCGGAAACGGCGGTGATCCCCGATTTTAAACGAATCTTTGAGGAGGCCGAGGGTCGGTTGATCGTCACCACATTTTCCTCCTCAATTCATCGGCTTCAAATTGTTTTTGATATTGCCGCCGAATTCGGACGAAGGGTGTGCCTCTTGGGACGCTCAATGCTCCAGAATGTCGAGACGGCTGAAGAGCTCGGATTTCTGGAAATTGATCCTGAAACCCGGGTTTCTCTTGGGGAGTCGAGGGCGCTTCCTGATGATGAAGTGGTCTATTTGGTGACTGGTTCGCAGGCCGAAACGCGTGCCGTACTTTGGAATCTTGCAACCCAGAGCTACAAGGGGCTTTCGATTCGAAAAGGCGATACCGTAGTTCTTTCGGCAAGGATAATTCCGGGCAATGAAAAGCGTATTTCGAAGATGATCGGTGCGATTTATCGAAACGGCGGAAACATCATCGAGGAGAAAAGGCGTCTGATCCACGTATCCGGCCATGCTTCCCAGGAAGACATACGAATAATGATCGAAAGCGTCAGACCTCGATATCTGGTTCCGATACATGGCGAATACCGAATGCTTTTTCGACAGAAGGAGTTTGCCCGCAACCATTTGGGATTTTCGGGCGAAGACGTAATGTTGGTCGAGGACGGTGATGTTCTTGAGGTTTCAAGCGATGGCGCGTCGATCATCGAACGCAACGAGGTATTGCGAATCTTCATCGGCGATACGAATAACGAGGAAATCGAGTTTGACACGGTACGCGAACGAAAAAAACTCGCGTTTGGCGGACTTGTTTCGCTTGTGTTGATGGTAGATGAGACTTCGGGCGATGTAGTGGGCGAGCCCCAGATCACATTTAGCGGCGTCTCTATAAACGACAAGACAAATGGATTTTACCCTGGCGTTAAGGATGCGGTAAAAAAGGCATACAGCGAACTGGGAAAGCAAAACCGTGCGGATCGAATCCAGACTGAGGAAGCCTTGAGATTGGCCGTCAAAAAATACTTGAACAAACGCGTTAGCGGAAAACCGGTGATTGTAACTTCTGTGGTTTCGATAGACTAATCTTGCGTATTGCGTGGGTCGAGAGATTCCTTTCTTTCTTCGTTAGGTCGCAAAAAAGAAGAAATCAGCATTGTTTTCTCTGAGTAAATGAACCAAAAAATGGATTTGTCTGCGATTCCCGACAAGACGCTTGAGTTATTGCGCCTTACGAAGGTGATTGTCTCGCCCGAAACATTTCACGTTCTTCGTCTATCGGATGACGAATGGCGCGGTCTTCTTCAAAACCCGGAGGCGTCTCCCTCGATGGATGTTCCGTTCTATGTTTTCAAGGACGATTGGGAAATAACGCTTGTTGTTTGCGATGCGGATCTCAAAAGAATTGAGGGAGCGCTGGAGAAGCCGAGAGCGGAAAAGAATTTTAGGCTAATGAGTTTCGACGCCCCTTTGGAGTTCGATGTGGTTGGATACCTCGCCGCAATCACAACGATTCTTGCCGCCAGCGGCATCTCGATTCTCGCTCTCACTTCGTTTGCGCGCGATCATTTGCTTGTGCGGCAATCTGATTTGTCAAAAGCTCTCAAGGCTTTTAGCGGCCATGTGTTGGAGATGTGTTAGCGGATGGGATATTTTTCCGGCAAAAGGGTTTTCATAACCGGCGCGTCGTCGGGAATTGGCGAGGGGTTGGCAAAACGGCTTGCAAATGAAGGCGCGAGTATCGGGATTGCGGCTCGTCGTGTTGAAGAACTTGAGAGAATCAGAGAATCGATCGAGAAATCCGGAGGAAGGTGCTCGGTTTACAAAACCGATGTTTCGGATTTGGAGTCTCTTCGGTCCGCCGCAAAGGAATTTTCAGAGTGTTTTGGCGGTGCTGATATCCTGATCGCAAATGCAGGCATCGGCGGAAATAATGAGGCTACGAGAAGCCTCGAGCCGGAAGCGGTCAAGAATGTCATCGATGTCAATTTGATCGGAGCCGTAAATACCGTTGGGGCGTTTCTTCCGATAATGAAGAGGCAAAATTCGGGACAGATTTGCGCCGTTTCCAGTTTGGCGGGTGTGCGCGGGCTTCCGCGTTCCGGTGCATACTGTGCGAGCAAGGCCGGCATGACTGCGTTTTTCGAGAGTCTCCGGTTTGATGCGAAGGAATTCGGGATCGACGTGACAATCATCAAGCCCGGATTTATAAAAACTCCGCTTACGGCAGGAAGAGACGCGAACATGCCGTTTTTGATGGAGCTCGACGATGCCGTGGGCATCGCGCTCAAGCATATCGAACGCCGAAAACCCTACTCTTATTTTCCATGGCAGTTGGCGACAATAGTCCGGCTCGGACGATTTTTCCCGGTTTGGCTCTATGATCGAATCGCAGGCGGCAGGCAATTCAGGGAATAAATTTTTGGTTCGCCCTTCAAAAAGTTTTGACGAATCCCCCAAAAAGTTGGAAAATTCCGTTTTTGATTCCCTCGACAAGGTAGCCGAGCTTCCTTTCCTTTTATGAACTTACTTCAAGCCGTCATTCTCGGTATCGTTCAAGGACTAACCGAATTCATACCAATCAGTTCGACCGGTCACCTCGTTTTTGCGAGTCGTTTGACGCATATTTACGAGGGGAATCCGGAACAGCTGACTGCAACGATGGCCGTAATTCAGCTCGGTACGTTGGCCGCGGTATTTGTTTACTTTGCCGCGGATATCTGGAACATCACCGTCTCGTTTCTCCGCGATCATATTGCCTGGCTTTCCGGCAGGAAGAACAATTTTTCAGGAACGCATGGCCTTCGCCCGATTTGGCTGTCGGATGAAGCCTGGCTGGGTTGGCTGATCATATTCGGATCGATCCCCGTCGGAATAGTCGGATTGGCATTCAAGGACATGATCGAAGGCGCCCTTACGAAGAATCTCTGGGTCGTTTCCACGATGCTGATCGTCGTTGCGGTATTGCTGGCGGTTGCGGAGCTAATCGGCAGGCAAAAGAAAGATATACGTCAGCTTGGTGTCATTGATGCGATCATCGTAGGTTTTACGCAGGTATTGGCATTAATACCGGGTGCGAGCAGATCTGGTTCGACGATCATGGGGGGATTGCTTGCCGGGTTGAAAAGGGAAACCGCCGCCAGGTTCTCGTTTTTGCTAATGATCCCCGCAATTACCGCCAGCGGGCTTCTCGAACTGCGGCAGGCGGTAAAGATACTTCCCGCCGAAAGCCTTATGCCGCTTCTGGTTGGCACGCTAGTGGCGGGCATCGTCGGATATCTCTCCATCTGGTTTCTGCTCGCTTACCTCAAGCGCTACACGACCTCCATTTTTATTATCTATCGCGTTGTTTTGGGCGGCGTTCTGCTCTACCTACTTTATGCCGGCATCATCTCTCCACAAGTCTGAAAGTCGAAATCGGTGGATCTATCCCGAAGTTGACGAGAATCTCGTAAACGCGCTGCGTTCGGAATGCGGCGTTTCAGATTTGATCGCCCGACTTTTGGTAATTCGCGGCTACACCGATGCGGATTCGGCAAGAACGTTTCTGAATCCCAAAGCCGGCGGACTCCATGAGCCCTTTTTGCTTAAGGATATGGAGAAAGCGCTGGAGAGGATTCGGCGTGCGATCGATGCGGGCGAAAAGATACTTGTCTGGGGTGACTACGATGTCGATGGGACAACCGGTACGACGGTTTTGCGTAAAGCCATTGAGATTGCGGGCGGTGAGAGCGGCTATCATGTCCCGCATCGGTTTCATGAGGGATACGGCGTAAACGTGCCCGAACTTTCAAAGAGGCGCGACGAGGGTTACTCGCTTGTCGTGACGGTGGATTGCGGTATCACCGCTTTCGAGGCCGCTTCCTGGGCGAAGGAGAACGGGATGGATTTCATCATCACCGATCACCATCTTCCAAAAGAAAGCGGTTTGCCCGACGCTTATGCGGTCGTAAATCCGAATCGACCCGACTGCGAATATCCCGACAAGCATCTTGCAGGAGTTGGCGTGGCGTTCAAACTGGCGCATGCGATTCTCCGCGACTACGGTCGCGAAGAACTGGTACCGTATTTTCTAAAGGTTGTTGCAATCGGAACCATCGCCGATGTGATGATGCTGACGGGCGAGAACCGTACGATTGTCGCAAGAGGGCTTGAGGATTTGCCGAAAACCGTTAACTACGGATTGAAGGCACTTATGGAAGTCTCCGAATGCAACAACGAGATGACGAGCTACCACATCGGGTTTCGAGTCGCGCCGAGAATAAATGCGGCGGGGCGAATGGACGCCGCAAAGCACGTCGTCGAATTGCTGGAGACGAAGGACTTCGCGAGGGCAAGGGAACTCGCCGGATATTTGAATCGAAAAAACATCGAACGGCAGCGTGTCCAGGCCGAAATAACCGAAAGAGCATTGATGGAAAGCGCCGATATGGCGGATCGCAATTTTATCGTTCTGGCCGGCGAGGGCTGGCATCGGGGCGTTATTGGTTTGGCGGCATCGAGGATAGCTGAAAAGCTCTTTCGGCCAGTAATCGTGCTTTCGATCGAGGATGGGATCGCATACGGATCGGCTCGCAGCGTGGCGGGTTTTCACCTGTTGGAAGCACTTGAATCCTGCAAGGAGCATTTCACCCAATTTGGCGGGCATGCGGTAGCGGCGGGAATGAGCCTTCCCGAGGAGAACATACCGAGCATTGCGAGCGCGCTTAACGAATACGCCGCCCCGATTTTCGGCGAGGGCGGATTGGTGCCCGAGATCAAGATCGACACGAAAGTCTCGTCTGAAAATCTTGGCATGGCGTTGGTTGAAGATTTGAAGGCCTTTGAGCCATACGGACAGGGAAATCCAAAACCGGTGTTTTCAACCGGAAATCTAGAACTTGCAAAACCGCCCTGGGTGATGAAGGAGAAACATCTGAAACTCATCCTTCAGGACAAAGACGGACGGGAGTTTGAAGCGGTCTGGTGGGACGGTGTCGCGCGCTCAAGCGGGTTGGAGTTTGGGGCGGGCAAGAGCTACGAAATCGCCTATGTTCCCGAAATCAATACCTGGCAGGGCAATTCGCGTCTGCAGCTTGTGGTGAGCGATGTCAGGGAAAGTTCGTAGAAAACCGAAAGAAACGCTCCGGCCAGTATTTGGCAACTCCTCGTTAACCACCCCGATAATTCGTTCAAATCGAACCGACTTCAATTTTCAGACAGTCCGACACCTGTTAGAATTCATCAAACCGTTTCATTTGCCTGTTGCAAGCCGATGACCGAAAGAAAACCAAACAAATACGCGATTCGAGCCACGTTGCCTGCGGTACTTCGTTATGCGGCGATTTTTGCCGCGCTTCTGACCATAATCGCAGTTGGAATCGGTTTTTATGTCGCTACCTCAAAACCGGAATTTCGCGGGAAAGAGTTCCCGGCGGCCCTTTCGAAGAATCTTACCGGTGTTGTCAACGGATACAAGCGAAGAGAGACTGAAAACGGAATTCCGAAATACATGGTTGTCGCGGATATTGCGCGAACCTTTGACGACAACCATCAGGAACTCGACAACGTACGGCTTGAACTCTACAAAAACGGGGATACTGCTGTATTCGACAGTATCGCTTCGGAAAAGGCGGTTTACATTCCAAAAGCGGGAACCAAAGATTTTACTATCTTCTTTGCTGGTGATGTCTTGCTCAAAACTTCGGATGCGTTGCAGGTTAGGACCGATCAACTCAACTACAAGAGCGAAACAAAAATCGCGCTCGCCGAAGAGTATCTCGAGTTTGACCGCGGGGGCATTTCGGGTAATTCCGTTGGGGCGACTGTCGAAATCGAAAAGAAGTTGCTTGCGTTGCATCGTGACGTACATGTTTCGGCCATCGGCGGTACCGGAGATGAGATCGACAAGATGGGAATCAAATCGGCGGAAATGAACGCGAATAATGCGGTCGTCGATGGAGTTGCGGAAATCGTTCGCTTGCGCGGAGCTGTTGACATCAATGTTGTGCCGGCGGAGAAATCGGGCTACCGTCAGCCGACCTCGATTCATGCCCGGTCGGCGGATGTGTTCTTTGAGGAAAAGGCCGTTCGAAGGGTGGAACTGGAGAACGACGTTGTGATCTCGCAACCGGGCTCAGGCGGCAATGACGGCGGGATGACTTCACGGGCCGGTCGGGCCGTTGCGGAAATCACCGGTCAGGTCGATAGGGTGGAGATGTCGCGAGGAGTGACGATCGAAACCGTGCGAGACGGAAAGAAGATTTCGAGCAAGTCGTCGAATGCGGTCTATCGAAGGGCGTCGGCGATGTATGAACTGAATGGAGGTGTTTTGATCGAGTCGATTCGAAATGACTCGCCGGTTAAGGCCACTTCAGAAAATGCGGTTTATCATCAGACTACCGGAGAGATTCAACTGCGCGGAAACGCGGTGTTGTCGCAGGGCGGTGACAAGATCACGGGCGAGACGCTCAAAGGGCTTTTGAATTCCGATAATAGATTGGTTTTTGCGTCGTCGGAGTCCTCCGCAAAACTAAATCAACAAAGGTCCGGCCGGAGGGTCGAGGCCTCTTCGGATTCGATGAAGGCTTGGTTTGACAATGGTCAAGAGGTTTCGAGGGCGGAAGCCCGCGGGAGATCGGTGATAAATGTCGTGCCCGACGAAAAGAGCAGATATTCATCGTTTGAAGTAAAGGCGCCAACCGGTGTCGATTTCAAGTTTGAGGCGGGCGGCACGATTGCAGAGATTCGTACGCTTGGCAGGACCACTCTTGCGCTCGACCCCGGTTCAAATCCCTCGGATCGCTCCTATCGAAGCGTTACGGCCGATGAAATCCGCACGTTTTTCCGTCCCTCCACAAACGAACTTTCTGAGGCGAAGGCAAAAGGCGATGCGGTTCTTTCTATTTCTCCGGCCGCTGGTTCAAGCAGCGATTACTCAACCCAAGTCAGATCCGAAAGTCTTCAATGCAGTTTTTATCCGGGTAACAATGCACGGAGTTGCGTGACGGGAAAACCCGGTACGGCCGAGAGAACCTTTTCTTCGGGAGCAAGACCAAAGCAGAAAATTCAGGCGGACACGCTAACTGCCGACTTTGATGCGAAATCGAAAGAGGTATCTCTCTTCAAAGGCTCCGGAAACGCGAAATTCAATGAAGGGGAACGGAACGGAATCGCCGGTTCGATAACGTACTCCCCGATAGAGAAGATGGTGCGGTTGCGAAATGGCGAACCAACCGTCTGGGACAACAGGGCTCGTGCACGAGCCGGTGCAATCGATTGGGATATCGGTGCGGAGAAATCCCGCTTGACCGGCGGGGTCAGCACCACCTATTTCAATCTCAGGCAAACGGGTGGAGCGGCGCCGTTTACGGAAAGCGGAACGCCGGTCTTTATAACCGCCAACGAAGCGTCGTTCGATCATCGCGCCCGGGTTGCGGTCTATTCCGGAAATGCGCGAGCTTGGCAGGAAAAGAATTATGTCCGTGGGAATTCGCTTCAAATCGAAGAGAGTGCGGGCAGGTTTTTGGCGCGGGGAAATGTCGAAACCGGACTTTATGATGTTGGCAAAACCGTTGGCGGCAAAAACTCCAAGCAACCTGTTTTTGTAAAAGCCGGAAGCATGCGTTACGAACGCGCCGAAAGCCGTTTGAGCTATAACGAGAAAGTTGACATAAGACAGGGTTCGGAGAGAATCCTTGCGGATTCGGCCGAGGTTCTCCTTGATTCCAATAATTCGCTTACCAAAACCGTCGCGACAGGCAATGTTGTAATCACCCAACCCGGCCGAAAGGCGACTGCGGATTGGGCGGCCTATGACGCGATTGCCGAAACGATCGAGATGAAAGGCGATCCGGCGAGCTTTGTGGATTCGAACAGCGGCTCGACAAGCGGAAAGGTTGTGAAAGTGGATCTAAAGAGCAAAAAAGCCGTAAATTCGGGCTCCTCGACCAAAAATGGTTCGGGCCGAATTCGTTCGGTTTATAAGGTTCGTGACGGTCGCCTAAACTAGTTCGATACACTATAATTTCACCCGTGGCAGATGAAACCGTGACAGAATCGCCGCGCCTCGCGGCGGAAAACCTGCAAAAAACTTACGGAAAAAGAAGGGTCGTTGACGGAGTCTCGCTCCATGTCGCGCATGGGGAGGTAGTTGGCCTTCTGGGCGCGAATGGCGCCGGCAAGACGACTTCGTTTTACATGATCACGGGATTGGAGCGTACGGAAAAAGGCGCGATCCATCTCAACGGCGAGAATGTAACGAAACTCCCGATGTATCTTCGGGCGAGACTTGGATTGGGATATCTGCCTCAGGAGCCCTCGATCTTCCGCAAAATGTCGGCCGAACAAAACATTCTGGCGATTCTTGAGACGCGCGGCATGGAGCGCTCGGCAAGATACACAAGGCTGGACGAGCTTCTGAACGAGTTTGGCATTGACCATGTCAGAAGCACTCGCGGCGACGCCTTATCCGGCGGGGAGCGGCGACGTGTTGAGATTGCCAGATGTTTGGCGACGGACCCTGAGTACATTCTTCTTGACGAACCTTTCGCGGGAATCGATCCGATTGCGATTGATGATATTCGAGAGATCATTTTGTACCTCAAGTCGCAGGGCATCGGGATTCTTATCACCGATCACAACGTTCGCGAAACACTCGGAATTACCGACCGTGCGTATATTTTGGCGGAGGGGAAAATTCTAAAAAGCGGCAAACCCTCCGAACTTGTCGAGGATGCCGAGGTCAGACGCTTGTATCTTGGGGAAAGATTTCGACTTTGACTCCATACCAGGCATACCCAATTTTCACTTTTCAAGTTTTTATCGGTTATAATGTGGGCAGGGAAAGCCTGAATTTGATGCTTTTCCGCTGTTCCAAAAGCACCCTTTTTTTCAATGTCATCGCTTAAACTAACTCAAAAGCTTCAGCAAAGAATGGTTCTGACGCCGCAATTGCGTCAGCGCATCGAGATGCTGCAGATGACGACGCTTGAGCTCAGCGATTTGATTCAGCAGGAGCTCAACGAAAATCCTTTGCTTGAAGAGGTTGAAACGGGCGACGAGATCATGGAGCTGGCGGAGAAGATTCTGGATCAGAACGCCGACGGCTCGGAAAGGGAATTCGAAACGGATGGCGGTCCATCCGATGGCGTGCAACAAAGCGAATCCGAAACGGGCGATTCGGGGCAACTCGAAGCCGGCCAGCAGAACGAGTCCGATTCGGGCGACGGCGAAGAGGGGCAGGTAAGCGAAGACCCGTTTGACGAAGTCGATTTGGGTCGCGAGTTTCAGGATTATCTCGACCCGGGCTACAAGACGCAGGAGTTTGAGTTCAAGGAAGACGCACCGAGTTTTGAGCAATTTCTTTCAAGCGATGAAACGCTGATCGAGCACCTTACCTGGCAACTCCATTTGCAAGTGGAATCGGAGCAACTCCGGCAGGCGGGTGAGTACATAATCGGCAACTTGGACGAGTACGGTAGATTGTCCTTGCTTTCCGAGGAGATATCGCTTCTCACCGGGATTGCCGTTGAGACGGTCGAAGAGGCGCGGGCCGTGATACTTCGGCTTGATCCGACAGGCTGCGGCGCACGCGATGTTCGGGAATGCCTTCTCGTTCAACTTGAAGTTGCGGGCGAAGGCGAAAGTCTCGCTTCAACGCTCGTCAGCGAGCACCTTGAAGACATGCAGCCCCATAGGCTCCAGCATCTTGCAAGAAAAACGGGTTTTACCGTTGAGGAATTGGACCGTGAAATCGCAAAGGTAAGGGCGCTGAATCCGTATCCTGGAAAGGAATATACTTCGGAAGCGCCGATTTATGTTTCACCCGAGGTCTATATCGAAAAGGTGGATGGCGAATATGTCATCTATTTCGGCGACAACGGCAGCCCAAGGCTTCGTATCAGCCAAAGCTACAACGAGCTGCTTCACAAGGGTGATACAAACAAGGAAACCCGGGAATTTATCAAGAACAGCGTTCGGTCCGCGGTCGATCTTCTGAGAAACATCGAGCATCGGCGTCAAACGATTTACAGGGTCGTCGAGTGCATTGTGAGACGGCAAAGCGAATTTCTGGATTACGGCGTCGAATACTTGAAACCGATGATGTTGAAAGATGTCGCGGAAGACATCGGAATGCATTTGTCGACCATTTCGAGAGTGGTAAACCGAAAGTATGCGCACACCCCGCAGGGTGTGATCGAACTTCGGAGGTTCTTCTCCGAGGGGATGTTGAATGAGGATGGAGAAGAGGTTTCAACAAGGATTCTCAAACTAAAGATCAAGAAGATGATCGAGGAAGAGGATAGTCGGAAGCCATTGACGGATGACAAGATAGCTAAGCTGCTCGGTAGCGACGGAGTTAAATTGTCGCGCCGCACGGTCGCGAAATACAGGGATCAGATGAAGATTCCCGGATCACGCGAACGCCGCACCGTCGTATAACGAATTTTAAGGGAGGAGATCCCAATTGGATTTCAATCAATTGGAAAAAATTATGAGATTTGAATACACCGGAAGACACATTGAAGTTACACCCGCCATACGCAATCATGTAGAAGAGCATTTTTCAAGAATCGCGCATCTTTTTGATAAGGATGGAAATCACGCGCATGTGATAATCGAGGTTGAGCATGAGCAACACAGATCAGAAATAGTCGTCAAATGGAGAAATCAGGTACTGACGGCAGTTTCGACGGAACCGGATATGTATTTGTCTCTATCGCAAACGATAGACAAGATTGAAAAACAGGCCTTGCGAATCAAGGACAAAGTTATTGACAAGTCGCATAAGGCGGAGAAGCTTTCATCCATGGAAACCGGAGACGAGGTGGCCGCGGAAGCATAGCGGCCCCGTCGCGGGTGTTTGCCGGAATTGGATGTGAAACAAATCCATGCGACGCTGGTTGAAGTATCGAGTGTCGGAATATTGATCATTGGCGATTCGGGAGTGGGAAAGTCGTCCCTCGCCCTGGGTCTTGTAGAATCCGGCGCAAGGCTTGTTGCCGATGATGCCGTTAGATTGAAAGATTCTCCAGACGGGGGATTGCTTGGATCTGCGCCATCCCGAAGCAGGTTTTTGATACATGTTCGAGGAGAAGGCATTTGCTCGATCGTTGACTTGTGTGGAGTAGAATCTTGGGTCGCCGAGTGTGTCGTTTCAGGGATTGTCAGCATTGTCGAAGATTTGCAGTGTTCGGGCGGTGGGGTCGATCTCGAGAACAACATTGGTGTTCACGAACTTGCCGGAGTTGAGTTTCCGATAATTCGACTTTTGGGAGGAAATTCCAACTTGGCGACAAATATCTTGATGGTGGAAAAGTTTGTTGAGATTCTGTTAGGAAAATAGAATTGTTTTTCCTGGGTCAGGTCTTGCATTACTCCATCTTGTTGGGAAGTGCTTCGGGAGTTCGTAGTTTGCGAATGCGTTTTCCGCGATCTTCTTGATTTGACTCCGATCGCCATAGACCGTTCCATAGACGCAATAAAGCGGGTGTCGGAAATGCCCACTGAAAACAAATGAAATCCCCAGACGGACCTCCACATCACAAGAATTTTATTATCATCACCGGGTTGAGTGGCTCGGGAATGACTTCAGCCACCAACGCCTTTGAAGATTTGGGATACTTTTGCGTCGATAATCTTCCGGTGACGATGCTCTCGACATTCGCAAGGCTTCTCAAGCCCGATTCTGAAGGAAAAATCGCGATCGAAAAGGCCACACTCGTGATAAACATTCGCGAACGCCATTTCCTTTCGGAATTTGGCGATGAACTTGAGAAACTTGCGAAAAAGCGACTGGATCCGTTTGTCTTGTTCTTCGAGGCCTCGGACAAGGTTCTTCAGCAAAGGTTTAGCGCCACTCGTCGTCCGCACCCGGCGGATAACGGGCAAGGCTTGGCTGAAGCCATCGCCGCCGAACGCGTTGAGCTAGAAAAGGTACGCTCGCGAGCCGATTTGATTATCGATACCTCGGAACATACAGTGCATTCGCTCAGGCGGATGTTGCTTCAGAAATTTAGCGAACGCGATGATGGCGTTCCGATGCAGTTGCAGGTCGTGAGCTTTGGCCACAAGCATGGGGTTCCCGTCGAATCGGATCTCCTGTTCGATGTCCGTCATCTCCCGAATCCCTATTTCGAAAAGGGTTTGAAGGACCTGCCGGGGACGGATCCGAAAGTAATTGCGTTTCTTGAGAAGCAACCCGAGGTGGCCGAAACCACCGAACGTTTCCTGGATCTGCTCAAGTACCTGATTCCGCTCTACCGGAGAGAGGGGAAGTCTTATCTTACGATCGGAATTGGTTGCACGGGTGGACGGCACAGGTCGGTAAGGGTCGCTGAACTGATTTCCAAGGAACTGAAATCCATGGATTTGGATGTCTCGCTTACACATAGGGACGTGCAGAAGTAGGCTTGATCGGAGAACGATTATGACAAAGATTGGAGGAGTGATCGTATCGCACGGACGTCTCGCAAATGAGTTGTTGTCCGCGGCCGAACAGGTTGTGGGCGATTTGCCGCATGTTGCGGCGGTTTCCATCGGTTGGCATGATGATGTTGAGGCCGCGCAGTCGGAAGTGGCGCGAGCGATTGAGAGGGTCTCGCAGGGAGCGGGGGTATTGCTGCTTACAGATATGTTTGGCGGAACCCCGACCAATATCTCGGCGATGTTTATCAAGGAAGGCGAGGTCGATGTCGTAACCGGAGTAAACCTCCCAATGGTGATCAAACTGGCATCGCAGACCGATGACCTTTCGCTTGCGGAATTGTCGGCGCTTGTCGAAGGGCAGGGCAGGGATTCGATTTACAAGGCCGGGGATTTGTTGGTTCCAAAAAAGATCAAATAGATGCGGAATGGCACCGTGGAAATTCGAAACACATTGGGTCTTCACGCGAGGGCCGCGGCGAAGCTCGTAAAAACTGCGAACAAATTTGCCAGCAGGGTGATGATTCGGATTGAAGACGGGGATGTTGAGGTAAATGCAAAATCGATTCTTAGTGTTTTAACGCTCGCGGCTGCAAAGGGAACAAAAATCGTCGTGACGGCCGAGGGAATGGACGAGGACGCGGCTTTCGAAGAGGTGTTTGGCCTGTTTGAAGCTAGATTTTACGAAGATTAGATATGGATAGGTTATTACCCGGCAAGGGAAAAACGATTGGTGTGCTTGGAGCTCCGCTTGGCTTTGGCGCGGCCACGGTCGGGAGTGAGCTGGGGGCCTCCGCGATGCGGCTTACGAAGTTCCGCGGCGCATCTCTTTTCGATCATCTGAAATCGCTCGGTTATGCGGTCAGCGATCATGGAAATGCGAGTATCGTGGTTCCGGTTTGTTCTCCGGACGAGATGGAGAATCCGAAATACTTCGATGAAGTTGTGGATTCATGCGAGAACATCTCGTTTGCTGTTAGGAAAGTGCTGGAGGCGGGTCATGTTCCGCTTATTTTGGGTGGCGACCACACAATCGCGGCGGGAAGCCTCTCCGGGATTTCGACTCATTTCAAGGAGTCAGATCAGGAGATCGGTTTGATTTGGCTCGATGCGCATGCAGACATGAATACGCACAAGACGTCATTGAGTGGTAATGCGCACGGAATGCCGTTTTCCGCCGTGCTCGGCCATGGCCATAAAAGGCTTACCGGCATTGAGGGCGATCATGTGAAGTTTTCAAAAGAATATGTCGCTCATATCGGGGCTCGTGATTTGGACAAGGCCGAAAAGGAACTGATCCACGAATTGGGACTCGTCGATCATTTCTTTACAATGAGCAGGATCGACCGCGAAGGTATGGCGAAATGCGTTTCGGAGGCGATCGAAATCGCTTCAAAGGCGCCCGGCGGATTTGCCGTAACGTTTGATGTTGATGTTATTGACCCCCGATTTGCGCCCGGTTCCGGCACGCTTGTGCGGGGCGGCATTACGTATCGCGAGGCGCATCTGGCGCTTGAAATGATTCATGAGGCAGGCGGCATGCAGTCGTTTGAAATTGTTGAGGTAAATCCGATCCTCGATCAGGGGAATGTAACGGCCGAAGTGGCCTGCGAGTTGATTCTGTCCGCGTTTGGAAACGTGGTACTTTGATCCATATGAGCAAATTGAAAATCGGAGTCGTATTTGGCGGCAGATCCGGTGAACACGAGATTTCGATCAGATCGGCGACAACAGTGATCGAAAAGATCTCGAAGGAAAAATACGAGGTTGTGCCGATTGCGATCTCACGCGAGGGAGAATGGCAGAATCCTTCAAAGTCGATTGGGATGCTGCCCGAAAAGATTCGGGGAGTCTTCGCGGGTTCAGATTTCGAAAGCGACATCGGGCGCGTTGCTCTGCTTGGCGACTCTTCCTCGAAGGGGCTTGTCTGCTTGGATGATCACG
Source organism: Pyrinomonadaceae bacterium (assembly GCA_041394795.1). Lineage (GTDB taxonomy): Bacteria > Acidobacteriota > Blastocatellia > Pyrinomonadales > Pyrinomonadaceae > Aridibacter. Next base: position 305,884 of record JAWKHN010000005.1, on the reverse strand, counting down.
GACGAACGATTGCTCTCGATGTTGTTTTTCCCGTACTTCACGGAACGTTTGGCGAGGACGGCACGATTCAGGGATTGCTTGAAATGTCGAATCTTCCCTATGTCGGATGCGGTGTGCTTGCGTCCTCTTGCGGGATGGACAAAGTCGTGATGAAGACCCTGTTTCGGGATTCCGATCTTCCGCTCTGCGAGTACGTTTGGTTTCTACGGTCGGAATGGGAAAACAACAACAATCTTGTGATTTCCCAGATTGAGACAAAGCTCGGATATCCCTGTTTCGTAAAACCCGCGAATCTGGGTTCGTCCGTTGGCGTAACGATGGCGAATGACGGTGAATCCCTGAGAAATGGCATCGATCTCGCCGCGCGGTATGATCGAAAGATCATCGTCGAAGAGAATCTGGACATGAGGGAAATCGAATGCGCGGTTATGGGCAATGAAGAACCTTCGGCGAGTCTTCCCGGTGAATATATCGTCCATGATCAGGACAAGAAGTTTCTTGACTATACCGAGAAGTACGAAGGAACGGGCAATAATGAGTTTGTGGTTCCGGCACTCGTTTCGAAGGAGCTTACAAACAAGATTCAGAAAATGGCGATTGAGGCGTACAAGGCTGTCGATGCCTCGGGATTTGCACGAGTCGATTTCTTTTTGAGAAACGATACCGGAGCGCTGATCTTGAATGAGATAAACACGATTCCGGGTCTTACGGACGCTTCCGGATTTCCAAAGATGTGGGCCGGCTCCGGCCTTGAATTCGATGCCGTATTGGATTGTCTTGTCGAATATGCGTTGTCGAGGCACCGCGACAAGCAGCGCAATATTACGTCGAAGTAGCCTTTGTTGAGTTTAAAGAAATTGCACCGCCGAATTCTAATCAATCGGCGGTGCTATTTTTTTTCGGCGTAGTAGCCCTCGCGGGTTCTGATCGAATAGCCTGATTTTGCAGCAACCACCCTGATCTTCCTCCATTTTCCGTCCTTTTTCTGATTTTCAGGATAGTATCCGATCGTGTATTGGCGACCGAGTTCCGAAACGACGGTTCCAAACGCGTCGCGCAAAGCGATGCCGCCGGGAGATTTGATAAACGTGCCCCCGGTTTGCTGCGCGAATCGTCTCAAAACCATTCGGTTTTGAAATATATCTCTGGAATTCGAGTTAATGGGCGACATGTCAACGGTATAGATCGTGACATCGGCTTCCTGTGCTTTTTTTAGCGCCCTGTCTGAAGTGCTTTTGCTTCGGGTGTCGGCGCCATCGGAAAGAACTATGATCGCCTTGCGTTTCTCGTTTCGTTCGCTTAGAGCTTCGACGGCCTCAACGACAGCATCGTTCAAGACTGTCTGCCCCGATGCCTTGAGGTCAAAAAATTTCGCGTTCGGATCCCTCATCGAAGAAAAGTCGCGGACTTTTGTGACTTTGGATTCGAAAGCAAAAATAGCGACCGAATCTGTGTCCCTAATGCCCTCAAGAAAGCGTATGGCGGCGGATCTCGCAAGGCTGATCATCCTTTCCATGCTCCCCGACACATCGACCAGGATTGCAACGGCAAATGGCGATTCGCCGCTTTCCACAAACGCGATCTCCTGTTTTTTGCCTTCCTCAAATACCTCGAAATCCTTTGCGCCGAGATCCGTACGGAATTCACCGCTTTGATCGGTAACAGACGCATTGAGGATTACAAGTGACGAATCGAAAGTGATCGTTTCGTCTGAATCCGGATCGTCCTGAGCATACACAGATGTCGCCGCGAAAACGCAGATTAATAAAACGATTGGCAGGAGCCTGAGAGGTGCTTTTGTCATATCGGAATCCCTGAACACAATCAAATGCAATGAAAATTCAAGTTGCCCGGCAAAAGCTTGCAGAAAGAACCGCATGACGACGTACAACCGACTCCGAATCAACTGATCCGCAGCTTCAAAACACGATCCACCGCAATAGAAAAGATTTGCAATCTTTCCAGGCAAGTCGAAATGTGGTCAGCTTGTTGTAAAACTCAATTGTCCGCAGAAGGCCTCAAATGAGGTTAGAACGAAACCCTCAAAAACCTTACGATCCTCATCACGGCGTTTGATGTTTCAATCGCAACGATAGAGATCGAGTGGCGGGTCGTTTTCTTTACCTCTTCCAGGAGTTTTTGCGACGTGTCATTGAGACTCGAAACGGCCTCACCCACCGAGGCCGGCTTTGACTCTTCGGCTTCTTCATCATCGTCTTCGGCCTTCAATTCCGAACGAACCTTCTTAATAAGGTCTTGCGCCTTTTCAATTCGCTTTTTGTTTTCCGCCGTCAGTGTTTGCGAGTCATTGTCGAATGCCTCTTTAATTTCAGCGGTCAAAAGCGCAAGTTTTTCCGTGTTCTCGACGAGTTCCTCGTGATCCTTCTTGATCTCCTTGATGCAGAGCTTGATGATCTGTTCGCGGAGTCCGGTTTGCTCATTGCCTCGACGCGGTCGCGGAGAAATCGTTTCGAGTTGAGGGCACTGCTCTTCAATTTGCGCGGAGGCGACAAGAGGAGTCGCCAGCACAATAACCGCAAATACAATAATTAAAGGGAGTGTTCTCATATCCGACAAACCGAAGCGCTTGATCCAAAACCACTATGGTTTCCGCTCGTTGGGGTCAACGTTCGCCCCCGTCCGCTCGGCAAGCGAGGTCAAAAACTCATCTTCCAATTCACCGCTGCTGTCGAGAGTTACCCATTCCGGAAAAAGTCCGTTTTCGGTTCTGCCCTCAACCGTTGCCGTGACATCGACGTCATTGCGAATACCGTCAATCGCGCGCACTTCAATCCGAAGCGCATAGCGACCCCTCGTCCAAACCTGACGCCCTTCTGGGATCTCGGCGTATCTCGCCAATGCCCCCGGCGTCAAAATAGGGCCTTTGATAAAGACAACCGGCTGGGTAACGAGAAGTCCGTCCTCAAATCTCGAAGCGGTTTCATCGATGATGAATTTTTGCTCGTTCAAGAGCGAGGCTATCGTTTTGATAAGGATATCCCGACGGGAATTGAGTCGGTAAGGATTTGGAAACCTGGCTCTAATCTTGGTTTTTCCCGCTCCGAAATCAATCGATTTGGAAACGCCTTCGCCTCGATTTGGATTTCCGGCCTTCTTTATCTCCGTGGTTTGCGGATCAATCCCTTTCGGATTCTGGCCCAAAGCGATGCCCGAGGAGAGCAACAATACAAATAATATGTGCGAAAATCTCATAGAACCATTCCGGGATAAATTCTTGCCGAACAAGTCAGTTTGATGGAGGAATTATGACAGGAGTTGTATTTTGACTCAACACCCAAGTACTTCCGTATAGCGATTTTGAGATTGTACTGTTAGGGCGTTTTTCTATTTGGAACCGTCTGCTTTAGCAGTTGGGGTTTCGCGAGGCAATCGAACCATCAGAAGGTTTTTGAGAAACGCATGATAGGCGGAAAAAAATGCGATGCAAAAGCCCGGAAACCCGTCCAGGAATCCAAGTTTTAGCAAATAAGATCGAGAGAACGCGAGAACCGGGGCGACAACGGTTTTTACGGGGCCGCTCCGCTTTCCGTCACTCAAAGCCTGTTTCGCGCCAAGGAGGGCATATCGATCGCCAATCATGCGATGGTGCTCGATCGGCGTGTGAACCGAGAAATGCAAAAGATCGTTGGAAAGTACGCCCGCTGTTGAGCCATCAGCCATTTCGAAAGACTCGTGGATGAGCCTCTCCTTCCAGTGTCCCTTTGATTTTCTGAATAGACGCAATTGGTGATCGGGGTACCAGCCTGAATGCCGTATCTCGCGATCCATATAGATCGAAAGCCGCGGGATTTTGAATCCGTCGAGATCCGGATCGGACTTCAACAAATCTTTTATCTCGGTTGCAAGCGCTTCCGTTACCTCCTCATCGGCATCAATGCTGAGGATCCACTCGTTGCCGCAAAGATCCGCGGCCTTTTGTTTTTGTTTGCTGAACCCATTCCATTCGTTGAACTCGAAACGGGCTCCAAAATCGCGAACGATATCTTCGGTCCGATCGCTGCTTCCGGAGTCCAATACGAGGATCTCATCGGCCCATTCCACTGAACGAAGAGCCCGTCCAATGTTGGCTTCTTCGTTCAATGTGATTATCGCGACTGAAATCTTCACAAATCAGTGGTTCCAAGGATTCGGAAACTTTACTAGTTGCCGGAATCGTCAACCGGAGAATCGACAACTATGTTGTTTGTAGTAAGCGTGGTCGAAGTAACGCGCTGAAGGTCGGCGAGTGCTTTATTGTAGTCGGTTTCGGCGCGGATCTCTGAATTGCGGGCGTTTGTCAAAGCATTCTCGCGTTGGAACAACAAAAACGTGGTCGAACGGCCGCTATCATAAAGCTTTCGCTCTCCGTCCAATTGAATCTCCGCGTTTTCGCGTGCACGCCTCGCCGTGACGACACGCTGCTTTGAAGTTTCGACCGCCTGAACCGCGTTTCGTACTTCCGTTATGATGGATTGTTCCTGTGCCCGCACTTGCGAAGCGAGACGACTTTGCTGAAACTCGGCGGTGGCAAGATTGGCCTTCGCGGTCGAATTTCGCAACGGGAACGAGATTGTAAGTCCGAAGCTGTAATTCCTTGAATCCGAACGAAACAGATTGCTTACGGCCTGTGAATACCCGCCGGTCAAAAATGTTGGTGTCGGGGGGATTTCCACCAACGGAATCTCGGAATCGGTCGGAGAACCACCGTTCAGCAATCGAATCTGGTTGAGAAGATACGCGTTGGCGTTCGTGCTAGGGTCTCCCGAAATCAACGGAAGAAACTGACTTGTCGTGGAATCCGCAGCCGATTGGGCGATTCCGTTCAAGGAAAACGTTGACGTAAAATCTATTCGCGGTTTCGTCTGGTTTCTAAAATAGGAAATATCGACTTCGTTGATTTCCTTCTCCAGTCGGAGCCTGCTCAACTCGGGGCGATTCGCGATGGCATCGCTGATCGCGGCCTGCAAATCTACCGAAGACGTTGAATCGAAAGAAGGCGAATCGGTCGGAGTAAGGCTCTCGTTCCATTCCGGAGCCAGCGGATCCTTTAGAAGAAGCTGTTTGAGTACGTTTTCGGCGATCGAGACCGACTGCGAAGCGACTAGCACATCCGATTCACGGTTGGCGAGTTCGGTTGCAACTTCGGCCCTTTGGAGCGGAGCGGCCGCTCCGGCGGCAATACGCGCCTCGACCTGCCTCAAATTTTCCTTCGAGAGATTGAGGTTCGCTACTCTGTTTTGCTGGTCCCGAAGTGCAAACACCAAATCCCAATAGGCCTTTTGCACCTGCGAAACGGTTTCGATCGTTTGGCGTCTGAAGTCGGCGTCGGATTGAGCGATCCGACGTTTCTGAATCTTTATCTGGCGCCTCGTGTTGTCAACGCGGAAATCACGAAGCAACGGCTGGGTATAGCTAACGCCGAGGCTGCTTACAAAAATTCCAGATGAGCTTGAGCTGCCGATGTTTCCCGATGTTGCCTGGGCTTGGGCAAACGCGTTTTCCGTTCTTGAATTGTTAAAGAAGAATTGGTAGTTGCCGCCGCCCTGTGAAATCAACTTTGTAATGTTCGAATTAACCCTTACATCGTTCGTTGCACTCTGGCCGTTGGTTTGGTTTCGTGAATAATTTGGAGTGAAGTTAAGCGTTGGGTCATACGTTCCCTCGATTGATCTCAGACCGGATTCGGCGATTCGCACATCATCCCTTGCGATCTCAATTCCGTTGTTGTTGTCGAGCGCGAGGCGAATCGCCTGATCAAGCGTAAGAGATCGCGTTTGCGTGACATTAACGCCGACCCTTCGGAGAAAGCTCTTCTGGAGTTCCTTAACTTCAGTCGAGTTGACGTCCGAAACTGACGAGGTGGGAATGGCAGGGTCGGCTTCCGGCCGATTGTTTGAAGCCACGGCTTGGTTGCCGTCCTGGCCCAAAACTCCCAAAGCCAATCCAAGGATTGTAGTGAGTAAAAGTATCAGCTTAAAAATATTGTGCGATTTTTGCATCGAATAAGGGCTCCGAATGACGGTTTCTTTATATTTATCAATCTATTACGAGGTCATCCCATACTACGCCCAATATTCTGCCATTGTTTCAAAAAAGTTGCGACTGACGGGCATGGGTTTGCAGACCCAAGTTTTTGGAAATCGTTGGCGCAACGTAGTTTCGAGGCCTGGATTTCAAGTAGGTTTGCTGTGTGGATTCACCCTCAAGCACCGGCGATGATTGCCGGAAACTGCCGTGTCCGGTACGGAAAAATCGTCCCGGCCCTCAAGGGCTCTTTTGAAACAGTCGCGTGACTATCGGGGGTTAACCGCACGAGCAAGCGCCAAATTGATAATTGGGCATCTTGGGGTTATCATTCCTTTTAACAAATCACATAAGTGACTGGAGGATTAAGTACCGAAATGGCTATTAAAGTCGGAATCAACGGGTTTGGAAGAATTGGCCGAAATGTGTTGCGAACCGCTCTCGGAGATGCGGATTTCGACTTCGTGGCGGTCAACGATCTGACCGATACGAAGACACTCGCGCATTTGCTCAAATACGATTCTGTTATGGGGAATCTTGACCACGATATCTCCGCTGAAGGCGACACGATTCGTGTTGGCGGAGACTCTTTCAAGGTTTTCAGCGAAAGGGATCCGGCCAATATTCCCTGGGAAGAGGTAGGTGCGGAGGTTGTAATCGAGTCAACGGGAATTTTCCGAGACAAGGAGACCGCAGGCAAGCATCGTCGTGGGACGGTTAAGAAGGTAATTATTTCAGCGCCCGGAAAGGCCCCGGATCTAACCGTGGTGCTCGGTGTGAATGAAGACCAGTATGATCCGGAGAATCACCACATCATTTCGAACGCGTCTTGCACGACCAACTGCCTCGCTCCGGTTGCCAAAGTGATTCATGAAAATTTTGGCATCAGGAACGCCCAAATGACGACCATCCACGCCTATACAAATGATCAGCAATTGCTCGATCTTCCGCACAAAGACCTGCGTCGTGCGCGGGCTGCGGCGCTTTCCATGATTCCGACGTCAACCGGTGCGGCAAAGGCGGTTGCGCTCGTAATCCCGGAACTCGAAGGGAAGTTTGAAGGGATTTCCGTGCGGGTTCCGACACCAAACGTTTCGCTAGTCGATGTCGTTATGAACCTCGAGAGTTCGACCGACCGCGATTCCGTAAACGCCAAGCTCAAGGAAGCAGCTGAGGGAAGCCTCAAGGGAATTTTGGGGTATTCGGAGGAACCGCTTGTTTCGATCGATTATCGAGGAAATTCGCACTCATCGATCGTTGATGCCGATAATACGAGCGTACTGGATGGAACCTCCCTAAAGGTCTTGTCCTGGTACGACAACGAATGGGGATATTCCTGCAGGGTTCGCGATTTGATTCGCTATCTTGGCGAAAAGGGACTCTAAGGGCTATTTGTTTTTTTGAGGCCGGTTGGGGAAACCCGACCGGTTTTTTGCGATATGTCGAAGAAAACAATCAAGAACTGCGACCTTGAGGGCAAGGTCGTATTTATACGCGTGGATTTCAATGTTCCCGTTTCCGAAGGCGTGGTATCGGATGATACCCGAATTCGCGGCGCTCTGGACACGATAAGATTCGTACGCGATGCAGGGGGAAGAACGATCCTCGCATCGCATCTCGGGCGACCGGCGGATGCGCCCGATCCGAAGTTTAGTTTGCGCCCCGTCGCGGCGCGCCTTTCCGAGCTTTTGGCCGGACCGGTTGAGGTTGCGGAAGATTGCGTGGGTGAAAAGGTTGACGAGTTGAAGCAGGCCCTCGAGAACGGTCAGATCCTGCTTCTTGAGAATCTTAGGTTCCACGCCGGCGAGAAGAAGAACGATCCCGAGTTTGCAAAAGAGCTCGCCAAGTACGTTGATGTATATGTAAATGATGCCTTCGGAACGGCACACAGAGCGCACGCCTCAACGGAGGGAATCACGCATTTCGTCTCTGAAAACGTCGCAGGCTTGCTTGTGGAGCGCGAGCTCGAGGTAATGAACAGGATTCTGAACAACCCCGAGCATCCGTTTGTCGCGATTCTTGGCGGGGCTAAGGTATCGGATAAGATTCCTGTTATTAAATCATTGATAGCAAACAATGTGGACAGATTGCTGATTGGCGGGGCAATGGCCTACACGTTTCTTAGGGCGGAAGGTTTTACGATTGGCAAATCTCTCGTGGAAGACGAAATGATGCCGATGACGCGGGAAATCAGATCACTTGCCGGGGACAATGGAGTGGAACTATTGTTGCCTACCGACCATCAGGTCGTTGATTCCTACGATCCGCTCAATTCGAGAAGGGTGATGCCGATTGAGTTTACAAACGCGGGGCTTGTCGGGCTTGATATCGGCCCCGAAACATCGACCGTTTTCGCCAACGCTCTTAAAGACGCCAAAACGATAATCTGGAATGGCCCGATGGGGATGTTTGAGGAGAAACCGTTTGATGAGGGAACCCGAGCGGTGGCGGAAGCGGTGGCATCTTCAACTGATGCCGGAGCCTTCACGGTTGTAGGAGGCGGCGATTCCGTCGCAGCAGTTGTAGAGGCAGGGCTTTCATCGCGGATCAGTCATATCTCGACCGGCGGTGGAGCGACTTTGGAACTGCTTTCGGGCAAGAAACTGCCGGGGATTGAAGCATTGGATGAAAACATGAGCGAGTCCGTGGAGGGATGATGAGACAGCCGATAATTGCAGGAAACTGGAAGATGTACAAAAAGCATTCCGAGGCCGTGAACACAGCGGTGTCAATTAGGGATTTGGTTTCGGATGCTACTCACTGCGAAATTGTTATAGGTCCTGTTTTTACGGCACTCAAGGCGGTTGCCGACAGGCTTGTAGGTTCGAATGTTGCGGTTGCGGGGCAAAACTGTGCCGCGGAGTCCGAACATGGGGCGCGCACCGGCGAAGTTTGTGCCGATATGCTTGCCGATGTAGGTTGTTCACACGTAATCATTGGTCATTCGGAACGCAGACAGTTTTTTGGAGAAACTGATCAAAGCGTGAATTCAAAGGTTAAATCCGCACTTCAACATGGTTTGACGGCGATCGCATGCGTAGGTGAAACGCTTGAAGAAAGGGAATCCGGCAACGCACAGACGGTTGTTGGAAAACAGCTCCGCGATGGCTTGGAGGGTTTGACAGTTTCGGACATGAAACGTATAGTTATCGCTTACGAGCCTGTTTGGGCGATTGGCACTGGAAAAACTGCCACGCCGGAACAGGCTCAAGAAATGCACGCTTTCATACGGAAATCGGTGGGGGATGTGCATGGATCGGATGTTTCACAAAGTGTCAGAATCCTGTACGGAGGGTCGGTGAAGCCGGATAACGTCTCCATACTAATGAAGCAGGATGACATTGATGGCGCATTGGTCGGTGGTGCTAGTTTGGATGCCGAATCGTTCGCCTCGATTGTGAAATACAAATAATTGGAGTTTTGTTTTGGCAACGTTTTTGTACATCGTATTCTTTCTCTCTTGCTTGGTTTTGATCGTGGCAGTGTTGCTGCAGCCTGGAAAAACCGACGCCGGTGCGCTGTTTACAAGTGGGATTTCCAGTGCCGCCCTCAATCCGAGGGGAACGCAATCGGTACTGTCGAAATTGACCATTACGGCCGCCACTGTCTTCATGCTTTCGGCATTGTTTTTAGCGCTTCCCGCGATCTCGGGGGAAACCTCGGTTTTGGACGCGGCAAAGGACCCCGCGAAACCCGCTGAAAACACCAACGCGAATACGAATGCGAATGCGAATGCCAACAGCGATTCAGCTGTGAACACGGCAAACAAAAATTCGAATACGAATTCGAATTCTGCGGCCACGACGAACGCCAACACGTCTGAATCGAAACCGGCTCCGAAGGCGGATGATAAAAAGGAAGCTTCGGATAAGGAAGCTGTTGATTCAAAGAGTGAATCGAACACGAAATAGAAATTCAAATTCTTTGCCGAGGTGGTGAAATTGGTATACACGCACGCTTGAGGGGCGTGTGGAGCAATCCATGCGGGTTCGAGTCCCGCCCTCGGCACCATTTTGAGAAAGGCCGACGCAAATGCGTCGGCCTTTCTGCCGTTTACGGAACCATAACCTGTGATAGGATTCGAATCAACCAAACCGACCCGACGACTGATTTTCCTGGAATGCTAGAATTTGCGGATAGACCCACATCCCCATTGACCGATTTCAAAAATGGCAAAGGCCCTATACTTGATGTTCGGAGCCCCGTTGAATTCGAACGCGGACATATTCCGGGCGCGATCTCGTTTCCACTGTTCTCGAACGATGAAAGGCAGAAAATCGGTATTGTTTACAATAGATCGGGCAGCGACAAGGCCATCAAAATGGGTTTTGATTTCGCGAATCCCAAACGAGCTGAGTTGATTGAGAAAGCACTTGAACTGGCGCCCAATGGACGGCTCAGAGTTCATTGCTGGCGGGGTGGCTTGAGAAGCAAAAGCGTGGCATGGCTGCTTTCAGAAAACGGATTCGAAGTGATCGCTTTGCGCGGCGGATACAAGAGTTATCGCAACTGGGTGTTGGAAACAGTCGCGCGTCCGATGCACTTGGTTGTTGTGCGAGGCCTTACCGGAGCGGGGAAGACAAGACTTTTGCATGCACTCGAAAGGCTTGGCGAGCAGATTCTGGATCTCGAGGGCCTCGCCAATCATCGAGGAAGTTCATTTGGGGGGCTTGGAATGGATCCACAACCGACAACGCAACAGTTTGGAAACGTTATCGCCGAAACTTTGAATGAGTTCGATTTCAAAAAGACAATCTGGATCGAGGCCGAAAGCTCAAGAATCGGAGAATGCTGGGTGCCCGATTCCCTTATGTCGGCCATGAAGACCGCAGACTCAATCGAGATCAGAAGAAGTTTTGACGAACGCCTTCGGGAATTGGTTGAAGTCTATGGCAAGGCCCAAACAAGCGAATTGGCGAAATCGACTCGCGATATCGAAAAGAGGCTTGGCGGAAAGCGCACGCAAGACGTCCTGTCATGTTTGAAAGAAGCGGACATCGAAGGCGCCTGCACACATCTTCTAGGCTATTACGACAGTGCGTATAACAATTTCACGCGCGAAGTTTCAGGAGAGCAACTGATAGTTGACATCACTGGATTGACAGACACGGAGGCCGCGAAGATCGTTCGAGAATCAGTGTCGAAACAAAGATAGCCAATTTGCGGCTCAAAATCCTCGCATCTTAAATACCCGACCCGCTGTTCAAAGATAAGGCTTCACTCGAATTGTCTGCATGCCGACAGTTAACGTCAAATCTAACGTAGTTTCTGACATGCGAATCGATAGAATTCCGAGAGGCATGTTTCGAGCGCGGTTTATCGGACGATTCCAAAGCTATACACAAGTAGAGCAATCCAACCTACAAAGGAATGTTTCCATGTTTCTTCGGCGGGTTGGAATCCCGCTTCGTTTTCAGAAGCCTCAATCCACGAATAAGCTTTAGACGGGTTTGGCTCGGCTCGATCACCTCATCGACAAAGCCCCGTTTTGCCGCGACATACGGGTTGGCAAACTTGTCTTCAAATTCGCGCTTCTTATCCTCTAAAAGTTGCTTGGCATCAGTCGTTTCCTTGAATTCATTTCTATAAAGTATCCCGACCGCTCCTTCGGCGCCCATTACTGCAATCTCAGCCGTCGGATAAGCAAAATTCAAATCGGTTCGAATATGCTTTGAGGCCATTACGCAGTATGCGCCGCCATAGGCTTTTCGCGTAATCACCGTGATTTTGGGCACCGTCGCTTCGGCGAAAGCATACAGGAGCTTCGCACCATGCCTTATGATTCCAAAATGCTCCTGATTTACACCGGGCAGGAATCCAGGAACGTCCTCAAAAGTAATTAGCGGGATGTTGAAACAATCGCAAAATCTCACAAACCTCGCCCCTTTAACTGAAGCGTCAATATCCAGTACGCCCGCCAAATACGCGGGTTGATTTGCGACGATTCCGACCGATTGTCCGCCCAGTCTCGCGAATCCAACCACGATGTTTGGCGCGAAGAATTCCTGAACTTCAAAAAAATACGCGTCATCAACCACCTTCTCGATAATGTCGCGTATGTCATAAGGCTGCGTTGAGGATTCGGGAACCAAATCGTTCAAGGCTTCATCGCATCTATCTATCGGATCACTTGTTTCTACGAATGGTGGATCATCCAAGTTGTTCAGAGGAATGAAGGAGAGAAGCTCTCTGGTAAGCCTAAGGCAGTGCTCGTCATCTTCGGCGGCGAAATGAGCGACTCCGGACTTTGCGTTGTGCGTTATCGCACCACCCAATTCATCTTTTGTAACTTCTTCCAACGTAACGGTTTTGATAACATCCGGACCGGTAATGAACATGTACGAAGTGTCTTTCACCATAATGTTGAAATCCGTTATCGCCGGCGAATAGACAGCACCACCCGCGCACGGACCCATGATGCAACTGATCTGCGGTACAACTCCGCTGGCAAGCGTGTTTCTCAGAAAAATATCGGCGTAACCACCGAGTGAAACGACCCCTTCCTGGATTCGGGCGCCGCCCGAATCATTGAGTCCGATAACAGGGCACCCCGTTTTAACCGCAAGATCCATAACCTTACAGATTTTCTCGGCGTGCGTTTCGGAAAGCGAACCGCCAAAAACGGTGAAGTCCTGCGCGAATACGAAAACCTGCCTTCCGTCGATAAGTCCATAGCCGGTCACGACACCATCGCCGGGATAGAGGCGCGTGTCGAGATCAAAGTCTCTCGATCTGTGCGTGACGAACTTGTCAAACTCCTCGAATGTACCTTCATCCAACAGGTACTCGATTCGTTCGCGAGCCGTCATTTTCCCTTGCGACCGTTGCTTTTCCAGTCTTTCCACGCCTCCGCCGATTTCGGCTTCGGACGACATTTCCTTCAGCTTTTCCAGCTTGTTCAATTTTGATTCTTTTGATTCCGGGACCATATTCATTGACTCTTTAATTCAAATAGAACTCTTGATTTTCGGCAACGTCCGATTCACATGGCCGATGAGCTAATAACTTGTTAAGGTAAATTCTCAACTAGAAAAGGCTCTGCTCTCTTCTCGATCAATTCCAAAACCTCATCCAAAGCCTCGCGAGTTTTTACGATCACTTCGGCCGGGTATTTGAAAACCGTAGAATTGGATTGAAATTCCGCCTCATCCAATACCTTAACGGTTCCATCTTCCGTAACGAGCACATCCAAGTCGAGATCGACAAACTCGATTCTGGATTCATGCAATGAAGGAGGAAGATTTATGTTCACATAGAGATTTCTGAAGATTCCATCGGGTTGGAAAAACTTGAAGAGACTATAGAATTTTGTTTTCCAATATGTTTCAATCGAGCGCGTGCCGCGTACGATAACCCCCAAATCGCGATGACGGATTTCCTGCTCGAAAACGCCCTCCAACACGATTCGGTCGTCATGGTGCTCTGAAACGAATGCCTCCCAGTCCCGATGAACGGTTCCATCAAACTTCAGGGAAACAATCTCACATCTTTGTCCAACTTTCGGAATTCTCACAAAGGAAATCAGTAAGTATCTTGTTAAAACTCCCGGGAGCTTCAATCGCCGAAAAATGACCGCAGTCTTCCAAAATGCAGAGGGAGGATCCGGGAATCAGTTCGTGCATTATAGTCCCGGCCGGAAGCATTGCGTCATCGCGGCCGAAGATGAGACAAGCGGGGAAATCAATCTCACTCAGAAGAGGCTCCGATGATTTTCTGGCGCCCATCGCCAGCTGCGCGGTACGGATTCCTTCGACGGTTGCATCCGAGGAGAGTTCCATCAATCGCTCGATTCTTTCGGGCGCGACCTCGGCGATTTCCGATGAAACCATCGAATCAAACAAATCCTTTCTAAAATCAGGCAAACCGTCTTCGGTTATCGAGGCCGCTATTGCGGATCGCTCGGACCGTTTCGAGTCAGAATCCGCTTCGTGTGTCGTATCGCAAAGAAGCGCGCCCAACACAATTCCGGGGCGCTTCCTCAAAATCTCAAAGAATACGTATCCACCCATCGAGAGTCCGCAGAAAATCGCCTTATCTATGCCCAGTTCCTGCAAAAGGTCGAGCGTCGCATCCGCGATCGACTCGATCGATTCGATCTCGCCAACGGTTTTTCCAAATCCCGGATAATCGATCGTGACTGCGCGATACCCGGCTTCGACGGATCGTTTTACCGCATCCGCCCACATCGCTCCGCTCAAAGGGAACGCGTGAAGGAAAACGATTGGCACGCCCGCCCCCGTATCAGTAAAATTCGGTTTCACTTTATTCACTTGTCGCATCTCGGACGACCATAACCGAGCATGGTGCATGATGAATCACTGAGTCGGAAACTGATCCCAAAAGAAGCCTCTCCCAGCGATTGTATCCGTGGGAGCCGACGACAATCAGATCGGCTTTCATCTCCTCGGCTTCCTCTACGATCCTGCTTTCGGGCGAACCCACTGCCATGTCGGAAGTAATTGCAACATCATCGCCAATCGCTTCCCGCAATTTCGCGACAGCATCATCAAGAGACTTTTTCGCACCTTCCTTAGCCGCCTTTTCAATTTCAACGGTATTGACGATCATGCCGGTATAAATGTCGTGCGCCATCGGCAATGCCATGTCGATTACGGTGAAAACCCGCAGCTCACTGATCTGTCCAACATTAAGACTCGAAACCATCGAAAGGGCACTATCGCTTTGCGGTGTGCCGTCGATTGCCAAAAGAACTTTCATAACCTTTCTCCGATAAACTGATTGTAAGCCTTCTAGAGGAAAATATTAATTCGAGCCGGGGAGTTTTAATGGAAAATTGTAACTACCGGCATGTGAATCGAGGACGGCCGGAGTAATCGCGCGAAAAATACATCCCCTCTATATTTCCCCTCCATCATTGGAACCCGGGCTTCCACCATCAAATTCCGTTTTAAGGTTTTCGTTTATACGGGCAAGTAGGAGGGCAGTCATGATTATTTCCGGTTCGCTCATCCCGCGGACGACGATTTCGCAGAGTTTCCTCGAGCATTGGCCAAGAGTTTTTTCGAGTTTTCTCCCCGCCTCGGTCAACGATACGATCACGATCCGCCGATCGTCCTCCGAGGGTCTCGTAGCAACAAGTCCGCTGCCGATCAGGTTTTCCACGAGTTTCTTTACGGTGGGCGGAGCGATATCGATCACTCTTCCGAGATCGGCTTGAGACAGATCGCCGTACTCGATTAGCGTTGCGACAACCCGCGCCTGACCCGGTGCGATGCCGCGTTCCGCGAAGACCTGCGCCCGCGCTTTTCGCACCCCGAGGGCAACTTCATCCAGCTTTAAGAGGAGTTCATCTTTGAACATTTGTTTTAGTTAGCATACTAACGAAATTAAGCTGAGCTACCTAATTAAGTTTTGGCGATGTTGCATTAAACGCTAAGCAGCCGATGTCTTGTTAAAGCTCCGCGGTGGAAAATGAAAGGCAATACGGGAAATTCCTGATGCGGGTTGAGTGTTTGAATTTGACGTAAAACCAAGTACTAAAGGCACTCGATCGCTGTTTGATTGGGGAGAGCGAGTGAAATACGGTGGTTTGCGCGGTGTTTTTAATTCAAGACTCCATTTCGTAGAATCAAGCAATAAATATTGTACAGGGGCCCGTGGTCGCTGATGCAGTTTAGGAGTCGTTATGAATCAAAGTGAGATAAGGGAAGGGATCTGGCAAGCGAGAAACAAGATGCTCGATCTACACAAACTTCTGATCGATGCTGAAAAACGTGAGATCGAGTTAATATCCGGTGGAATATCGCCCGCGCAGTTTTTGGGCCTTTTGATGGAAGACGCCGAGCTTGCCTGGCTCCGATTGATTTCAGGATTGATCGTCCGAATCGACGAGTCGTTTGACGCAAAAGACGGTATTCCAAACGATTTGCTCGAAGAGCTAAGAAGAGAGGTCGAGATGTTGTTTGATGATGGTGATCACAACGCCGAATTCAAATCAAAACTCGCCGCCCGCGCGGGTTCGCTTCCCGATGCTGAGGCAATGGTCAAGCAGATCCTGGCGAGTACGAAAGCTTAAAAAAGGCCGTTGATAAACGGCCTTTACCAAATTCGATTCAAAGCTAACGTCCGCTCGCTTTCCAGTCCGCGAGAAACGCTTCAAGCCCCTTGTCGGTAAGCGGATGTTGAACGAGTTTCTTGAAAACCGAGAAGGGAATCGTTGCCACGTCCGCACCTGCGAGTGCGGAATCCACGATATGCATCGGATGACGGATGCTGGCTGCCAGGACTTCGGTTTCGTAACCGTAGTTGTCGTAGATCGTTACAATATCGCGAATCAACTGCATTCCATCCAAAGAAATGTCATCCAAACGACCGATAAATGGCGATATGTAGGCCGCTCCCGCTTTTGCCGCCAAAAGCGCCTGCGAGGCGGAAAAGCAAAGCGTAACGTTTACCTTCGTACCTTCCTCTGAAAACGCCTTGGTGGCCTTTAGACCTTCCCACGTAAGCGGGCACTTGATCACGACATTTGAAGCGATTGCCGCCAGTTCACGTCCTTCTCTGAGCATCCCCTCGGCATCCAGAGCCGTAACTTCCGCCGAAACATCGCCCTTTACGATCTCGCAAATTTCCGCGATTCGCTCCTTAAAGTCGATGTCGCCTTCTTTTGCTACCAACGACGGGTTTGTGGTTACGCCATCAAGAAGGCCGAGCGATGCAGCCTCTCTGATTTCGTCCAAATTTGCGGTATCAACAAAAAATTTCATAAATATTTTTCCAGTTATTCGACCTTGTTTTCGAGTCGGCCGATCCCCTCAATTTCGACCGTGCAGGTATCGCCGTTTCTCAACTTCGAAACTCCAGCCGGAGTCCCGGTCGCAACGATATCGCCTGGCAACAATGTCATTTGGTTTGAAATGTACCGTATGAGATAGGGAATATCAAATATCATGTCCGATGTATTGCCCGACTGGCGAATTTCACCATTTACGTAAACCCGAAGCGACAGTACAGCGGGCATCAGCTCGGTTTCGATATGCGGTCCGATAGGGCAAAAGGTGTCAAATGACTTGCCCCTTGTAAATTGGACATCCGCCCTCTGAACATCCCGCGCGGTAACATCATTCAAGCAGCAATAACCGAACACATAATTCAACGGATCCTCGGTCGCCGCCATTTTCGAGGCCTTGCGTCCGATAACGATAGCGAGCTCGCCTTCGTGCTCCACTTGCGTCGATTGCTCGGGCAAGGATATAACGTTTTGATTCCAGGCAAGCGATGACGGGGCTTTTAGGAAGAGAAGCGGGGCGGATGGAACATCGTTTCCAAGTTCCTTTGCGTGGTCCGCGTAGTTTCGTCCAACGCATACGATCTTTGAGGGAGATACCAGTTCAATTTCCGAATATGCTCCGGTGGGTTGAGACCAAACCGCATTTTCCAACGCGCTCTTTTCAAAACCAATCGGCGAATCGGTTACCGCGATTTCACCCGTCTCAATATTTTGATAAGTCTCGTTATCTTCAACAGCTACACGTTTGAGTTTCATAATGCCGTCTCCCCGACGATCTCAGACGGCTCGCTGACGTTTCCGAATTTATCGATCGCGACAACATAGTAGAAATACAAAGTGTCTGCTTTCACGGATTTATCCTGGAAACTGTTTGTGTCCGCGGCAATAGTCGCGATGAGATCCCAATCGCCGACCGGGGCCGTGCGATCCGTACTTCGATAGATTTTATAGTTGGCGATATCGGGTTCGAGATTGAACGCGAAAAAAACCGAAATCACATTGGGCGCCGAAGCGATTGTAAGCGCTTCGGGTGATGCAGGCGGGAATGTGTCTTTTGGAACAACTTCGATTGTTTCCGAGTTAAAGCTGTCGATACTCTCGGCATTACGACCCAACGATACGGTTCTCAAAAAATATCGATATCGCTTGCCAAATTCAAAATCGCGGTCTTCAAAGACCGTATCCCTCGAAGGGCTCTTCAAAAGGCTTCGAAAAGGTTTTCCTTCCTCGGCCCTGAAAAGCTGATAGCCGAGGATGTTTGCAGGTTCGGTGCCATCGAGGTTTTTCGTCGGTGGCGTCCAAGTGAGCTGTATGGATTCCTGAGAAACTGTGGCTTGTGGGTCCCTGGGTGACTGGGCAACGTTCGCAACCGGCTCGACGAGAAAGAAGTTCGAGAAAACCGCTTTCTGGCCGGATTCATTGACGGTTCTCAACGCGTATCGGAGTCGAACGGATTGTCCGATTAGGTTCAATTTGTCCGAGAAAGTCATTTGCTTGAGACCAAAATCGTCCTCTCCAACCTGGATCGAGGAGATCATCGTGCTTCTCGACGCGAATTCGGCCTCAGTCAGCGATAGGGAGTCGTCGAGTGGTTCCGAGAGGCGATAGACGTCGATGCGTGTAATTTTCAATGTATCGCCGTCCGGCGCATTGCGGGCCGGCATTTTCCATGTGACGTCGATTCGGTCGCCAATCTGCCTGCCGTCGATCTCAAGTCGCTGAGGCACTCGTTCAAGGGGCGGTTGAGGCGGTTTTCTTTTGCCGCAACCCGAAAGCAAGAATGTGGCAATCATTGAGAGCCAAAGCAGTTGTTTGAACTTTCGGGCAAATCCCGGAGATGTGTTTAACATAAAACAGGTTGGTGACTTACCACGAATTTCCGCAAAAACGGAATGTCTTGTACAAAACTGCCGCCGAAAATTCCGTTTCCCAAAAGTTCGCACAAATTGAGCATTGCCGGATCCATTTCTTCGCGACTCTTGCCACGGTCGGATTAAAGTATGTATTGCCTGAGATCCTGATCCTCGATCAGACCTGCCAGCCTGGCGCGTACGTATTCGGCATCGATTATCTGATGTTTTTGCTCGAGTTCGGCTCCCTGAAAACTGATTTCCTCGAGCAGTTTCTCGAGCAGTGTATGGAGTCTTCGGGCGCCAATGTCTTCGGTGGAACGGTTTATTTCGACAGTCATAAGCGCCAGTTCATGCACCGCTTCATCAGTAAATTCGAGCGTGATGCCTTCAGTTTGCAAGAGTGCCTGATACTGCTTGATAAGGGAGTTTTTGGGCTGAGTCAGGATTTGCTTGAAGCCATCCAGGGTGAGCGATTCCAATTCAACCCTAATCGGAAAACGTCCCTGGAGCTCAGGTATCAGATCGGACGGTTTCGATACGTGGAACGCACCGGCGGCGACAAACAAAATATGTTCCGTACTAACCATTCCGTACCTTGTGTTTACGGAGGTGCCTTCGACTATCGGCAACAGATCGCGCTGGACGCCTTCGCGAGAAATCTCAGGGCCTGCGCCGCCGGATTCGCGGCCGGCTATCTTGTCGATCTCGTCAAGGAAGATAAACCCGGAGTTTTCGCATTTTTCAATCGCGTTGCGCGTGATCTCTTCCATGTCTATAAGGCTTTCCTGCGTGTCGCGCAAAAGATAAGTCCTAGCGTCGGAAACCTTGATCTTTCTACGGACCGTTTTGGAAGGGAAGAGATTCCCAAACATGTCGCCGAAATTGACGCCCATGTCGTCAAGCCCCTGTCCGCCGACAAAATCGATCATCCTGCCGGAGCGATCTTGCGTTTCGATCTCAACCACCCTGTCTTCCAGTTCTCCGTTTCGTAACTTCTCCTTTAGCTTCTCCCTGGTTCGCATGATATTGGGTTTTGGAGATTCGGTAATCACATCAATGCTGTTGTCTTCAAAATCGGATTCATAACCGCCCGAATTGGGAAGCAAAAGATCAAGAATCTCGGTTTCGACCATCTCTTCGGCGGTTTGTCGTACGGACTCAAAAGCCTTCTGTTTTGTCATGTCGATCGCTACATCCGCCAATTCACGAACCATGCTTTCAACATCACGGCCGACGTACCCGACCTCCGTAAATTTTGAAGCCTCGATTTTGATAAACGGAGAATCCGCCAAGTTCGCAAGTCTTCGTGCGATTTCGGTTTTTCCGATACCCGTCGAACCGATCATAAGTATGTTTTTCGGCAAAACATCGCGGGCCAATTCCGGCGGGAGTTTTTGCCTCCGAATGCGATTTCGGAGAGCGATTGCAACCGCTCTTTTGGCAGCATCTTGACCAACGACGTATTTGTCCAATTCCTCAACGATTTGCCGAGGACTGAGATCGTCCAATTTTCGTACATCGGGCGTTTCGACCGCCCCTTCCAATTGAATAGCCATTAGATTTCTTCGAGTGTGATTGAGGAATTTGTATAGACGCAGATTTCGCCCGCTATCTCAAGCGACCGCTTGGCGATTTCCGCTGCCGAAAGATCCGTGTTTCTCATCAGCGCTCTTGCGGCCGCAGTCGCGAACATGCTTCCCGAACCTACGGACAAAAGCCCGTCACTTGGCGCGATCACATCGCCGTTTCCGGTAACCAAATAGGACCCGGAACTATCCGCGACGATCATCAGCGCTTCCAAATGCCGCAAATACTTGTCGGTACGCCAGTCTTTTGCAAGCTCGATCGAGGATCTTTCCAATTGTCCTTGAAATTGCTCCAACTTTGCTTCAAACCGAGTAAGCAATGTAAAGGCATCGGCCGTTGCGCCGGCAAAACCTACGAGAACCTTGTCGTTGTGAATTCGTCGGACCTTTCGTGCATCCGACTTGATAACGGTGTCACCCATAGTGACCTGCCCGTCCCCGGCCATTGCGGTCTTGTTGTCGCGCGTGACAAGAAGAACCGTTGTAGACCGAATTCTTCCGTAAGAATTTCCAGTTTGATCCATAGATTGAAATATAGTTCTTTGCCGTGAAATCCTCAAATAGATTGGCGTCTGTGTTTGTTAGGAATAGGCAAAGTTCGTATCATTGGAATTCGTGTTTCGGCGAATTCCGGGATTAAAAACGCGTGGCCTCAGCACTGCATTTTAGGACTCGGGACAGTATCTGAAACGGTGCATTCCACTGTTCGAATCGTTTGCAAATGGAGACGATACGCATTGGGAGACACTAGTAAAACACAAGCTCTGTGTTTGCAATGAGTTGACGTCAAAAATCTAGAAGTGTGTTTAAGGAATCACAATAGCTTATGAAATCGGTAATAGTTGGTATCGACAGGTTTGCGGCGAATCCAAGCCAATTTACAGGTGACTTGAGAGTCGGCCTGATTTGCAACCAGGCTTCAGTCAACTCTAGCTTCCACTATACCGCCGATGTTTTGGCAGAGCATCCATCTGTGAATCTAACGACTCTGTTTGGACCGCAGCATGGAATCAGAGGTGACGTTCAGGACAACATGATCGAATCCGGTCATTCAGTGGATGGGAAAACCGGATTGCCGGTTTATTCGCTATACAGTGAGGTACGCGAGCCAACTGTGAAAATGCTGGAGAACGTGGATGCGTTGCTTTTTGATCTCCAGGACATCGGCGGCAGGGTTTACACGTTCATCTACACGATGGCCAATTCGATGCGAGCCTGTGCATCGCTCGGCAAGAAGTTCTTGGTTTTGGATCGTCCGAATCCGATTAATGGAATCGATATTGAGGGCAGCAAGTTGCTTCCCGGGCACGAGTCATTTGTTGGTCAATATCCGATTCCGATGCGTCACGGGATGACCGCCGGAGAACTGGCTATGATGTTCAATTCGGCCTTTGAGATCAATTGTGATTTAGAAGTAGTTCGCATGGAGGGTTGGGAGCGTAGTCTTTATCAGGACGAGACGACGGCACCTTGGGTAATGCCTTCGCCAAACATGCCAACCGTTGATTCCGCTGTGGTATTCCCGGGAACCGTTTTTGTCGAGGGTACCGAAGTTTCAGAGGGTAGGGGGACAACGAGGCCGTTTGAATTGATCGGGGCGCCGTACGTGGATGGGGATCGTTTGGCTGACGATCTAAACGGACTCGAATTGCCGGGCGTCTATTTTAGACCGGTTGTATTTATTCCTACTTTCCAGAAATTTGCAGGGAAGAATTGCGGCGGCGTTTTTGTTCATGTAACGGATCGGAATCGATTCAAACCGGTCATTTCCGGCCTGGCGATCATCAAGCGGATTCTAAATGATTACTCTTCGGAATTTCTATGGAAGCAGGAACCATACGAGTACGAATTTGACAGGAATCCCTTTGACGTGATCGCAGGGAACACCGTTCTGCGCGAGCAGCTCGAAAGCGATGCCCCTGTTAAGGCGATAGCCGAAGATTGGAAACCGGATGAGGAATCGTTCGTAGAAGATCGAAGGGAGTTTTTGCTCTACTAAGGTCGTTCGATATACCTGAAGCTGAACCATTCTGATTCGTTGCGGTTTAAGTATCAGGTTAGAGGTCGGCAGGCAGACAGTTAATGCGATGATTAAGATATATGAATAACGAAATCTTACAGGGAATAGCAGCGTGGATATTTCCCGGTGCCGGGCATGCCATGAGGGGGCAATGGAACCATGCGATCATTATCGCGTTTGTGGTATGGACCATGTTTCTGATCGCCGTGCTTGGCGGGGGAGCGTACTATCCCAACCTTGAATGGGACGAAAGCCGACTCCTCGTGCTCCTCAATGTCTTCGCGAGAATGGGAAACCTGCTTGGTGCCGTTGTGAGCTGGATGATCAGTGCCACGCCATTCGCAAACGTTTCTGAGTTGGCGACTTTTGAATACGCCGGTCGATTCCTTGAAATCGCGGGAATATTGAATCTGCTGGCCGTTGCGGATCTGTTTATCGTACGGGAGACAAAAGAATGATTCATTTCCTCTATTTGATTTCAGGGGCAGCCCTGATCAGTGCGATCTTTGGGCTTTTTTCAACCGGTAACGGAAAAGCAAAGGTGTTTGCGGGGTTGAAAGCGTTCCTGCAATTTGTAGGGATTAGTTTGATACTGGGTTGGATTTTTTACTTTATTCCGAGCTAAAGAGTGGGATTACGAGAGACCAACGCGATCGTTCTTAGGAAGTACAATCTTTCTGATGCTGATCGTATCGTTGTGTTTTTGACCGAGAAATTCGGACTCGTGCGGGGCGTTGCGCAGGGCGCCAAACGTTTGAAGAGCAGGTTTGCAAGTTCTCTGGAACTTTTTACCGAGGTGTCCCTTTCCTTCATTCAGAAGGAAGAAAGAGAGTTGGTACAGATTCGCGAAACCGAAATTCTTGGCTCGGTATTTGGTTTTCTATCGCACCCCGAGGCTTATTCGGTCTTTTCAGATATGGCGGATCTGCTGTTGAGATTTGCTCCGGCCGGCGAGCCGAATCCCAGACTCTACCGCATGTCACTGCACTCCATTCAAACGATGGTGGCAATGCCCGAAAGGCTGATACAGATTCGCGTCTATTTTGGAGTTTGGTTGCTTCAACTCAGTGGATTCCTGCCGGATTGGAAAACCTGCAAATCATGTGGACGCGAACTAGAAGATTCGGAATCGGGAAAAATTGGAATAGATTTCAGTGTGTATTGCGAGGTTTGCGGGGCGCGGGCTCGGCGGCTTGGATTGGGCGTTCGGAGAATGCTTTTGAAAGCGCTTTCCGGTTCCGCCAAAGGATTTTCGAATTTTGCATCGGAAAATATAGAAACTTGTGCGGAACTTGGATCGATTATCACGGATATGACTTCGGCGGTACTTGACTTGGCTCCGGACCGCAATTATGGCCAACCTAAGAGGGTGCTTTAAGTCTTGATTAGAATCGGTAAATTGATTTCTAGGTACGTAATGTCGGCCGTCTTGCCGTACTTTTTCTTTATATGGATTCTTCTCAGTGTCGTTCTCTTTGTTCAACAGGGAGGAAGATATTCGGATTTGATATTTAACACGAATCTACCCGGGGTTTTGTTATGGCAGCTGACGTTCGCTCTGATCCCCAACGTTATTGCCTTTACCGGTCCGATCGCATTGCTTGTAGGAGTTGTAATCGGTCTCTCCCGTATGCAGGGTGATTCAGAGATGACGGCGATCCGCGCGGCGGGTGTCGGGAATCTTCAGATCGTGTTTCCGGCGGCGATTTTGGGGGTTTTGCTTTCGCTGTTCGCGCTGTTTATCAATTTGAAGGGGGTTCCGTTTGCGGCACAGGTCGTACGCCAGGTGGCCTTAAAGGCGGCAATTTACAAGCTTCAATCCCCGGTCGATCCCGGAGTATTCAATACCGAGATCGACAATCTCACGATCTTCGTCCGGGCAGGCGACATCGAAAGCGGCAAATGGAAGAACATCTTTGTGCTTCAGAAGGAAAAGGATTCGTCTCTTATACGTCTGATAACGGCCGGCGAGGGGTTTATCGCGACAAAGGGAGACGACTCGGAAATCGTTCTCGAAGGTGCGGAGATTGTTTCGTTCGAAGGAGATACTTCTAGAAGATTTGCAGTTGAGAATGTCGGTACAGTGCGGTTGTCGGTGCTTACGAAAAGAGGCGAGCTCGTTCAGCGTTTGGCAAAAAGCAAGGAAAACCCCGAAGAAATGGGGCTTGCCGAGCTAGCGGCGTTCGCGTCCAAGCAAACTGGGATTGAGAAAACAGAGGCGCTTTTGCTCTGGCAGCGACGTATAATCCTGTCGATCACCCCGATTCTTTTCGCTATTCTCGGCGCGGCGCTGGTTTCGAAATTCAACAGAGGAGGCAGAGGTTTTGGCGTACTTTTGTCTTTGCTTGGCCTGATCACCTACTACATGGTGACGCTGCTTGGCGAGCAGTTAGCGCGTACGGGCGTTATTCCGGTCTATGTTTCGGGAATCTTCCCAATCGCAACTTCCATTTCGGCAGTCATTTGGCTACTGCGCTCCCACAAGGTAAACCTCAACGATTTGCCTTTGTACGACACCGTACAACGAATCTTATCGGGTATGTCGTTTGCGCGGGATCGTTCAGGTGCAACCGCAAGCTTGCGTGGAGGAGCGATTCTCGACAGGGATATCGTCGTCAACATTCTGCGAAACTTCGCGGTTACACTTGGCTTCTTATCAGCGATGTTCCTACTGTTTACGGCATTTGAGCATTGGAAATTCGCGGGCACGATATCAAACGGCGTGAGCCTTCTAGTAAGGTATTTGGGGTACCTTATTCCTTTTATTTACATACAAATAGCGCCTTCGGCGGTGATGGTTGCGGTGGTTTCCGCGTTTGTAATCAAAAGCCGTCAAAAGGAAGTCGTCGTATGGGCTTCGGCGGGACGCAGCGTTTACCGCGCTATGTTTCCGGCGCTTGTGCTTGCATTGGGGATCGGCGGAGCGAACTTCCTTTTTCAGGAAACGGTCGTGCCGTTTTCAAACCGCATGCAGGACGGCCTCAGGGAACAACTCAGGAGTCGAAACGAGGTTCTGAGAAAGGAGGGAAACGTCTGGATCGCCGGTGAAAATTACTATTTGAACTTCGCCCGGCCGGTTGCGGCAAAAAAGGACAAACTCCTCGGAAATGTCTCCTTTTTCGAACTGGATTCCGAGCACAATAGGATCAAAAGTGTGATAACGGCCAAGAGCGCGATCGCTGAGGGCAATTCGCTTGTATTATCCGCTGATGCGACGCGTTTGACGTGGTCAGGCTTTGGTGCGGAAAAGAATCGCTTAACAGATAGAAAAGTCGCGCTTTCCGGAGATCCCCTGAAGTCCGAGATCACAAAACCAAGCCATTTGAGCGCCGCGGATCTAAGCCAAAAACTCGGAACTGAGATTTCAGATGCGGAACGTCATTCGTATTCTGTGGCCCTATATAAAAAATACGCAGCATTGTTCCTTCCATTCGTAATCGTTTTGTTTACCGGTCCTTTTGCGTTATCGATTCAGAGGACGGGAAGTGTCGGTACGATTGCGGCGGCCGCCGGATTGTGGCTGCTTCTGATGGGAGCCATCACGATTTTCGACCAGTTTGGTCAAAGTGGTTTCTTGAATCCGGCCCTATCGGTCTTCGCTCCCCTTGTGATTTTCTCTCTAATCGGACTCGTCCTTGTTTCACGAATCCGTACATGACCGAGAATCAGATAAAAGTCCCGGTTGATTGCGAAAATAGCTCTTGGGAATGCGCGTCTAAAAGCAATTGTCAAGCAAGAATTCGCACTGTATGTTTGTCTTTCAGCCCTGTTCAGCATTTCCTGGCAAGATCTCGACGACAATCTTCGAGAACCAATCCTTGAAAGCTGACTTAGTGTCCCGGAAACTCGATAAAGAAAACAAAAAAGGGAGCGTCACTGCGACGCTCCCTTTTTAACTCAAATGGTTTCAAGTGAATTCTTAGGTACCCGTTTCCCAGCTGCCCAAATACTCGATCATTTCCGGTGTTAGCGTATCGATCGAAATTCCGAGCGATTCTAGCTTGAGTCCAGCGATTTCCTGATCGACTTCTTCAGGAAGCACATGAACCTTGTGACCCAGCGATCCCTTGTTCTTGACGAGATATTCCGCAGAAAGTGCCTGATTTGCGAAGCTCATATCCATAACGCTTGCGGGGTGACCTTCAGCGGCGGCGAGATTGATCAGACGGCCTTCGCCAAGAACGATAACGCTGCGACCGGTTTCCTTGTTGACGTATTCTTCAACAAAGGGTCTGCGGTTTGCAGCCGGTTCCGACATTTCTCGAAGCGCCTCGAGATTGATTTCAAGATCGAAGTGTCCGCTATTGCATACGATCGCCCCGTCTTTCATCTTCGTGAAATGATGTCTGTCGATCACGTGTCGATTTCCGGTAACGGTGACAAAGAAGTCGCCGGCCTCGGCGGCTTTATCCATCGGAAGCACGCGGAAACCGTCCATAACGGCTTCAACGGCCTTGATCGGATCGACTTCAGTAACGATTACGTTCGCGCCAAGTCCGCGGGCACGCATCGCGACACCCTTTCCGCACCAGCCGTATCCGACCACTACAAGGTTCTTTCCTGCGAGCAAAACGTTTGTCGCGCGGATGATTCCGTCGAGAGTCGATTGGCCGGTTCCGTACCTGTTATCAAAGAAATGCTTGGTTTGAGCGTTGTTAACGGCGATTGCCGGGAACTTCATCACTCCCGCTTTTTCCATTGCCTCAAGCCTAACGATTCCGGTGGTGGTTTCTTCCGTGGTTCCGATGATCTTGTCGGCATGCTCGGGATATTCCTTGAGCATCGTCGCGACAACGTCCGAGCCATCATCGATAATGATGTCTGGATTCGAATCCAAAGCAATCCGAACGTGTCGGTTATAGGTTTCGGTCGATTCGCCCTTGATCGCGAAAACGGGGATGTTCCAATCGGCGACCAATGACGCCGCCACATCGTCCTGCGTCGAAAGCGGGTTTGACGCGATCAGAAGCGATTCCGCGCCTCCGGCTTTAAGGGTACGAGCCAGATTTGCGGTTTCGGTCGTGATGTGCGCGCAAGCGACAATTCTTACACCCTCCAACGGGCGTTCGGTGCGAAATCGTTCGCGAATAAGCCTCAAAACGGGCATTTCACGGTCTGCCCACTCGATGCGCTGTTTGCCATGCGCGGCCAAACCAATGTCTTTGATATCGTATTGAATTACTGATCCTTCTTGTGCCATTAAAAAACCTCTAAAAAATTTAGGGCGGGATATTGTCCCGCCCATCAAAAAACTAGTTTGCGGAAGCAACAGCTCCAGCCGCCGAGGACTTGAGCGCTTCAGCCTTGTCTGTTTTCTCCCACGAAAAACCTTCTCGGCCGAAATGGCCATACGCGGCTGTATCCCTGTATATGGGTTTGCGGAGATCCAGCGTTTCGATGATGCCCTTTGGAGTCAATTCGAAGTGTTCGCGTACGATCGACGAGAGCGCTTCCTCCGAAACCGATCCGGTTCCATGCGTGTCGATAAGTACCGAAACAGGATCCGCTACACCGATCGCGTATGCGAGTTGAACCGTGCATTGATCGGCCAACTCGGCAGCCACGATGTTTTTGGCGATATAGCGCGCCATGTAGGCGGCCGATCTATCGACCTTTGTGGGATCCTTTCCGGAAAAGGCGCCGCCACCGTGCGGAGCGTATCCTCCGTAGGTATCTACGATGATCTTTCTGCCCGTCAAGCCGGCATCGCCCATCGGTCCACCGACAACGAATCTTCCGGTCGGATTAATGTGATACTTCGTATTTTCGTCAAGAAGTTCGGCGGGAATGACAGGCTTGATTACCTTCTCCATGACGTCATTCGTTAGTTGTTCGTTGGAAACGTCGTCCGAATGCTGTGAAGAAATCACCACCGCCTCGACCCTTACCGGCTTGCCGTCCTTGTATTCGATCGAAACCTGCGATTTTCCATCGGGTCTGAGATAGGGAAGCGAACCGTTCTTTCGAACCTCCGAAAGCTTGAGCGTCAAATCGTGTGCGAGCTGAATCGGCATCGGCATCAATTCAGGAGTTTCATTGCAAGCAAAGCCAAACATAAGGCCCTGGTCGCCGGCTCCACCGGTATCAACGCCTTGCGCAATATCAGGGGATTGCGTACCAAGAGCGTTCAAAACACTCATCGTGTTGCAATCGTAGCCAAACAACGCGTCGTTGTATCCGATATCATTGATCGTGTCGCGAATGATCTTCTGAAAATTGACGGTTGCAGTAGTTGTGATTTCGCCGGCGACTACGGCCAAACCAGTCGTAACCAGCGTTTCGCAGGCCACGCGCGCCATCGGATCCTGATCCAGAATCGCATCCAGAATCGCATCCGAAACCTGATCAGAAATCTTGTCGGGATGGCCTTCTGTGACTGACTCGGAAGTAAACAAAAAATTCTTATTACTCAATGCACTTTCGCTCCTTGTAAATACCTGCACGGTAGGTCGTCAGATAGATTTATCCAAAACGACAATGTTAGAACTAATCACTAAAAGAGTCAAAGAGGGAAGGCATCGCCATAGAAGTGGATTGGCGCATGTTTCCAACGGCAGCATCGATTTGAATAGTTTGGACTTCCGCTGCAACCGAAAATTGCAGGGAACTCGCTCAATCGATATGATCCCACCTTGCTTGCGTGAGAAGGTTTGGGGTTGAGGCCGTGCGACGGATTGAAGTGGATCTGCCGGTGCCCGCTTTACCAAATCGCCGCACTCCATGGACTCCGTTGATGCTCGCAAAAGGCGCAACAAAGCAATGTAAGTCTCTTATTTTCAGCTTTTAGAGCATAGAGAACAGCGAATATTCCATCCTGTTTTCGAAACGCGTCTGATAACGAACCGGCGCTCCGGTTTCCTCATGACTGGTGAAGGCAAATCCCTTTGATCCGTTGTTTCGGTGCTGAACTCTAACGAAATGCAAAGGAATTTCTTGGGAGGCGGCCAAATAGCGCGCGATTTGCGTCTAGAATCATGTGTTTCCATTGGTTTCGGGTTCGAGAATGCAGGCTTGCGTACGCTTAAGCAAGCTGCATTGAAATGCATTAAAGCCAGGGCAAGGCGTATGCATTGCCTGATCATCGGTAAATGGCTGGCATAGAAAGAAGGTGAGTTTTCGATAGTTTGGAGCCTATCTGGGTACTGCAATTTGGGAATTTGAATTGCAGGCCGGAGTCGGTTAAATACGAGCAAAGGACAGGACAAATACGGTAGGCATCGGCAGGATTCAGCAAACAGAAGGAACAGAGGGCAGCTTAAATGCGCTGGATAGCCAAGGGGAGTTTGGCCAGATAGATGAAACGCGATCCGATTCACGATGAGGAGTTAACCCCAGGTCCAAGCGAATGTGACCGGATTCGGAATGATTAAGTCGGGAAAATCTAGGCCGGGGCATTTTCGAGAGAGCAAAACGATTGACCATGGAAAACGCAGGTTACAATGATGAGATTGTATTTCCGGTGAAGATCAATGAGAAATCAAGCATCGACCCGGTCCACCGGACGGGAAGCAGCGCCGCATCGATTCGCCTGTAAAAAATAAACACCCTTACATTGCGTCCGATAATAAAGATTATGTAATGTTTAATCCTCGTTTTCCGGCGACTCGGCAGTTGTGCGGCTTAATTGAGTTTTAAGCACAAAAACAAGGGCCTATTCAATGGAATAGGCCCTTAAACTCTGATTAAAACTCAAAACGCGTGCGGCTCTTTGGTCTAATTACCCGCTTTGATTGAGTCAAACGCTTCCTTTAATGCACGCAACAGATCGGTTCTTGAAACTTCTTCGCGGTCGAAATGTTTGACGACAAGCTCAAAATCATTGTCATCGGATTTGTATCGAAACACGGCGTGTTCTTTTGATGCCGGCTTCGAAGGAGTTTCATTGCCCGTTGGAGAATCGGACTTTTCTTCCCTTACGGCCTTACGTACAACTGGACCCTTTTTGGTGGTCACACGGTCCAGAAGTTCATGCATTTCCGATTCGTCAAAAGCCCTCGAGATTTCCACAAGTGTGGATTTCGCCGTTATCTTCTGGTCCCTGCAACGGCTTCTGATTGACTCCGGGAGCCCCGCGATCGCCAGTGATTCAGTTACAGAAGTCCTGCTTTTTCCAATCTTCTGAGCGATCTGATCATGCGTATATCCAAACCTCGTGGCAAGATCCGCCAAGCCATCGGCGACTTCCCAGATGTTAAGATCCTTGCGCTGAAGGTTTTCGACCAAAGCTATTTCGGCGACAGTGTGGTCGTCGATTTCCAGCACAACGCAAGGCAATTCGGTCAATCCCGCTTCTCCGGAAGCGCGCCAACGCCTTTCACCGGCGATGATCATGAATTTGCCGTTTTTGGGTTGTACCAGCAGCGGCTCCAAAACCCCTTGCTCGCGGATCGAGCTTGTAAGCTCCGTAAGGTCGCCAAACTCGTTCCTGGGTTGTTCAGGGTTTGGAAAAATCTGGTCAATCGCAATGATCTTGCCGACAGTTCTGTTTCCTCTGGCAATTTCATCAACGTAGTGGGAATCATGTCTCATTTTGATGCCTGTCGGCAGTCCTCTTTTAGACACGGGCGATTACCTCCTTGCATAAACTTTCGTATTCGACGGCTCCTGATGATTTTGGGGCGTAAGTGTAAATCGTTTCCTTATGGGCCGGTGACTCTTCGAGTCTAACCGAGCGGCTAATGGTTGTCTTAAATGCTTTTTCGCCAAAAACCTCGCGGATATGCGCCTCGACATCCTTTGAAAGCGATGTGCGCCTATCCTTAAGCGTGACAAGTACGCCGAGCAATTCGAGATTGGGATTTGGCCTCGAGCGAACCTTTTCAATCGTCTCCAAAAGATCGTCGGCCCCCTCAAGCGCGAAGTATGAGGACTGAATCGGAATCAAAATGTGACTCGCCGCCACCAACGCGTTGACGGTGATCAAACCCAAAGTCGGAGGAGTGTCAAAAATTATGATGTCGTAATCCTTCTTTAGAGCTTCCATACGATCCTTCAATCTGAAAATCGCATCGAACTCGCCCACCAGTTTTGATTCCAGTTTCGCGAGGTTTATTTTTGACGGGATCATGTCGAGACCCTTGATGGCAGTCTCATAAACAAAATTCGAATGCTCCCGCTCAACCTCGGTCATCAGCTCGTAAACGCTTCCATTAACGGTTGGCTGATCAAGAAAAGTCAAAGAACTATTGCTTTGCGGATCCAAGTCTACAAGCAGAACCTTCTTGCCGAGCATCGCACAGCCGGCTGCAAGATTGATCGCGGTGGTTGTTTTTCCAACACCGCCTTTTTGATTAGCGATTACTATGATCATCGATGAGTGGAACTAGTCCAATAATTCTGGCCAGTCTTCAGCTGGGGATTCTTCTTCAGTGATTTCCGGCTCGATTTCGGGCTCCGAAGCCTCGCCGGATAGATCAAAAACTTCTTCCTTAACGTAAATCGGACAATCCGATCTGAGTGCCAGGGCGATTGCGTCTGACGGCCGCGAATCAAAAAACGTGATTTCTCCGTCCTTTAGGAGTTCGATCTGCGCGTAAAACGTGTTTTCCTTGAGATCTGTAATTACGATTTTTGAAACTTCAAACCCAAGTTCAATTATGAAATTCCTTAGCAAATCATGCGTCATTGGTCTTTGCGGAACGACCTTTTCGATTTCCAAGGCGATCGCGTTCGCTTCGAAAGCTCCGACCCAAATCGGAAGTATCCTTTCAGTTTCCACACCTTTCAGTACAACTATCGGCGTGTTGCTGTTTGGATCCATTATCAGGGCTCCGATTTTTACCTCGATCAGCATGAAGATATCCTACAAAATTTAGATGATTTCACCAAAAAGCGTATTCGATTTGGCTTCCTTGATGCGTACATCCACGATTTCACCAAGCAAATCGGGTTCGCCGACAAAATTAACGACCTTGTGTGTTGTCGCATGGCCAGACATCTGATTCTTCCTTTTTAGAGAAATCTTCTCGGCCAGCACCTTTTGCACGGTGCCGATGTCGCTTTGAAAAGATTCTTGCTGAATCCGCCTTTGGAGGGCTTCGAGCCGGAGAAATCTTCTTGTTTTTTCTTCCTTGGACACGTCATCGACCAGTTCCGCAGCAGGCGTTCCAGGACGGGGCGAGTACTTGAAGATATAGGCGCTATCGTACCTGCAGTATTCGAACAGCTCGTATGTCTTTTCGAAATCTTCTTCTGTCTCACCGGGGAATCCGACGATGATATCGGTTGTCAGCGATATGTTCCTTGGTGAGGATCGGATTGAATCGATCTTCTTCTTGTAACTTTCCACGGTATGACCGCGTTTCATCGCACCCAAAACGCGATCGCTCCCGGACTGGACCGGAAGGTGAACCCAGTTGCAGAGATTCTCAAGCTCGTTGATCGCTTCCGTGATTTCTTCGTTGTAATCCCTTGGAAACGAAGTTGTAAACTTGATTCTCTCCATTCCGGTTGCGGCCACGGCCCGAAGCAGTTTTGCAAACGGGCTTTTTCCGGAAAAAAACTCGAGTCCGGAATCCGTGGCAGGACGATAACTGTTTACATTTTGTCCAATAAGGTGAACTTCCCTCACGCCTTCGCGTTTTAAGTGCAAAACATGTCTCACGATCTCGGAAGCCGGAAGGCTCTTTTCCCTTCCCCTTGAAAACGGGACTATGCAGTATGTGCAAAACTTGTTGCAGCCTTCGATTATCGGAACAAACGCGACGAATGGGGAATGCCGTTGGGATTCATCAGGAAGCCAATCGTAGTCATCTTCCCTTTCTCCAAGATCGATGAGGCTCTTCTCACCGTCAAACACGGATTCAATGGCATCAGCCACCCTTCCGACAGCCTTTGTACCGATCACGAAATCGATACCGCGATCGCGCGAAAAGAGGTTCTCGCCCTCAAGTTGCGCGACGCAACCCATCACTCCGACAACTTTTCGATCGTCTTTTCTAAGTTTGATCTGGCCCGCACGAGTGTAAAGTTTCTGCTCGGCTTTCTCTCTCACCGAGCACGTATTTATCAACACCACGTCCGCATTTTCTTCGGATTCCGTGATGAGATAGCCCTTTTTTCGCAATTGTGTTTGGACACGCTCGGAATCGGACACATTCATTTGACATCCGTATGTTTCCAAATACACTTTTTTCATATATTCACAACAAAGCCGAGCGATTCCTATATGTCTTTAAACGCCAACCATGATTTCGTCCATCTCCATGTCCACACCGATCTAAGCCTTCTTCAATCTTCCTTAAAGATAAAGCCCTTGGCTGGGAAATTGCGGGATCTGGAAATGAGCGCGTGCGCCATTACTGACTATGGAAACATGTTCGGAGCGGTTTCATTTTACAACAGTATGTTGGCAAATGAAATCAAGCCGATTCTAGGAATTGACGCGTTTCTGACATTTGACGAACTTGGCACCGAGTCGCCCACGGTCAAATCCGGTGAACGCGCGTATTACGGAATCGTACTTCTCGCTGAAACCATCGAAGGCTACTTTAACCTCTGCTATCTCGCCTCAAAAGCATACACGGACGGCTTTTTTCACAAACCTAGAATCAGCGCGAGTCTTCTTGCCGAAAAATCGGAGGGATTGATCGGACTTTCCGGCGGATTGCAGGGGCCGGTTTCGCATTTTCTAAACACCGGCCAATACCAAAAGGCGGTAGAGAATGCGGTGCTGTTTCGTGACATGCTCGGGAAGCATAATTTTTTCCTGGAAATACAGGATCACGGGATCGAAGCCGAGAAAGATGTGGCGGAGCAACTGATTAAGCTGTCAAAAGAGACAGATATCCCGCTTGTCGCGACAAACGATGTTCACTACCTCTCGGCCGATGACGCACAAGCGCATGAGATTCTGATGTGCATCGGAGACGGCAAAACGATCAATGACGGCACAAGAAGAAGATTCGGAAGCGATCAATACTATTTGAAGTCGAAGGAGGAGATGTGGGATTTGTTCGGCAAGGATCTTCCCGATGCGTTGAGCCGAACGGTCGAGATCGCAAAGCGATGCGATGTCGAGTTAAAGATGAAGGACAACCTTCAACTCCCCGTTTATCCGATCCCGCCTGATTCCGGTATCAGTACGATCGACGAATACTTCGAACATGTAATTTGGGAAGGATTTGAGGAGCGCAAACGAGAGGTCTGGGATAACTGGGCAGAGGCCGGCGAACTCAAGTATCCGCTTGAAAATTACCGCGAACGGATTGCTATTGAAATCGACATCATCAAGAAAATGGGATTTCCCGGATACTTTTTGATCGTTTGGGATTTCATGAAGTACGCGAGGGACAAGGGGATTCCCGTCGGACCCGGTCGCGGTTCCGCCGCCGGTTCGCTGGTTGCGTACTGCATGAAGATTACCGATATCGACCCAATCCAATATGATCTGCTGTTCGAGAGATTTCTAAATCCCGAACGCATTTCGATGCCCGATATCGATATTGATTTCTGCGTTCGCGGTCGCGGTGAGGTAATCGAACATGTAAGCAATTTCTACGGTTCGGATTCCGTATGCCAGATCATCACCTTCGGAACGATGGCCTCAAAGGCCGCGATCAAGGACGTTGGACGAGCGCTCAATATGCA
Organism: Pyrinomonadaceae bacterium; assembly: GCA_041394795.1. Taxonomy (GTDB): domain Bacteria; phylum Acidobacteriota; class Blastocatellia; order Pyrinomonadales; family Pyrinomonadaceae; genus Aridibacter. The sequence continues at coordinate 271,063 of JAWKHN010000005.1, read as the reverse complement.
GTTCTCGGATGTTGAGAAGATCGCAAAACTGATTCCGCCGCCGGTCCGGGGCCGAAATGTTTCGATCGAACAGGCGATCGAACAAGTCGAGGAGCTTCGCGGTTTGATCAAGAGTGATCCCAACGTTAAAGAGCTTGTCGATTTGGCGCGGAGGGTAGAGGGCTGTTCGCGGCACACTTCGGTGCATGCGGCAGGTGTCGTAATCGCTCCGAGGCCTTTGTACGAACTCGTTCCGATTGCCGTGTCGAGCAGAAACGAGGAAATAACAAGCCAGTTTCCTATGGGCGATCTGGAGAAAGTCGGTCTTCTCAAGATGGACTTTCTCGCTTTAACGACACTGACAATCATCAGCGACTGCCTTGATCATTTGAAGGAAAGGAAAGGAATCGAGATCGACTGGAGCAAGGTTTCGCTTACCGATGAAGATACGATGCGGCTTTTCGCCGAGGGGCGGACCGAGGCGATTTTCCAGTTTGAATCAAGCGGCATGCAGGAAATTTGCCGTCGATTGGGCCCAAAAAGGCTTGAGGACCTATCCGCGTTGAATGCTCTTTATCGCCCGGGTCCGCTCGATGGAGGGATGGTCGACGATTTCATCGCGCGTCACAGAGGCGAAAAGCCCGTCAAATACATCGTTCCTGAAATGGAAGATATATTGAGGAACACCTTCGGAATCCTCGTTTACCAGGAACAGATCATGCAGCTTGCGCAGAAACTTGCCGGGTACAGTCTCGGTGAAGCCGATATGATGCGCCGCGCGATGGGCAAGAAAAAACGTGAGGAAATGGCCGTTCATTCGGAAAGGTTTGTCGAAGGCGCGGTCGAACGCGGGATAAAAAGAGAAAAGGCGGAGGAGATATTCAACCTCATGGCGCAGTTTGCCGACTACGGGTTTAACCGCAGTCATAGCGTCGCGTATGCCTATGTTGCTTATCAAACCGGGTATCTGAAGGCTCATTATCCAAGCTATTTTTACGCTTCGGTTCTTTCGAGTGAAGCCGATGATACGGCGAAAATTTACAAATACACTTCGGAAATGCGGGGATCGGGGGTTGAATTGTTGCCGCCCGATGTCAATGAAAGCGAGGCCGGTTTTACGCCTGGGGAAACGGCGGTAAGATTCGGATTGACGGCGATCAAGGGACTTGGTTCGGCAAGTGTCGAGGCGATAGTCGATTCACGTCGGGAAGGTGGAAGATTCGAATCCATTTACGATTTTGTTTCCCGTGTCGATCAGAAGGCTCTCAACAAGCGAACGCTCGAGAGCCTGATTTCGGCGGGTGCCTTTGATACGCTTGATCCCGATCAGTCCAAGGGCCACGCCGCAGCGTGGCGGGCACGGCTAATGGCGAGCATTCCGGGTGCGATCTCGTTCGCGCAAAGGATCTGGGCCGATCGGAACATGGGGCAGGCAGATCTATTTGGCGAGATTTCTGAAAATGAATCCGGTGAATCAATCCAATTGCCGGAGGCGAAGCCCTATACGAGATGGGAGCTGTCGCAATTGGAGAAAGACGCCGTCGGTTTTTATCTTTCGAGTCATCCGTTGGACAGCTACGAGGAGGTTCTGAAGGAGATGAACATCGGGGCATTGGCCGACTTCTCAGAGGTCGCTCCAGGAGCCCAAATCTCGGTCGCCGGTATCGTCACCTCAAGTCAGGTTAGGCATAGCAAGAAAGGCAATCGGTTTTGCATCTTTCGCCTCGAGGACAAGAGTGCTGGAGCAAAATGCCTGCTTTGGTCGGAGGCATTCGAACAATTCGCTTCTTTGGCCAAAGAAGACGAACTTTTGATTGTCACAGGAAAAGTCGAATCAAACGAGGGGGGAGAGCTAACGTTGATCGCCGCGGAACTGACATCGCTCTCTGAAAGTACGCTACGTACCGCGCGGTCGCTAACTCTTCGTTTATCGGGATCAAACGGGCTGGATGAGGCAAAGCTCGGCACTGTTTGGGATATTTTGGGTTCCTCAAGCGGGATGTGCGAAGTGTACTTTGAGGTCGATATACCCGATGACGAACTTACAGTAAAAATAAAGGCGGGACCGGTGCGTGTACGCGGATCGTCCGAGATGGATAAACGGCTCAACGACTTGGGACTCGACCCGATATGGGAAACGGCCGCCTAATCCGCTTCAAGGAGATGCATTTTGATAACACGAAATGATAAGGTTTCGATGTAGAAAGCGGTTTTTAAGCCTATGGAAAATGAACAGTTGACTGCTATGGATCGGGTCAAGAAGGCGCGCCATCCGGATCGTCCTTACGCGCTTGATCTGTTTGAGGGGATTTTCGAAGAGTTTGTAGAAGTCCACGGTGATCGACGCTACGCCGACGACCCCGCTCTTGTGTGCGGATTCGGGCGTTTGGATGGTATGGAAGTCACCCTGATCGGGCAGCAAAAAGGAAGGGACATAACCCAACGTCGCTATCGAAACTTTGGGATGCCAAAACCGGAAGGATATCGCAAAGCTATTAGGGTTATGAAAATCGCGGAAAAATTTTCGCGCCCGATAATCACCTTTGTTGATACTCCGGGTGCGTATCCCGGAATTGATGCCGAAGAACGCGGTCAAGCGGAGGCGATTGCCTATAACTTGCGCGAAATGATGAAGCTGACCGTTCCAACGATTGTCGTAGTGATCGGCGAAGGCGGCTCGGGCGGCGCGCTCGCTATTGGTATCGGGGATAGGGTCTTTATGATGGAAAACGCAGTGTATTCGGTAATCACCCCCGAAGGTTGCGCCGCAATACTCTGGAAAGACGCCGCTCAGTCAGACAAAGCCGCGGAAGGGTTGCGCTTGACGGCCTCGCATTTGGAGTCGTTGGGAATTATTGACGGGATCGTATCGGAGTCCGACGACTGGGTGTTTACCGAAGAGGGCCAGGAATTGCACCCTACAACATTGGAATTGAAGAATCAGCTCGTTAAAACGTTGCGGGAACTAAATGCGATGGATCAGAAGGCCCGATTGAAGGAGCGATACGACAAGTTTCGAAGGATGGGGGAATGGGTCACGGCCGAAAGCCGGGCCATGACCCGATAGGTGCGATTTAGAATGGGATATCGTCTTCTTCCGGGCCGCTTCCGCTATCGCCTTGATCGGAGGATTGAGGAGCAGAACCGAATTCATTGGCATTCCCTGAAGCTGCAAACGACATATCGTCATTCCTGCTTCCAATAAATTGCATGTCGGAAGCGTTGACTTCAAGCGTTTGACGAGGATTGCCTTCGCGATCGGTCCATTCCTCGAGTTTCAAACGACCTTCGATGTAGATCGGTTTGCCCTTGCTCAGATATTTTGAGGCCGTTTCGGCTTGTTTGCCCCAAAGGGTGACTTTGAACCAGGTGGCGAATTCCTTGAATTCGCCGTTGCTGTCACGACGCCTTTCGTTAGTGGCCATCGAGAAGCTGCATACCGCTGTACCTTGAGGAGTGTACCGCAGTTCGGGATCCCGGCCGAGATTCCCAACGAGAATTATTTTATTGAATGACATTTAACTTTCCCCAAAGTGCCGGCGAACCGTTTGAGATTTCCAACTCATCTGAAAAATTGGAACGGGCCGGACGTAAATTGGATGAGAGCAATTCTATTCCCTTATAAACAAAAATTCAATTTTTTACTGAGAAAGGTTTTGGCCGTCTTGGTTTTGTCGTCTGTTGCCGTCGGCGGCGCGCTCGCCAACGATATCGACTGGAAATCCCCGCTTGGTCGTTGCTGGCAAACTGAAACCGGCGAACTTCTCAAATCTCAAATCGCGTCCGATAACGATTCCATTTTTGTATTAAAGGCCCCTGACTCGGTTCTCGCCCTTTCCCAAAGTGATGGGCAGATAAGATGGGAATCGGATTTGCTTGGAAATTTAGGTGGCCAGGTGAGAATTCTCGGTTCCCGGCTTTGGATTGCCTCTTATTTTGGTGATCAAGACACAGGTGAACAGTCGATTTTCAGGATTGTCGAAGCCAGTACGGGGGTTCCCTTCCCGGCAAACAACAAAGCCCTCGGTGCGGACGTTGAGATTCACGGGGAGGCGGATAGTCCGATTCTAATGGAACGTGAAACTGGTGTGTTGGTCGGGCTTGATTCGTCCGGCGCGATTCGTTGGAAGCGTGAATTGGGGATTCAAGTAACGGCCTTCGCATTCCAGGAGAAGAAAGTTGTTGTAGGAACCAAGGGGAATTCGCTTGTCGTTTTGTCCGGGGCGGATGGCTCGATCCTTAGTCAGCGGAATACGGGCGGAGTGCCCCAATCAATCGTTGCTTTGGATGACGATTCGTTTGCTGTTGGTGATGTTCGAGGGAACCTGCGTGCGCTTGGAGGTGACCTGGAGCCGATTTGGAAAACCAAAATGGGCGGTGGAATTTCGTCTCTCGAGATCTATGGCGACATGATAGTGGCCGCATCAAACGACAATTTTGTATATGGGGTTGATGCCAAAAGCGGGAGAAAAATTTGGAAACGAAAACTCGCCGGGCGGATAATCGGAAGCGACCGGCTTTCCAGCGGAATCGCGGTCTATCTGACTACAGGAAGCGACACAGCTGTACTCCTCGACCTCGCGTCGGGTGCGCTTGTAAACAAATTCGCAACCGGCGATACCTTTTCCGGACCTCCTGTTGCATTGAAAACCGGGATCGTTCTTCCCTTGGAAAATTCGATCTTGAAAATCTCTGATGAGAGATGTGAGAAAAAGTAAAAGAGGGTCGCAAACCGCGACCCTCTTTTCCATCCTAGTGAGACCCAGAATAATCGTTGATCATTGCATAAATCTCATCTTTAACATTCAACTTTAACTTTTTGATATTGAGTTCTTCGAGTTGTTCATCCTCGTTCGGAAATGTAAGTTCGGCAAGTTCACCCAATCGCTTTTCATATGTCTCATGCTGATGAACCAAATCGCGAAATGTTTGACTCTGCCGTAACAACTCTTCTTTTACCGACTCCGTCGCTGCAATATCCATAACGTGTCCTTCCTTCCTTTTCAGGGTTAAAATGTTAAAGAGCTTGCCGGATTTCCGTACATCAAATCCGGATTAAAAAGCTGTAAACAGTTTATATCAGCCCGATTGATTTGCGCAAGAGAATCGGTAAAACGGAAGTGGATTTGCCCATTTTGAAGGCGAGTTGTCCGGCATTGATGGCTGAAAATCGGTTCAAGCGCGCAGTCCACGCCTAAGGTTTATGAAGCTGAGGTTCGTAATTTTGCTCGATTTTAAGCGTCATCAGTATCGCGTCTTCCAACGGATTCTTGTAATAGTTTTTTCGAATGCCATCGATTTGGAAACCGTTGCGGGTGTAAAACTCGATCGCTCTTTTGTTTGACACCCGAGCTTCGAGATACACGACTCCGCGACTGCCTCCGATGGACTTGAAACAGGCCGAATCCAGAAGAAGTTTACCAAGGCCTCTTCCTTCGATCTCCTCCGCAACCGCGATATTGCATATTTCAAACTCATAACAAGTAGTTACCTTTCTTGTCTCCATCGATTCGCTTCTACCATCGGCATCAACGACCTCGAGCATGCGCGAGAGATCACCAAGACCATTTCCGAGCAAACGGGTCAATATGAATCCAACCACGATCCCTCTATCAAACGCAGCGAGCAATTCATAATATTTTGATTCAATTGCGTCGGCGTACGAATCGTTTGACCATTCGGCGAGGCCCCGACAATGAGAAAGCTTTCCTATCGCTTCGATATCCACAAGCCGCGCCTGAGCAACGTAGATACCCGAAGTGCTTGCTTCAACCGGATCCGAATTCGGTTCCATAAAATGGTTCCACCCCTCTGTCTATCAGCGTCCCATTTTGTCTTGCACAAGCTTGCATTTCGAGCAATGCTTCCAGTGAGTCGTACTCGATATTTGCTACGTGGCCCAAAAAATCGGCGCCTTCCGACAAATTCTGCCAGGAGAAAAACTCACAATTTGCGAATTCGGAAGCATTAAACTCGGAAACTCCGACAATCTTGAAATTCCTCCAAGTTCTTGGAAAGAGAAAAAACCGGTTTCTACCGGGAGCTGGCAGTACAAGAATCGCGTTATCCGAAACGTTTTTTCGGCCAAAGAAGATCTCTGGGATGGTGAATCCCGAAACCAATGCTTTGGTTGCCGCCGAAAGGCCGAGAAGAGACGCAATTCCGACCCTTAGCCCCGTATAGCTTCCGGGCCCCGAAACCGTCACAAGCTCGGTTAGATTTCCAACCGAAATCCCCCTGCTCCGAAGTTCGCGATCGAGTTTGGGAAGAAATTCCGCAGATACCTGCAAACCGGCCTCAACTTCCCAACGGAATTCGATGCTCCCATCAATCGCAACAGCGAATTGGGCGGTTTGGCCAGTGAAATCAGTGAGAAGGGTGTAAGAGCCGTGCATCTCTAAATCCCGAGCCTGTTCCTGAGCTCTTTCAAAAAGCCGGCACCAGCGACGAGTCCTCTTGATTGGGCGAATCCGAATAACGTGTAGTTTGAACCCGTAAAGCGGCCATCGCAATTGTCGGGAGCAAGGGACATTATCGGGAAGAGTCTGCTTCGGAGCCTTACCTGTCTGCCCAATTCGCGAAGCGACCTTTTTGAGGAGGCAAGGGATTTGTAACTTAGGGTGGAATTCCAAACATCTTCCAGCTTTCCCGTTAACGAAATCGGTAACTCAAGACCCGCAGGGATCCACTCCGGAATGTCGAATTCGACCTGCGAATAGCGATGGGCGCAAAGAATCGGAATGGCAAAAAATTCCAAACTCTCACCTTTCTTTAGGAAATAATCAAAATCGAATGAGGCCTTGGCGGCGCTGATCATGTAGGCAATGTCGTCCAACCGGTGGCGGTGCCTCCCTCCATCGGCAACCCAATGCCGGATTGCAATTCGAAGGCAATCCTCGAGTTTTGGAACCATCACGCTTCGATTGCCGATCGACATCGATTCCGCGTTCTCGAATACTTCGTCGAATCTTTCACGATCCAAATTACCAAGTCCGCGGTGCAAATCGATCAACAACGGTGCAAACGCTCCCTCGTCTTCGAGTCTTTTTGCTAGTTCAAAATCTTCCGGATGTACTGCGATATCGACGTCATACGATTCGCGTACGATGTGGCTTGGGTAGAAACGGGAGTGGGAAATTCCTTTTACAAGCAAACAGCGGATACCTTGCGACAGGAGTTTGCCAATCGCAATCTCCGTTTCCGCGGCCCGAACGGCGGAAATTAGTAGAGCGCATTTATGCGTATTCTTCATCGATCCGAAACGAAGGACGCCCAAAGAGCGAAATTTGGGCAAGGCAACCTAGAGACACGTACCCGGCGAACCGAGACAGGCTCCAGATTGACAATCGACGGGATCGACACATGGACCGCCAGGTGCCACTCCCGACGTCGCCGCCATCACATTCGATGGTACCGCCAACGAAGCAACAACAGGAATCGCCACTGCCGCGGCAATCCCGACTCTTCTGAGAACTTCACGCCGTGACATGCCCGATGGCAGGCCGATGTCTTCCCCGTCAAGAAGGTTATTCTTGGACAGCTCTTCAAGAGCCAGAACGACGATATCCTTTTGAACGGATTTTCCCGTCATTCGCTCCAAGCTAGAAGCAATATCATCAATCGAGGTATTGCCGTCACAGGAATTCCAAACGAATGCGGCAGTCGAATTCAAGCAATGCGCCTTTTTCGACCCCATATCGTAAATCAGGAGTTCATCGGGCATTTCCTGAGTGACCAGTCCGGTCTTGCGTGCGAGCGGTTTTTGTTCCATAAAATCTCTCCAATTTCGATCTAGCCTTAGCAATCCAGGAGCTTTTCAATTTGATCTGCGGCTTCCCGGGCGTCCCCTCTTTTTCCATTAAGGAAGGTTGCGCTAGAAGGGATGGCTGAAAGTGTTTTCAATGTAAATTCCGGTCTGCTGCGTATTGGAAGCGCGTGTTCGAGCAAACTCAAAATAGCACTGCCTTTCGAAATCTTTTGCGCGTAAAACGTCGTGTTGGGCTCATAATTCAAGAAGATGACTGCCCCGACATGGCTTGCGCCAACCGAAACATCGAATCCCAATTCCTCAGGTGTCCGGTCAATCTGCGTTCTTCCGCCATCCCTGAGTGAAATCGGTTTTGCGAAAGCGGCAACATTCCCATTGGGACCAATTACCCCATATTCATCCGAAAGATAACGGAATCCCCTTTTCAATAGCTCAACCGTGAGTGTCGTTTTCCCGGCAAAGCTGTTTCCCGGCAACAAAAGCGCGCCGCCATTCTTTTCCAAGGCTCCGGCATGCACGAAAACACAGTTTTCAGCATTCTCGGCAACTATCACCCGGATTTTGGTAAGGGTGTAATCAACGAGCCCTACTTTATCGGATGTCTTGAGAACCGATTTGCCTTCGATTTTCAATTGGTGGCCACCATCAATATCGGACACTAGTTCGATCTGGTGGTCGACTCGGACACGGTCGACTATCTCGTAATTTCCCCTAAAGACCGCTCTAATCCTCTGTTCAATTCCTTCCAACAATTCGGACGTATCCGTCTTGAGTTCAATACCAATACCGAAAGATGAAAACGAGAAATTATGAGCTGCCAATGGATGTTTTAAGATTTGGAGACACGGGAACCGGCAGGGTTCCCAACCGGGGGAGATCTGAAAAAATATAGCAATAATAGCGCTTTAGGTCAATCGGCGCGCGATTCTTGGGAGAAATGTAACGAGAGTCGCGACGATTACGAAACCGATCACGGCGATAGCTGGCGAAGAACCTATTGAGGCGACGATTGTAATGATTCCGGAAACAAGTGCCAGACTCCCGTAAATTATAGTTACGGTTAGGTGTTCGGATCCCTGTTTAACCAAGACTTGATAGATATGCGTTCGATGAGGTTCCCAAACCCTTTCCAACGAAATCAATCTCCGCAGGAATGTTAGTACGCTGTCTGCGACGAACGGCCACACCGCACCAACCGCGATGTATGGGATCCAAATCTCGCCTTCTCTGGCGAATCGGCTGAGTGAAATTAGCGGGAGCACTCCAAATGTAAAACCCAAGAACGCGCTTCCGACGTCGCCCATAAACACTCTTGCCGGAGGCCAATTGTGCACAAGAAATCCGGCAACACCCGCTATCGAGACCACCGAGACTACCCAAACATCGATCGCGCCGAACTGATATCCGAGAAAGCCCCAAACCCCCAATCCGACTATTCCCTGCAGACCGGCAATACCATCGATTCCATCCATGAAATTGAAGGCGTTCGTAATCCACACGACCCAGAGAACACTCAAAATGAGCAAAAATGTATAAATCCAAGGCGATATCGTAGACGGCACGGTCGAGAATCCAACAAAATTCCAAACGCAAACCGCGGCTGCCGCGACATGTATGAGGATGCGAAAAAAAGGAGAGAGCGGGCGTCGGTCGTCCACCCACGAGACGATCGCGATCGCCGTTCCTCCCGCGTAAAACGGCCAAAGTCTCAAGGTGCCATAAAAATAGAGTTCAAAGGCGGTGGCAATCAATAGCGAAAGCGAGACAAACACTACTCCCGCGCCAACCGGTGTCGGGGTTTCGTGGGAACTCCTGTCATTTGGAACATCAAGCATGTTCCAATGCCCGCTGAACTTGCAAAATGCGCCCACCGCAAGCCACGAGACAAGAAAAACCAAAATAAAAACAAATAGAAAAATCATCCCTCGTTAAGAATCCATCTAACTTCCCTCTTAATGGCCTCCGCGGGATTCACCTCAGGCGAACGCACTTCCTTCAGCTTCTCATTCGAAAATCTCTCATCTGAAAACCAGGTTCCGATCGCTTTCCCGAATCCGGTTCCGGTTTTTCGCAATAATCCCGCCAAGGTGTTTGGAAATGGTATCCGCAATGGCCTGTCGCGACCCATTTCGCTGCATATCGTTTCAACCAAGTCTGCGACCTTGATCGAATCGTTGGTTATATTCAAAACAATGCGACCATTTTGATCCTCACGCGCAAGTTCAAGCATCGTGAGCGCAACATCGCTCTTCCAAATCAAGCTCTTTTCGTTTTGACCTTTACCAAGAAAGATGAACCTCCGGTCACGAATCATCCTGATCAATCGCGCGATGTTTCCGGGGTCCCCCTCTCCAAGAATGGTCGCCGGTCTTAGAATCGACAAACACAAGTCTTTTCCTTCAAGTTCCTCGGACAAAGCCAACTCACCCTCAAATTTGCTTCGGGCATAATCGCCAACCGGGTTGCAGGGATCGCTTTCCACGAACGCTCTACCAGAACCATTCGTTCCATAAACGCTCACCGAGCTCACGTGGATAAAATGCCGGCATCCCGCGTCAACAGAGAATTTTGCAAGCGACCGGGGAAATTCCACGTTGCCCGTGTAAAACTCATCGTAGGAAACATCGGATCGTCTATGCGCAATGCCGGCGCAGTTGATCACGATTTCCGGCCGAAATTCCTGTATTTCGGGGAATTTCCCCAACGCGAATCCCGCGGAAATCTCATCCTTTGAACGGGTGCGAGTCATCTCATGTACGTGATGACCGTCCGCACGAAACAACCGGACAACTTCCGAGCCGAGAAACCCGCTTGAACCTGCGACCAGTACCTTCAATCCGATTCAACGCCCCCAAGAGCCCGGCGGTAGCCTCGCAAGGCCGAATCCAAGTCATATTTCCTGACCGCGGCCTTCCTCGCATTTCTACCCATCTTGCCAAGATCGTAAACTCCATTTGCGATATCTTCGATGAGCCGAACCATTCCGTTCACATCCCCGGGGCGTACGACCCATCCGGCTTCTTCTTCCTCAACCACCATCGCTACCTCAGATCCGGGCTCGCAAATCGCCAAAATCGGCTTTCCGGCAGCGAGGAGATTGTAAGTCCTGCTAGGCATTGAAACTCCTTTCATCTTTGGAACCAGAGACACGATTCCTATATCGCAGGAATTTAGAAAATCAGGTTGCTCAGTCCTCGGTCGGGGCGGTTCCACGACTACGTTTTGGAGATCATTTAACTTAATGTAAGACTTTAGAGAATCTAGTTTAACTCCAGCGCCAAGAAACATAAATACAACAGTTACAGCTATTTTATCAAGTGTTTTCGAGGCATTCAAAATCGTTTCGATGTCGTTTGGATGGCCAAAGTTCCCCGCGTACAAGAATACGAGTTTGTTCTCCAGATTGAGGGTCTTGGCAGTATCAGTTAAAGACTTTTCAATCGGCCGAACCGTTTCTAGCTCGGCCCAATTCGGGACAACAAACACGGAATCCAAGTTCCCTCGTCGATTCTCGATTCTTTCTTTCATGTCTCGCCCGACAAGAATGATGCGGTCAGCGGAGGCGACAAGTTTCGTACTCGCAAACTCCAGCAATTTTGAAGTGACCGAGCGTTCCACAAGTTTCCCTACTGCATAAAGAATCTCCGGATAATTGTCGTGGATCAATAGTACGTGTTCGGACCGCTTTATTCTCGATGCGATCCAGGTCAGGAACGGCATCAAAGGAGGCGTAGTTACGACCAACACCTGATCCCCTTTCCTAAAACTCCACAACGACCTAAAAAAGACGCTTAGGCCAAGGGTAAGCATGTTCAGAATCCTGTAAGGAATCACGTTCTTGTCCAAGCGTGTTCCGAACACCCTGTTTATCTCAACATCGCTTCGAACTTCCTTGCGGGGAGCCAAAGTTCCTTTGGCCGAGTAGTTCGGCTGGCCGCAAAGCACGGCGACGTCGAATTCACCCGCCAAACCCTCGGCTATTTTCGTTAGGTAGTACCCCGTGGACGTCATTTCCGGATAATACAGTTCGGTGACGATCCACAGCTTTTTCTTAGGGACTTTTTCCACTGCAATAGCCAGTTGCGGTTAACTCCAATGTTTTCTTATGCTTGTATGTCCCAAAACGATTTTAACGACGGTTTCAGAAACATTTTCTGCAAGGTATTCAGCAGGCGCCGACCACGTGCCGCGTGAAGATACGGCTATCTTAACGGAGTCGAGGATTGAAGCCGGATCGCCGCCGCTAAGGATGTTGCTGCCGCATTCAAGCGTTTCCGGTCTTTCCGTTACATCCCTAAGCGTCACATTCGGAATACCAAATATCGCGCATTCTTCCTGAACCGTGCCGCTATCGGTCATGACGGCAAAGGCGTTCTTTTCCAATTTCACAAAATCAAAGAAACCAAGCGGAGACAGAAACTTTAGAAGTTCAGAATCCTTCTCGATACCAAACGCCGCCATTTTGGAAGCTGTTCTGGGGTGCACGCTAACAAGAACCGGCATCTGATAATGCGCAGCAACGCCGGAAAGGCCCTTCAAAATTCCCCGCAGACGTTCTTCGGTATCGACGTTTTCTGATCGATGCAGCGTTACAAGGAAGTATTCGCCCGAACGCACCGCATTGTCTTCCAAACTTGCAGCACCATCAATCGCATCGCCAAAACCATTGATAACTTCCAAAATCGGGTTTCCGGTTACAAAGATCCTCTCCCGAGGGATTCCTTCGTCAACCAGATTGTCACGGCTTCGTGACGTGTACGGCATGAGAATCGTTGAAGAATGATCGATGATTCTCCTGTTGACCTCTTCCGGAACACGATCGTCAAAGCATCTGTTGCCGGCTTCCATATGGAATACAGGGATTCCCATCCGCGCTGCGATAATCGCCGTGAGCGCGCTGTTCGTGTCGCCCAGCAAAAGGAGACGATCCGGAACATGTTTCTGGACGAGCGATTCAAAAGTCGCCAGTATCTTGCCGATTTGGGCTCCAAAACCGCCCTCGCGAACCCCCATATGCTCATTCGGTTCGCGTACGCCAAGTTGATCAAGGAAAATGTCGCTCAATCCTTTGTCGTAATTCTGTCCCGTGTGCACCGTCACGTGATCGCAGAGGCCATCAAGCTTCTTCATGATCAGGCTCAAACGGATGATTTCGGGACGGGTCCCGAAAACTGTCATCAACTTCATAATTCGCTTATCTCAGGAATTCTCGAATTTCACCGTCGGCGTCTGCCAATAGCTCTCTGAGTTCGTCGATGGCGATGTTGTCGTCTTTGGACGAATACTCAAATTCGAGTGCTGGTTTAACTTCGTTTTCGCCGCGAAGTTCAGGTAATACAGGAAGTATTACATAATAATCGCCACGTTCGATTGTTCGGAAACATTCCTCTTCCGAAACCATGATTTCATGTATTTTCTCGCCAGGTCTGATACCCGTGAATTCAATTTCGAGATCGCGATCGCCGATCAACGCTTTTGCAAGATCCGTAATTTTTGCCGCTTTGACTTTGGGAACATACGTCTCTCCCCTGTCTCCCTCTATCAGGGCGGCCATGACGGTGTCCACCGCACGTTCGAGGCTCAAAAGGAATCTGGTCATCTCCGGCATCGTAACCGTCAGGTTTTGCCCCTTGGAAACTTGTTCAACGAACAACGGTATTATCGAACCTCTTGAAGCGATTACGTTTCCGTATCTTACGCAATTGAATCTGGTGCCCTCGCAATCCCGATTGGCCTCAATAAAGATTCTCTCCTGCAACGCTTTGGTCATGCCCATCACATTGATCGGCTTGCACGCCTTGTCGGTGGAAATCCCCAATACGGCCTCGACAGGAAGCTTGTTTTCCCTGATCGCCCTTACGATATTTCGGGCGCCCTCGACATTGGTTTGTACGGCCTCGTACGGGAAATACTCGCAAGATGGGACCTGCTTCAGCGCCGCGGCGTTAAAGACTATATCGGCGTTCCGAATAGCTGCGGCAAGCGCGGGATAATCGCGCACATCGCCGATAATGAATCTAAGAAGATCCTTCGAATTGCGGTAAATCACGTCATCGGTAGCCGCGCCTTTTTGAAGATAGTCGAGACGCATGTAATGCTGCTTGGCTTCGTCTCGTGAATAAACGGTGACCGACTCAGGCCGGCCATACACTCCGGAAAGGATCCTTCTCACCAGAGACTTGCCGAGTGACCCGGTGCCACCGGTTACCAAAATGCGTTTGCCTTCTAAAATGACATTGTCCTCCATCGTTCATAAACTTCAAATTCCGCAACCATTGCTTCCACCATCGACAACCAATCCGGAGCTGAAATCCCGGTTTCTCCCGATAGTTTGTCCGAATTCAGGCTTCGATCAATTGAAAAATCGGCGTCAGGAGCAATCGAAATGCCAAGTTTCGCGATATCATTGATCAACGACAAAAGCGTATATTTGTCGATCGGCCGGGAAGAAAGATGATATAGCCCGGTTAGGTCGGCATGCTCAGAAACGATTTTTCGTACGATTTCTGCTATCGCGACCGTAGTAAGGCCTGAATAGATTGCATTCCTGAAGCCCTTTATCGCACCGCCCCGATTTGAAATAAGCCATTCAACAAGGCTTCTGTCCTGCGACAGTTCGCGTCCAATAATCGAGGTTCGAAGCGTCAGGCAATTGGAATCAGTAACTTCCCCAAGATGTTTTGATTTTCCATAAATATCTCTCGCATCAGAGCAATCAGTCTCGATATAGCCTCCGGAATCTCCTGAAAACACGCAATCGGTCGAAAAGGTGATGAACCTGGCGCCGGCATCGTCGCACGCCTTTGCAAGCAAATGCGGCAAAAGCGAGTTTACACGGATATTGGAAATCGCGTCCTTCCCATCGTCTCTATGCTTGATCAATCCTATGCAATTGATGACAACATCCGGCCGATGCGTATCAAGCAACAACCTGAAAACTTCCGGATCATCGATATCAGGCGCGGGAACGAGGAAATCCTTGCCAACGATTCCGGTTGCGGCAAGCAACTCCCGATCCGATCGCGTCGAGGCCAATACAGAATGGGAACGACCCAAAACCTGAACGATTTTGTGCCCAAGCATTCCATTCGCGCCCGTTACTACAACCTTCATCCTTACCATGTTCTTTAACTGTCTGCCTGCCGACAGTTGCGAACCCTCATTAACTATTTCCAACGGCCTTGTTCAATACAGCAATCGTTTTTTCCGTGTGCGAGCCGGACGATAGCCATTCCTCGGCAAATTTCCTGCTATCTGCAGACATCCTCTCGTATTCATTCGCTGACATCGAAACGGCTTCATCCAACGCGGATTCCCAATTCGTATCGTTTTCAAGAGCGATGTCCCAACCGACGTTCTTTGCTCGCAATTCTTGCCACGGGGTGCGGTCGCTAATAATCAGCGGACAACCAGCAGCAAGCGCCTCAAGAAAAACATGCCCGAAATTCTCTCCCAACGTTGGACATATGAAAAAATGATAGCCACAAAGCGTTTCCGGAACCAATGAGTTTTCAACCGTTCCTTTGTAGGTAAGCAATTTCCCTTCTGGAAATTGTTCCCCCATGAGAAGGCATTCCTTCCAGTATTCCTCGTCTTGAAGCGGGCCGAAAACATCGAGCTCGATCTTTCCCCTCGTTCGGGAAATGATGGGCAGAACAAAGCCCAGGTTTTTTTTGCGATCAAATCTCGACAAAAATGCCAATTTCACGGCGCCTTGCGTCTTTTCGGGCTTCAAAGCAATTTCAAACTCCGGATAAATCGTGCTCGGCGCGAGATCCGGCGCGATCATTACGTTCGAATCGTTGCCGAATATTCTTTCAATCTCTCCAGATTCTTCGTCATTGGTTGCTTTCCAAAGCAACTTCGAATAAAGCCCGAAAGCACGTGCGGCAAAAAGAAAAACCTTCTTCTTGAACTTCTTCAGACCGAGTGCGCCGGCTTGAAGTTCACCGCATGGGGCGAGTACCTGCGGCACCCGTCCAAAGTCAGTTAACTTCCGTAATAACAACACATAGATGTTAAGTGTTGAGAAAACGCTGTTAGTATAAATTGCTTTTGGCGAAACATCTTCCAACAACGACTTTATTTTCCGAATGCTGATTTCGGAACGGGAAAGATAGTAAACCATTGCCTTTCCCTGTTTCTGCCAAACCCCGTGTTCAATGTTCGGGTAAGGTTCCAAATCAAATGGACCATCGTGATCGCGTGTGACAATAAAAAACTCGAAACTATCTCCGAGGCGCTCGACCATGTTTACGATCGTGCGCATGCCGCCTCCGCTTTTGTAGCCGGGAAGATAGTAGTCTCCGACGACGACGATCCTCGCTTTTGCCGTCGTTTCAGACATTAGGGTTGAATTCGTGCAATGCCGTCAGCAATTGCGCTTGCGAAATCGCCGATGTTCCGACCTTTTCAATCACAACACCCGCAGCGAGATTCGCAATCACCGCAGAATCAAAGACTGAAAACCCGGAGGCAATCCCCAGCGCCAAAACACTGATAACCGTGTCCCCGGCACCGGTCACATCAAAAACATTCCGTTCCAGCGCTTCGATAGTTATCGCCGGCGCGCCTTTTTCAAAAAGGGCCATTCCCTCAGCCCCCAAAGTGATAAGAAGTGAATCAATCCCGTAGTTCTCAATGATTGAGTTCCCAATCTCATCAATCGTCAACAAGTCCGAGCCAAAAAGTGCCGATACTTCCAGGGCCTCTTTTTTGTTGGGCGTGAGCAATCTGGCCCCTCTGTATTTCTCGAAATTCAGGCCCTTTGGATCCGCCAAAACGGGGATTCCCGCCTCATTCGCCGTCGACATGATTTCACCCATGAGGCTCTCTGAAATCAGTCCTTTGCCATAATCGGATACGACAATCGCATCGCATCCCGAGATTGAATCATGCAGACGTTCACGGAGAATCGAAAACTCATCCAGGTCAACGCCGATACAACTCTCGCGATCCGCTCGCGCGATCTGCTGATGCCCGGCAAGCAATCTGTTCTTTACGGTCGTCGGACGGGACACGGATTTTCCAATACCACTCGTGTCTATCCCGAATTCGATGATTCGTTTTGAAAGAAGCTCGCCTTCGTAGTCATGCCCGATCAAAGACACAAGCGTAGCTGTCGCGCCAAGTCCGGCGATGTTGGCAGCCACATTTGCGGCGCCTCCCGGTATCAGGAACTCGTCTTCGAGATGGAGCACCGGTACAGGTGCTTCCGGCGAGACTCTTGAAACGCTTCCCTTCCAATACCTGTCGAGCATCACATCGCCAACGACGGCGATGCGGGGCGCGGAAAGCCTCGCTAGAATGTCCTCGGCATCAAGGCCATTGATTTGAATTGGTTGGATATCGGACATCGGTCGTCAAAATGATCGCATACGGGAAGAGTCCCTGATCAGCAAACTACCGATTATCATACAAACTACGATTACCAGCAAAACGCGGATCATTGATGGAAAAATCACCGCGTAAAAGCCTTCGTATGAAACAACGGTAAGAAGGGGGAAATATGAAGCCGTTTTCCATGGTTGAGGGTTTTCGGTTTCGATCAGATAACTGTAAATCGCTCGCAGATAGACCCCGACAATGATCATTCCGATCAAAATGCCGATTACTCCGAAGTTTCGCAGCAGATCGCCAAACGGCGTAATCGCGAATGAATTCTCGCCGTAATTGAAGTACAGATCGCTATAGGCGCGCGGATCGGAGGTTGTCGGTTTATCCGGCCAGGCGAATCTTGGTACGAAAGCTGTAAGGAGATCATTGATGATGTTGTCTTTCAGTCCGTAGCTTTCCTCGTATGGTTCGAGTGCCTCGTAATTGGAGACGACCACAGCGAGCGAACTGAGATTGTCAACGCGTTCGGCCAGAGATTGCATTCCGTCGCCGAGGATTACAAGCGTATCCTTCCGCGAAAGATAGTCAATCGTTTCACCGATCTGCCCAACATAGTCGCCCGCTGAAACCCTTGCCTCCGAACCTTTGATATTTCGAAAAGTCGTGCCATATATGACGCCGATCATCACGGCGACAAATCCCATAACTCCCACGGCGGTAATGTGTTTCCAGGTAATCTTGTGGTCGGAATACCAAAACGCAAGAGCAATCGGGAGCAAGATCAACAATAACCCGCTTCTTCCGCCCTGAAGTGCCATTCGGAACGGAATCATTAGAATCATCACCGTGAAGATTCCCCAATGAAGCGGTGTCTTTTGTTTTGTAAGAAAGAAGGCGAGCCACAAAAGGACATAACCAACGGTAAATGAGATCGCCAGAAAAACAAGAACGCTATCCAAAGCGCCAATCTCATCGACACGCTGGAAACCGAAGATACCCTGCAAGAAACCAAGGATGTTCAGTCCGACTCCCATCGAAAGGAAGACGACGCCGGGTATCCAAAGATCCTCAGCACTCCAATTCCAATGCGGACCCCACCGATCGATGCCCTTTGCAATTCCTTTGCCGATAGGAATAAAAAAACCGATCACCAGCCCGTAATATCCAAGAACGACATACGCCAGTGAGAGCGGGTAATCAATCTGAGGATTGTTGACGAAAACGAGGAAATATGCGCGGGTCCATCCAAATGCCAGAATGATGCCGCCAATCACAAAGGCGGGGAAAATATACGACCAAAGCGCAAAGATCAACGGATGGAAAATATCCCGATTGCCTCGGTAAAAAAGATAAGCGGCGGGAAGGAGAAGCAAAACCCCGGCCCCAATTGACCACGGCAACAGAAAATAGTCGTTTCTTCCCGGTTTCTGAAAATCGGAGACAATAAGAAAGGCGAGAATTATCACGACCACTGCGCCCCAAATCCCTGCGGCTGGAAGCAAAAGGTTGGTACGTTTTTTCGGCATTAACGCCGAATTGTCGATAATCTCAGGGCGCGAATTCATTCAGCCAATTCTGCCATATGGGAATGTGCAAACGCAATAAAGTGATCCTATGGAATTGGAGGCCTGGACTTGCGGCTTCGTTAAGAAATTTTTACCAAAACGAGTCCAAACGGTCGCAACAACATCACCAAAACCCAGTGGTTAAACCCAACGAAAAAGAAACGATTGATCAATTTTCACGGGCCGCCTGACAAACGGCTATGACACCATCCGAAAGCTGGGGCCAGAATCTTACAGCAGCGTCGTTAAGCCACAAATATGGCTTCCTGACAAATGGCCGGTGTTCGCGGCCGACATCGTAAAAGTAGAAGTCAGACACCCGCAAACCCATTCGTTCCACAGTCAGTTTGAGCGTGCTGTACGAGTAGTATCCGACATGATCGGGGTGCACCGGCTCGTTCTTCCCGCCCTTTCCGGAAACCGCATACATTACGAGGCGCATCGCGGAATAGGCGTTAACCGTAGTTATTACGAGCTTCGTTTCGGAATCCATGAAACGCTGAATTCCCTCAAGAAACCTGCCCGGGTTGTTTAAGTGCTCGATCATTTCTCCCGCAACGATCACATCGAAAGTCTCTTCAAGTTCTACAGCATCAAGATTCTCCAGATCAGCTTCATACAAATTGCTATGACCATGCCGCTCAAGAATCCCGATTCCATCCGGATCAAAATCGAACCCGTATAATGAACTTGAAATTTCCTTTAACGAATCGTGAAGAAGCATTCCATCCGCAATCGATTGCTCGGTATAGGGATGGTTCGTGCATCCGAGATGCAAGACCTTCTTCCCTTCGCAAACCGATTTCAAGAAATCCAGCCGGTCTGTAATTCTCAATTTATCCGTCATTCTATCCACACTGATTTCGGGGGGCCGATTAGATTTGCTCTGAGGCCATCATCACTCCCCGGAAAAAGCCTCGCGTTTCGCGAAGAAGCGCGAGAGCCAATCCAATTCTTCCCTTCGCAAAAATCTCACGATCATCAAAGTCAAAACAAAGGCAATTCCACCGGCAGTCAGAAGAAGCAAAAAGCCTGCCCAATTTCCAGGTACCAAAGAACGTAATGACCATTGAATCAGACCTGATAATGAACCCGCCAGACCCAGCTTTCCGAGGAGTGACAACCAGAACCGAAATTCAACGTTTCCGAAAACGACCCTTTCGGCAATAAACGTTACCGAAAAGATCAAAAGGCTTCCGGCGAATCGCGCAACCGCCGCTCCCTCAAGTCCATAAATGGGCAAAAACAGATACATCAACGGCAACGAAACGACCAGCGCGCCGAGAGCGGTAAGAAAATTGTACTGCGGGTATCCAAGGCCCTCGACCATTTGCCAAACAACAATCTGGCTTGCAAGCAAAGCAAATCCGGCAACATGAATAGCAAGCACGGTTCCCGCCTCATCTGCGTAGGATCTACCGAGCCAAACCGTCAAAAACAGTTCTCTCTGAACAACAAGCGAAACCGCAATAAATACGATTGGTACTGAAACCGCTTTCATTGCCTTTAGATAAAGTGCCTTGAGTTTCTCTTTGTCGTTTTTCAATGAACTCGACAGTGGAAACAATACCAACGCGACGCTTGCGATAAAGGCGTGGAGGTAGAGCCCCATCATCATTGCCACAACATAATGTGCCAACGAATCCGGATCGCGAAATCTAACGATTGCACCGCGTTCGAACAGCAGCAACGCATTGGCGGACAGTTGATAACCAACAACACCGCCATTGAATGCCAGTACCTTTAAGAAAAGGCTTCCGCCGACTTTCCTTCTAAAACGAAAATCAGGAATCAGTTTTCGAGCGGCAAAAAGGCTTGCCAGGCAAACGACGACCGCCACAATCAGATTTCCGACAAAAATTGCTTTTACCTTAAACCCCGATAGGACAAGCACGAGATTAAGCACCACCAAGGAGATCCCATTCAGGTTTGAAAGTTTGGCGAAGACATCAAATCGATGGAGCCCCTGAATCGCAGACCACAGCAGGTTGGTGAGAATCGAGACAAAAACGATGATCCCTGCGAGTTTTAACGAAAACGAGCCGTCCTCCACCAAAGCCCCGAGTCGATAAACATCACGCGAGAGCCAGCCGGAGAGGAGCACGATTGAGACGAGCCCGACGAAACCAACCAGAAAGCTGAGTTGCAGCGAACTGCTTATGATTTCATCCCTTTCCCTAAGATCGGTTTTCGTCTCGTTTGAGGCGACGTATGCCGTGATGGCCCTTCCGAGGTTTAGGTTGAATGAATAGCCGACGAATCCAAGAACAAGGGCGTAAAGTCCATAACTCTCATCACCGAGTTTTCGAATGATTACGGGTGTCGCAACGAACCCCAGTATCAATGGTAGAAACCACGTCGTGAACGAGTAGGCGGCGTTCTTTAGAATTCCCAATGATGAATGATGGTGTTCGCTAGCCATTTCCAAAACCTGTACTATACGCATCAATCGCGATTGAAGCGACTTCCGAATCAGTAAATTCAGCCAGTACGCGTTCCTTTCCGTTACATGCCAGCTTCGAGCGCAACTCGTCGTCATCCAAGAGCAGACCGATCGCCTGTGCAAGTTCGGCGGGCGAACTCGGGGTTACGAGCAATCCGGTTTTGCGATTCTCAATCGCCTCTGGGATGGCGTTCGTGTTTGTTGAGATTGTCGGAACTCCCAATGCCATCGCCTCGAGAATCGAGATTGGAAGTCCTTCGCGGGTGCTTGCGAGTGCAAAAACATCGGCATGCTTTAGAAGTTTGAAAAGCGCGACATGATCATCGCCAAACCGCGTCGATTCGACCAACTTAAACTTTTCCTCAAGCCGATAAGACTCGACACGTTCTTGTTCCGGTTCGGATAAAGTTGAATTCGTTATCCAAACAAAGGCAACATCGTCGCGTTCTGAGGACAAAGTTTTTGCCGCCTCCAAAAAATCCCAACGTCCTTTTCGGTCTAAAAACTGCCCAACGCAAAAAACAAGCCTTTTCGAGGCATCCAGCCCGAATCGTTCAAGTGCGGATTCTCGGTCTTCCGGGTCATCAAGCGCCGCACCTATTTCCCCGGGATCCACGCTCGTATATGTAACGCGTGCATCTTTGTATCTGTCATCACTCAGAAACCTTCGAAAATACTCGAGACAATCCTTGTTTGAAGCGAATACATGGAAATTGCGGAGCCTCGAAACAAAACGCGTTTTGGCGCCAACAACGAGTGCCCGAAACGGGTTCATCTCGCCAATGGAATTGTGCCAGGTAACAAAATGCGGGTAACGCAATGCGAGCCATGAAATCGGCAATGCGGACTGCCAAGTGCCAAGATCCGTATGGATGATCGATTCGGAGCCTTTGGCTTCCTCATCGATTGCTTTTAACATCTCGTATTCAGCCTTGATCTTCCGTAGCTTGCGGGAAAATCGACCGATAATGGTCGTTGCCGGCGACAAGTCAACGCTTCCCTCAAAAAATCGTGTTCTAGCACCGGTATCTTCGATAAAACTCAGAAGCTGCGGATCGGTTTTCGCTGGAACTACCGCCGTGACACGATACGATTTTACCGCCTCCCTCATAAGCGCCAGGAAGTGGATCTGGGCACCGCCCCACTCGATGTAGTTCCACGAATAGATCACTTGTCGCATTATTTTAAACTGTGTATCTTAAAGTCATATGAGTTCAATCCTGGTAACCGGAGGTTCCGGTCTCGTCGGAAGCCATCTCCGGGAAATCCTTCCGGACGCAACGTATATTTCCTCTTCGGAATTCGACTTAAGAAGCGAAAACGATGTAAAGCGCCTTTTTGAGCGCGAATGGAGCCGCGTGATACATCTGGCGGCCCGAGTCGGCGGCATCATCGACAATATCAACTATCCTTTGGAGTTTATCGAAGACAATCTTCGCATGAACACAAATCTCGTAAGACAAGCCCGTTTGTCGGGCGTCCCGCGATTCACCGCCGTTTTGTCCACCTGCATCTATCCCGATACCTTTGAAAGTTATCCGCTTGTTGAAGAGGATCTCCATAGCGGTCCTCCCCAGTCGACGAATTTTGCCTACGCGATCGCAAAGCGTGCGCTCGCCGTCCACATCGACGCCGCCAACAAACAGTTCGAAACATCATACAACTACGTGATCCCGTGCAACCTCTACGGACCGTATGATCGTTTTGATCCCGAACGCAGCCATTATCTTACAGCCTTGATCGGAAAGATCATAAGGGCCGAAAGAAGCGGAACAAAACGGGTAGAACTTCTTGGAACCGGCAAACCGCTTCGTCAATTCATGTACGCCGGAGATCTCGCAGCGGCGCTGAAAAAGATCGTGGTTGAAGACATCACCGATTCGTTTAACGTTGCGACCAGCGAGAATCGAAGCATTCGCGAGATCGCCGAGATCGCGATCGAAGCTTGCGGAGCGACCGATTTCGAACTTTCATTCGATCAGGTTTCGCCCGACGGCCAATTTCGCAAGGACGTTTCAAACCAAAAAATGCTTGAAGCGATGCCGGGCTTTACTTTTACTCCCTTGAAAGAAGGCATACGTACGGTTTACGAGGCATATAAAAAGAAATCCGAAATA
The DNA here is from genome assembly GCA_041394795.1 of Pyrinomonadaceae bacterium. Taxonomy (GTDB): domain Bacteria; phylum Acidobacteriota; class Blastocatellia; order Pyrinomonadales; family Pyrinomonadaceae; genus Aridibacter. The sequence goes on along the minus strand of JAWKHN010000005.1, from coordinate 247,855 downwards.
TGAAAAGAGCATTGATTACAGGCATCAACGGTCAGGATGGAAGCTATTTGGCCGAGTTCCTGCTTGAAAAAGGTTATGAGGTTTATGGGATTCTCAAACGAAATTCCGTTGCCGAAACCCAAACGACAAGAATCGAGCATATTCGCGGGGATTTGCGGCTCTCGTATGCCGATGTCACCGATCTCTCATCGTTGATCTATACGATTCAGAACTCGAAGCCGGACGAACTTTACAATCTCGCCGCGCAGTCGCATGTAAGGATCTCCTTTGATCAGCCGATTTACACCGCTAACGCGACCGGTATCAGCACGCTCAACATGCTCGAAGCGGTAAGGCTCGTAAAACCCGATACAAAGATCTATCAGGCGTCCTCGTCCGAAATGTTCGGCAATACTTCGGATCCGGATGGATTTCAGCGCGAGACTACGGCGATGAACCCGGTATCGCCCTATGGATGTTCGAAGGTCTTTTCATATCATCTTTGCCGGAACTACAGAAACGCCTACAAGCTTTTTGTTTCCAACGGCATACTGTTCAATCACGAAAGCCCGAGAAGAGGCACGAATTTCGTTACCAACAAGGTTTGCAAGGAGGCCGTTAGGATAAAGCTCGGCCAAACTGACAAGTTGGAATTGGGCAACATGGATGCGACGAGGGATTGGGGGCATGCCGCTGATTTCGTAAAGGCGATGTGGATGATTCTTCAACTCGAAGAGCCCGACGACTTTGTTTGCGCGACGGGCGTTTCACACAGTGTCCGGGACTTGGTCGAATATGTATTTGCACGCCTTGATCTTGACCCCGGCGAATATGTTTCGGTCAACGAAAAGTACCTGAGACCGGAAGAACTCGATGATCTCAAAGGCGATTCTTCAAAATTGAGGAATGCGACCGGCTGGAAGCCTGAATACGATTTCGAGTCGATGCTTGATGAGATGGTCGATTATTGGATGAGCGAACTTGGAGGGTAGCCCGTTGCTAGCCTATCGTGCGATCGCGGTAACGCACCTTCAGCTGCGGTTCTACGACTTTCTGCGCGTAGGTACCCTCAAGATTCTTCCCAAGCGCCAGGCGTACAAAAAAGACCGCCACGGCGACAAAACCCTGAATCGTTCCCGGTCCTCCGTGGACAGCAGCGTTTACGCGTCTCCTTAGGCTGTGGGGACTTTCTGGATCCACCAAAACAGAACGCAGCAACTCAATTGTTCCCATTCGGCGGATTCTCGGAGGTATCGCGTTGGGTTGGCAAAAGACTCGTGCGCGCGGTTCGATAAGTAGCCGCCAACCGGCACGCTTCATGCGCGGCGTATATTCCGCATCGCCGTAGTGCTTGAATAAAGATTCGTTCATCAAACCGCACTCACGAATCGCCTCAATAGGAAAGAGCACGCAATTGCCGACAATCAAATCGACTTCAAACGGTTGCGAGGGAAGCGTCCAAACGGTCTGCTGAACCCAATGTCTGAAACCGCCCCACCTGATCCCCCATTCTGGCGCTACTTGAAACACCCTATGCGGCTGATCCCAAAGAAGCAGAGCGGCGCCGACAATTGATCTCGGATTTGAAACTGCCGTATCGAGCATTAAACGAAGGAACTTGTCATCGAATATCTCATCGTCATTGATCGTCAAAACAAAATCAACGCCGATTTCGAGCGCCTTTTCGATTCCCCGATTTATTCCCGCGGTGTACCAAAGATTGCCGTCGCCCTTGACGATATTTGTGTCCGGAAACTCCTTGAGCACCGCCTCCGAAGTGCCGTCGGTGGAACCGTCATCGACGAGGACTACGAAAAGTTCCAGACCTTTGCTTTCAACCCGCGCCAGCGAGCGCAGGCATTGGAGCGTCAATTCCCTTCTATTGTGTACCGGGAATACGACCGCAATCCTCTTAGATTCACTTGTAAGATTTTGATTCAATTGTCAGAAAGACGTGGATAACGAACATTTCGCCACTTTTCGAGATGTTTTGTTTCTGATTTCAGAATTGATTTCGGCACGACGCGAATCAGGAAACGATCGGAAAACGGGGCATTGTAAATGCCCCGCGTAGTTTAATCGTTTGATTCATCGTAGTTGTAACTATCCCGATGATAGTAGCTCTGGTAGTAATACGAGCTGTCCTGGGACTTTAGATTAACATTGTTCAAAACAACGCCGAATACTCTCGCCCCGATGTCTTGAAGAAGCTGGCGCGCCCTTTGAACAACCTGACGCGAGCTCTTTCCTGACTGAACAACGAGAATCACGCCGTCAACAAGCGATGCCATCAACACACCGTCGGTAAATGACGCGATCGGCGGCGAATCAAGAACGACATGCGTGAATTCCGATTCTATTTCCAACATAAACCGCTTCATTTGATCCGACCCGATCAATTCGGCCGGATTAGGCGGGACAGGCCCCGAAGGAAGAAGATGCAGATTCGATTCCTCGTCAAATTGAACGATTTTCAGAATGTCTTCTTTTGCGGACTCCGTCGAAAGAATCGTACTCAAACCCTCGGCATTCGAAATTCCAAAAACGCTGTGGAGTCTTGGTCTGCGAAGGTCGCCATCAATTACAAGCACTTTCGCACCTGTTTGGGCGAGACTTATCGCGGTATTGATTGCTGTTGTGGTTTTGCCTTCCGCGGGCAGGCTGGAAGTGATCAGAAGCGATTTTGGCGCATGTCCAGCCGTGGAAAGCAGGATCGAAGTCCTCAATTGCCGGTATGCCTCGGACATCGACGATCTGGAATCACGGCTGATAAGTAGATCGGTACCGCCCTTCGAATCATCATCCGGCGACGAACCTCCAACAAGAAGCAGTCTTCTTCGAGGCATCGAATCGATCGTAGGAATCGCCGCAAGCGCGGGAATCTGAAGATATTCCTCGACTTCCTCGGTGGATTTGATCGTATCGTCAAGATATTCAAGGAAGAGCGCGAGCCCGGCACCAAACATAAGCGAAAGGAGCATTGCCGCACCAACCGTGGTTACCCTTCGCGGTGAGACGGGACGATCCTGCGGGATTGCAATCTCCGCAATGCTGATGTTGTTTTTCGTACCCGCCGCAACAACATCATTCTCCCTTTGTTTCTTCGCAAGGTTTTCGAGAAAGCCTCTCTTGGTTTCGATATCCTGTTCAAGCAGTTTGATCGTTACCGCCGCCTGGCTCTCGCCCTGCGCCTCGCCGTACTGCTCGTTGAACGCGGAACGCACCTTGAGTTCCTGAGACCGGGTTTGTTCATACTTGGTTCTCAAATTCTCGAGAATTGTTTTCGCGGTTCTTCGCCGGTATGAACTGAGATCATCGTCATTCTTTTTGCGAAGCTTCGAGATCGTGTCTTCGAGCGTATCAACCTGTCTATCGATTTCCGCGATTTCAGGCGCTCCCGGCTGGAATTCAACAAGAAGTTTTTCCTTCTGCGCCTTTAGACGTGCGATTTCCTGTCTTGTGGAATTCTCAAGTCTGCGGATATCCGTTTCCCTTTCGGCGATGTACTGCGCCATCTTTTCCTCAACCAGGGCGTCGATCCGCGCGGGGGAGTTTCTAACGGCATTATACTGGGCTTCGGCTTCCTTTCTCGCTTCTTCAGCCTCTAGCAGTTGCTTGTTCAATCCAGAGAGTCGTTCGATCACGATCGTTTGCGAGTCGTCCGATTTAAGGATGCCGGCGCTGGATTTGAGTTGGACAAGCCTGTTTTCTCCGGCCTTTATCTCGGCTTCGAGATTCGCAACGCGTTCTGTTAGAAAGTCATTCGTTTTGCGGTTTGAACCCGTTTTCTTTTCCTGATTAAACTTCGTATAGACCTCAGCGATGCCGTTTACCACATAAGCGGCCAGATCGGGATTCGTATTGTTATATGAAATTTCGATCCAGCGGGTATCCTTTACCGTAACCCTCGATTCCCTTACGGGATCAACATTCAAAGACTTCTTGATCAGTTCGACAAATGGAGCGAGTCGCTTTGCTTCCTCAATTTCCTCCGTGGTAATCAAAGCTGAATTGCCCGCCAACGCCGGATCCAACGCTTTTTCCTTTGGCTTCTCGCTGCTTGCGAGCCCGAAAGTCTCCAGCATTCCGCGAATCGTGGAAACACTACGTTCGTTCTTTTCCTTTTGAAACTCGGGATTGCTGTCGAGACTTAGCTCCTTGATTACGCGCCTGATCAGGGAATCGCTCGTCAGGAGCTGCAACTGGGTGTTGAAGTAAGCCGGATCCGAGCCGCTGGCCATCGGACGTCTATCCGATGTAACAAGATCGGGATTCGCCTCCTCCATATCCACCTGCACCGTGGCGGCGGCCATGTAAACGTTTGGCTTCCGCGCCATATAGATCGCGGCAAGCGTTGTAAACAGGACAGTGACGCCCAACACCAGCCACAATCTCTTGCGAATCGCACGCCAGTACTCAAATATCGGGCTCGTTTCTCGTACACCCGTGCCACGATAGTTTGGGTATCTTCCCGTCGGAGGCGCGGGAACGGCGTCGAATTGTCTCTCAATTTCAACCGGTGCCGGTTGCGTGATGATCTCTCGGCTCTCTTTCATAGGGGTTAAATCGGAAAACGGTAGAACAGATTGCTGATTCCGCCCGTCAAGACTTTAAGCAGTCCGTTTCTGATAACTTTTGTATTGCTGGTCGGCACTTCAACAATATCATTGGCGACCAGCAAAGGGTCTTCAACTTTCTGATCCCGAATTTCCTTCAAATCAAAAATAAGTTCCTTGGGAACTTTCGACCCGGGTTCCCGTCTTTGAATCACGACCTTGCTGGTATTCGCAACGGCGCCAAGCCCGCCGGCTTTTGCGATCGCCTGCGTCAGTGTCGTTGGTTCCTTCAATTTTATCGTCGTTGGCTCATCAACATTTCCGACGATATATGCCTCTTCGGCCTCGATCAGCGAAACGATGTCGCCGGGGTGCATCATCGGATTCATGTCGCCCGTCAAAACCGCCGCCAGCGAATACGAGAAAAACTCGACATCGTCCGCCGAATCCTCGCCGCCGTTAACGGAGCAAGCAGAAAGGCTGCCAACACGCGCGATCTGAACTTTTGAACCGGATTTTTCATAATCCGGTCCTCCCGCCAGCGCGAGCAGCTCGAGCAAGCGGACTCTCCGATTCAGGTAAAAACTCCCCGGTTTGTTTACGGCTCCAATGACGGCGAAGGGCTGGGATCTCTGTTCCAACGCTCTGACGTTTACAAATGGATTCTTAAGATAATCTTCCTTGTAGAGCGCGGCGATCTTGCTTGCCAATTCCCTTTCCGTTTTGCAGATCGCAACGATCGGAGTTTCGATTCTTGGAAGTATTATCGTGCCGTCACGTGCAACCGATACCACGGATGAAAGCTCAGGATGTCTATAAACGTCGATTTGAAGGGTATCTTCAAATCCAATCAGGTAGCGCTCAGAATTCCTCGAACCATCCCCGGGTGCGGTTTCGACCCCGTCGCCCCGTATGACCTTGATTGTGTCGGGTTTCGGTTGATCCGCTGCGGCCGCCGTTGTTGGGGACGCCGAAGGCTGCGGATCCTGGCCGAATCCCATCCCAAACAAACCGACAACAGCGAACGTCAGGAAGAATACTCTCAAAACAAACAGAGATTTCATGATTAAAACTCCAATGAATTCTTTTCGGGGAGGGCTTGTCTCAATCAATTTGAAATGCGAAATCAGCATCGCTCAGTAAATACAAACTTTCTTGACGGTCAAAAACCGATCAAGGGCCGCGCTATCGCACAGCTCAAAGCAAACTCGCACGCATGAATTCTTCGATAATCCCGCGCACGAAAATCAAGACACAAACAATCGCTAATAGTAACAGAAAGCGGGTTGTTTTGGAACCGATAGTTTGATGTGCTCCGCCGTTTAATGTTAATTTGACAGGAGTTTCGCAATCTCGGATCGTGCGGTCCATCGAGGGTTTTAATGTCATCAGCACCGACGCCGATGCTTCGGCAATATCTTGAACTTAAGGAGAAATATCCGGGTACGATTCTGTTTTTCAGACTCGGTGATTTCTACGAAATGTTCAACGATGATGCGATAATCGGTTCAAAAGTCCTCGACATCACGTTAACCGCACGCCAAAAGAACACCGAAAACCCGATCCCCATGTGCGGTATTCCGCATCACGCCGCGGCGGGCTACATCGCAAAATTCGTCCGCGCGGGCTATCGGGTAGCAATTTGCGAGCAAACCGAAGAGGCAACACCCGGAAAAAAACTCGTCAATCGCGACGTTGTTAGGATCATTACGCCCGGCACGGCGATCGATGAGCAACTGCTCGATAGTTCGGTTCCAACCTATCTTGCGGCGCTTTGCGGTTCGGGCGGAGGATATGGAATCGCCTACCTCGATTTATCTACCGGTGAGTTCTCGGCCGTCGAATTTGAAGGCGCCGGTGCTTGGCGGAGTTTGATTTCCGACCTGGAAACCATTGAACCGGGTGAGCTTCTGTTTCCCAAAGGGTTGAAACCGCTTTTAGAATCTGAATTTGGCGCGATTGGAAATGATTCGATCAAACCGGGCGGGCTGTTTGAGTCTGAAAACTCCTCGCGCAATACATCAATTACATTTACGGAACTCATTGATTCTACATTCGTTAGCAAAACCGCAACGGATCTTTTAAAGCACCAATTTGAGATTAGCGACCTGAGCGTACTCGGTCTCGAAAATTCCCCTTTGGCGGTTTTAGCCGCTGGAGCATGTCTTCAATATGCATTTGATACGCAGAAAGCTGCTGTAACGCATATCAAGGGAATCCGTCTGATCGATCGCAAGGACCACATGGTTCTTGATGCGCTTACGATCAGAAATCTGGAACTTGTTCGATCAACATCCGATAAATCCGCCAAAACACTTGTTGGAATTCTTGATGAGACGTGCACTCCGATGGGATCGCGCGAGCTTAGAAGCTGGCTGCTTCGGCCTTCAATGAATCTGCGCGAGATTGACGCCCGAAAATCCGCGGTGCGTGATCTGATGATGCCAATACTTCGAGGACAGATCCGTTCCGAACTAAAAAAGGTTTCGGATTTGGAACGTCTGATTGGTCGGGTGAGTCTTGGAACCGCGAATCCAAGGGATTTCAACCTCATCGCTGATTCGATCGACGGTTTTCCCTCCATTGAAGCTGGACTCGCGGAAATGGAGTCAGTATTTGGCGGAATGCTGGCGCCGGATTTGCAGGGTTTGGGACATATTTCCGATGCCATCAAATCCACAATTTCCGATGATCCCCCGGCACTGATTGGCGATGGCGGATTTATAAGGGACGGATTCAATCCCGAACTCGATGAGTTGCGCGGGATTTCCCTTTCGGCAAAGCAAACGATTGCGGGTTTTGAAGAGGCTGCGAGGCAGGAAACCGGAATCGGCGCGCTCCATATCAAATTCAACAACGTCTTTGGCTACTTCATTGAGGTTTCAAAATCAAACCTCTCGAAAGTGCCCGAACATTTCGAAAGAAAACAAACACTTGCAAACGCAGAGCGCTTTACAACTCCGGAACTCAAGCAATGGGAACAAAAGGTTCTAGGGGCGGAAGAGGAGATTCGTTCCCTTGAGAACAAGCTGTTCAAGGAGTTGTCCGGATTTGTAAACAAGCATTCGAGGGAATTGCAGCGGGCGGCAAAAGCGATTGCAACGATCGATACTCTCGCGTCCCTTGCCGAAACGGCAGATCGTCGGGGATACACGGAACCGGAGCTTCATGCGGGTGATGAACTGCTTGTGAAAAATGGCAGACATCCGGTCGTTGAGGCGTATGCCACGGAGCCGTTTGTGCCGAATGACATATTGCTGAACAACTCGACTGACAGGCTTTTGATCATTACCGGCGCGAACATGGGCGGTAAATCGACACTTTTGCGCCAGGTGGCATTGATTCAAATCCTTGCGCAGATCGGTTCATTTGTGCCGGCTTCAAAGGCCAAAATCCCCATTTGCGATCGTGTATGGACGAGAGTCGGGGCTTCTGACGACCTCGCCTCCGGTCGCTCGACTTTTATGGTCGAGATGACGGAGACGGCAACGATCCTTAGAAATGCGACGCCCCGAAGCCTTATTCTGCTTGATGAAATTGGTCGCGGAACCTCGACCTTCGATGGATTGGCGATCGCGTGGGCGGTTTCTGAGTATCTACACGATTCCGCCGAACATGCCGCCAAAACTCTTTTCGCAACGCACTATCACGAACTCACGGAATTGGCTGAAAAGCTAAAGGGAGCGAAGAACTATAGAATTTCGGCTAAAGAGATCGATGGCAAGGTTGTTTTCCTCCACAAATTGGAGGCGGGAAAAGCATCACAATCGTACGGAATAGCGGTCGGGCGTCTTGCGGGCCTTCCGGTCGAAGTGGTTTCAAGGGCGGAAGAAGTTTTGAAAATCCTTGAAGAATTCGAATTGGCGGTTATCTCAAAAGACAGCACACGGAAGGGGCTTGCCGCCGCAGTCGCGGGCGCAAACGCAACCGAGGCGGTTGCGCAGATTTCCCTTTTTGCTGTTTCCAATGAAGCTTTGATCGATGAACTGCGTGAAACCGATCTTGACCAAATCTCGGAATCCGAAGCGCTCGAGGCATTGCGGCGTTTGAAGTCTAGGATCATTTAGGGCGTGTATTCGCGAAAAAGGTTTAGGAGTCGGCACGCAGACAGCTGGCAATGAATCGAGAAGGTCGTTTATAAACTATTGATATGACATTAGTTATCGAGCTCAGTATCGAGCAAAAAGTTGGACAGTTGTTCTTTATTGGACTTCCGGGAACCGAGCTGGTTGATGATTCAATGGAACTCCTTACGGATATACAGCCCGGCGGTGTTTGCTTGTTTGCGAGAAATTGCAAGGAGGCGCGACAAGTAAGAACGCTGATCGATGAGATTTGCGAACTGTTGCCGCGTCGACCCTTCATAAGTCTTGACCAGGAAGGCGGACTCGTCGACCGCCTGCGAAGGATCACAGAACCGCTTCCCTCGGCCCATGAAGTTAGTGCGTTGCCTGCTGAAAAAGGTGCTGTGAAATTGGCGACCATAACTGCGGAACTTATCCGCATCTTGGGTTTCAACATGAACTTCGCTCCGGTCGTCGATGTCATTGACGATGAAAGGCGCGGAAACACAAATGGATCGCTTGCTTCGCGTGCTTGGGGAAACAGTGCTGCGGAGGTAGTTGAACATGCCGGGAAATACGCATCTGTTCTGCTGGAGCACGGAATATATCCTTGCCTCAAGCATTTTCCGGGAATAGGGGGAGTCGCCGTTGATCCTCATGATGATTTGCCGGAAGTGGCTTTAACCCGTGAAGAGCTCGAAGCAAAGGATTTCATTCCCTATCGCGCACTTTTTGCGTCGGTTCCTGCCGTGATGTCCGGACATGCTGTGTTTCCAAACCTCGATTTGCAAGAAAGGGATTCAAATGGCAAACTTCTTCCGTCGTCATTAAGTCAACGAATACTCACTGAGCTTTTGCGAGACGAGTTTGGCTTTGAGGGATTGATTTTGACAGATGATCTTGAAATGGGAGCTATCGTCCGTAACTACGGTATGGGAGAAGCGGCCCTGATGGCATTTGAAGCCGGAAGCGATTTTTTGTTGATTTGCAATTCGCCTCAGATGATAAGAGAAGCGTACGATGCGATGGTTTCAGCGGTAAGAGACGGGAAAATCTCTGAAGATCGGATTGACGCAAGCTTGAATCGGATCGAACGATTCAGAAGTAAACTCAGCGGACCGCTTGATTTTGATTCCGAAAGGATTTCGGAACTCTCCTCAGAAATTTCCAAACTAAAGAATTCAATAGGTTTAGCTTAATCACGGAGATATTTTATGACTCGAATCCGTTATCGGAATATTAGTAAGATTGCTTTGTTAGCGCTGGTTGGCGCATTATCGCTTATTTTTGTGGCTTGTCCCTCATCGGGTGGTCCGCGACCTTTTACGATGGCTTTGGACGGAAAATTCTCGACGATGGATCCGATTGGCTCGGTTACGGTCGATGCCAACGCCGAACGGCTAAGGACGCTGATGTACAACTCGCTTGTCAAAAAGGACGACAAGTTTGAATACGTCGGGGATCTGGCAACGGCATTCACTCCCAGCGAAGATGGTTTGAGTTATACCTTCAAGTTGAGGGACAACGTTAAGTTTCAAAACGGCGCCGATCTTTCCTCGGCCGATGTTGATTACACGCTTAAAAAGCTCTTCGAGTCGGAAGGAGCCAAGGCCGGTGCATTCTTTGAAATGATCGATGGCAAAAAAACTCCGATCATTACAGCAATCGAGACGCCCGACGCCAAAACCGTCGTAATCAAGATTGCGCGTCCCGATCTCAAGAACCAGCTTATACCGAATCTCGTTCCCGTCGCGATAATTCCAAAGGATTCAAAGGTTGGAAAGGATTCCGGCGCCGACAAGAACCCGCCGCCCGGAACGGGTGCCTACAAGTTCAAGTCGTTTGACGCCGCTCAGAACATCGTTGAGATGGAAGCGTTCGACGGAGCATTTGAGGGAGCGCCGAACATCAAGCAGGTTCGAGTCAAGATTCTCGCCGACGCCAGCGCGCTTCAGGCCGAACTGATCGCCGGGCAGGTTGATATGGCGCCTTCGGCTACCAATCTTGAACCGGACACATTGAAGAGCCTCGGTGAGAACCCGAATCTAAAGGTGGACAACTTCCCCGGTTCGAATATCCAGTATCTTTGGTTTAACACCGAAAAAGCGCCTGTTGACAAGAAGGAAGTAAGGCAGGCGATCGCTTATGGCGTTAATCGCGACAAGATCATAAAGGATGTACTCGTAGGGCAGGCGAAACTTGCTTCTTCGATTTTGCCGGAAGGCTCGTGGGCGTATGATCCGGGTGTGAAGTACGATTATGACCCGGAAAAAGCAAAGAAGCTTTTGGATGACGCTGGATACAAGGATACGAACGGCGATGGCGTACGCGATATGGACAAGATCATCTTTACGATTTCGTCCGGTAACAAGGCGACGGTTCAGTATTCCACGGTAATTCAAACTCAGCTCAAGGAAATTGGAATTCCCGTCGAAATCGAGAGCCTCGAATTGCAAACGATGCTTAAACAGGTAACGCAGGGACAGTTTGTAATGACAACCGGCCGTTGGGTTGGCGGAAACCAGGATCCGATCTTCCTAAAGGATCTCTTTGCATCGACCGAAATTCCCACAAAAGAAAGACCGGCGAGAAACCGCGGGCGCTACAAAAACACCGAAGTTGACAAGATCCTTGAGCAGGCGATGAAGGAACTTGACCGCGATAAGGCGAAGGTTTTGTTCCAGGAAGCCCAGAAGAAAATCGCGGAAGACGTGCCGCTCTTCCCTCTCTGGTATGCGTCGAACATGATCGTTTACAACAAGCGTGTCGGAAACGTAAAGATCAATGCCTCGGGCGATTGGGATTTTGTAAGGCAGCTAACCTTGCAAAACTAGAAAAGCCTGAAATAGTTGCTCTTAAGGGCGCGGGAGCTACGTATCCCGCGCCTTTTTTGATGCATCCGAATGATTTCGGAAAATTACCGCAAGTATTTGCGGGAATGTTACTTGACAAATTTTTATCGGAAGGTAGACTAGAGTTTTCGGTGGGCGGGAATAGCTCAGTGGTAGAGCACAACCTTGCCAAGGTTGGGGTCGCGAGTTCAAGTCTCGTTTCCCGCTCCAAAAATTCAAAGCGACGCCATTTCGTGAATTCAAATCATCGGTGCGTCGCTTTAATTGATTGAGGCGAACCTCATTCGCTTTTCATTTCTCAAGGCGGCGTAGCCAAGTGGTAAGGCAGAGCTCTGCAAAAGCTTTATTCATCGGTTCGATTCCGATCGCCGCCTCCAAATTCCCTTTCAAAAACCCGATCACACTTTATAGAGCATTTGGTTTCCGCGCGTTAGGACAGTTGCGGAGGTAATTCAGCAAATTCTCGGCAATTGCTCTCCCAACTGCAGATCGACGACCCTCGTTCCGCCGATCCCTGTGCGGGCGACAACCATACCCGGATGCGAATCGGTGACTTCGCCGATGATCGTTGCGTTTTGCCCGAATTCATTTGCCCTCATCGTCGAGACGACCTCATCGGCAATTTCTCTCGGAACGACGGCGAGCAGTTTTCCTTCGTTCGCTACGTAGTACGGATCGAGACCGAGGAGTTCGCATGCCGACCGTACGACGTCCGGAACCGGAACGGCCTTGTCTTCTATTACAATACCGACGCCCGACGCCTTTGCGATCTCATTGAGCGACGACGCGATTCCGCCTCGGGTCGGATCCCGCATGACGCGAATGTCCTTCGAAACGGCGAGAATATCGCGCACGAGGAAATTTAGATTCGCACAATCCGAAGCGACCGGTGCTTCAAACTCCAGCCCCTCTCTTTCGGACATGATTGCGATTCCGTGAAGACCGATTTCGCCTGAAAGCACGATCGCATCGCCGGGTCGTGCGCTGTCGGGCCTAAGATCGACACCGTTTGGAATCACGCCGATCCCGCTCGTGTTTATAAAAACGCCGTCCCCCTTGCCCTTGCCAACGACCTTGGTATCGCCGGTTACGATTCGAACGCCCGCGCGCTTGGCCTGCGATGCCATTGATGCGGCGATTCTGCCGAGAATATCGACGTCGAGCCCCTCTTCCAAGATGAACCCAGCGCTGAGAAAAAGCGGTGTCGCGCCGGCCATCGCGACGTCGTTGACGGTTCCGTTGACGGCGAGCGAGCCGATGTCGCCGCCGGAGAAGAAAAGCGGACGGACGACAAATGAGTCGGTTGAATACGCCAGTTTTCCGCCATCGCGGAGCAATTCCCCGATATCCAGAGCGGCGGCGTCTGACAGCGAATCAAGTGTTTCGTTTGAAAAGGCGGGCAGAAACAGGTTTTCAACCAATTCATTCGACAACTTGCCTCCACCGCCATGCCCCAAAATTATTTTCGGGTAATCGCGCAGGGGCAAAGGACATGACCAAGAATCAAATTCAACCATTTCCAAATCCTGCAAAGAGTTCGTTTAGCCGGCAAACCGGCCGTAATTGTAATACGCAGCGCAGGCGCCTTCGCTCGAAACCATCGTTGCGCCGAGAGGCTTTCGAGGGGTACATTCGCTGCCAAACGCAGGGCACTCGAATGGCTTGATCGTGCCCTGAAGCACGTCCCCTGCCTTGCACAATGGTGATTCGAACGTTGTCACCGAAAGCATGTCGAATTTCCGTTCCGCGTCGTACTCCGCAAAATCCTCGGACAATCCCCAACCGGAAGAAGGAATCATGCCGATTCCGCGCCAGGAGCGATCCCTGACTTCAAACACTTCTTTAAGCATCTTTCTAGCCGGCAAGTTCCCTTCGAGCGTCACGACCCTTTCATACGCGTTCTCCGTTTCCGCTTTTCCTTCTTCAAGTTGCCGAACTACACGCCGAATTCCTTCCAGAATATCAATCGGCTCGAACCCGGTTACGACGATCGGAACACCGTATTTTTCGCTCAACGAAGGATATTCGGAAAAGCCCATCACGGAACAGACATGTCCGGCGGCGAGAAACGCCTGAACCCTCGTTGACGGCGATTCCATTATCGCCGAAATCGCTGGCGGAACGAGGACATGCGAAACAAGAAGCGAAAAGTTCTTCAACCCGAGCGTTTTAGCTTGGAATACCGCCATTGCGTTGGCGGGGGCCGTGGTTTCAAAACCGACGCCGAAAAACACGACTTCGCGTCCCGGATTGGCTTCGGCAAGCTTTACCGCATCCAGAGGCGAGTAAACCGTACGCACGTCACCGCCCTCGCTTTTGATTCGGAAAAGATCCTTTTCCGAACCCGGAACCCGCAGCATGTCTCCAAATGAGCAGAAGATGACTTCCGGCAGAGTGGCGATCGCCAACGCCCTGTCGATCGTCTCAAGCGGTGTAACGCAGACCGGACACCCCGGACCATGAATAAGCTCGATTTTATCGGGCAGCAATTGATCGATGCCGTTTCGTATGATCGAGTGGGTTTGCCCGCCACAGACTTCCATGATCGCCCAAGGTTTTGTAACCGTTGTGCAAATTTCTTCGATCAGCTTTTTGGCCAAGACCGGATCTCGATATTCATCCAGGAATTTCATACATTTCCCTCCGGACCTCCCAGTCGTTCATTTCGCAATTTCCGAGTATGCGGCCACGGCCAATTGGCCGAGTGCGATCCCGCCGTCGTTTGGCGGAACTTTTGAGTGCGTAACGGGCGTGAATCCACTGCTACGCAATCCTTCGACGGTTTTCGCCAAGAGAGCCGCATTCTGGAAGCATCCTCCGCTCAATACCACGTTTCGAATTTCCGCTTCACCTGCGATCGTCGCAGCGGTTTCGACTATCAAATTTGCCACCGCATTGTGAAACCTCGACGATATCACACCTATCCCTACTCCAGACCGTAAATCCGCAACGACATCGGCCAATAGATCCCGCCACAAAATCACGCGTTTGTCGGCATCGAACTCGAATTTATACGCGCCATTCTCGGCACGATCGATCAGCGTCTCAAACTCAATCGCGGTTTGCGCTTCGTATGTCGCTTCCTTTTTTCCACCCGCCAATACGGCAACGCCGTCAAAGAGCCTTCCAAAACTACTCGTCCGAACCGCATTTACACCGCGTTCGATCATTTTCGCAATGATTAGCAGTTCCTTTTCGTTTGTTTCCGATACGACCCGCAAATCATCGTTCCAATCCAAACCGGCCTGATGCAAAAGTCCAAGCGCAACCCTGTATGGTTTTCGTACCGCGCTGTCGCCACCAACAAGCGGGAAATATTCGAGGTGCGCCGCCCGCTCAAAGGAATCGTAAGACCCAAGCAAGACTTCCCCGCCCCAAATCGCGCCATCATCGCCAAAGCCCGTTCCATCAAAGCAAAACCCGAGCACGGTCTCATTTTCAAGACCGTTTTCCGCCATCGCCGAGGCAAGATGCGCATGATGATGTTGTACTTCGACAAGCCTGGTGCCGGTTTCATCCGCACGTTTTCGAGCCCATTTCGAGGAAAGGTATTCCGGGTGTTTGTCGCAGGCAATGAATTTTGGCTCAACTCCAAACAATCCCGACATGTGTTCGAACGATCTTTCGAAACTTCTTACGGTTTCGAGATTTTCCATATCACCGATATGCTGCGAAAGGATCGCGTTCTCGCCTTTTGATATGCAAAATGTCGATTTCAGCTCTCCGCCGACCGCCAGGATCCCGGGAGCTTGAAAAGGCAGCCTGACCGGAAACGGAGAGTAACCGCGTGAACGCCTAATCGGAAGCAGCCTTCGTTTTCCGTCGCTATCCGAAACCGTACGAACAACCGAATCATCGCATTGGATATGTATGTTTCGATCATGAAAGAGAAAGGAGTCCGCCAACGGGCGGAGCCGGTTCATTGCCTCTCGATTTGTGTAGGCGATCGGTTCATCCGATAGGTTTCCAGACGTTAGAACGAGCGAACGAACCTTTTCGTCAAAAAGCAGGAGATGGATGGGCGAATAAGGGAGCATCACGCCGATAAGGTTGTTGCCGGGAGCAATCCCTTCTGAAATCGCGGAGGATTCGCGTTTTGGTACAAGTACGATCGGCCGTTCCGGTCGCTGTAGAAGCAATTCGTCTTCAGGAAGAGGACGGGAAATCTCTCTGATCACTTCAATATCGGCGCACATCACAGCGAAGGGTTTGTCCAATCTTCCCTTGCGTTCCCTAAGCGTTGAGACGGCCTCATCGTTTGCGGCATCGCAGGCAAGATGGAAACCTCCGATTCCCTTTATGGCGACGATTCGTCCCTGCCTTAGGTCGTGCTGTACCTTCGCAAACGAAGCCTTGGGATCCTCGCGAATTTCGTATTTGCCAGGCTCCATCGAATCGATTGTCCGCACAAACCAAAGCGATGGGCCGCAATCCGGGCACGAAATCGGCTGCGCATGGAAGCGTCTATCGGACGGGTCTTCATACTCCGCCCTGCAGAGTGCGCACATCTCAAAACCGCTCATCGTCGTATTCGGCCTGTCGTACGGGATCTGTCTTGTGATGGTGAAACGAGGACCGCAGTTTGTGCAGTTGATAAACGGATACTTGTAGCGACGGTTCGCAGGATCGGAAAACTCCAAAAGGCAATCATCGCAAACCGAAACGTCGGGCGAGACCATGGCAGTATCCGGGACGCCCATACGGCTCGGCCTGATCGCGAATTCCTTGTCGCCCCTTGGCTCAATTTCTTTAAGGATCATCTCCGAGACCAGCGCGAGCGGCGGTGGATCTGACCTTATCGATTCCAGAAAGAGATCGATGTTCGAGGAAGTCCCCTCAATCTCTACAAAAACTCCGCCGCCGTCATTCCCGACAAACCCCGTGAGAGAAAATTTGGAAGCCAGCGAAAAGACAAAGGGACGGAAACCCACACCCTGTACGATTCCGCCGATGCTCAGTCTTAAACGCTTCGGATTTTCACGGGCGGTAAACATATATGCCTGCCTCGAAAATGTTCAAACGGCGATCGCGTGTTCCCGCAATCAACCATAATCAGCTTGTATCCGTTTATTCTACTGCATTTAGCGCGCAACCGAACCAAATTTTTGGCAAGCATTTTGGCCTTTCCCGATTCGGCTCGCAAGTAATCGCGTAGTTTCGGTACATTGGGTCGACGGCGAAAACCCTGAAATGCGTCCCGCAATCAAATCGAAAGAATTTTCCTTTCAGGTGTTCCACTTGCCACGGTTTGAGGTTAGAATCTGGAAAATCCATTCTCAAGAAACCAACTATGAAAACAAAACGCCCGTTCCGTTTCGGATTTACGCACGTCCATTCCGTTATAATATTCATTGCCGCCGCACTCTCGGTTTCAGCACAAATCGTCGGCCCTCAACCCGGGCACGGCAAGACGTTTCAAACCATTGTAATTCGCGGTGCGATGATCGTTGACGGCAATGGAAAACCCGCCTCGGGTCCATATGACATCGTCATTGCCGACGGCAAGATAAAGCAGATCGCAGGTTTCGATCCGCTCGCGGCAAAAGCCGGTCGGGCGCGAAGGCCGCCGAAGGGTGATTTTGAAATCGATGCGACGGGAAAGTACGTTTTGCCGGGCTTGATCAATTTGCATGGGCATACGCAGGACGAACGAGCCGGAAAACCGATGCCGGTCGAATACTGCACAAAGCTTTGGCTCGCAAGCGGCATAACCACCGTGAGGGATCTGGGCGCAAATGCCAAGACTCTCGAATGGGCAACGCGCAGTGCGGCAAACGAACTGATGGCGCCGAATATTATTCCTTACGGCGTCTTTAACGATGCTCGAAGCAGCGATTCCGTAACGGCGGCAATCGAGCGCGTGCGTCGGATAAAAAGCGACGGTTATTCCGGTATCAAGCTTTTTGGCGTCGATCGCGACATCATGCGGGCGATGATGGAAGAGGCTCATAAGCAGGGGCTTAGAGTCGCGCATCATTCGGCGGTCGAAGAAACGAATGCATGGGATGATGCGGACTTCGGGATGACATCGATCGAACATTGGTACGGCATCCCCGAGGCCGCGATGACGAAGCGCCGACAAAGCTATCCTTCCGATTACAACTACAACGATGAAGTAGATCGATTCCGATACGCCGGTAGAATTTGGCGTGAAACCGATCCCGCGCTTTTGGATTCGGTGTTAAAGCGCATGATTGAAAAAGGCGTCGCCTGGGATCCGACTCTCAGCATTTACGAAGCCTCGAGAGATTTGCAGAAAGCGCAAACGCAGCCTTTCTTCGATGAATATCTGCATCCGGTGCTAGAAGAGTTTTTTCGTCCGAATCCATCGAATCATGGTTCGTATTTTCTTGGCTGGACTTCGACCGACGAGGTCTATTGGAAGGAGAATTTCCGTATTTGGATGAAGGCCGTCAAAAGGTTTGAGGAACTCGGCGGTGTCGTTGGAACGGGAGAAGACGCAGGGTTTATCTACAGGGTTTACGGATTCGGTTTGATTCGAGAACTCGAGCTTCATCAGGAAGCGGGTTTTGATACCCTGAGCGTTATCCGTCACGCGACCGGAAACGCTGCGAAGATACTTGGTATGGAAGATACGAAAGGGCGCATCAGAATTGGATTTGACGCGGATCTGATCGTTGTAAACGGCAATCCTTTGGAGGATCTGAAAGTGCTTTATCCGACCGGTACCGATGGCGTAAACGACGGCAAGGTCGTACGAACCGGCGGCGTCGAATGGACGCTTAAAGGCGGCATCCCATTTCATGGCCCTACGCTCTCGGCGGAAGTAAGGGATATCGTCTCAAAGGCAAAGGCCGAAGGGGCCAAGCGCTAGCCCCCCTGAAATTAGAATCCGGAAGGAAGAATTATCGACCCGATAAAGAGCCGGTCAAGCCCGTTCCAATATGCTCTGAATGTCGGGTCGTCGGCAAAGAGGACGACGTGGCCGCGCCCGAGCGGCACATCCGCCATATAGAGCTTTCCGCCGAGATTTTTCATCGTCGAATCCCACACTTGGCCCATCAAATGGCCTCCCGGCTTGTAAACGGCGACATTGGCGCCCGTTTTTGTCGGAGTCAGATGATAATTTCCGCGAAACAGCACGGGAACCTCTTCGCGGACGCCGAGTGCGAGATAGTGGTCGTTGTTTACCGTCGCCTTGAAAATCGATCCCGGAATCCGTTCGATGGGTTCTTCGGCGCCTGCCTGAGTCAAAATCATATCGACATCCGTAAATCGCGCGGCCGGGAGCGTCGTAAATGCGGCACCGCCTTTAAGCGCGACCAGAGTTCCGCCGTCATCAACCCAGTTTCGGAGTTTTTCGATACCTTTTTTCCCAAGAATTCTCTCGTATCCGGAGGGGCTGCCATCGGGCAGTACGATTACCGTATAGCGGCGCAAATCCGCATTCGCAACCATATCGCCCTTAACCGCTGAAAACGCGAGATCAAAGCGCTGATCAAGAACCGAGTAAACGGAACCAAATGTCACGGCCTGTGTTGGCTCGTTTGTGACGACCATTATTTTCGGATTGTGGAGATCGCGCACGTATCCCGATCCAAGCGAAATTCCGCCCTCGCCCCACGCTGTATCAAGAGGTCTTACGGTAGCGCCGCATTGTGACGCCAGTCGTTGAATTTCCGCATGCAGCGTTTCGGGGTTTCGGATTACCCGTGCGATAAAGGTTCCTTTCGGAAGCGTGATTCCATTGACTGTTGTCGGACGAAGCGTGATGGCGACGTTGAAACCGAGCTGCAGAAGGTTGGCGGCCAGTTTCATCCCCGAATTGTGTGCGCCCGAAAACGCGTATGCGTAATTTGCCTTTCCGGGTTGGGTAAACTCCGAAGGTTTCCGTTCGATGCGGTCCATCGCGGCAACCGATATTTCGTCTTCCGTAAAGCTCGTCGCAACATCGTAGTGAAGCGGCAAAGCCCATGCGGTTATGTCATAAAAACCCGGACCTTCCTTCTCGCTATCGGTACCCAACTTGGCATCGCGTTCGAGACGTTCGGCAACGGTCTTCATAAACCCGGGTTCCATCTCCGGATCGGGTTCAAACAACGTTTTGATCAAACGCTTCTTTGGTTGGCGCAAAGGTATGACGAAGCTTCCAGCTTCAAAGGTTTCGGCACGGATGGTTCGATCGAAATAGTTGGCAGATCTCTTGGCAGCAACCGGTTTCGAAGTCCTGTAAACCTCGATTTGATGCCTCAAAAGCGTTTCCACAAGATCGGTTGCGCGCCCCGGATCATCGCTCTCATGAATCACATAAGATTTGATTTTCTCCTTTGAAACGCTGTCCATTCCGGATTTGAAGAAACCGTAAAAGTCGTTAAGGATTCCGACGCGATGCTCGACAAGCGTCTCAAGCGTCGCCATATCGGCGATAAAATGCTTGTGGATGGCCTCCCTGAAGGTTACAACGGTTCCGTCCGGACGCTCCCAGCGAAATCCCTTCCCGCCGCCGCCGTTGCTTTCGTAAGTCGCGGCAATGGCACCGTTAAATGCCGGATATGAATCCCAATAGCCGGGAAAATAGAGGTCGTAATCCTCATCCTTGGCGTAAGTCCAACCATATTTGTCAAAATACTTTCCGGAGTTTCGTCCGATCGTTTCGGCCCATTTGCGAAGAGATTCCGGATAATTGCCGTTCATGGGAGCGGTAAAAGGAGCCATGTAGTATTCATTCGGCTCGCCGTGCATGTCTATCCAGACTTGCGGGTTCCAATGGTTGAGCATGCGGGCGCCGGCCTGCGTTTCGCGTTGGGTGAGCGCGAATCCGTCGCGGTTTATATCGATCTTGTAATGATTCCCGTCTGAACTGGCAAACCAATCGACAAAATGTTCGGCGGACTGTGGATCGGCGGTACCTCCTCTGATGGTGGAATTCTTGGCCCAAGCCACGAATGCCTGATGGCTGTCGGGATTGAAGGCGGGATCGATAAGTACGACGGAATTATCGAGTATTCGGGTCGTGAGCGGATCTGTTCCGGCCGACAATTGGTAGGCCAGCATCAACCCGGCTTCAAAAGCGGAAGTCTCGCCCCCATCGTTGGCAAAATTCATCCAGGCAATCGGAATCGTGGTGTCGGCGATCTTTCGGGCTTCTTCAGGGCTCGTTGCGCGGGGATCCGTGAGCCTCTTGGCGTTCAGGCGGATCTCTTCGAGGCGCGCCATGTTTTTTGGACTGCTTATCGCCACAAGCCACAGTTTTCGACGTTCGACGGTCTCGCCGTATTGGAAAACCTTGACTCTCGGGCTCTTCCTCTCCAATTCATGAATATAGGAAACCATCTGCAGGTTGTCAGTCAGATAGTCTCCGATTTCATAGCCGAGAAACTGTTTTGGCGAGGGAATAGCGGTGTCGTATTCGGCTCCTTCAAGCCACTGGTAGGATTTTCCCTGTCCGAAAAACGAGGCCGCAACGCAAAGCGAAACCATTAAAAGCATACAGAACCGATATGCCGTTTCTTTCATTCCCATCTCCCTTTCCAACAAATTTAACGAATATCGAGAGTCTAACATAAGGCGCAACTTCAATATCGCGTTGCATAGGTGGAGTCCGCCAACGCCATCAGGCTGCTTTGAACTGAATTCAGCGACTGGTTACTACTAGCAGTTTAAACTGCAGGCTCTTTCAATAGTTTAAAAAATCCTTTATCATTGTTTTGCGCTCCGCGCTCCTTCCCTCTCTCATTAATTTCACTATTTGCAATGATCCTATTTGTAAAAATGAATTTTGAATCAATCGTTGGATTGCCGTTGTGGTTTGGATATCTGGCCGTCGTCATGCTCGGAGCCCTTATAGGGAGCTTTCTCAATGTCGTCATACACAGAATTCCACGCGAGCAATCAATCGTATTTCCAAATTCGGGATGCCCGAAATGCGGAAACGCCATCAAGCCCTACGACAATATTCCGGTAGTCAGCTGGCTTGTTTTGAGGGGCAAGTGCAGGGGCTGCCAAGAACCGATTTCTCCTCGTTATCCCGCCGTTGAAGCACTTACGGCGGTGGTTTTTGGAATCGTCTTCTATGAAACGGGCTTTACCCCGATGCTCCCTGTGAATCTCATTTTTGCGGCAACGATGATATCGCTTGTATTCATCGACGCCGAGCACATGATCCTCCCCGACAAAATCACATTTCCGTTGCTTGGATTGGCGATTCTCGTGAGACTGGTGTTTCCATTGGTGCTGGCAGGTGGATGGGTATTCCCTGATTTGACGCATATGCCATTGGTTTCGATGGATTCATCGCCGCAATGGCTGGTTTCGCTTTTGGGCGCGATTCTCGGCGCATTGATGGGTGGCGGTTCGCTGTGGCTGATCGGGTTTCTTTGGGAAAAGCTCCGCGGCGTTGAAGCAATGGGATTTGGTGACGTGAAAATGATGTTTGGCGTTGGCGCGCTTCTTGGTTGGAGGCTTACTTTCCTGACGATTTTTCTCGGCGCATTCACCGGCGCGGTTGCCGGAGTGCTTGTTATTTCAAGAAGCAAAGATAAGGACATGCAGGCGCAGATTCCGTTTGGAATTTTTCTTGGATCGGGTGCATTGATTTCACTGCTTTTTGGCGAGCAGATGATCGGTTGGTATCTGCGAACTTTTGTACCCTAAAAAGCTTGGGAAAAGGAAACCAAGGAATCAGTCGTCTCAGCCACTCCTGCTCGCAGCCATTACCTCTTCGAGGCATTGAAGAGAACAGAAATAGTCGCTTTTTAGCTTTACCGCTTCCGATCTCGCGATCCATTTGCCGCAAGACGGACACTTGAGCATTTCAGTATCGGCCTCAACTCGTGCCTCGGGAATCGATTCCGTCCTGCGCCGAGACGCGGCCTTCATTTTTCGATAAGTACGATACATGAAGATCGCCGTTTGAATGTGCTTCTTATACCGCAAAACCAAATAAAGCACTATGCCGGCAAGAATCGCGAGCAAAAGAATCCATTTCACTGCGCATTCCCCCCTTTTAATCCCTGATCGATTTCCAAAACAACGGGGTTTTGAGGATTGACCTTTTTGAGCTCCTCCATTGTTTTGGCCGCCGAAGGCATGTCCTTAACGGCAACATACGCCTTGGCAAGGTTTTGAAGGACCAATTCGTTTTGAGGATCTGCCTTCTTTGCCTTTTCCAGCAACTGTACCGCTTCCTGAGAGGCTTCCGGTTTGCTTGCAAGGAGAACGGAGGCCAGATCGGAAAGCACGCGTGGATCGGTCGGATTGGCTTTCAAAGCGGTTCGGTAAAGCTCTATCGCTTTCTCGTTGCGGGACGCTTCTTTTCTTAACGTAGCGATATCAAAATTGAGATTTGCCAATGCCACCAAAACCTCATAGTCATTTGGGTTGAGTTCGTTGGCACGGACCAGGAGTTTTTCGATGTCGCCCAGGTGTTTGGTTTCGTTCTTTGATGCGGCATAGGAATAAAGCGCCAGTCCAAGCCGTTTCTGGAATCCAAAATCGTCTCTATTGTTCTCCGCCTTCTTCAAAGTTTCCGTGATTTCCGATTCCGAAAGCTCGTCTTTTTGGGGGGCCTCGGCCGGCGTTGGCGCGGGTGCGTTTCTGAGCCTTGATAGTTCGGCCTTGTTGAGACTGTTGGCCAGTATGAAGCCGCCAAGGAAACTGACGATCACGGCGATGATCGAAATTGCTAGATGCCCTTTTTGCATTGGGAAGATTCTAACAAAAGGAATGAAGGCGAGGTAGTCGGCACGGACTCAATTTGGCAAGTCCCCGCAATAAAAAAACCGCCGCGCGGTCTGCACGGCGGTTCGAGAATGTTCGTCAAAACTAGGCCTTTGTTTCCGGCGCGATAAACGGAAGGTCTTCCGCCCTGCGTCGCGGCAGCGGATCGCTCGCACGCCTGCGCGGCGTGGTTGTCGAATTTCGACGATCAACGCTTCCCGAAGGAAGCCCCTGGCCATGAACCGCTTCTACAAGGATCCGTGTGATCTCCTGAGACAGAGTTCGGTGCTCGACAGCGGCCCGTCTCTTCAGTGATTCCTTCAGTTCGTTGGGCACGTATGCGCCGATAAAAACACCTTTGCGATTTGTCATATCTCTATGAGTATCTCCTTGTCTTAATGCCTTGCGGTATGTAAAGCCTATAAGCCGAATTCTGTTCCTCTTCCAAAAAAGAGGCGGTAATCATTCATCTAGGTCAATCGTTACCAATTGACTCGTGCGACCTACCCGAACGAGCAGCCCCTTTCAGGGCACGGGACGAGCAGCCCCTGACGCGTTCCTATTTGGTCTTGCTTCACGGGGAGTTTACCTGGCCGCAACTGTTACCAGCCGCGCCGGTGAGCTCTTACCCCACCATTTCACCCATCACCCCCAAAAGGGGCTGGTCTATTTTCTGTTGCACTTGTCGTGGTCCGCTTGAGGAGGACCCCCGGCCGTTAGCCGGCCCGCTGCTCTTTGAAGTTCGGACTTTCCTCCTCCAATTGCTCGGAAGCGATTACCCAACATTACTTTCCGCAAGGCTCTCCAATAATAACAAACTTGTTGAACATTAAACAACGACAGTTTGAAAAATTACGATCAATCTCCAACTTCGATCATGTCGCCTTCTTCAAGAACCGGATCGACAGATTTTCCTTTTCTAATATCGGTGAGTTTGTAACTCTCCGAAACCAAAAATCCTTTTTCGTTCTTGCGCCTGATGGTGGCGGTTTTGACCTTCTCATCCGAGAGACCACCGGCCGCGAATATTGCCTGCGTAAGCGTCATTCCCTTTGCAAAGGCATATCTGCCTCCGCTTCTCACCAACCCGCCGATATAAACAAAGCCGCTTACCGATGCGCGTGCGGTTGACTGCTCAAACTCAACAACATCACCCGGATAGATCAGGGTATCGTCAAATTCCGGAGTTCCCGCTCGAAACGTCATCTCATCAATGCCGTTCCGTTTTATCACGACCAAATCAGCCTCTGTTTTTGTAACAGCCTGCGCCCTTACGGTGTACAAAGGCATCGCCTCGCGCTGCAGGTAATGTTTGCCGGGCACCCCGACAAGTCCCAGAACATCAATCGCGTGGCTCGAATGCTCGCGAACTCGTACGCTGACATCGGGATTCTCGAACAGCTGTATTTTTCCTCGAAGGAGCTCTTCAATCTGCGTGGTGGTCAGTCCCACAACCGGAACCATTCCACCGCCGAGCGGGTAATCTATCGCACCGTCACCCAATACCGTGTAGTAGCTCGATTTGGAATCCTGGAGGCTTATAAAAAGTACGTCTCCGACACCAACTTTGTATATTTCGGTAGGTTTGAGGCTTCTAAGCGCTTCTTCTTTGGCGATCTCCCTCGTCTTTTTCGCAACGCTTTGATATTTGACGTTTTCTACCGGACGCTCGGTGTTGTTCGGATTTACTTGATCATCGGGTTGATCCTGATCGACTACCTCTGCGACTTCCTCCGGAGTTGTTGCAGGCTTTACTTCCGGTTCGGAAACGACGCGTTCCCGCGGTTTGACTTTTTTGGCGGGAGGATTACGCGAATACCCGAAATTTACGTTGTCATCCGTCGTTTGAGCGCGAAAACTCCCCGCTAGCGCAAACGCGATGATCAAAATCCCAATAACTCCGGATTTGCCCAGTTTCATATGCCGAAATAAGTAATCTTTAACGTAGTTTACCACAAACAAAACCACCGCATTCCCGCGATGTACTCTATTAAAGTTCTAAAAAAATGTTTTTTTCAGATTAAACGGCTTGGAATGATCGCTCGGGTGTTTGCAATCGAATACAAAAATCATTCGCTCCACGAGCGAATCGAAAAATCAGGCAATCAAATCCAAGAAACGACCCCGGTTTTGATGCGACGAATCACTGTGAATTTGGCCGGATCGTGAAGTTGATGCAGTTTTACCTATTCTTGAATCAGGTGCCGATGAGAACCCAAAATTTGATGGGAATGAGTACTTACAGGTTTAGTTTCAATATGTCGGGCCATCGAAGCGAATACTCTCTTCTTAAAACCTCTTCGATTTCGATCGCGGTAGGCAGTTCAGCGACGGTTCGACTGATTTCTTCGGCCTCCTTGAAACTGACAAGGGGTATGACCTCCGAAATACGCTTGATCGATCCAAGGTTCATGCTCAATTCCCGGGCCCCAAGACCGATTAAAAGCGGGACGTATAACGCAGAGCCCGCCATTTCGCCGCATATCGATACCGTTTTTTGCCTGCGCTTTCCGGCTTCAAGGACCAAACGCAACGCTCGAAGCACCGAGGGATGAAGCGAACGGAAGTTCTCTGCAACGGCATCATTATCCCTGTCTGCGGCCAGCATGTACTGGACGAGATCATTGGTACCAACGCTTACGAAGTTTCCCAAATCGAGCAATTCGCTTGCGATAAAGACTGCCGAAGGCACCTCAATCATCGCCCCGACACCTATCTCGCCAAAAGGCACCGATTCCCTTTCCAAACAGGCCTTTTCCTCGGCGATGATTTCATCGGCGTATCGCAGTTCGGTGATATCGGCAACCATCGGGATCACGGCATCCACCGGATGCCCGTCGGCAGCCCTGAGCAGGGCGCGGACCTGCGATCTAAACTGGCCCGGATTTCTCATGCTCAGTCGGATCCCGCGAACACCCAATGCGGGATTCTTCTCAACGTTTCGCCTGCCGGTCGCTTCCGAAATGCTGATATCGAAAGTTCTGATTCTCACGCGAGATTTTCCGGCCAATTCCGTAATCTCTCGATACCTCTTATATTGTTCTTCCTCGGAAGGATATCCGCTGTGTCTTTGAAACAGGTACTCGGATCGATACAGCCCAACGCCATACTCGCCGATCGCTGTCAGCTCGGATTCAGGACGCGAGAGATCGAGATTGATCCGGAGGCGGATTCCAATGCCGTCCGACGTCTCGACAACGGGCATGCTGAGGTCATGCTCAACCCTTCTTTGCTTTTCCTTTGTGTCGGGGCCTTCGACCTTAGCGAGCACACCGGCGCTTGGTTCGATGACGACCTCTCCCCTATATCCGTCAACCGCCACCCGTTCGCCATTTCCCACTTTCCGCAGGACGCCGTAAACACCGGTTACCGCTGGAATGCCAAGCTCTCGCGCCAAAATAAACGTGTGAGAGGTCCATCCACCGTGCTCGGTCACGATACCGGCCGGGTGGTGGGCGGCGATTTCCATCAAGGTTGACGGGTTTAGGGTTGATGCGATGATCACCGAATCGTCCGTGATCCTTACGTTTCTTTTCACGCCCCCGCCAAGCGTTGAAATAAGCCTTTCTCCGACATCCTCCAGATCGACGTATTTCTCGCGCAAATGCCGGTTCGTCAGTGCCCGATACTTTGCTGCGTACGCCTCAATAACCGAATCAACCGCCCACTCGGCGTTCATTAATTGCTCGACGATCCCGGATTCGATGCGTCTGATAAGTGAAGTATCCTCAAGAAAGAGGAGGTGCGTTTCAAAAATTCCGGTTTGGCCATCTCCGGCTCCCGTTTGCCCGGCGATTTCCTTGAGCTGTTCGGCGGCAAGCTGTCTTGCGTGCGCGAAACGCCCGAGTTCCGACTCGGAGTCGCTGGCGCTTATTCTGTGCTTTAAGTACTGGCGTTTGTCGCCATAGAGACAAATCGCACTACCAACGCCAAATCCTCTGGAAACAGATCGACCCAACAAGACCCCGTCAGATCGTTCCGATGCCATCCCTTTCGATACCGAATCCACTAGAAATACTTCCCCAATTAACCGAGCCAACCCGACTCCAATTCCGGCGCTTCTTCACCTGGGTTTTCAAAGCACCCTCAAGGCGCGCTTATCCACGCCCAAGTACCGCATCAACCGCTTCGCTCGGGGTGCTTGCAAACGTCAGCATCCCTAAATCCACAGCGGTTACGACCAAATTCTCGTGCCAACTCTCGACCACCGGTTTCCAGCAATCACCCAAAAGCACGAGCGGTCGCGATTCGAGAATTCCCGTCTGCAACTTGTTCCAGACGAGCGAAATCTCCGTGACGGTTCCCATTCCGCCTCGAAGTGCGATAAAACCATCCGAACGACGAATCAGATTCTGAAGGCGGTCATAGAAGTGATCGGTTGCAACCTTGTCGGTAAGAAATCTGTTCGGTTCCGCACGAAACTGGTTCATGACAACGCCAAGCACCCGGCCACCGCGTTCCCTTGCGCCCTTTGACGCGGCTTCCATGACTCCCAAATATCCGCCGGTGCAAATCGTCATTCCGGCATCGGCAAGCAGTCGTCCCACTTCCTGTGCCTGATTATACTCTTCCGAAGTCGAATCGCATTTGGAACCGCCAAATATCGTAATCATTCCGGATTCTTCAGTAAATTTGCCCATAACAATATGATTCTATCGTTTCACGGGGAGCGATGCATCCAAAGTCGGGAACGAACGAAGCGTTCGTTTATTGCTGATCGCCGAGCAGGAAGGTCGTGCTTATGCCAAGTGATTGCGAATCGATTCGCTTCGTATTGCCGACTACGCAGTTTGTTCTTCGAGGCCATCTTCCGCAAACTTGTCATGATACTCGTCAGCTTCCTCCCGTCCCCGATCAATATTGGTAAGCAGCAGAAGTACAGTGCCGGCGGCCAGGAAGAGGATCAGGGATAGAATCGCCTGTCTGAATGAACCGCTTATCGCCACCACCACGCCAAAAACGGCAGACCCAAGAAGAGTCGTCCCCCTTTCCGAGATTTCGTACAAGCCAAAAAAAGAAGCTTCCTTGCCTTCGGGTATCATCTGGGAATAGAGCGACCGCGAGAGAGCCTGCGAACTTCCCAATACCAGGCCGATCGCCGCACCTAAAAACCAGGCTTGGAATGTTGAATCCAGAAAACCATACGCATACACGATGATCGCAACCCATATAAGCAAAGACAAAACCAAAGCGGTTTTTGTGCCGATGATCCTGGCAAGCCTTTCAAACACGATCGAACCCACAAAAGCGAATACTTGGGCTACGAAAAACACTCCCAAAAGAAACACGTCATCCGCGACTTTGCCTTTGGAAACAAAAAGCTCCTGCGCAAGAAATAACGAAGCGCTTCCGATCACCGTTTGAATCCCGTTGTTGTAGCAAAAATACGCGATCAGAAAGAAAGCGGATTGCCGGAGCCTGGAAAGTACGACAAAGGTCTTTTTCAACTCATGAAAACCGACTGCGACATAGTTTTTTCGTTTCGGGAGTTTCTTAACGGCGCCCCTTGAGCGAACCAGGTAAAACGTAACCAATGCGAAGACGCCCCACCAAAGCGAAGCGGCAAGAAGCGAAACACGCACCGCAAATCCCTTGCTCATGCCGAGGTTTTCGGCAAACGAGACAAGCAGGATATTAACGGTAAGCATTACCAATCCGCCGATATAACCAGCGGCAAATCCGTAGCTCGAGATGCGGTCACGGTTGTCATCCGTGGTCAAATCCACAAGGTATGAGTTGTAGAAAACGTTGGCAGCGCCAAAACTTAAATTTGCGACAACAAAAAGCACGTTCCCGGCGAAGTAGTTTTCCGTAACAAAAAAGAGCAAGCAGCTTGCGGTGACGCCCAAATAGCAAAAGAACGCCATCATCCGCTTCTTTAGATTCGAGAAATCGGAAATCGCACCAAGAACTGGAAGCAAGAGGACCTGAAAGAGAACCGATACGGCGAGGGCAAAATTGAATAGGCTTTTGGCGGTTACCGAACCGAGCGCCCCGAAACTCATGACCGTTCCGTTATCCCCGACATGGCTTTGGGCAAGCGCAGTAAGATAAGGTCCGAGCAGAACTGAGATCACCGTGGTATAAAACGCGGAATTCGCCCAGTCGTACATGAGCCAACCAAAGACTTCCCGTCTGTCGTTTTTTAATGTCTCTGTCTGCATTATCCCAGTAGGCGAAGCACTACCTTGGAGATATCGGTCAAATCACGAACGTCTTCAGCCGCCGCGTCTTTCGAGCGACCCCAAATGATCGTCGGAACATCGTTTAGCGTGTGGTTTCTGATGGACAAATCTTCCATGTTTCCATGATCGCTTGTCAAGATGATCGTCGTCTTTGCCAAGTCGCTTCTTTCAACAACGGTTCGAACAAATGCCGACAATCCTTGCAGATGTTTGACGGCGCGTTCGAAATCCCTCTCATGGCCGATCTTGTCCGTGATGAAGTGCTCGTAGAGCACAAATTGTTTTTCACTCCCCAAGTTCGCGAGTGATTCACCAGCCATTTCGGGTGAAAGCTCCTGCAGTTCATGCCCATTCTCAATCAGGGTACGATTCGAGAAATCATGAAACAACGCGTTTCCGTTGCGAATATCGTCCAAATTGCGAAACCGCAATCCTGCGGCTTCGACTGCACAGGTAGTTGCCGATTTGAATCTTGGAACCGAATCGAAAAACTGGGGCGTGTAAGCATTCGCAAAAGTAACGTCGTTTTTGGGCAGGATTGCGGAGAGTCTTTTGAAAATGGAAGCTTCACGAATTAGTTCCCGAAGTTTCTGATTCGGGAATCCCTGTTTGTGGTTTCCCAAAACCTTCGGAGCGTTGATGCCGGTTAGAATCGTAGTTTGACCGGAAGCGCTTTGCGGACGGCCCTCAACTCCAAGCCTCGGATCGGTTTTCACGGTATTTGAGCCATTCCATTCGTTGAAATCACGATCCACAAACCTTGCGAATGGGTTGGTTCTCCAATTTCGCGTGAACGGATTTGAATCATCAAACAAACCGATACCGATTCCATCGATGAAAATTACGATAACGGACGCATTGGCCATGATCGCTAGTTTGTTACAAAGCCGCACACCTAATCAACAGGATTGAAGCGCCGTCTTTAAAATGTATTCATTGGTCGCCGGATGGGTGTTCTGCGCTGTGCCCGATGAATTTTATGATTGTTTCGCAAGGAAATACTCTGACAATCGAACTTCGTAGCCCCGAAAAGCTAATTTCAGGGAGCAGTAAGACACACCCCTTGTTTCGAGAGCTCGAAACGGGCTTTGGATTTTTGAAAGCGATCGGCTCACGAAATGCAGTTGGAAGCACTTGGGAAACTGGCCTTTGTTTAGGTGCAATCGCTTGGCAAATCTTGACAACCACCAGTTTTTGTAATAGTTTGGCGTAGTTGTATTCCAATCAAAAAGCAATCTTCTGCTTGGGTTCTCTGTTTTTTTGGGGCTTGAGAGCCAAAATTGGTATTAGCGGCTTCTGTTGGTAATTTCTTTAAGTAAAAGTTTCAGTTTAGTTTGAGGAGGAGAATTCTATGTCTTGGGCCTTTTTTGACAGAGCGGGAGCACGATTGGCTTTGGCGCTTTCTGTCGTAACCGTTATCGCTTTGGGTATCACATTTGGGACTGGTTTGAATAAGACCAGCGCCAACACCAAAGAGAAATCTGCCGTTAAGTCGGTGAAGAAAGCTAATCCCGCGAATCTCGGTGCCGGGACTACTTTTCCGGGGACAAACGTTGGTGCGATTCCCGACAACAATACTGGAAATAGGGATGTGTCATTTGATGTCAACGGACTATCGGGATCGATCACCGATGTTTCTGCGGACTTTACAGGAACTCACTCCTGGGTCGGTGACGTTGACGCGACTTTGATATCGCCAAACGGCACACAATTTTTCCTTTTCTCGTTTACAGGCGGGACCGCGACTAGCACTTTTGGTGACAGCAGTGACTTGAACGGGTTGTATTCATTTTCAGATGCGGCTGCAGGAACGAATTGGTGGGCCGCCGCATTTGCGGCCGGTTCTACTGCTCCGATTCCACCGGGAGCTTATCGTACGACAGCAGCGGGTCCGCAGCCGGTGAATACCACTTCCCCGGAAACCAATTTGACCGCTGCCTTCGCAAGTCAAGCCGATCCCAACGGAACCTGGATTCTTCGCTTCCAGGATTTCGCGAATGGTGACACCGGCTCTGTTTCGGCTGCGAACCTGACGCTTACAACCGGTAGCGTGGCTCCTTCTGCGGCTCCGAACGTCGATTTTGACGGAGATGGGAAATCGGATTATGCGATTGTTCGCAACAACACTCCGCCGACTGCAAAAGCCGGAGATAATCCATTCGCCGTTGATTCGTATCGCGAACGCATGAAGCTCATGAAACCGGCCGCTGGTGGAGATTCGCTTGGCGTCGTACCCGGATCCTCGATTGGCTGGTATGTTTCAAACAGTGCCGATTCGAGTTTTGACATCAATTCCTTTGGAGAAGCTGCCACCGACTTTATGGTTCCGGCTGACTACGATGGCGATGGCAAGGCCGATGTCGCCGTATGGCGCCCGGTTGCTTCAAGCGGACCAGGCGGCGCTTTCTTCTTTATTCTCAACAGCTCGGACAGCACCGTTTCGACAATTGATTTCGGTGTTCAAGGTGACGACCCGACAGTTGCCGGAGATTATGATGGCGATGGCAAGGCCGATGCTGCCGTTTACAGATGTCCATCAGGTGCCACCGCTGGCCAGTGTTTCTTCTTCTATAAGGGAACCGCGGGTGGCGGAAGCACGACATTCGTTCCATGGGGTTTTGCCACCACTGGCTCCGCTTTTGCGAATCCGGGGGATTTTGATGGTGATGGCAAGTACGACTTCTCGGTTCAGATCACCAATCCGGCCGTTACCGGCGGTGGACTATTCGTAACCCTTCGTTCTTCGGATAGCGGTGTTAACTGGGTTCCCTTCGGTTTCAACACGGACGTCATCACTCCTGCAGACTACGACGGAGATGGCAAGACAGACTATTGCGTTTCCAGAACGGTTTCGGGCAACAGGCGGTACTTCGCGGTATCCGGTGCTGATGGAGCGACTCAACTGTTTTACGACAGACAGTTTGGACTCAGCGGAGACTTCCGCGTTACCGGTGACTACACCGGCGACGGCAAGGCTGATATCGCTGTGTTCCGTCCAAATGCGGATCCGGATCAGAACTTCTTCTACGTTCTGGATCTTACAAATAGCGCTGTTACCGCATTTGAATGGGGACAGAACCTAGATTATCCGGTTGGAAATTGGCAGGTACACTAGTTCTTGCAATTTCGATAGGGCTCCAAAGAGGGAATCGGCGATGCCGGTTCCCTCTTTTTTCTGGTGTCCAACGATTTAACCATCAAGCTGGTGCACGGCGATCCTGCATATTCTCGCGGGTCGTAAGATGAGGTATCAACAATAAATACTTTTCGCCAACCTTTTGCATTTGCAATTGTTTCGGTTAGCCGTTAATTTTTAAGTTTGATTTTTGCAAGCGGAATCGTAGATAGAATGAGATAGCGCCTTTGCCATCTTCGATTCCGGGTAGTTTTTATTTAATGAAAGCCATGATTCTCGCGGCCGGGTTTGGTACTCGGCTGTTTCCATTGACTATAGATCGTACAAAGCCGGCGGTTCCCTTTTTGGGGAAACCGCTGGTGGGTTATGTTGCGGAATATGTTGCGCGGTTTGGGTTTGAAGAGGTTGTTGTAAACCTTCATCACCAGCCTGATTCTGTTAAGGCGGCGCTTGGAGACGGCTCCGCGTTTGGGACAAAGATCCACTACACTCTTGAGACTCCAAAGATACTTGGAACGGCGGGTGCCCTCGACAACGCGCGCGAGCTTTTGGAGGACGACACTTTTCTAATCGTCAATGGAAAGATAATCACGGATATCGACATCAGAGCCGCGTTGGAGACACACAGGAAATCCGGTGCTCTCGCGACGATGGTGTTGATGGAGAACGCAAAACGGGAACGATTTACGGAAGTACTTGTCGAGGATGGCGCGGTGACGGGTTTTGGGGATTTTGCCGATGAGGACAGTGAGAATTCATCGATTCCGTATATGTTTACGGGGATCCACATCCTCGAACCCCGTGTATTCGATTATATTCCGCGGGGTGTTTACTCGGATATCGTCCCTACCTTTTACAATCCAGCGATTCGAAATGGCGAATTGATCGCCGCCCATATCGCAACAGGCAAATGGTTTGAGATGTCCACGATCGAGCGTTACAGGGACATAAACCTCGCGATGTCCCCGGATCCGGAGAATGTGTTTGGCAGGAATTTTAGTTTGGGCGCGGCCTCTTCGATAATCGGTTCCGTTGTTTGGGACAACGTTTCGATTGGCGAGGGATCGACGATCAGAAACGCCGTGATTGGCGATGGTGTATCGATTCCATCCGGAAGCCACTTTGAGAATGTCGCGATCGTTACCTCGGAAATGCTTTCGCATTGCAGCGAAATCCCGCCCAAGGCGCTGCACGGAAAACATATTGGCAGCAACTACGTAGTGGATTTGGCCGGATAGAATGACGTTTTCAGTTCCCGCACACGAGAGACTTGAGCTTTACCTGGGCACGCAGGGGGAAATCATCGAGCAACTGACGCCCGATGCATCGACCCGTGAATATTTCCGTGTTCAGCGCGGCGAACAGGTCTTGATAGCTTGTGTTTACCCCGAGCAATTTGACGCGGCGGCCCCGCAAATCGACATCACACGCCTTTTTATTGCCGGCGGCTTGCCTGTCGCGAGAATCGAGGAGTTTGATGGTGAGGCCGGGATCGTACTTCATGAAGACTTTGGGGACTTGATTCTTCGCACGGTGCTCACGGAAACCAAAAAAAAAGATGAATACTTGAGCGAAGCAATCCGTTTGATTTCGGTTATCCAAGCCGCCACTTCTTTGGCGTTTGAATCGAATTCCATTGCCTCGCGACTCAAGTTCGATGTTGAGAAACTTACCTGGGAGCTCGCGTTTTTCAAGGAGCACTATTTCTCGAGTCTTGGTGGCCGTGGAATCGAACCTTCATTCTCAAACGCTCTTGATGCTGATTTTTTGGCCCTCTCGATCGATTTGCAGGAGCGGGCAAACGTTTTGACACATCGTGACTTCCATGCCGCGAATCTCATGGTTCAAGATAACAAACTGAAAATCATCGATCATCAGGACGCCCGGATCGGCACTGCGACTTATGACTTGGTTTCTTTGCTTTTGGACAGAATCGAAACGGTACCAACGGAAAATGAGCTATCAAAGTGGAAATCGGTTCTAAACCATTTTCGTAATTCAGCGAACCTAGATCCCGTTGCGGATTTCGAAACGGATTTTGCGCTTACCTCTATACAACGATGTCTGAAGGCGATTGGGACTTTTTCCAATCAAACCGCCGTTCGAGGAAAAAAGGGGTATCTCGGATATATCGCCCCAATGTTTGCAGTTGTGGCAAGTACCTGTCGCGACCTGGGTCGTTTCGAAGCCATCGGATTGATGGCGGAAAACGAATCGAAACACAGCTGGGCGGATCATCCCAGTTACTAATCAACAAAAAATGAACAAGCAAACTTATATCGAGGATCTGAAGGATTTTATCGGTCAGGAAGTGACCCTAAAAGGATGGCTTTACAACTCGCGGTCGAGCGGCAAACTTGTATTCTTGCAGCTTCGTGACGGTTCGGGAATCGTACAATGCGTTGTTTTTAAGGGCAACGTATCGGAAGAGGTTTTTGAAACCGCAAAATCACTCGGACAGGAGTCTTCATTGGAGGTGAAAGGAACCGTAAAGGAAGACGCTCGTTCGCCGATCGGAGTTGAAATCGACGTTGTTGATTTGGAGGTTCTGCAGAATGCGCATGAATATCCGATAACGCCAAAAGAGCATGGCACCGAATTCTTGATGGATCACAGGCATCTGTGGATCAGATCTCGACGGCAACATGCCGTGTTGCGGATACGACATACTGTTATCAAGGCGGTTCGTGACTACTTCGACGATCTGGGGTTTGTACTCGCCGATACTCCGATTTTTACGCCGGCGGCCTGCGAAGGAACCACCACCCTTTTCGAAGTTGATTATTTTGGCGACGAAAAGGCTTATCTGACGCAAAGCGGCCAGCTCTATAACGAAGCAACAGCGGCTGCCTTTGGCCGAAGCTATGCTTTTGGGCCGACATTCCGCGCCGAGAAGAGCAAAACGCGTCGGCATCTGACGGAATTCTGGATGGTCGAACCCGAAGTCGCTTTTGCCAAACTCGAGGACATGATGGATCTTGGCGAAGGAATGATCCTAAAAATCGTCGAAAGGGTTTTGGAAACAAGGCAGGCGGAACTCGAAACCCTGGAACGAGACACGGCGGTACTCGAAGCCATCAATGGACCATTCCCGCGTCTTCATTATGACGATGCAGTGAAATTGCTTCAAGAAGGTCACGAAAAAGGCGAAATGGAAAACCGTTTTGAATGGGGTGGGGATTTTGGCGCACCGGACGAAACTTATCTTTCCTCG
The DNA here is from genome assembly GCA_041394795.1 of Pyrinomonadaceae bacterium. GTDB lineage: Bacteria > Acidobacteriota > Blastocatellia > Pyrinomonadales > Pyrinomonadaceae > Aridibacter. The sequence goes on along the minus strand of JAWKHN010000005.1, from coordinate 212,190 downwards.
CAGTTCGGGCAGCCCGTGTTCGTACACAGGTTTCCGGCGGCGATCAAGGGCTTTTATTTTGAGCGCGATGCCGAACGCTCCGAGTTGGCGTTGGGGGTTGATTTGCTTGCTCCCGAAGGCTACGGCGAGATCATCGGCGGCGGCGAACGGGCTTCGGATTTGGCGGTTTTGGAGAAATCGATAGAAGAACACGGTCTTCCAAGAGACGCCTTCGAATGGTATCTCGATTTGCGCAGATTTGGAACGGTACCCCATGCCGGCTTTGGGATGGGAATCGAAAGATGTGTCGCATGGATGTGCGGCATCGAGCATATCCGAGAAACGATACCGTTTCCGAGAATGCTTTACAGGCTCAAACCCTAAAAACGAATCGCAATTGCGTGAGTTCCCTGTCACTCATTACTCTTTGCCTGGGAATCACGCCGACCGTTTCAAAAAGATACCGCATACTGCGCCGCCGCGAAATTTTGAGTTTTCGGTGGCGCTTTGCAATTCGTTGAGTCGGACTTTTATTCATTTTTGTCGAAGACCGAACTCGATAACGGTTTATCGGGCCATAAAAAGCACCTTCGATCCGGGAGCAAGCCCCAACCATGCAAGTCGCCCCCTATGGAATCGTTCCAACTTCAACTCGTCATCTTCTCCTGTTTCCGACAATCAAGATAATTCCTAAACTGCGCTTCCAAAATTTTTGGAAGCTTTCGGGCAAAGCCTGTTTTGGTTCCGTACCATTTAAGGACGGAATACCCTTTGGAGGCGGACTGGACACCGCCTCCGATTTCTTAAATCATGCGAAAAAGATTCTTTCCCCTATTGTTTGTATTTTGCATTGCCGTTGGCATCAATGCGCAATCGACGACATGCAATCCCGTCTCGGTTGAGTTCGATGTTGGATTGATTCAAAAAGGCGATGGAGACGGCTTTAATGCGTCGATCAAACCAAGCGAAATAAACACCTCTGATCTTCAAAGCGGAGCTTCGGCGAAAAAGAACCGCGATCGAAAATCGAAGACTTCCGAAAAGAGAAAAGAGATTGAGAAGTTCGAATTTTGTTCCTCGAACCTGACTATAAACATAGATCAAGGACAACTTCGCCTGATTCTCCACTTTTCGAAAATCTCGCCGGTTGAGAGGTTTATCGTGACGGGGATCCCGAATAGGTCGGGTGAATTCATACTCAATCCGGATGCCTGCAACGCCGAATCCAAAGAAGTGCAATCCACACGAATCTGCACTTTAGCCGCGGATGACTGGACCGTCATTCCGGCAAAACAGGAAATGGAAGACTCAAATATTCTTGATGCCGAGCCCGAAAACCGTCCTCCGGGCTAAACGTTTCGCATCAAGACGTTGATCAAATTCGACGAAACGGTCTGTGCGGCATTTTTCTGACGGGTCTTCGAGGTTAGAATAGCGATATGAAATCGCTCTTAAAGCTGCTTGTTCTTTTTGCGATCACTTTTGCGGGAAGCCACTCTTTGGTTTTCGGACAAAAGGTAAAGGATCTTCAACCGACCGTAATCTTGATATCGCTCGACGGTTTTAGAAATGACTATTTGGACAAACACAAGCCCGCCAATCTTCAAAAGTTGATAAAGCGCGGCACAAGAGCGGAGTGGCTCCAGCCATCCTTTCCGACAAAAACGTTTCCGAATCACTATACGATCGTGACCGGTCTTTATCCGTCTCATCACGGAATAATCGAAAACAACATCTACGATCCCATCGCAATGGGCAGTTTTTCGTTGGGAAATCGTGCCGAGGTTCAGGATCCGCGTTGGTGGAAGGGCGAGCCGATATGGGTTACCGCGAAGAAGCAGGGTTTGCCCACGGCGGCTTTCTTCTTTCCAGGAACCGAAACCGCGATTCAGGGGATACGTCCGGATATTTGGCGCGAGTATGACGGCAAAATAGAAAATTCGGAGCGTGTTGATGCGGTTTTGGATTGGTTGGCGATGCCGCGGGAAAAACGTCCGCGAATAATCACGATGTACTTCTCCGACACCGACGACACGGGCCACGCGTATGGACCGGATAGCAAAGAGCTCAAGGCAACCGTTCTGAAGGTGGATAAAGACATCGGTCGTCTGCTAAGCGGCCTCAAGCGAATGGGAATTGAAAAGAAGGTCAACGTGATTGTTGTTTCGGATCACGGCATGGCGCCGGTGCCAAAATCAAACAAGATCATCCTCGATGAAATGTTCGATGTTTCGCTGACCGAAAAAATCATGTGGATCGGTGAGTTCGTACAGATATTTCCAAAGGAAGGCCAAAGACAAAAGATCTATGATTCGATAGAATCGAAGCTTCCCAACGGCGCGAAAATCTACAAGCGCGAGGAACTCCCCGCACGTTTTCACTATTCGGGCGACCCTAACATAGCGCCATTGATCGTGCTTCCGCCCGAAGGCTGGGTGCTGACGACAAGGGCCAGATACGAACGCGGAATGGCAGATGCCGAAGCAAGCGATGTTACCGGTTCGCATGGATATGACAACGAGTTGGAATCGATGCGGGCGATCTTTATCGGTGCGGGACCGGCCTTTAGGAAACGATATGTCGCAAAGCCCTTCGCCAACATCGAGGTTTACAACGTGATGTGCCGTATTCTCGGGATTGCGCCAGCGGCAAACGATGGCGATATCAACTTCGCCAAAGACCTTTTGCGAAAAGGCAGATAAGTTGCTATTTGAATTCAAGTACAGCGATTTCCGGGGGAACCATGAAACGAACTGGCAGGAGGCTGGTTCCGATTCCCGTGGTAACAAAGAACTTTACTCCTCCCGCTTCACCGCGTCCGGCCGCGTATTTTTGTCCGTAGTTCGAAGGAACGATCGGTCTTCCAAGCAAAGGCAGCCAAACCTGTCCACCGTGAGTGTGCCCGGCAAGGAAGAGTCTCGTATTCGAAGGCACGGATGACTTGCGGATCATAAGCTCCAAAGAATCCGGGTTGTGTGCCAGAACGATTAAATCTTTGGACATCGATTTGGAGCCTAATTCTTTGATCCGTGCGGCGTATTCGGCCTCATTTCCGATGCTTAGGAAATCCCGCAGTCCGATCAGACTAATAGAACCGCCATCAATCGCGACTTCCTCAACGCTGTCAAAGAGTACTTTGATACCTGCAGAAGTCAATTCAGACGTGACGGCCTCTCTGTCATACCAGTCATCATGATTGCCGATTACCGCGAAAACGCCATTTCGCGCTTTCAGTCCCCCAAGAATTTTCGCGGCTTTTTCTATCGGGAAATTCAATGGACGTGGTTCCGATGTGCCGCGAACTTGCGATACAAAATCGCCAAGCAGGAAAACGAGATCAGGTTTTTGTTGATTTGTAAGTTCGACGACTTTTTCAATCTTATCGGTATCGATGAATTCGGAACCCGCGTGAAGATCGGACCAGACAACGATTTTCAGGTTTCTTATGAATTCGGAAGATGATTGCAATTCGATTGACTGATTATTGACGATTAGTCGATCTGGTTCTATAAAAAACGAATACGTCAGCAAAACCAAGACGATTCCGATTCCGCACACAACTCCTGCAAGCAGAATGCGCCGCTTGGCACTTGAACCGGGTCTGCCGCTCATATTCCGTATTCCTTCCACCGGTTCGATACTAGCGCGTCAATGTCTTCTCTGACGCGGACTTCTTCCGGATACCAAGGCTTCATCCTTGCGTCAATGAAAACCGGCGCTTGATATGAGATATGGTTGTGACGAACCTCCGTTGAGGAGGCCGATATGTCTGTTGAAGGATTAAATCGCGTCCATGTGGCCCAAAGGAATTTGTCGGCCGATTCGGCGAATTCGATGGAATCATGAAGCACAACGATTTCCCAGTCGGCAAATGCAGGATCGCGCGCTATCCTTTCGGCGAGGTCGGATTCTTCTTCATACGGAACTGTTTCAAGAACGAGGCAACCGCCGCAGAACGGTTTGGCCTTGGCTACGCCATGCGGCAATGTCCCGCTGAATTCCCGTTTGAGTTCCCGCTTCTTTTCGCCAACGCCAACAAGGATCGCTTTGCTTCCGTGATTGATCTTCCCGCTGGCGTAATCAAGCGTATCAAATGAAGTACGATCGAGAATGAATAGATCGCTTTCCCATTCAACCCGCTCCAGAATATGTTCGAAAACTTTCTTGAAGTCGCGTAGATCCAAGCTTGTGTCGGTTAGCAGGAGAAACTTGGTCAATGAAAGCTGGCCTTCGCCGAGTATCCTAAAGCCCGATGAAAGCGCCTCCCGGGAGTACCTCTCCTTTACGACTGCCGCGCTAAGCGAATGAAATCCTGTTTCGCCGTAGCTCCAGAGATCCCTGACCGAAGGCATTACAAGCGGAAACAGCGGAGACAGAAGTTCTTGCAGGTAGTCGCCGATAAAGAAATCCTCCTGCCGGGGTTTTCCAACAACCGTCGCTGGGAAAATCGCGTCCTTCCGATGATAGACGGCCGAGACTTCGATAATCGGATAGTCATGCTCAAGCGAATAATAGCCATAGTGGTCTCCGAACGGTCCCTCGGGACGCATGACTCCAGCCGGGACGCTACCCGAAATGGCAAATTCCGCCTCTGCAACGAGCCTGGGCAGTGACGAATTCGGGTTCTTGGAAACATCGATCTTCCCGCCAAGAAGCAATGACGCGAGCATCAACTCCGGCACGTCCTCGGGCAAAGGAGCGATCGCTGCAAGCATCAGCGCCGGCGGCCCCCCGACAAAAACATTCACAGGGAGACCGACGCCACGGCTTTCCGCTTCGAAATGATGAAATCCGCCACCCTTCCCGATCTGCCAATGAATCCCAGTCGTGTTCTTATCGAAACGCTGAATTCTATACATTCCGAGATTGTGTTTGCCGGAAACAACGCTCTCCGTATAAACCAAAGGCAGCGTCACGAAATGGCCGCCGTCCTCGTGCCAAAGCTGAAGCATCGGGAGTTTTTCGAGATCCACGGGAGTCTGCGTTCGTTCGAGCACCGGGGCGGACTTTGTGGTTCGTGTGCCGAGCCGGGCGGCCGCCAGCCCCATGTCCCTGTACTCCCAAAGCTTTCCGAGTTTGGGAGGCAACATGGATTCCGCCATTTCAACCGCACGCTTGACGAAGGCAGTCGGTCCATTTCCAAAAGCGAGGTCGATCCTTCGTCGGGTTCCGAAAAGGTTTGTTACCACAGGAAAATCCGAGCCTTTCACATTGCGAAAGAAAAGCGCCTTTCCTTCGTGTTCAATAACCCGTCTATGAATTTCTGCGATCTCCAAATAGGGATCGACCTCGGCGTCCACGTAAATCAATTCGTTTTCGCGTCGGAGGACGTCCAGAAATTCCCTAAGGTTTTTGTGCATAAGAATATTGAGAAAAAACCGGATACGGCAGAAGGCCTCATCCGGTCGAATCTAAAATCAATCGATGACGCCGCCCTCAAGAGCGGCGTCGTTAAAATCAGCGCGGTCGTTATTTCTTGGCAAACGTTTTCGCGTCGATTACTTCGATCTCCATCCCGGGAAATCGCTTCTTGAGATCATCCATAAATACCGAGGCGTCCCCCGCTATAACGATGTCGCCGCCTGCCAGCGAACGCCTTGAGAAGTCCTTGATGTTTCCAGCACCAATCGAATTAACGCCCGGCAAATACTTGTTCAAGTGGTCGTAACCAACTGAAAAAGCGTACAGTGTTCTCAGTTGGGAAGCGATTCCCTCATTGGTATAGAGCGAACTCAGAAATCCTCCCTCAACAACCGCCATTCGCGCCTTCATTTCCGGAGCCAAGGCTTCCTCTGTAAGGAGCTTTTCGATTTCAATCTTCACCAATTCCGCAACCTCGGCGGCCGAAACATCCTTTGTCTGAGCGACAGCGAGAAAATTCGAATAGTGATCGCGCCAACCAAATCGGCTTCTCGCCCCATACGAAAGCCCTCTCTTGAGTCTGATTTCCTGATTCAGACGGGCCGAATAACCGCCACCGAGTATCGAATGGAGAACCTGCGCCGAATAGTAATCCTGGGTATCCATGAACCCGGAGTCGATTCGTTTTACGTAACCAACGGCAGACTGACCGGAATTCGGCAAGTTCACCACCGTGATCTTGCGGACGAGAGTATCGCCATCACTCCAGGGCTTTGGACCCTCCGTAAGCGAATCCGGTTCCGGAATCGGGATATTCTTGGACTTCTCCCATCCGCCAAAAAACAATCTCGCCATCGAAGTTCCTTCCGATGGAGTTATGTCGCCCACGAAAATTAGAACGGCGTTGTCCGGATGATAATGATCGGCGTGAAACTTCCTGATTTGATCGATGGAAATTCCCTTTAGCGTTTTCGGACTTCCCTCGACCGGATGCTCGCCGAATTCTCCATAACTAGCTGCCAATTCAAAGAGTGTTCCAGGGCGCTTGAGTCCTACCTCGATATCCGCGATGGACTGCTTCTTGTAAAGGTTAAGTTCCTTTACAGGGAAATCCGGTCGTAAGACGGCGTCGGACATAAGCGACAGCGCAGTGCCGAGCTTGTCCGAGGTAACCCCAAGTGCGGCATAGGAGCTATTCCAATTGCTCCCGGTAACAAGATATCCGCCGAGATAATCTGCCTTCTCGGCAAACTCGGTCGCAGAGAAACCATTGGCGCCCTTCCTCAGCATCGCTGCCGTAGCAGTTGCCAATCCAGCCGATTTGGAGGCTTCTGACGAGGCGCCGCTTTTTACGAGCAAGGTGGCGGTTACCAGAGGCAATTCCGCTTTTCTAACGACTACGACCCGAAGGCCGTTTGGCAAAACGGTTTCCTCAACCGCCGGCAAGCTGAATGAAGGCTTTGGTCCGGGCGCGGGTGGTGTTTCAGTCGGAGTTTGCGCAATCAATGAAAAAGCCGAACCTCCGATGATAAAAGATGCAACCATCGCAAACAGATGTCGAAACCGGTAATTATGCATTCTCATTTCTCTAAATTTCCTCATCTATTTGGCCTTCTCCTGCGTGTAGTAAATCGAAGTCCGTCCTTCCGGCCGCAGATACTTCTCAACGACACGTTTTACGTCATCTGCCGTTACCGCCTGAAGTGCGGCAACATCGCGGTTTACGGCGGTGGCGTCATTTTGATAAATGATGGCGTTGCCGATCGCAACCGCCTTGCCGTTTACGTCCTCACGTCGATCAAGGATGTTTGTAACAAGCGAATTCTTGACCTTGCGAAGTTCCTTTTCGGTCGGTCCCTCGTCCTGAAGCCTTTTTAGCTCGGCCAGGATTACCTTTTCGATCGAGGCCGGCGAACCCGTTCCCGAAGAAATAGCGAAAAACGCGAGATAACCATTCTCTGAACGGAAATCATTAAACATCGAAACGTCCTGCGCTATCTGCCGCTTATACACGATTTCCTGGTACAGGCGCGAGCTTTCGCCACCCGCCAGAACCGATCTCGCTACATCCAGGGCCGCCGTGTCAGCGCTGTCAGAAGGAGGTGCGAGATATGTCATCGCAAGCGCGGGCAACGGAACATTCTTGCTCGTAACTTCAAATAGCTTGGCTTCGGTCTTCTCGGGTTCCTTTGGATAGTCTCTCGAAATCGGCGTGGACGGATTCTTCAATCTACCAAAATACTTGTCGACCCATTTTTCGAGCTGGGACTCATCGAAATCACCAACAACGATAAGGCTGGCATTATCTGGCCGATAATACTGACGATAAAACGCGAAGGCATCTTCCAGGGTGGCGGCACTCAACTCTTCGAGGTTGCCGATCACACCCCGCTTGTAGGGATGGCTTGTGAAGGTAAGGCTGTCCATGTATTGGAACAATTGCCCATAGGGTTGCGCCAGAACACTTTGACGATACTCTTCCATTACGACGTCGCGCTCGCTCTTGAAGTTTCCGGCATCAACGCTCAAGTTAACCATCCTGTCGGATTCCGCCCAAAGGAGCGTTTCCAAATAGTTTGACGGGATTACCTCGTAGTAGTTCGTAAGGTCTTCTCGAGTCGAGGCGTTGTTCCATCCGCCAACATCTTCGGTGATCCGATCCATCATTTCGTTCGGCATGTTTTTCGTCGCTTTGAACATCATGTGCTCGAACATGTGCGCGAATCCGCTTTTGCCAACAGGATCGTCCTTTCCTCCGACGCGATACCAAACCTGAACGGTTACAACCGGATTTGCCTTATCCTGTACCGATACAAACTTCAGACCGTTATCCAAAGTTCGCTGTTTGATCTTCATCGGCGGCACGGAAACCTGCCCGAGAGCCGGAACCGCGAGTGCGATGAGAAGAATAAATTTCGAGAATACCTTCATAATGTGCTCCACTACTATTTCGAATAATCGTAAAAACCGCGACCGCTCTTTCTGCCGAGCCAACCCGCATCAACATATTTTCTGAGAAGAGGGCAAGGCCTGTATTTCGAATCTCCCAGCCCTTCATGGAGAACCTCCATGATCGCCAGACAAACATCGAGTCCGATGAAATCCGCAAGCGTCAACGGCCCCATCGGATGATTCATTCCAAGCTTCATGATTTCGTCGATAGACTCTTCGGTCGCTACTCCCTCCATGAGACAGTAAACCGCTTCGTTGATCATCGGCATTAGAACGCGATTGGAGACGAACCCGGGAAAATCGTTGCATTCGACGGGCGTCTTGCCAAGATCCCGCGAAATCGCCTCTACCCTTTGATACGTTTCATCGGATGTGGCGATGCCCCTAATGATTTCAACCAGTTTCATCAAAGGCACCGGATTGAAAAAATGCATCCCGATCACGTTTCCGGGCCGATTCGTAACTCCTGCGATTTTGGTAATGGAAATCGACGAGGTGTTTGTCGCGAGGATCGCGTCACCATCGGCGATTTCATCAAGTTTCTTGAAGATCTCTTTCTTGATCTCAAAATTCTCCGTCGCCGCTTCAACGATAAGGCCGCAACCTGAAAGGTCGTCAATGCTCGTCGTCGTGGTAATTCTCGAAAGGATTTGATCCTTCTCGTCGGCGGAAATCTTTTCCTTGGTTACGAACCGTTCCAAACTACCGGTGATCGCTTTCAGCCCCTTTCCGAGGAATTCTTCATTGAGGTCGCACATAACGACTTCATATCCATTTGAGGCGGCCGTTTGCGCAATCCCGTTACCCATCGTGCCTGCGCCGATGATTCCTATCTTTACGCTCATTTAAATACTCCGGATAGACAAAAATTGTTTTAGAAAATGGAAATCTATAAAAGATTTTCTTAAATAAAGGTTGTACTGAAAGGATATAACAAAGCGCAGACAATCCAAAAGGAGGGCCGAAGTTGCAAAGGCGGGATTGCCGCCCCCAAAAGCAGCGGTGAGTCCACTGTTAGACATACAACGCAAAATCGGCGGAGGACCAATGCCCTGCCGCCGATAAACTTCAATGAGGAGGGACGCCCGATCCTCGGTCCCAGAAATGATAATCGATTACCGCCAATTGTGCGGAGGCGGGGGAGGAATCGAATACCTTTCCTGCCCTTGGTTTAGATAAAAATCCGTTCCTTTGGAGCCAAGGAGAAACCAAAGACCATAGATTCCAAGTGCCGTGCCCAGCGGAATTCCCGGAAGACAAAAGATTGAAGCGATGATCCCGAGCGTTCTACCGCTCTTTTCGGCTTTACCGAGTTTCCTTCCGGCAATAAAGAACATCACTGAAAAGAGTATTGCAAAAAAGATGACGAAAACACCGACCGCCAGCATGATCCCGGCAACAGCCTCGGCTTCTGCATTTGGGGCATCCACCAACATCGCTGCTCCAATGCCCGCGTAGATCAATCCGATGATTACACCAAAAGCCTGAAGTCCGGCCTGAATGTAAAAGAAAATCGACAAAAGCCGGTTGTGTTCTTGTGCGTTCATACTACCTCCGTGTGCTGCGAGTCCGTCTTGTATCGTAATTCAAACTGCCTTCCACAATCATTGAACGTAATTTTCACGATTAATTTGCGAAAACTCCCATAAAATCAAAAACTTTGGATCTTGGGCCGATTCCACAAATTCCGCGAATTGACCGAAAATCCAATGAGCGCACACATGGTTGATGCTTGCGATCTTCGGAGTTTGCGATCGGGCAATCATGAAAAATCAACCGCTAATCGCGTTCGACAGCCATTGCGACCGAATTTCCTCCACCCAGACAGAGTGCCGCGACTCCCTTTTTAACGCCGCGTCGCTTCATTTCGTAAAGCAATGTAGTAAGGATCCTGCTTCCGCTGTTGCCGATGGCATGTCCGAGCGCGACGGCGCCTCCGTTGACATTGACCTTTTCCATGTCGAGCCCAAGCTCCTGCATGACACCCAACGCCTGGACCGAAAACGCTTCGTTCAATTCAAAAAGATCGACTTCATCCATCGACCAACCGGCTTTTTTGAGAACGTTCCTAACGCCCTCAACCGGAGCCATCATTATCAACTTGGGCTCGATCCCGGAAGTTGCATACGCAACGATGCGTCCAAGGGGTTCGACTCCCATTTCCGCGGCTTTTTCCGCAGAAGTAACCACAACAGCAGATGCTCCATCATTTACCGACGGTGCGTTTCCCGCTGTTACGGTGCCGCCGTCGCGTTTGAACGCGGGTTTTAGAGCACCGAGCCCTTCAACCGTCGTGTCGTCGCGAATGGTTTCGTCGGCCGTAAAGCTCAACGGATCACCCTTTCTTTGCGGAATCTCGATTTCAACGATTTCCTCGTCGAACCTTCCCGAATCACGTGCTTCCTTGGCCTTGCGATGGGAATCATAGGCAAATTCGTCCTGTGCATCTCTTCCAATTTGGTACTTCTCGGCAACCACTTCGCCGGTGTTGCCCATGTGCCAATTTTCAAACGGACACCAAAGGCCGTCATGGATCATCAGATCGACATCGGTCTTGTTGCCCATTCGGTAACCGCTTCTGGCATCGGGCAAAGCGTACGGAATGTTCGACATCGATTCCATCCCGCCGGCAACGACGAAGTCCGCGTCTCCGAGTTTGACCGACTGCGCCGCCAAAGCGACCGCTCTGAGACCGGAACCGCAAACCATGTTAACCGTCAACGCCGAAACCTCAGGCGGGAGCTCCGCTTTTATCGCGGCTTGTCTTGCGGGTGCCTGCCCCAGTCCGGCCTGAACCACACAGCCCATGATGACTTCGTCAACGTCTTCGCCGTTTATTCCTGCTCGTTTTACGGCTTCCTTTACCGCAACCGCGCCCAGATCGGTCGCCGACATCGGCGCAAGAGTACCCATGAATTTGCCAGTCGCGGTTCTTGCCGCGCTGATTATTACAGCTTGTTTTATATCCGACATATTAAAATCCTCTCGTGTTTCAAATACTTTTTGGATTTTCTCATTTTCAGTTATTGTTATCAAAGTTGGAAATTTTTGGATTCTTAAGCAAAAGGTCGATTACCCCCTCGTCCTTGAATAGAGTCCAACACCCTATATTCTACGAATCAAGGAGTTATTTCAGATGCTTGTAGCGATGGAAGGCAGTTCACCCACCATCAGGGGGGAAAACAATTTCAAGTATTACGTCTGGCAGGCGCATCAGGAGACGCTTCAGGTCCCCAAAACATATATCGAAGGCCCTGCCACGATTTCAACGGTTGGAAGCATCGTGAATATCCGGAAGATGGCGAAGGAAGCCACGGATTTCATACATTGCAACGTTGGCGATGTGTTTCTTGTCGGATGGAGCCGGGGAGCCGCGGCATGCATACAGGTTGCCCTTGATCTATCAAGGATGGGAAGCACACGGATCAAGGCGATGTTTCTCTTTGATGCTGTCGATCAGGACGGTTCGACACCGGATTTTCTAAATTTTATTCCGGCGAATGTGGACAATTGCTATCACGCCATCGCGGTGGACAAGTCCTGGCTTGATCGTCAGATTTTCCCGACATGCGGAAGAACCGCGGCTGCGGGAGTGAATTTTGTAACAAGGGAGTTTATGGCATCGCACGGCGGTATCGCCGGAGCCGGGAATACTGATGCAGGATCAAGGACTTGGATGTGGGGTCATATGAGATCCCATGGTGTGGTGCCGTAGGGGATTTGTCGTGTGTTCTCATTAGGGCAAATGTTCCAAGTTCCAAGTTCCATGTTCCAAGTTAATGCAACTATCTGGTTCTTGTGGTTCGAAAAAACTAAAAAAGGGCCTCCGTTTCGGGGGCCCTTTTCCTTTTATTATTTGCTTGATCATTCTCTTGGGATCATTTCATCGCGCATCGCTGTTAAATAGACTATTGAAGCGACGATAACCGCGTTTTGTTTAAGATCTCCTTCCTCAAGCGATTCGAAAACATCCATGTTCGAATGATGAACGCGTGTGTTGTAATCAAGCGGATCTTGGATGAACTGGAACCCGGGCAGCCCGATACCATCAAAAACCATATGGTCAGTGCCACCCGTATTGAGGATTGTCACCGTATCAGCATCAAGGTTTGAAAACCGTGCAAAATAGTTTCGGAAAATGTCCGCGGCCTGCTCATTTCCCTGAGAAAAAATGCCCCTTATCTTGCCGCCGCCGTTATCAAGATTGAAATACGCGGAAAGCAGAGAATGCCCTGGTTTCTTCTCACCCGTCTTGGGGTCGCCAAAGTTCTTTTTTACGTAATTGTAAGAACCAAAATAATCCTGCTCTTCCCCGCTCCACAATCCAACTCTGATCGTACGCCTCGGCTTAACGCCAACAGTCTTAAGAATTCTCAGCGCTTCAAGCATCACGATGCAGTTTGCACCATTGTCCGCCGCTCCGGTTCCTCCATGCCAGGAATCAAAATGGCCACCGATCATAACCAACTGATCTTTAAGTTTCGGATCGGATCCGACCAACTCTCCGATCACGTTGTACCCGGTTTTGTCCGCCGAAAAATCGGTTTTTAGCGAAACCTTCAGATCAACCGCTTTTCCTTTCGACAGAAGCCGGGATACACGCCCGAACTGTTCACGACCGATCACGAATGCCGGAAGGTTCTTTTGAGGATCAGTATTGTAAAACCCTGCAGCTCTTACGATTCCATAAGGAAAGGCGCTGGGTTGAACCAATACGGCCACGCCCTCATAGCGAAGAAAGTCAATTACCTTTTGTTTCTGCGCTAGGTACGCCTGCCAATCCGCGTCTTCTTCTCGATACTCAACCGATCTATCACCATCAATCCCCGGGGCCGTAGGTTCCACCGCCGATACCGCCTTTTCCAGCCCCTTTTCATCAATGCGCTTGCCAGGTGCCGCAAATCGGTCAAAAGACGGTTCAGAGCCCGAGAAAACGATCTTTCCCTTGAGTTTCCCGCGGTATTTATCGAAATCGGAAGGTCCGCTGATCGAAACCAGCATCGGTTCCCCTGTAACCGTGCCTTCGATCGATGGACTCCAGGCAAGCGGAATCGCATTCAATCTGTCATAGGTCGGAGCGATCATTTCAAAGGAAGATTCCTTCAAAGTCCAACCATTGCCAAACTCTCCCCAAGGTTCGATTCTGGAGTTTTCAATTCCCCAGGAATTCATCAGGTCAACGATCCACCTTTGAGCTTTCTTGAGGTTCGGCGAGGCGGTAAGCCTCGGGCCATAAAAATCCGTCAGTTCTTCAACCGCCGGCATTATCTTCGAATTCTGGAAGCCTTCGGCCCGAATCTTTGCCAAAACCTTCGATTCATCAGTGGTTTGCGCCGTAACCGCGACCGAAACAGAAAGTACGATCAGCAAACCTGCGATCTTTTTTCCAAGCATATTCATAAGTGTTTCACCGTTAAATGCGGAATAACTCTATTAAGTAACCCAATCAAAATCCCTGGTAATAGAAACCAAAAACGGGTTGGAATCGATCAGATCACAACCTTGTGCGACGTAAATCGCGGTTCCGGGACATTGCTCTATTCCGGCCCGCCAACGTTGCCAACGCAGACGAAGTTCAGAATCGACGCCCGAATTCGAGAAAATCAATTCTAGAAATCGATTTCTCCAATATCCTCATACCAAATTCCAGGCTTCTCGCTGATAAAGCGTTCCATTAAATCACGGCATTCCACTGAATCGAGATCTACTACTTCGACTCCTTCTCGGCGGAGCCACTCAAGCCCGCCCTCAAAGGTACGCGATTCTCCAACCAAGACACGGCCGATGTTGAACTGCTTGATTAGCCCACTACAGTACCAACAGGGTGCAAGCGTTGTTACCATTGTGGTCGATCTATAGTTCTTTTGCCTTCCAGCATTTCTAAATGCGTCGGTTTCGCCGTGCACGGACGGGTCGTTTTGCTGAACCCGTTGATTTCTTCCCTTACCAAGAAGCCTGCCGTCGGAATCAAATAGCGCCGCTCCAACTGGTACCCCGCCTTCTGCATATCCCGCCTGTGCTTCGCCGATCGCAACCGACAGCATTTCCAAATCTTCCGCGTTTCTCATCCCTACATTCTAACTTGTCCACATGGCAATTGGTATAGAAGCTTGACCGAAAGGCTGCCCTCGGTATTTCTCGATTCAACAAATTCATACGATTTCGTGACGTGAATTGTGGAGAAAACAGATTGCAACACGGGCACTTGAAATCCATCCGTTCGAAACTTAATCTTTTAGCATGTCACAGGAATTTGCACCGGGCGATATTCTTCTCTTTCAAATCGAAAGCGGTTTCGGGCTATTGCGTTTGCTTCACATTGACTGGCATGAATCCGATCCTGTTTGGCATCTGATGACATACGAAGACATGTTTTTGGATGAGTTCTCGGCCGATGATGCCGCGAAGAAACCGGAGCAACTACGCGTCGGGAATCGTCACCTCGTGCTTACCAACCGAGCCTTTTTCAGCACCCAAACCGCCAAGTTAAACAATCATCCGGTTACTTCGGAAGAAAGCGCGATGATCGAGGAAGCAAAGAGATCAGGCGTACACGAGCCGTCTGATCGTTCTGTCCGGTTGCTTCTGGGCTTGCGTTAATTCAGTCCAATCCTTGCGATCTGTTATCCAAATGATGATTGCTTCTATCGCTCGACCTTCAGTTTTCGCGTCGTATTTTCAGTGACGCTCGACTGGACAACGTTGGAAAAATCGGCCTCAGGAAGTGCTTCGTGAGCCGGTTTTTCGGTCAACGAGGCCGAGGTTTCAATCTCCTTTCTAACAAATCGATTTCTTAATTTAAGATTGTTGAAAAGACTTATCGTCTGCCAGATGGCGATAACAAACATGAATGAGATTGCGGAAAAGATTACCGGATGGACATCATCCTTTCCGGCGTGGATAACGATAAGCGCGATGGCCATCGAAAAGGAAGCCACGGCGGTGAGAACATTAAAAACGATCGATAACCGAAACTGCTCCGCAGGTGTTTTCGGAAGTTTTCCCGAATCCCCAAATTTGGGGAGATAAATACCGCAGCTTCGGCAATATGATTCGGATGTTTGTTCGGCGGTTCCGCAGTTTGGACAGTACATAAAATTCAACAAGATTGATGCGATATTCGCTGTATTTCCTTTACGTGCTGAACGGCCGGCAGGTTCGCTTTCAGTCGAATTGATCCGAGACCCGTCATTTTCGCGCTCTGCGCTCCAATTCCTGCTTTATCATTTCGAGTTCGCGCGACATTTGTCCCATGACCGAAGTGTTTTCCCTCGCCCTGCGAATCAGATATGGAACGGCATCGGCGACCGGGCCGTACGGTACGTATTTTGAGACGTTATAGCCATTCGCAGCGAGAATATACGAAAGATTGTCGCTCATTCCAAAAAGCTGCGAATAGAATACGTGAGGATGGTCGTGCGGTATTCCCCGTTCTTCCATAGCTGCCACGAGTTTCTGCGTCGATTCCTCGTTGTGGGTTCCCGCGACGAAAGCGAGATCCTCGATATTGTCGAGACAATACGCAACGGCGTCGTCAAAAGCCTTGTCCGTCGCGGCCTTGTCCGGATAAATCGGGGATTCGTAACCCATTTCATCGGCCCGCTCGCGTTCCTTTTCCATATAGGCGCCTCGGACAAGCTTTACCGCGTAAAAGTAGCCGTTTGCGCGCGCCTCTTGATGCGTACGGCGAAGATATTCCAGACGGTCGGTCCGATACATCTGCAGGGTGTTGTAGACGATGGGGCGCTCGCCATTGTATTTCGCCATCATTTTTTCAGTCATACCATCGATTGCCGGCTGAACCCAGGATTCCTCGGCGTCGATAAAGACTTCCTGATCGATTTCCCTCGCATGGGAACATATTTCCTCGACCCGCCGCTGTGCGTTGGACCACTTTATCTCATTGGATTCTTCCAATTTGGCGTTGAACGACACTTTTTCAAGCGTTCCCAAGGGGGCTATTCCCGTTACCTTGAACACGGCAAAAGGAATATCGGAATCGTTTTTCGCGCGTTCGAGATTCAGAAGAACTTCTTCTTTCGCACGCTCAAAGTCAGCCTCTGTGGTCTTGCCCTCAACCGAATAGTCCAGGATCGTGCCAATATGCGAATTGCCCAACCTGTCGATTGTTGGCTGGCACTCCTCGATGTTTTCTCCACCGCAAAACTGCTCGAAAATCGTATTTTTAATAAGCCATTCGACTGGCAAATGCATCGACAACGCTATCTGCGTTCCTCGGGTGCCGATCTCGGTAAGTAAAGGGGAGTTTAGGACTTTGAAAAGCCGGTATTTTTCTCTAAGTTCTGAATCCGACTTGTCTTTGAAAGCGGTTTCCGTGTCACGGAAGTCAAGCTTGAATTCGCTCATGAAGTTAATTTAGCACAATTCAACTTTCAAAAACACAGACCCAAACAGCCCGGTTTTGTATGCTTGGAATGCATTCCGGTTTTGACCAAATCGGCATCGGAAACGCTCAATCGGTATGTTTGACAGAAGCCTGAAAACCGCATTCATCAATCGTCGATTGATGAACCGGGGACGATCCTTTTTGCGGTACGGGAACCGTCGATGCGATTCCGAAGAGTATCTTTCAAACACGAACAAAAGATTTCGAAAGCCGGAATCATCACGGTTTTGTCGCACCGCTTTCTATTGCAATTGTTTTCAATTATCATTTCCCATTTACGACCAAGGATTTAGAGGCGTTTTTATGAGCAAGAATTTACCGACAAGAGAAGAGAATTATTCAGAGTGGTATAACGAAATCGTCAAGAGGGCGGATCTCGCCGAACATTCCGCTGTTCGCGGTTGCATGGTTATAAAACCATACGGGTTCGCGATTTGGGAAAAGATGCAGCGAGCGCTTGATGACATGTTCAAGGCAACGGGGCACCAAAACGCATACTTCCCTCTTTTCGTGCCGAAATCGTTTTTGGAGCTTGAAGAAGAGCACGCCGAGGGTTTCGCGAAAGAATGCGCCGTAGTTACGCATTATCGCCTCAAGGTAAATCCCGATGGGAAGGGGCTTGTCGTAGACCCAAACGCGGAGCTCGAAGAGCCGTTGATTGTAAGGCCTACTTCAGAGACGGTAATTTGGAATTCATATAAAAATTGGATCCAATCCTGGCGCGATCTTCCGATTCTCATAAACCAATGGGCGAACATCGTGCGTTGGGAAATGCGTACCCGTCTGTTTTTGCGTACCGCCGAGTTCCTTTGGCAGGAAGGCCATACCGCTCACGCGACACGCGATGAAGCGGTTGAGGAAACGGAACGAATGCTTGGGGTATATGCCGATTTCGCAGAAAACTGGATGGCTGTTCCGGTGTTGCAGGGCGTCAAGACGGAAAGCGAAAAGTTTGCGGGTGCCGAGGATACATATTGCATTGAGGCGCTTATGCAGGATGGCAAGGCGTTGCAGGCCGGAACATCGCATTTTCTCGGGCAGAATTTCGCCAAGAGCTTTGATGTGAAATTCGTAAACAAGGAAAACGAATTGGAATATCCATGGGCGACGAGCTGGGGAGTTTCAACAAGGCTGATGGGTGCATTGATAATGTCGCATTCGGACGACAAGGGTCTTGTGCTCCCGCCAAAGCTTGCTCCGATTCAGGTGGTCGTCGTGCCAATCTTCAGGAGCGATGAGGATTTGGCCGCGATCCGTTCGAAACTCGAGCCTGTATTTGCGGAGTTCCGCGAAGCTGGCATTTCTTTCAAGTTTGACGACGATGACAAGTACAAACCGGGATACAAATTCGCCGAATACGAATTGAAAGGCGTTCCGGTAAGGCTCGGCATCGGAATGCGCGATCTTGAAAACGGAACCGTTGAGGTTGCGCGCCGAGACGATTTGACGAAGGAAACCGTCGCGATTGACGGCGTCGTTGGATACGTATGCGGATTGCTGGACGAAATTCAGATCGCATTGTTCGAACGGGCGAAAAAATTCCGGGATGACAATACATTTACGGTCGATTCATGGGATGAATTCAAGGATCGAATCGAAAAGGGCGGCTTCGTTTCGGCGCATTGGGACGGAACGGCCGAAACAGAAGAAGCGATCAAACAGGAAACGAAAGCGACTATTCGTCTCGTTCCCATAAATTCGATTGATATGGCCGGAACATGCGTTTATTCCGGAAATGAGTCGCCCAAAAGAGTGATTTTTGCAAAAAATTACTAGACTGCGAATTGCTTTTCGATTGAGGGCCGCACGACTTTATCTCGTTGTGCGGCCCTTCCGATTTGAATGTCGAATACGATTGGAAACGAAGTAGAAGCGCACTTATTTCAACACCGATCTTGATATCACGATTCGCTGCATTTCGCTTGTTCCCTCGTAGATCGTGGTGATCCGAGCGTCTCGGTAGTACTTCTCGACGTTGTAATGCCTCGAATATCCGTTTCCGCCATGGATCTGAATCGCTTCGGCGCATACACGATTCGCCATTTCCGAGGCGAAGAGCTTCGCCATTGAGGCGTAACGACCGGCGTTTTGGCCTGCGGCGTCCTTCTGAAAGGCGGCTTGAAGAGTGAGCAAACGCGCCGCTTCGATATCGGTCGCCATATCCGACAGTTTCATTTGAATGGCCTGATGCTCGGATATCGGTTTTCCAAACGCGACGCGATCCTTCGAATATTCCAACGCTTCCTCGAATGCCGCCCTCGCGATACCGACAGAAAGCGAGGCGATGCCGATCCTGCCGTTGTCGAGACTGCCGAAAGCGACCTTCATCCCGTTTCCAACGCCCCCGAGCACATCGTCATCCGAAACAATTACGTCTTCGAAGCTCAATTCCGTGGTCGCCGAAGAACGCTGTCCGAGCTTGTGTTCGATTGCGGACACCTTCAAACCCTTGGCCCCCTTTGGTACGAGGAAGGCCGTAACCTCCTTTTTTCCATCTGAGTTTCCGGTAACCGCCATCACCAAATGAACATCGGCATGCCCGCCGTTCGTCACCCACGATTTCGTACCATTGATTTTATACCCGCCTTCAATTCTTTCAGCGGAAGTCTTTAGATTCGTCGCATCGCTTCCCGCTTGGGGTTCTGAAAGGCAAAAGGCGCCGAGCATCAATCCTTCCGCGAGAGGTTTTAGGTATTTCGCTTTTTGCGAGTCGCTGCCATAGGCATATATCGGATAACAACATACGGAATTGGTTACGCTTGCGATCACCGCTACCGAGGCATCGGCGGCCGCAATTTCCTCAAGGGCGAGGGCATACGAAACCGAATCAAAGCCGGCACCGCCAAACTCTTCCGGGATTATCATCCCGAGAAGACCCATTTCCGCCATTCCTTCCAATTGCTTTGAAGGAAACTTCTCTTGCTCATCGTATTCCCGCGCAAGAGGAGCGATCTCGGCCTGTGCGAATTCGCGAACCGAAGACCGAACGAGTTCCTGTTCTTCTGTCAGATTGAAATCCATAATTACCAAATTCTAACTTCTTGCCCACGACATTCAAAAGCCCGCGAATTTGCGGGCTTTTGAAGGGTGAATTAAAAGAATCAACGGGCAAAAGCCGCAACATGATCTACCTTACTTGATCGCGCCATTTTAGCACCTCCTCTCGCAGAATCGGATTCTGTTGAAAACTGGCGGTATTTCCCTGCGCCGCGGTCGCCCTTTGAATGTGCCAATACGAAAGCCCGAGCTTGCCGATAGCCTGAATGTACCTGCTTGTTGCCTTGTATTTTCCATTGAAAATGCTCGAAAGCTTCCAAGCCGTACTTTTGAAGGCCGAGGTCGCCCTGTCGAAATCCTCCTGTGGGATTAATCCGCGCGCGACATCGATCGCTAACATTTCCTTGAGAATTCGGTTCTGTCGCCACATTACCCATCCCGAGAACGCTACAAGGATAAGGAACAAAGGGATCTCGATGATCAGATATCCAAAGAGAAATCCCGGACCGAGCACCATCGCCATGAAATTCCACATAAAGTGAAGAAACATCGCAAAACCCCAACCAACCAACGGCATCACAAATTTGATAAACGGATTGTGGCTCTCCCTCGAGATTCCAAACCCGATTCCCGTCATCGAAGTAAAAGTCACGTGGGCGAAAGGCGAAAGGATGCCTCTCATGAAGAAGATCATAACCAAGGCTTCCAATCCGCCGCCGTTCAAAGCCCTTCCGTAGTAGAGGACGTTTTCAACGGTCGCGAAACCCAAGGCGATAACGCCGCCAAAAATGATCCCGTCAAGAATTCCATCGAAATAACGTCGGAAAACCAGGATGATCATCAAGAGTCCGGCGCCTTTTGTCAGCTCTTCAAAAAATGGCGCGGCCAAAACCGCTCCAACCAGGCCACCCGCCTGCGGATCGACCATAACCGCGACACTTATGCCGACAACGGTGTTGGCGATAAAAGAGATAAACACCGCGAGCAATGCTCCCCACGCAAAGGCCAACGACAACAACCAAAACGGCTCGGGATCATATCTGTCGAGCCACATAATCGGGAACAGGTACAAAACCGCAGGTGTGAATGCGACAATCGTTGCGATAACGGCGGCAATCGGACCCAAGTCGAGAAGGATTATCGCCAGAACCAGCAATCCGAGAAACATCACCGCCAGAAGCGTAAAACCAATGCCGATATACTTTCCCGTCTGGCTCTTTTCGGGTTCAACCTCGAGTTTTCCAAGACCGATCGACGCGATCGATTGCATGAAATTGGCATTGTCGGGCGCGGTTATCGCCTGCTGACTCAATCCGGCGACAAATTCCCTATCAAATGAAGCCTCGGGAGAGTAGGCCATAGTGGGCTGAATTGACGGCTCGGAAACGGCCGCACCAGCAACGGCGACTCGTGCCGTTATGCCATTGGTGCCGAATTGAACTGAATCTCCGTCCGCCAATCTGGCGGAAGCAATCCGACTTCCATTAACATAGGTTCCGTTTGTGCTGTTGTTGTCAGTCAGATAGAAGCCGTCGGCACGCGCCTCAATAAAGGCGTGCTGTCCCGACGCGATTTTCTCGGTAAGCGGATCAAACCGTATCGTACAGGTAGCGGTTCTTCCTATCGACATATGGCCGGTACTGAGCTCGTAACTGTTTCCGGCGAGCGACCCTTCATTAATGGTTATCGTAAGTTTCATCTGGTGCAATCGGCCCCCCTTGATAGAGGGCTGTAATTAGGGCTGGATGGCCGCGGGCGCCGGTTTTGAGCCAACGGAACCGAAAACCCTGGCGTCAAAAGCGCCATTCGAGCTGTTAATCCGATACCAAACCGAATTCGATGGTCGATAGACCGCATAATCGCTTTTGCCGTCACCATCGAAATCACCCGGTATAGGAATATCTTCGGCAAGACCGAATCTGAATACCGTAAGCGCCGAATCCGACGATGCGAGGCTGTACCAGTTCCCCTCGGATGGTCTGAAGACTGCGATATCCGATCGGCCGTCTCCATCAAAGTCTGCAACAAGAGGTTTATCGCTCGAAATGCCAAACTTATAGATCAGCGGTATCGAGGAAGAACTTCTGAAGATATACCAAATCCCCGTAGAAGGTCTGTAAATCGCGGGATCCGCCTTGCCATCTCCCTCGAAATCGGCGGCGAAAGCCAGGTCATTTTCTATTCCCCATTTCAAGATCCGAATTCCAAGCGTCGATTGGTAGATATACCAAATACCCGTCGAAGGCCTGTAAACAGCGATATCGGCCTTGCCGTCCGCGTCATAATCGGCTGCCACAGGAACATCGCCCGCAGTGCCAAACTGCGTAAAACCAAACGAGCCATCGCTGCTGTTGATCGTGTACCAAATACCGTTCGAAGGCCGGAAAACGGAAATATCGACTTTGCCGTCGCCATCGAAATCGGCAGGAGTGAGAATGTCGCCTTCGAGGCCGAACGAAGTATTTTGGCTTCCGCCCGAACTCATCTCGATCTCCCAATTCCCTCCAGTCGGACCGACCACTGAAAAATCGGATTTCGAGTCACCATCGAAGTCCGCAGACCGATTAGGAAGATTCGCATTTAACCGCGTGGCGTCAAGAACGAACAAGCCATGGAGCATGTCCCCGGCCAGGATTTTGTCTTCGCCAAGGAACGGAAAAACAGCCCAGTTGCCGTCAAATGACGTCGGGAGCAGATTTTGAAGGTTCTCGCTTCCACAAACAAAGTCGAAACTGTCATCGGCGATCGAAGCGCTTCTCTCGGTTGGTGCGAAAACATCGGGATAGGTGTCAAACTCGGCAACCTTTTTGGGTTCCGCGGGTTCGGAGATATCAAAAACTTGCACGCCCGCCTGATACCACGAAACATAAAGGAAATTTCCCTTTACCACCGGATTATGCGGCGTAACGGCATTGATTCCGAGCGCCGTCATTCCGATGCTGTTGACAAGCATCGGGGCTCCGGGATTCGTAATGTTGTAAACCCGTATGTCGCCGGACCCATTGGAAGTTTCACGAGCGCTGTAGAGGTAATTGCCGTCCTCGCTGCTCCAACTCGAATGCATGTTGTTGCCCGCCGTCACACTGGACGAATCTTCGACAAACCCGAGCAAGGAAGGAGCATTCGTCTGGATATTGGTGATGTCGTAGATTTCGGTGCGTCCACGCGATGATGACGAACCCCATCCGGAAGTAAACATGCGATTGCCCCGGATGTGCATTGCGTGAACCCAACGCACTTCGGTCGGATTGATGTCGCGGACAAAAACCGGATTCGCCGGATCGCTGATGTTGATTACCTTTATGACCTTTGTCGAAAAACCGTTGAAGTTCTCGTAAAGCAGGTTTCCCTCAACGACCATCTCATGTATCGAAGAAAACCCGTTGCCATTCGCCGGATTCACGATGCCGAGCAGCGACGGCTTCGCCGGATCGCTCAGATCCACGATATGCACTCCTCCCCCATTTCCGCTACCAAAATATCCGCGATTTCCGATAACGATCGCTTCGAGAAACTGCTGATTGTCGTTGGGATTGTAGCGGGATGCGAGTACCGGATTGTTCGGATTCGAGAGATCGTAAATAAATACGCCCCGGCAACTGTAGGTTCCCTGCACCGCAATGTTGCCGTCAGCATAAATATCTGCAAACTTTAATTCGGTCGTGCTTCCATCAGGCCGGCGGCAATCCGGATTGATATGAGAACGGAGGCGCAGTTTTTGTCCATGAACAGCAACAAGCGGTGAAAAGACGAAAAACAGGATCGGCAAAGCGACCAACAGCAACTTTTGGGGATTTCGCATAGGTCTCCCAATAATCGCCGAAATGCACCGATAATTCAACAATAAAAAAGACCCGGAGTGCCGGGTCTTTTTTATTTCGAATCAATCGTTTCCAGTCATCTGCGCCACATCCCTGATCACCAGATCAAATGTGCTTGGCGCGACTTTACGAAATCGACGGTTTCTTGCAAGCGAAACGGCCACTGAGATCGTCGGATTGCTGCCGGAGAATTCATATCCGCCGGCCACTAGAAAGTTATAGAGTTCGTTAACGTGGAGAGCCTTTCCGGACTCTCGAAGAAGCAATGTACAGGCCTGCGGAATCGTCAGATCTGAAAATCGCTGGCTGATCGGAATGATGTCATGCCCTACCGGTGGCACGCTGCGAACATGATCTCCAAACGGCAGCACTTGGTTTTGGGGACGATCGCTGACCCTGTACCTTTGCGGCGACGGATTTCCGCCGAGCTTGTCTGAATAATGCTCATTCGAATGCGTCAAACGCACCGTATTCCTTTGCTCGTAGGGTTCCTCAGGAACACTCTTGCCAAGCGAAAGCGAATTCGCCCCGCCCGCACGAATCGATGCCATAAGGCTGTTGATCGCGTTTTCAGTTTGCTGGGCGCTGTTCTCCAACGCCTCAATCTCCTGGCGCAGTCTTCCGGCTTCCTGCTCAACCTCGTGCAAACGCACAAGCAACCGATGCTGGGCGTTGCGGGTCTGACGCAATGAAGATTCAAGCGTAGCGATCAGATTGGGTTCACTGAAGCTGAGATCTGACATAAAAGAAGGAAAAAGAAGAAAGCTTGCGAGTTACTTTTTGCGATCAATCATGAAGGTAGGGATGTCCTCCAAGGCAACACGATACTCTGTTTCTTCAAGAATGGCAAGATTCTTTTTCGCACTTTCAGCGAATTCGTAGGCACGTTTTCGGGTTTCTTCCAAAATTCCGGTTTCAGAAAGCATTCGATTCAGGGTTTCGCGGTTGCCATCCTTGTATTCGCCATCA
Source organism: Pyrinomonadaceae bacterium (assembly GCA_041394795.1). Taxonomy (GTDB): domain Bacteria; phylum Acidobacteriota; class Blastocatellia; order Pyrinomonadales; family Pyrinomonadaceae; genus Aridibacter. The sequence goes on along the minus strand of JAWKHN010000005.1, from coordinate 187,704 downwards.
ATCATGATCCTTTCGATGACCGAAAGCGCTTCGGGATTTCTTGAAACCAGCGTGATCAGAGGAAGCGTCAGTTTGCCCTCGAGAAGGTCGGCTCCGGAAGCTTTGCCCAGAACGTCCTTTCGGGAGGTGAAATCCAGATAGTCATCGGCAAGTTGGAAAGCGATTCCGAGATCGAGCCCGTAATTGCGAAACGCCTCTATTTCATTCTCTTCCGCACCCGCGAGCAACGCCCCGATTTCGCAGCACGCAGAAAACAAGTAGGCTGTTTTCCGCCGAAGAATGTCAAAGTAGGTATCTTCGTCAAGATCCGTTCGACCGATAGCCGTCAATTGAATTAATTCGCCCTCGGTCATTCGTCTTGTGAGCGACGTTAGGATATCAAGGATTCTGAGATTTCTTTCTCCTAGCGAAATCTCAAAGGCCGACATATAAAGCCAGTCTCCCATCAAGACCGATGCTTGATTTCCAAACCTAGCATTAACCGAGGGCATGTTTCGTCGGGTATCCGCGTTGTCGATAATGTCGTCGTGAACAAGAGTCGCCGTATGCAGCATTTCCATGACCGTCGCCAAACCGATTACGTTTGAAGCCTTGGAGTTGCCGCCCGCCGCGCGATTTGATAGCAGCAGGAGGGCCGGACGGATTCTCTTTCCGCCCGATTTGCGCAGATAGTCCGAAAGATAGCCAACCACCTGGATGTTGGAATCCACGTTTCGCCCGAACTCAATTTCGACAAGTTCGAGTTCCGCCTTTATGAGGCCGAAAACATGGGCTGCGATTACACCCGGATCCTTTTTAGCGGTCTTGAATGTTTGCATTGGCTACCGATAATTGTCGAACTGCATATCGATCCCAAAATCCTGCGCTTTGAGAAGACCAATTACTTCCTGTAGTTCGTCGCGTTTTTTTCCTGAAACCCTTACCGAGTCTCCCTGAATGGCGGCTTGAACCTTGATTTTGGTGCCTTTTATGAACTTTACGATCTCTTTGGCCTTCTCAGTGGGAATGCCCTGTTGGATCTTTACGGTCTGACGAACCGTTCCTCCAGCCGCTGCCTCGGGACGTTCGTAATGAAGGGCTTTTAGAGAGATTCCGCGCTTGATGAGTTTTGACTGGAGGATATCGTTGAGATTGCGAAGTCTTGTATCGTCTTCGGCGCTGATCACCATATCCTTGTCAATCAGGCTGACCAAAGCCTTGCTCCCCTTGAAATCAAAGCGTTGGCTGAGTTCCTTCCTTGTTTGATTCAAAGCGTTGTCAATTTCCGCGTAATCCGACTTTGAAACGATATCGAACGAGTTTTCTTTAGACATAATTCTTTTCGAGATTCCGAAAGGAAAGAATATCAAAACATGTGCGTCGAATAAACCAAGCAGAATGCTCGCTGCGTCAGCTTTGCGACGTATCGGAATTTGACGATATCAAAACACTGAATCGCAATGCTTGTTTTACAGGTGTTCCATGGCGGAGTGCAGAGCGATGATATCCTACGGAAAAACTCAATGCCAAAAGTGTTTTAAAAGAAATCGGCGCACTCTTTTCCTCGGACATGAATCCAACTGTAAGAATTCCATTCCCAAGCGTTCTAACGTTGAATCAATTATGGCCGTCGGCTGTTTTGGAATAATGAATGGCAACTACAACAACTGCCCAAAATGCGAACTCGAATTCGGCATCTTCTCCGTAAAATGCCCGTTTTGCGGCGGTTTGATTAGAAAATCACCTGTCTTTTACCTGCTCGCGGTTTCGAGCGCTCTCTTGATATTGTTTGTGCTTTCAAGGGTTTTATTCTGAAACCTTGGCGGACTGAAGGCCGAAAAAACGATAGAAATTTGACGTCGTCGTTTTGGCGAGCGTGTGTTCATCCAACTCCAGAAAATCGGCGAGGAATCTGCAGGTGTCGGCGACGCGGGCCGGTTCGTTGCGTTTTCCCCGATGCGGTTCCGGAGTCAAGTAGGGGCTATCGGTCTCAATCAAAAGCCTTTCAAGCGGAACTACTTTGGCCGCGGCACGAAGCTCATCAGCTTTCTTGAAGGTGATGTTGCCGGCAAACGAAATCATCATTCCCAAATCGAGCGCCTGTTGCGCCATTTCCACCGAACCCCCGAAACAATGCATGATTCCGCCGCGTGTGTTGCCTGATCCGAGCGCCCTCCGGAGTATTTCGATCGTATCGTCATCGGCGGAACGCGAATGGATTATTACCGGAAGCGAAGTTTCCGCTGCCACATTCAATTGGCGTTCAAAGACCTTTTTCTGAATGTCTCTTGGAGAATGATCGTAGTGATAATCGAGCCCGATTTCCCCCCAGGCTATGATCTTCTCGTTGCGCGTCAGATCCAAAAGCCTGCGCTCGACGGACTCGTCGTATTCGGACGCGTCATGCGGATGGATCCCAACGGCGCCATAAATGGAAGGAAACCGCTCCGTCAGCCCGACCGTTTCCTCAAACGATCGATCTTTCGGGCTTCCCGTGCCAACATTCAGCATGGCCTCAACACCCGACTCGAGCGCACGGTTGACGACATCTTCGATATCATCCTGAAACCTCTCCCCATCGATATGGCAATGTGAATCTATATACATTATTTTTGCAAGAAAAAAGCGGGATTCTTTGAATTCGAGGTTATGGTTGGGGTCTGGGGCAAGGCGCTGATTGTTCTATTTCGGAGACTTAAAGGGAGCGTTCGCATAGACTTCAGGGTGTTCATGATATTCAGTTCGCTTTCACTGTCCTTGAATCTACAAAGGAAATTAAGCGCAATGCCGTCCTTTTTGCCGATAAAAAAGCGCATCTTTCCGTTGATGCCTGGAATAATCGCGTCAAACGAAAGAAACTCAATTCCAGCGATATGAATCGTTTCCCCGTTGCCAAGAACCAAAGCACTTTGGCTAAGGAGAGTCTTTTTGTTTATTTCGGTAAGGTCGCGCAAACTCATGTTTGGATGTACAACCTGCGTTGTAATGAGTTGAAGAAATGAAGGCTCTTCCGTGTTTGTTTCCACGACGACGAAATGAAGGAAAAACGCCGATGCTGACATATTCGCAATGGCGTAACTTTCCCCTTCCGAAATAAACTGTTTGATCAAGTTGTTTCTAAATCGGTCATTTACATCACTGGAGACAGCCTTGTACCCAATCGGAATATCAAACAGCAACCCGGAGGTTTCGAATTCGATCACAAGCGATTCAAGGGTGATCTTCACGTCTCGTTCAATTGGCATCAAAGCACTGGCTATGACGGGTGGGGCCACATCCAAAGTGCTGAAGGACTCAAAGAACTTTTTCCGGTTGCTCTCAAACTGATCAAAAAGAGAGAGAGAATTCGGGGTCTTCGGCTTCCTCGCATGTATCCTTAAGTCAAAGATCCGATTCCCTTCGATCCGGACAAAAGAATGGAATTTTTGATCATCCGCATCTCCCTGAGCTTCCAAGCAATGCGCTGCGTCGCAGTCAACCTTTCTTATTTCGGCGTTTTTCAGTCCCAACTCTTCAATGGCACGCCGCGATAATGATTCCATGACTACTGGCCCCCATTCGTTGTTGACCGGCATCGGGTACTCATGAACGTAGGCTGTTAAAGATGACGAGTCATCGTAGATGTACCCAAAACGATAGGAATCAAAACCAAGATGGTTTTCGATGACCTGCCTATGCGCCCTTGAGGGAGCTTTTGGAAACCAAATGGAGAGACCGGCATCGGGAGATACAAAAACACCGGATTCTTCATTATAGGAATCCCGCGTGTGCTTCAAGAATCGAGGTCTGCTGGCGGCGCCGGATCCATCGGACTCAAGATCAACCAATTGTTTGGTATCCGAGGTGGGTCTAGGTGGTTTGAATGAATTCAAGAGCCGTTTGTTTTCGGCGACAAATCGGTTTTCAATCTCATCATTCCAGTCGCGTTCAAGGAAACCCACAGTCAGTTTGGAACTAATCCAAATGATCGAACTTCCAATTATCGTTGCATTGATGTACTCCGCACGCCCGATTTCACGGGACCTGAAAGTGTAAAAAGTTGTTCCATTTATTGTTGAAGTAGAAGTTTCGAATTTTTCATCATACCTATCTCGTTTAACCCAGGAATCAAGGAGTTTTCCGGCCGCCGCACTATCCGAATCAAAGTTAAGTTTGTCGGGATAATCGTAAACTTCAATCCTTGTTTCGAGCGGCCCGCATACAGATGTCCATCTTTCAACACGAGCCGCGTCAAGGTAAAAGAATTCCCTTTCCGTCTCGCCAGCGAGGGAAATCGAAATTCCGAGGTTCGGTATTTTGATTTCCGTCAATTCTTCGTTCGGAGGCGCCTTGAAGATCTCAATCTTTTTGGATTCGCCGGATCCTGAACCCGAACCGGCTCCGCTACCCGTTGAGGTTACCGCCCTCGAAATAGTTATCGGTACGATAGGAGGAGAGGGGGACGGAGATACAACTGTCGCAGTACTCGGCGCGGCCTCTGGATTCTTAACTGAGGGTTCGGGCAATTTGGGACGTGCCGGACCGGTACTCGCTTTTTCGGGGTCTGAACTCGAAGTCGCCGGTGCCTTGGGTTTCGGAATTACAAGCTGGTCCTTTGATTCTGGCGATCGACGAGGCGCAGGCCTTGGCGGACCCATGCGCCGAACAACAATTGGACGGTCTCGGCCGCATGGCGAATCGATAGAGGACTCTGACGGCCGAATCTCGTCAATGGGACCTGAAAAAGGTGTTGGCTGGCCCTTCGGAACAATTTGTGCAAACACACAACTCGAAAAAACCAATAACGCAAAGAAATCCTTCGCAAGCCATTCAATCGATGAGGTTCCTCTTTTCATAATTGTCGTTCACTCAAGCCGAAATTTCCTTCAAGCTTTTGAGCATCTCAAATAGCCGCTTTTCGAGCGTATCGTCTCTTTAGTTGCAGGATATCAAGCAACAAGAAGAAACCGTGTACAGCAAGTACCTAGAGTTTTTCGGATTCCAAAGAAGTCCGGGCAATCCGTCTCGATATTCAACGAGAATCATTTCTACACGGTTTCGCCCCATTGAATGCGTCCTTTGACCTAATGCTCTCCAAGACCAGAAGCGAACCTGGAACCGTCCCTGTTGGGATTTTGAGAAGCTCCAACGATACCGTTTCGCAAGCTGATTGGAAGCGAACGCATCGCTTTCAAAGCCGTCATTATCTTAAGCTCGGATTCCAAATCTACAAATCTGCACGCGATCGTAACTGTAAAGTCGTCCTTTCTGCCGATCATAAACCGCTTTTTCACATCATCCTGAGGATCAAAGTGGTCAAACCAAATAAATTCGATCCCACCCAAAATCATGGTTCCCTCATCACCATTTTTGTTTTCCGTTGTTTTGCCAAAATAGCGCTTGGTGATTTCTACAACGTCCTTCAACGTCGCGGCCGGATGGGGATGAAGACCTGTGAACAATTGAAAATAGGATGGGTCTGATCCGAATGAATCTACGATGAGGAAATGGAGAAAAGATTTGGAGGCTTCCAGTTGGGCGCCCGAATATGTATAACCATTGTCCATGAGCATCTTCGTGATTTCATTCTTATGCGGTTCGTTAAGTCCTTTATGGATTACTCGAAACCCCTTGGGGATGTCGATGATCAGGCTTGATGAATCAAAGCTAATGGAAACGGAGCCTTGATCGACACTAACGGGTCTTTCAAACGGCATTTTCTGAGGTCCGTTTGCCGGTTCAAAGGATTTGGTAACCTTAAATGAATCGAAGTACCTCCGAGTTGTTTTCTCGAAGTTATTGAACAGAGAATTCTTTGACTTAACCACAATGTTGGTCGCGACAACCCGTTGAATGAACACCCTGCTATCGGTAATCCGTACAAAGGACTTCATTTTGTACTCTTTCCCGTAAGCGGATATCTCAACGCATGACGATTCCTCGCAATCTTCGGGTTTGACTTTGATATCATTCATTCCAAAGAACCTGAGATTTTCCGACTCGGTTTCGACAACCACGTTCAACGCTTTTTCAACGTTCAAGGCAACTGGATATTCGTATGCCTGTAAAACAAAACTCGAAGCGTCCTGTCCTTCACGAGAAAAGCGAAAAAGATCCAATCCGATGTTTGCATTTACAAAAACATCGTGCACGCGCTCCGGTTCGGATGGAAACCATGCCGATATTCCTGCATCGGGAGAGTTCAACACACCGGTCTTTTTGTCATATACATCTTTCTCATGCGTTCGAAATCTTGGCCCGGTACTCGCCTTTGGCTCCGCTCCAATTTGATCATCGGGAAGATCTGCCCTTTTCTCGATCTGAAAAGATTCCAGAAGCCTGTCGTTTTCGCCGATAAATTGTTTTTCAAGCCTTTCGTTCCATTCGCTTTCGAGAAAAGTTAACTTTAGTTTGGACGCTATCCATACCATTTTGTTTCCGACTACAGCGGCGTTGACATGTTCGGCCCATCCGAATTCGAGCGATCGAAACGTATGGAAGCTGACTCCGTTTACGAGCTTGGTTGATGGTTTGAAGCGTTCTTTATATCTATCCCGCATGAGCCAGGAATTAAGTAGTTCTTTCGCCTCAGAGCTTCCGGAATCCATACCAAGATCATTTGGAAACTCGATTACCTGAATCTTGGTCTCCAATGGTCCGCAATTTGCGATCATGGTTTCCACACGTGCCGAGTCGTAAAAGTAGACCGTACGGGTTGAGTCTCCCGGCACAGTCAACCTCATTTTTAGATGAGGGATTTCGATATCCCTCAAAATGGATTTTGCAGGAGTATTAAACGGACTGTTTGAAACCTCGGCTTTTGTTTCATCGGGTTCAGACGATGCATTGTTTTTTGCGATACCTGCGGAAGCCGAATCCGCTTCGGTTTTCGAGGAGTCGCGGGAGGATCCCGGAGCGGCGGCAGGAGGTGGGGGCGGATCCTTCAATTCATAATCATCGGGATTCCCGGGTACCGAAAACCCCGAAATCAAACCCTCAAGTGAAGGTGAATTCTCCCGCATCCGGCCGCAAGGAGTTGGAACATAACTTTCGCGAACCGAAACGATCCCGACTCTTTTCTTTGTTGTCTTTCCACGTTTCGTACCCGGCGATTGTCCATTTGCAGCAACCGCCGAAATCAAAAAAGCTAGCGTAACGATTAAGATGCGTTGACCGAATTGTTTTCCGTACATTCTGTTGCCCTGTGAAAAGTTGTCAATCGGCGCCTATGAAATCAATCGTCTATATTGGATCGATTTCCGCAAAGCACCGGAACGGAGACTCAAGATGAAAAAGAAACGCTTTCTAGCATTTCCATGAGTCGTTTGCCTGCCTCATCGTCAGAGTACGTGCATTGAAGCGTATATAGGAAAAACCCTCGGACCACTATCGCAGTCAGGCGCTTGTCCCCTCCCGAACCGGTTGTGATAACCCATTCAACGCTGTTCATCCCGGTTCCGATCGTACCTTCGGAGGAAACCCTCCGGCCTTGGTTCACTTCCACTCGCTTTTTGGCTTCCCTCGCGGCTCTTGGCGGGAAATAGGGATTCTCAAGCTTGGTTCTGGACCACAATGCCAAAACGATCTTCTTCTTGATATTTCCCAGCAAGATTGTCTCGACCCGGGTTTTAGAAACAAGATAATTCGCTGTTTCAACGCTTCCGGAACTCTTTACAAAACCCACACGAACTTGATTACGAATTTGCTCGACCGGTTCCAAACCGAGAAGTTTAAATCCCTTGGGTGTTGAAAATGAAAAACCCCCACCAAGAAATTTGTAAGTTTTCTTTCCGGTTTCGATATCGGTTCGTTGATCAACAAAATTGAAATATGGAGAGGAGCCGGCCTGTGCGGCAAACGAAGCGAAAAAGCGATTTACTTCATTGATCTTCCTTTCCTCGTCCTCGGTTTGCTGCTCCCCGCCAGACATCTTTATCGAGGCAAACAGACGGTAAATTCGATTCCCGGACAAGATTATCCGCGCCCTCATATACTCCTTGTTTGAGGTCACGCGATACTCGCGACATGGTTTTTCTTCCTGATTGCAAACAGATTCGCGCAGACGACTCTTGTCATTTGCCTGGGCGTGTATTCTATTTTTCGTAAGATTCGCAAAATATGCGAAATCAGGCATCTCCTGAACCTTTGTCAAATACTCGGTTGAGCCGACTGTTATGAGCCGACCATCTTTGAGCGACGTGAAAATCAACGAATGCCCGAGGTCATCGCCATTCAAGAATGGAAAAAACGACCGTGTCGGTTTCTCTGGAAACTTGGCTTCAAACCCGCCGTCGCTTGATGCAAAGATGCCGCTGGATGGATCAAATTCATCCTTTACGGGGTTGATATCGTAAAGCCGCTTTCCAAGATTTTGCTCCACAAGAGTCGCGGGAATCATGGAGGTATCTGTTGATTCGATTTTAAGGCTCGCTACCGCCCGATTGGCTTCGGACAGGAATCTTTCATGGACGTCATCGGTAAACTTCTCCTCGGGCCACAATCCTTCGAGTGTTTGGGTAAACCAAAGAATCCGTGATCCATCCGCAAATGCCGCCAGAAACAGGAACCTGTCTTTTTCCCTGATCGAGAAACTCCAACCTTTGCGGCCATTTACGGAAATTTCTTTCTTTTCGAAAGGGGATGGATAAGTAGCCTGAACGACGCTTTTATCGATGAAGTCTGACAACTTCTCGCTACCCGCAATTTCCAGGAGATCAAAGCCGAAATCTTGGATCCTGAACTCGCTCCGCAAGTCTCCGCAAGTTGTAGCCGCCCTCGAAACAAGTGAGTTCCAGTGGCTAAATACACGATAGCTTGAAACGCCCGGGAGTGTTATTGAAGTGCCTGACCCGATCGGAGTGGCATTCAAAAGCTTGTCGGACGCGGGATTCTCAAAGAACCGCAAACTGCTCAAGTCTGAGGTCGTCTTCTCGTTTGGCGTATCACGGATGATTCCCGCAGCGCGGGGCGGCCCCGATGGGGCGTCTTGCGCCGAGGATTCATTTCCACCTCCGATGTTGAGGGTGTTGCTCGCTTCGGAAAGGTCGATTTCGTTTGTAGCGGGAGCGTCACCGTCCTCTTTTGCCGATTCCAACAAAACATTTGGCAATGGGTCCTTCTCCACTGCCTTGGTAATTCGATTCCCGCAAGGCGAAGATACGTAGCTGAATTCTTTAACCCCGGATCTCTCAGTCTGCCCGAAGACAAATGATGTGAAGAAAGAAAGGAAAAGTAGAGCGAATGGGAGGAATGTTTTCATCAAAATACCCTGTAAGTCCAATGATTTGCCAATCAAACCGCGAATGAGTTTTACCGCGTAGGTTGTCGATGGCTACTATTAGTTTCTGCTTCCGTTTTGCACACCGTAGATGAGCCGAGCTTTCGGAAACTATGTAAGCCGAGCACCGATGGCGACATCCTCCAGGAATGTAGCTATAACCGGTTTGTCGCCGCTTCCCAATGACGCGGCGCAAATCATTCCCTGGGATTCGGTGCCCATCATTTTTCTTGGTTTGAGATTGTATGCGATAAGAACCTTTTTCCCAACAAGTTCTTCCGGCTTGTAGTACAGCGCCAAACCCGCAAGTATCTGGCGAGGTTCCTTTTCTCCGACATCGACCAGGCATTTGAGAAGCTTGTCGGACTTCTCCATCGGTCCGGCCTCAAGGACAAGCCCGACCCTAAGTTCGACCTTTAAAAAATCGTCTATTGAAATGTAGTCAATTTCGGGTTCGGCATCCTTTTCTTTCTCTTTCTCGATTTCTTCCATAATCTTTGATGCCTCCATCCTTGGAAACAAAGCCTCCGCGGCACCTATTGTAGTTCCTGCGGTGAGACCGCCCCAGACGAGCGAAGCCGGATCCACGTCGGAAGGAGTCCCTTCCAATCCAAGTTGGCGCCAAATCGAAGATGAGGATTCGGGCATGACTGGGTAAAGCATCACCGCGAGCCAGCGCAAAGACTCCATAGATCGATACAAGACAGCATTCAACGTCTCGTTATTTGACTCATCCTTCGCCAAATTCCAGGGAGCGGCTTCGGTGATAAACTTATCAACGCGCGCGATAAATCTCCACGCCGCTTCGAGAGCGAGACTAAACTCAAACTCATCGAAATGCCGAAGAAACTCATCTCTGGCAAGCTCGGCGATCGCGGCGATTTCCTGATCATCGACGGCGATCCCGGACCGCTTGGCTTGAATAAAGCCGGCATCGTCGATCTCGCCACTTGGAACGACCCCTTCCCGATACTTGTCGATCATCGAGATCGTCCTCGAAGCAAGGTTGCCGATTCCTTTTGCGAGGTCGGCGTTTGAACGCTCGATCAGATTCTCATAGCCGAACTTTCCGTCATTGCCAAACACCATGTCCCGCAGAAGAAAATAGCGCAGGGAGTCGATCTGAAAGAATTTGGCAAGAATGTCCGGATCGATCCCGTTGCCCAGTGTCGAAGACATCTTCTTCCCTTCAGGATCGAGCCACATTCCATGCGCAAAAACGGATTTCGGGAGATTGAGACCGGCCGCGAGCAGGAACGAAAACCAGTAAACTGTATGAAACCGCAGTATATCCTTTCCCACGAAATGAACCGCGTTTTCCCAGTATTTTTCAAATCCAATCGATTCCCGCTCGGAGTTTCCAAATCCGATGGCGGTTATGTAATTTGAAAGCGCGTCCACCCAAACGTACATAACGTGGTCTTCATCGCCGGGTACTGGAATCCCCCAGGAAACATTCTTCTTTTCACGACTAATCGAAAGATCGTTGAGCCCGCCTTCAATAAAGGCAAGAACTTCCTTTCTTCTCGAATCCGGTCGCACGAGTTCGGGGTCTTCGGAAATACGCCTTACGAGTTCGTCCGCGTAATCGGAAAGCCTAAAGAAGTAGCTCTCTTCCTCGACGCGATCCAAAGGGCGCTCATGGGTCGCGCAAACGGGCACTTCCTCGCCTTCCCTTAAAATGTAGTCATTCTCGGATTTGAACTCGGCGCACGGAGCGCAAAACCATCCCTCGTAATGACCCTTGTAGATCGGGTCATTCCCAAGAGGAGTTTTGCCGGCCGCCATTCTCTTCCAAAATTCCGCCGCCGCCTGATAGTGAAACGGCATCGTGGTGCGCATGAAGAAGTCGTATCCGCCGTTCTCCGGATCGAGATGGAACTCGGCGAGCATCGCTTCGATCTTGCCCGATATCAGATCCACTTGCTCTCTTGGCGAGCGTCCGTTTTTCTCGGCCTCGCGCTGGATATTTATGCCGTGTTCGTCCGTTCCGGTGAGGAAATAGGTTTCAAACCCCCTCTGCCGCTTGTATCTACGGACGGCATCGGCAACCGTCGTCGTGTACAGATGCCCCAAATGCGGCGGGGTGTTGGCGTAGTAAATCGGAGTCGTTATGTAAAAAGTATTGCTCATATAAAAACGGGAATATCAGAAAACTACTGCCTTCCCGGCTGTGCCTTGGCGAATTCGTCTTTTTTGTTGTATTTGGGAAGCTTGGAGACATTTGATGCTTCGAGGCCGATACCCATAACGGCGTCCAGCATCTGAATCATCCCGTCAAACACCCAATCTTCGCGGAATTCATCCGAAGGCTGATGATAATGTTTGGAATTGTAATCCTGGAAAAACTGTTCGGCCCAGCCTGCCGGACGTCCGATATAATCCTTCCCGGCATGAATGCTCAATGCGGGCACTCCCTTTTTTGCAAACGGAAAATGATCCGATCTAAAAAAGAAACCCTGTTCGGGTTTGTCATCCGCGGAAAAAACAAGACCGCGTTCTTCCAGCTCCTTGTCAACGATCTTCTGCAAACTGGACCGCTCGGCTCCCAAAGCACCGAAGTCCTTTGTGCGTCCATAAAAGTTGCCGCCATCGATATTGATGTTCGCGGCGCATTTCTCCAGCGGATAGACGGGGTTTTCCGCATAATACTCGGCCCCTAGAAGGCCTTGTTCTTCTGCGGTTGTGAACAGGAACACTTGCGATCTTTTCGGTTGCTGCCTCTGCGGAAGCTTCGTGATCGCCTCGGCAAGCGCGAGTACTTGCGAAATGCCGGAAGCGTTGTCGAGCGCGCCATTGTAAATATCGTCGCCATCGGTATTGGGCTTTCCAACACCGAGATGATCCCAATGCGCCGTATAGATCACATGCTCGTTTTTAAGTTCCGGGTCGCGGCCTTCAAAAAATCCGACGACATTGTTGCTTTTAACGCGCTTTAGTTCATACGTTTGATTCATCGTCGCGCGGAGACCGAGATTGACTGGTTCAAACTTCTTGTTTTCCGCCTTCTTTTTCAGATCATCGTAATTCTGGCCGGCCTGCGCGAAAATCCGGCGCGCCGCGTCTTCCGTAACCCATGCCTTTGCGCGCAGGAACGGTTCCTTGGAATCGGCGCCGCGTTCTACTTCAAAGCGCCATCCTCCACCAAGCGATGTCTCGACGACGTTCCAGCCGTATCCCGCCGATTCCGTGGTATGAATCAAGATCGCTCCGGCAGCTCCCCTTCGAGCGGCTTCTTCGAACTTGTATGTCCAGCGCCCGTAATAGGTAAGTCCCTTCCCGCCAAACCGATCGGGTTCATCGCCGGTCGGCGGAGGATCGTTTACGAGCATGACAAGAATTTTTCCACTGAAATCGCTTTTCTTGCCTTTGTAGTCATCCCATTTTTGCTCCGGCGCGTCTATGCCATAACCGACAAACACCAACTCGTTGTTGATATTCACGCGTTCCCTTTGCGCACCGGTTGTCGTTACGTAGTCTTTTCCGTATTGGTATTCGAAAGTTGCGTTGTCGTTTCCAATTCTAAGTACCGTGTCATGATTGGATTTGACTGCGACGAGACCGACCGGCTGGAAAAAGCTTCCATTGTTGCCGGGCTTGACGCCAAACTTTTGCAGTTCTTTCGCCAGATATTCCGCGGCAAGCTCGCCGCCGCGACTTCCAGGTGCCCTTCCCTCGAAGCCATCGGACGACAAAAAGCGAATATTGCTTTCGAGAGATTTAGCGTCAAACATTTGAGCAAACCTCGACTCTTTCTGTGCGAAAACACTGATCGCGAGTAAAAGCAAAATCGGCAAAATCGATATTCTCTTCATAACTTCAAACTCCGGTTCTCAGATATGGCCTCGTAATTAAACCAACCAATTGTTGATTCAAGCCAAACTGTAAATCTACCTAACCCTTTATCAGGCTCATCGCTTCCGAACGCGTTCTTGGGTCTTTTCTAAAACCGCCGAGGACGGTTGATGTTACGGTCTTGGCTCCCGGTTTCTTAACTCCCCTGAGCGTCATGCAGGTATGCTCGGCCTCCATAACTACCATTACGCCCAGCGGATCCAACTCATCATAGAGTGTTTCAGCGATCTGTTTGGTAAGCCGTTCCTGCACTTGGAGCCTTCGGGCGAAAATCTCCGCGATTCGCGCAAGCTTGGAAAGACCGATGATCCGGCCTTCTTTCGGTATGTAGGCGATGTGTACCTTGCCGACAAATGGCGCCAGATGATGCTCGCAAACCGAAGCGATCGAGATGTCCTTAACGATCACCATCTCATCATGCGAGTCACCGGGAAGCGGCACGATTTCCTCTTTCGGATCCTGCCACATGCCTTCCGTCAGCTCCGCGTAAAAATTGGCCACCCTTTCGGGAGTCCGAACCAATCCGTCCCGCGTCGCGTCCTCCCCCATGCCTTCAAGCATCAAACGCACTCCGTCGGCGATCTTCTTAAGATCTACCTTGCTTTGGTTCTCAGACAATTTCCCCCCCCCCAAATTCCTACTCACCTTCCAATAGCTTCAAACACTCGCGCCCGACTATTCTCGAAACCTCGGAAAACGACATTTCCTTTTCGCCCGCGATTCGTCGCAAATCCTCATATTCGGGTTTGGCGGCAACGACTTTTCCGCAAAACCTCGAAACCTTAACCGATACAAGTCCAAATTTGGTTTCCACTTCGCGTGTTTCCCGATCAAGGCAATCCCGTTCCAACTCGCGAATTCTGACTCCGATCGTAGAAGTCTCATTATAAATCAAGCCGAGGAATTTCTCCTTGTCTGTAGCACGGCACAAGACCGAAATCATCGTACCCGGGCGGTTCTTCTTCATCTGAATCGCCGTAAACCAACAATCCACGGCCCCGTACTCAAATGCTGTTTCAAGAAAATGACCCAATGCCTCGCCTGACGAATCATCGACATTTGCTTCCAGTAGAAGCAGAGGAGGTTGAACGTTCGAATTCCTTTCGGCCGAACCAACTTCCAGACGGAGTACATTTGGAAAACGTTCGAACTCCTTGGTACCGGCGCCGTAACCAACCCGTTCGGCGATCGATCGATATTCGCTTTCGGTACCGGAGCAAAATGTTGTGATTATCGCGGCGCCTGTCGGGGTCAATAGTTCTGTATTGAGTTCGCTTCGGTACGTTTCAAACCCTTTTGCGAGTTCTGAGACGGCCGGCGGCGGAACCGGAAACCGTCCATGATCGATTTCTATGAAGCCGTTTCCGACATTAATCGGCGAACATTCAAAAGCGTCGATCTCAAGAAATTCGAATCCGATGCAGGCCCCAACTATATCGATTATTGCATCCAGCGCCCCTACCTCATGAAAATGAATCTTTTCGACGGGAACGCCGTGCACCTTTGCTTCGGCCTCCGCCAGCCTTCCGAAAACGGCGCCAGCATTCGATTTCACTTTTTGGGAAAGCGTCGACTGCTCGATTATTCCAAGGATATCAGGAAGATGCCTGTAGTTTTTGGGGGTTTCATAAACCGTTTCAACATGCACTGCGTTGATTCCGCTTCTGACTACTTGTTCAATGGCCAGATCAAACGGCGGAAGATCCATTGATCGCAGTTCGGCGAGCAGTTGTTCCCTACCGATTCCCAGTGAGAACAGGCCTCCCAGGATCATGTTGCCGCTTGCTCCCGCAAAGCAATCAAAATAAAGCGTTTTCATAAAGAAAAAATGTTAGTTATTGGTTCCTTCATTTGCAAGCCGATTCGTTGAACGGCAAAACCTCAAGCAATTTTGAGTTGGGGACGCATTTTGGCTATTCTTTCAATTCCGCAGGAAAAACCCCGGCGGTGCGAAACAACGTTAATATCTTGTATTGATTATGAGCCTTATTGAACTGCAGAAAGAATTAAAAGGAAAGGTTGCCGCGATTGCTTCCGAAATCGTGGGTTCGGAACTGGGAGAACTCGCCGCCGAAGTCCCGCCCAAAGCCGAATTCGGAGATTTGGCATTTCCCGTCGCGTTTGAGATGGCAAAAATTCTCAAAAACCAAACGGGTGAAAAACAGAATCCTCGAGAGATTGCTGAAAGGCTCAAAGCGAACCTGCTCGAATTCGAGTATGTGAGTGATGTGCAAATTGCGGGTCCGGGATATCTGAATGTGTTTTTTGACCGCGGAAGGCTTTTGAATGAGGCCGTTATCCTTCCTTTTGATCCCTTTCGCGTTGAATGCGGAACGGAAAAGTACTGCGTTGAACATACTAGCGTAAATCCAAACAAGGCCGCGCATATCGGGCATCTTAGAAACTCGGTCCTTGGCGATACATTCGCTCGAATTCTTCGGGCATCGGGAAAAAGCGTTGAGATTCAGAATTACATCGACAACACGGGTGTTCAGGTCGCCGATGTCGTTGTCGGGTTTGTTCATCTCGAGAAACGCGATTTGGAATCGATAATTGAATTGGACAAGCAGCTCGCTGTCGAGAACAAAAGATTCGATTACTACTGCTGGGATCTGTACACGAAAGTAGGAATTGAATATCAATCGAACGACGAATTGAAGGAAAAAAGGGCCGAAACCCTTCACCTGATTGAGGAGGGATCCAATGAAATCGCCGTTCTTGCCGATTATGTAGCGACGAGGAACGTTGAATGCATTCTCGATACGATGGAGCGGATTTCGATACGATACGATCTTTTGCCGAGAGAATCCGAGATTCTTCATCTCCATTTTTGGGAGAAAGCCTTCGGTCTGATGAAAGAGAAAGGGGTGATCGAGTTCTCGGAGGATGGGAAGAACAAGGGTTGCTGGGTGATGCCGTTCGGCTCGCATGAAGGTACCGAGGATCATGACAACGACAAGATACTCGTTCGTTCGAATGGAACCGTCACATATACCGGCAAGGACATCGCGTATCAAATGTGGAAGCTGGGTCTGCTTGGACTCGATTTCCTTTACCGAAAATTCTCAAAGTACGAGGATGGCACCGAGGTATGGATCACGACCGCGGATGCGGACAGAGCTGAATCGCCCGGAAGGAATTATGGTAACGCGGCCCGTGTGTATAACGTAATCGATACCCGACAGAGTTATCCGCAACAGGTTGTCCAAGAGGGCGTCGCATTGATTTACCCGGAACGCGGAACAGAGGCCAGCGTTCACCTCTCGTATGAAATGGTCGCACTTTCGCAATCCGCAGCGGAGGACCTGGGATTCGTATTGTCAGATGAAGACAAGAAAAAGCCCTTTGTCGAGATGTCGGGTCGGAAAGGCCTTGGTGTCAAAGCGGATGATTTGATCGACAGACTCTATGAAAACGCGTTGCACGAAGTCTCGGAGCGAAACCCCGAACTATCCGAACAGGATGTTTCACGTATCGCCATGGAAATCGCTGTCGGCGCGCTCAGATATTTTCTTCTCAAATTCACAAAAAACACCGTTATCGTGTTCGATTTTGCAGAAGCCGCGTCTTTTGAGGGCGAAACGGGTACCTATTGCCAGAATGCGACCGTCAGGCTGAACTCGATTTTTCGAAAATTGGGAGATGCCAGATTAAAGGATGCAATGGATGAGATACCGGTGAGGAAGGAATCGCTTGGCAAACTCCTGTTCGAGGAATCATCCAGCGAATTATGGACTGTCGTCATCACCTCTTTGAGGCTTGAGGAAACGATTCATCAAGCGGTTGCGCAGGCGGAACCTGCAATTTTGTCGAAATACGTATTTAACTTGGCGAAGGCATCAAATCTTTTCTATCAAAAGAACAGGATAATTGATGAGAAGGATCCATTAAAACAACTTTTGTTGATCGCTGTTGCCGCATCGGCTCGCACCGCGTTGACAAACGCGCTGGCGGTGATGGGTATCGCTGTTCCCGAGAGAATGTAGTTGAAGGCCGTCTGATATCGGAAAATTTGGCATAAGTGGTTTCATGCTCTTTTGGAATGATTGTTCGAGGCAAACGCTTTTCGCTTCATTTTCTGGTTTATCTGCCGCCAACACTCTGGACTCCCGGTCGGGGCGACTCTGGCGTTTGCAATATATCCCTCCGGAAACTACATTTAACAGTTTGAGAACGCCAATATGCTTGTTGTGATGAAACCAAATGCGGTTCAGGAGGACATCGACCGCGTTTCGGATACAATTCGGAATTTGGGCTTTAAGCCTCATATCATGAACGGCGAATCCCGAATCGCTGTGGGAATCACCGGTAATCATGGAACCGTTGATCGTTCGCATTTCGAGAATCTGCCTGGAGTTTCCGAAGCGATTCGGATCACAAAACCTTACAAACTGACTTCCCGTGATTTCAAACCCGAAAAATCAGTTGTAAAGATCGGAAACGCGTCCATCGGCGACGGAAGCCTTGCGATTATTGCTGGCCCGTGCGCGGTTGAGGACCGCGAACAGGTGTTAAAGGTCGCCGAAGTCGTTCAAATGTCGGGCGCGAAGTTTTTCCGCGGAGGAGCGTTTAAGCCGAGAACCTCTCCTTACGCGTTTCAGGGAAAAGGATTGGCGGGATTGGAAATTCTGGCAGAGGTAAGGGAACGTTTCGGCCTGAACATCGTCACCGAAGCCATGGATGAACATGGCATAGATCTCGTTGAACGATTTGGAGATTGCATTCAGATCGGCGCTCGAAACATGCAGAATTTTTCGCTTTTGAAACGGGCCGGTCAAAGCGAGAAACCGGTGCTTCTAAAAAGAGGGCTTTCCGCAACGCTTGAGGAATTGCTGCTGGCTGCCGAATACATAATGGCGGAAGGCAATTACAACGTAGTGTTATGTGAGCGGGGTATTAGAACTTTTGCGAACCATGCCAGAAACACGCTTGATTTGAGCATCGTTCCCGCGATTGGCAAGGCATCCCATTTGCCGGTACTGGTGGATCCGTCTCATGGTACGGGTAAGAATTTTATGGTAGCCCCGATGGCGAAAGCCGGTATTGCTGTTGGTGCCGATGGATTGATTGTGGAAGTTCATCCGTGCCCGGAGGAAGCTTTGTGCGATGGAGCACAGGCGCTTTTGCCGACTCAATTCCTTGAATTGATGAATTCACTTCGTCTGATACATGAGGCGTTAAACGAAATGGTCAAAATCGCCGAAGTCTCCGGCGAGCCCGCACACGCATTGGGGAATTCCGACTGAACCGCGTGTTCTGAAGAAACCACCGAAATCAAAAAAGGGTGAGGAACAGTCAAGAGTTCCCCTCCCTTTTGTTTTTGGAACCACCACGCACCAAATCAAGCCGTCAATCGATACCGAAAGAACCCTGAAAACATAAACCAACAGGCCGCTATCGCTGCGAAGGTAGCAAATACGAGAGGCAAGGTTCGAAAAACTTCCGGTACCAACCCACCGGCGGAGAAATCAAGGAAAACCCCGCCCAAAAGCCCCATCGCGACAATGGAGGTACGGCCGACGAGCCAGCTGCCCATACCCGCGTTTCCAGCAGATGGAAGAAAGAAAGGGAGCACGGCGACCATGAGGATGGTCAACAGCACCAAGGCGCTATCAGGTCCGAAACTCGATATATTCTGACCCAAATCCAGTGATAGAAAAAACAAAACAAATGTTGTTTCAACAAAAAAACCGCTACCTTTGATTCCTTTCAATTCTTAATCCCTCCTAGGAAATTTCGTCCGCCAAAGCAACTATTTGTTCTTCTGACTGAATTGGTCGTACGCGACACGGAAGAGTTCGGACAAAGCCTTTGCCGTTTCATCTGATAAGTTCTTGTCCGCCCGAAGATGCGCTTCAACGATTTCCGGCGTCGCTTCATGCGGATAATAAACCACCGGTTCCACTCCGTTTTCAGTACGCTTGTTCATAACCCTGTCGATCGGCATATCCAACCAATCCGTGAGCCGGGCGATATTATCGGCATCCGGTTTTCCGGTTCCATTCTCGATCCTCGACAAGGTTGAGGCCGAAACTCCGGTTTTGTCAGCCACATCCCTCAAACTCAGCCCCATTTCCGTTCTTCTTCTTTTAACCGCTCTTCCGAGCTCGGCGGTGCTGATCATGCTCTCGCTGCTGCTTTTTCTCACCATTTTTTTCTCCATTGGTAAAGATGAATGAATTTCATCTGTCTCATACATAAAACACTATACCATAAAAAATCTTAAATGCAACACCATGTTTCATTCTTGCAACAATTGTTTTTCTCTGATACAGTGTCTCATAGATGCAACACTTCGGTGCGATTCTCATCGTTTAAGGAAGAGGAAATGAAATATATGAACATAGGCTCAGTTACCCAGATGTTTGCGGATCCGATTCGTTTGTTTAGGAAGGACAGGTATGACAGGCACGGTTTTGGTGTCGCTGAAACGAATCTTGATGAATGTTATGCGACATGTTTGGGGGATCAGATAACTGCGCGGCAGATTCTGGAAGCGAGGAAGAGCGCGAAGCGTGCGGGTCACGAACCGGACTCCGCTTCGGATTTGCTGTTCGGATGTTCCCTAACCGAACTTTCGAGGAAAGGGGCCGAGCAGTTGATTGAATTTTTGGACAATAGCGCTCGGAGACGAAGCTCTGCATTGCAGGTTCGTTTGGCGGGGTGAGTTCCAGAGAGTTTTATCGGGCGTTCGAATTGTAGGAATCGAGCGCCAATGAACAGACTCCGGTTGTGGCAGGAGTTTCTTTGGTTGTTTGATTCAATTCAATTGATAGAGCTTGCCTTTTGTAGATTTGCCCCCAAAGCAAACCGGCTTTCCCAAGTTTGGGATTGCCGGTTGAATCGGTGAATTGCAAGTTGTACGAGGTATTCCACTTATTGTGGAATGCTCTTCGAAAAAGATCGCGGTGCGGGGTTCACCGTCCGGCTTTTCTCCATTAAGCTGTTACCTCACGCCTCGCGCCGCGCCCCCTTGAACTGAAGAGGATCTCCCATCATCGGAATTACCAAAGATCCTTTCAGTTCTCCGTTTTCGATCGCCGCATTCATCGTCAATTCGAACGGCTGACCTTGAAATTCGGATTCAATCGTCGCTGAAATTCGCTTGCCTTGGATGATTCCAGTCTTTAGTTTCCCTTCTCCGAATGCGGAATCCATGTTGCCCGAAGCTGTTTCTCCTTCCTGGGTTAATGTCAGCGTCAATGGCAATTCCTGGCCTTGCGCGTCAACCGTCAAATCATATGTACCAGCAAATTCCGCGGGCGGCTCGCCTTCGACGACTACGAAGTCGTCAACAGGCATTTGCTCGCCTTCAGTATTGAATATCGAGATATCATCGCAATACGCTTCTACCTGCGCCAGTACCTCGCGCGCATCACCTACGATAACGATTGCCATCTCATCAGGACGGACATATTTTCTGGCGGCTTCCTGAACGTCCGCAACGGACACTCCGCGTACGTTATCTCTGTACGTAAGCAGGTAATCTTCGGGCAGGCCGTGGAGTTCCTGCGAGGTAAGCAACCCAAGGAGCGCACCCTGAGTTTCCGCCTTGATCGGGAAAACGCCCGAAAGGTAATTGATCGCGTCGGCCAATTCCTGCTCCGGTACGGATTCCTCGCGTATTCTTTCCAATTCGAAAAAGAATTCTTTCAATGCGTCGCCTGTTACGGATGTTCGTACTTCGGAAGTAGCTTCGAAATTACCGGCAAAACGACGCGCGTATATCCGTGAGTACGCGCCGTAGGTATATCCCTTTTCTTCGCGAAGGTTCATAAAGAGCCGGGACGAGGCACCTGCCCCGAGCACCTGGTTCATTACGAGGAACTTGAAATAGTCTCCATTAAGGCGTTTCATCGCCAAATTCGATAAAACGATATTTGATTGAGTCGAACCGGGACGATCAACAATCACCATCGACCGCTTCGAACGATTGGGAATTTCTGGAAACGAGGAATCCGAAACGTCGGCCTTTTCCCAGCCCCCGAATCTCGCATTCAATTCCATTCCCAGCTCATTTGCGCTGATATCCCCAACCGCAACAAGCACCGCATTCGAGGGAATGATGGTTCTTTTGTATGCATCCAGGAGATGTTCACGGGAAAGATTTCGAAAATCGTCCTCGGACGGAGAATTGATTCCGTACGGATGTCCTCCGTATATCAGTTTGCCCAAATGCTCTTCAGCCAGGAAATCAGGCTGGGATCTCTGGTATTTGAGTCCTTCGATCGCATTCTGCCGATACAGGTCGAGTTCCGACTCGGGAAAAATCGGGTCCAGCAACACTTCCGCGCCGAGGTCAAGCATCTTGGGGAAATGCTTCGTAAGGCTGGAAATCCGCATTACCGTATTGTCGTACCCGGCGCCAACCGATAAATCACCCCCTACGGAATCCACCAGTTCAGCGATTTCCCGACTTGAATGGGTTGACGTACCCTCGGTCATCTGCGACGCCATCGCGCTCATCACTCCGTTCGTGTCGCCGGAATCATTGATTTCACCGCGCAAGAAGCCGAGGCGCAGCGAAATCATTGGAAAACGACGGTCTTCCAAAACGATGACGCGCAATCCATTATCAAGAACGAAGCGCGATGCCGGTGGAATATCAAACCCAATCGAAGGGAGTTGGGTCGGTGGAAACTTGCGAAATTCTTCTGACATAAAACTTACTCTGCCTCCCCTGGTACGATATCCAAGAGAGATCTGTCTTCGGTCGCGAGATATTTGGCGACCGCCAAGCGAATTGCTTCAGGTGAAATTTCAAGAAGACGCTTTAATTCCGTATTGATCAGATTCGGATCTCCATCATACAAAGTGTATTCGGCAATCGCTTGTGCCCTCGCGAGACTGCTTTGCCTCGCCATCACTTCATCGCCCGACAACTGATTGCGGATCTTTCCCATTTCGTCCGCGGTTGGACCTTCGGACGCTAAATTCTCAATTTCAGCGATGATCGATTTTCGTATTTCCTCGACATCATGCTCCGGTTTTGGGATCGCGCCGATAATGATCCCGGACGGACCCCGACGCTCATCCATAAAACCAAAGAGCTGAGTCACCGACTCCTCGCCTTTAACGAGTTTCTGATACAGCCGCGAGCTTTCACCGTCATAAAGCAGTTTGCTGGCGAGATAAAGCGCGTAAAACTCATCGCTGCGACGTTCGGGAATTTTCCATCCGATAAGAAACGCAGGGAGCGGAGCGAGCTTGTCATGGTATTTCAAATACCTGTTTGCGACGCCGTCGGGTTCCGCAACATCGATCGAAGGTGATTTGGGTTGAGATGGAATGGAACCAAAATATTTCTCGATAAGTTCTCTCGCAACGGCAGAGTCGAAAGAGCCCGAAAGTACCAACACCGCATTATTGGGCGCGTAATAAATCCGGAAAAAATCCCTGACATCTTCCACAGTCGCCGCGTCAAGATCTTCCATCGAACCGATGGTCGAATGGGAGTTGGCAAAATTCTGATAAACCATCGAGGCCAAAAGATCAAAAATCTGCCCGTAGGGCTGGTTATCGTATCGGAGACGCTTCTCTTCCTTTACCGCTTCCCTTTGATTATCGAGATTCTCCTGTGTAACGGCGAGCGCCCTCATCCGATCGCTTTCAAGCCATAAACCCAGCGGGAGTTGATCGGCGGGAAGCGTTTCGAAATAGTTGGTTCGTTCGGAGCTCGTCGTTCCGTTCATCGTTCCGCCGGCCTTCATGATGTATTGGAAATGCTCCGCTTTCCCAACATTTTCAGAACCCTGAAACATCATGTGCTCAAAAAGATGCGCGAAACCGGTGCGACCCTTTTTTTCATTCCGAGAACCGACATCGTAATAGACCGCGATCGATACCACGGGAACCCCTACATCGGGATTCAAAACGACGCGAAGCCCATTCGAAAGAGTGTAGTCTTCAAGCCTTATATCGGCCAATTCTGCATTCGTAGTCATAATTTCAAAGGCATCAGGCAAAGAGAGCTCGAAGATGCCTAATCAATTCTAACTTCTCAATTGGGATACGTCATTCCGAGACGGCGTCTCGATTGGATTCGGCGATTGCGAATAGAAGCGATTTAACCTGAAACGGGGTCAGAGAAGGATAGGCTTCCATCAAAAGCGCGACAATACCGGCGATTTGCGGACATGCGAAACTGTTTCCGGTAAGCCTTCGATATGTAGCCCCGGGCCAAGCGGCATTTACGTTAACACCCGGTGCGGTGAGTTCGATCACGCTGCCAAACTTGAATGCGAAAGCGAAGGGATCCGCCGAATTGTTCTTGCTAACTGAAATCAGCGATGAAGAAAACACGGAGGGATAACTCGGCTGGGGAAGATTGTTGGCGGCGGCCACGACGACACATCCGTTTCGATACGCCCGGTCGAGAAGATCTCTAAGCGGGACGGCGAGTTGCGACTTTGTCGTACCAAGCGAGAGGTTAATAACGTCATAGCCCTGTTTTACCGCAAACTCGAGACCCGCCAGGAACGCGTACCCATCACCGTATCCGCCGGTACCAAGAACCCGAATGCTGTTGATTTCGGCTTCCGGTGCGATTGAGGAAATGATGCCGGCGCACGCCGTACCGTGCCCTGCCGAATCACCCGCTTTCGAAGGCTCAAAAACAACTTTTGTGCCGATGTTCTTTGCCTCGAAGCACTCGCCCACGCGGCCTTCAAGTGCCGGATGTTCGGTATCCACGCCACTATCGATAATCGCAACGCGAATCCCCTTCCCAGTCGCCGATTTCCATGCGTCATCCGGAGGGAGCCAGAACCGATCGCTGGAACCATCGGCGGATTTTTCTGTTTGTGAAATCACCTCAGGCATTTCTAAGCTGCAGTCGATCCATTTGATTCGAATAATCGATCAGAGATCTGAGCAAATCCCTGCAAAGCCTTCGCTCGGATTCCCCTCGATCCGCAAGTTCCTTAACAAGAAGCGCCAATTCCAGAAGATCCTTGTGCTCCTTTTTCCCTCGAAGCATCATGATCCGCTGGAACTGTTCCTGGAGTCCGGGCTTTCGTCGATCCTTGCAAAGTTGCACCGCAAATTCGGTCGAAAGTCTGTTTGCGAGGTAAGCGTTTACGACGCCTGAAATCGATTGCCCGTAAATGGCCGCGATATCCATCTCTTCAGGTGTGAAGGGCTCGTATGGAGGATCCCCGATTCTGTTGACAAACTCCAGCACTCCGATTATTTCGCCATCGAAAAAGAGCGGCGTCGCAAGCAAAATCTCCGTCGAGAACCCAGTTTGCTTGTCGATTTCAGCGTAAAAGGTTTCATCGGAAGCGGTTTCCCCAACCGCCATTGGCTGCCCCGAAGCGGCGACAAATCCGGCGATTCCCTTTCCGGCCGGCACCCGAACTCCTTCAAGCTCGGAGCCGACGGTTCCGATCGCTTTCAGAAAAAACAGGTCGCCACCGCTTGTATCGCGGACAAGGATTGAAGCCTCTTCAGAATTCAGTTGTGCGGCCGCCGTTTTTAAAATCTCGTCGAGCGAACGATCCAGATCGAAATTCAAAACGCGTGTTATCTCATTTGTCCGTACCATCGTCTCGAACAATTCCGGCAGGTCCAATTCTTCTTCAATCTTCATAAGCTGCTCCGGCCACCGCGCTGCCGTATCTCCCAGAATCAATATACAAGACCAGGCGGGAATTTGGAATTTTGGACCAAATAGACATTTAGCAATCCCATATTGGTATTTGTTTCGATGGAACCGGCGATTTCGACATAAGCGCGGTGTGTTCTATATTTGTTGAATACGCGTTTTTAAGTTGAACCGGTCCTGGAGCTTTTTCAAGCTATGAGGAGACTGATCTGTATTTGTGTGCTTTTCGGCCTGACCGCGCCATTGTTTTCCCAAACCGGAAAAGGTGGTGCCGTCGATCCGTTTTCAATTGACGTCGGAAAGACCTTTTCAGCTTCCAGAGGGCCTTCGCACGCCCCGCAGGAAAGACCGGACGCGTTTTACCAAACACCCGTAACATCTGATTTCAATGAGGCTCTTCGCCTGATACAAAAAAACTATGTTGGCCGGATTGATATCAATGAGCTTACAAAAAGTTCGGTAAACGGAATGCTTTCCGCGCTGGATCCGCATTCATCGTACTACGATCCCGAAGAATACAACGAGCTCCTAACGGACCAAAGATCCGAGTACTTCGGAATTGGCGCGACGATCGTAAATTATTCCTCAAAAGGCGAATACGACACCTACGTCACTTCGACTTTCCCGGAATCTCCGGCATTTACAAAGCGACTTAGATTCGGCGACAAAATTCTGGCGGTGGACGATGTCGACGTCCATGGGAAATCCTCGCTCTTCGTGCGAAACCGGGTCCGCGGACCAATCGGCACGACCGTGAGATTGAAAATCGAAAGACCGGGATTGGCCCAGCCGTTTGTCGTTGCGCTGAAACGGGGACGGGTTCCGCAACCTTCGATTTCCGACGCCTACATGCTTGAAAACAATGTCGGCTATATTGACCTCAGCGCGGGATTCAACTACACGACCCAGAAAGAGCTCGAGGTAGCGCTCGCGGAACTGAAATCACAGGGGATGACTTCGCTCGTACTTGATTTGCGCGATAATACGGGAGGAATCGTCGAGCAGGCCGTTAGGGTGGCGGAGAAGTTTATTCCGAAAGGAAAGACGATTCTCACTCAAAAGGGACGGCTTTCTATCGACAACCGCACATGGAACTCCCGCAATCAGAATCCGCTTGGAATTCCGTTGATTGTCTTGGTAAACGAAGAAACGGCATCAGCATCGGAAATCGTCGTTGGCGCGCTGCAGGACTATGATCGGGCATTCGTGGTCGGCGAAAATACGTTTGGAAAGGGTCTTGTACAAAGCGTAATTGACCTACCGTATGGGGCGGGACTCACGCTTACGAGCGCAAAGTACTATACGCCTTCGGGGAGGCTAATCCAGCGCGACTATTCAACGGGAAATTACGAGTATTACAACCATGAAAACGACGGCGCGACTCCCGTCAGGGCGAAGCGAACGGCATCCGGCAGAATAGTTTACGAAGGAAAGGGCATCCAACCCGACCTTGTTGTGAAGGCAATTCAATTGTCTCCAAAACAGGAGGCGCTGCTCGATCCCATCTTTCATTTTTCGCGGGATCTCACGGCCGGACTTGTTCCCGGGCTCGAAAACTATCGGGTTCTTGCACAGGTTGAAAGCACACATGTTGTTGCTCGCAACGAAGTTGAAACTGACGATAAATTGACGATGGCGTTTGGGAATTATTTGAAAAAGCAAGGATTTCCCGAAGCGGAGCAGCTGCTGCTAAGGGAATCCCGATTCATACGGGAACGAATCCGCTATAACTGCGTTTCCGCGAAGTATGGGGCCGTAACCGCTCAGCAGGTACTCCTTCAATACGATCCCCAACTCGAGAAAGCGCTCGATAAACTTCCCGACGCTACCAAATTGGCGCGGGCATCGAAAGTTTGGATAAAGCAGGCCTCCAAATAGAAAACCGCCGGGGAGTACCCGGCGGCTTTCCAACAGAAACAGGAGGAATCGAAATGCCTTTAACCGATTCCGGCTATCAGCAAATAGATTGATGACCCACCCGGGCTTGCGGTTGCCTGCTACTTGGAATATTTCATAATGATGCCGCCCTTGCCTACAGACCATCCGTACTTCTTGTCCATATAGAGACCGTAAAGACTGGAAGTCGTGTTGCTTGGTTGATTGAGCCAGGTGTTTCCGCCGTCTTGAGAACGAAGAATCGTGCCCTCGCCGCCTACTATCCAGACATTATCCGAATCAACCTGATTTACTCGGAAAAGAGTCTTCTTGACACCGTTGTTTACGCGCTGCCACGTGCGTCCGCCGTTTGTTGTTCGAAGAACGGTTCCCTCTTCTCCAACCACGAACCCGTCGTGATCATTCCTGAAATCGACATTATAGAGCCCGGCGGTGGTTCCCGATTCCTGAAGAGTCCAAGATGTGCCGTTGTTTGTCGTCGCCAAAATCACGCCCATATCGCCGACGATCCACCCTTCCTGCTTGCCGTCAAAATCCAAGTGAAACAATTCGGTTTTGACATCCGGGAGCAGCACTCTTGTCCATGATTCTCCGCCATCGGTCGTGCGAAGCAAAAGGCTGTCAACAACGCTTTCGTCTTCGCTCAACACCGAACCAATTATAAATCCCTGGTTGCGGCTGTTGAATCTAATGCTGAGAAACTCCGGAGTGCCTTCGGAAATCGTCCCGGGATCAACGATAAGCGTCTCTCTCCAATTCAATCCGCCGTCTTTGGTAATGAACATCTTCCTACCGGCGACAAGATAACCATCATCATCGTTGCGAAAATAGATCTCGTTTATATTAGCGGCGGTGTTAAGAACCTTTTTGTTCCAACTGCGGCCTCCATCCCGTGTATATGCCAGATAACCGTCGTCACCCGCGACCCAGCCGTCGTCTTCACTCGTAAAAAAGACACTGATTAGATCTCCCGTCCCTTTCTCGCGGTTGATTCGCCAGTTTCCCTGGCCAAAGGCCGTGAGCGACCCCGAAAGAATCATCGCTGTCAGCAAAGCAAAAACGATTCCTGTCTTTCTATACATCCTATGCTCCTAAAGTAAACTTTCGTTCCCGTCCTCCGCTTGCCATGACGAATCCTGACCCAAACGGCCGTATGCCATCATGAAACTAGCGCGTAGATTGGTGCGTCGTACCCGTTTTCCCTACTCTTGACACAAAACGAGGTAACTTTTTGCTGAGCGGAAAGCTGTTTGAACAAAAAGTTACCTTACAACGGTTGACACTCAAAAACAACAATCAAATCAAAGTAAAACTACCGGATCCGGTTCCGATCTTGTGACCGGATCGAGCCTATTCGGTAATTCGATACACGGTGCCTCCGTAAACCACAACTACCTTTGACCCGATGGCCAGGAACTGCGCCAAAGCCTTTTCTTTGTTGACGAGTTCGAAGTATTCGTTGCTTGCAAATACAAGGGTTTTCTCCTTGAGCTTTGCATCGGCCTTAAACTCGGAATCGATCCAAACATCACCTTCAAGGTAGAAAGTCTTTGCTCCAACAGTCTTGACGATGACGCGGCCCTTGTCGTCCTTTTCCTGCACAAAGATATCTGACTCCGTGTTTCCGACAGATTCCTTCATCGCGCGTGATTTCTTGCTTTCCGCTACGGCCGATGCTCCGCTGTCGGACATCACTCCAGACATCGGACTAACGCGTGGTTCGGGGCGCGAAGGCCGTCCATCAAAGCTTCCGTCAGTGGCGAGATATGAGGTGTATGGCGTGACGATGCCGAAACGCGTGCCGAGATCCACGATTTCGTCTCTGAGCTCTTTATTTTCGCCATGCGATCTGATCTCCTCAACGAGCCAGCCGACACGCCTTACGGCCCACAAACGGGGCAGGAAGTCGTTCTCAGTGTTCTTGAGAGGAAAATCCAGCTTTCCGAAATTGTATTTTCTCGCAGTTTTTCCGGTTCTACCCGACAAAACAAACGCCACGTCTTCCAAATCATTTGCGTTTTTATATTTGCCGACTAACGTCATTTGCGTTCCGCGGAAGATCTCCGTTACCTCTCTCGGATATATCAACTCCGTTCTTAGCGCACCGAAATCAAGCTCGATATTTGCCAGAACCGGAGAGTTCACCTTGGTAAAGAAGTTTGAAACCCGTACCTCCATATCCTCTTTGGGATCGACATAATCGGCCGCGCCCTTGTTTTGCGAGGCGAGAAGATCCAAAAGGCGGGTATTGACGTCATATCCAACCCCGAATGGAAACAAGCGAAGCTGAGAAACCTGCACTTTTCTGGCATTGCCAAGTATCGTGTCGATATCAGTAACGCCTACGGTTGGAAGACCGTCGGTCAAGAAAACCAGCATCTTCGGTCGATCTGAGGAATCAAATTGCTTTAGCGCCGCCTTCAACGCATCATTGATATTCGTCCCTCCCGTCGGTTTCAGGTCTTCCACGAATTTCCGCCCCATCTGCTTGCCGCTCGCGGTCGCGGCAATCGGCTCAGACTCCATCAAGTGCTCTTCACCGGCAAAGCTTATGACATTGAATTTGTCGCCGGCGCCAAGAATATCGATTCCGTAGAGCAAAGCCTTCTTTGCTTTATCAATCTTTCCCTGCTCGGCCATTGAACCCGAAGTATCAAGCACGAACACGATGTCTTTTTCGACGGGTTTTTCGTCAAGGTCTTCCTTGGGCGAGATCATCATAAGGAAATAGCCGTCTTTTCCCGGTTCTCGATAAGTCATAAGAGACATTCCGAAGTCAGAATCTCCAAGCCCGTAGAATAGTTGGAAATCGTTGGGGTCGTTCGAAGATTCGAACGAAATCATGGTTTTTGTCTCACCCTTCTTGTTTATATCGATTTTGTGCGTTGGGGAATAAATATTCCGAATCTCGCCATTCGCCGTAATCTCAACCGAACCTGCGACAATTCCAAATTTCTGCGCCGGATTCGAAACTGCCGAAGACGATGTTCGGAGAACTTCAGGACGCGGCATCCAAAGGTTCTTGCCGGTTCCAAGCGGGTATTTAAAATTTACGGTGCCCGATTCAGCCTTCAAGACTTGGGAATACGTCAGTTCAAGCTTCTTGTCGGAATTTCCCGGAATCGGAAAAATCGAGGCTTGGAAAAGATTTTGTCCCGCATATTCGAGGAGGCCAGGATCTCTTTGTTTTCGAACGATCTCATCGTAAATTCGTCTTGCCTCTTCCCGCGAGCGCACTTCACCGACAAGCTTTTTGCCGTTTTCCCAAATCGCGAACTGTTCGATTGCCGCGTTCTCCGGAATCGGGAAAAAGTAGATTCCTTCGAGTGTTTGATTCGTATCGTTTCTAAACACCTGTTCGACGCGCGTGGTAGCGACCTGCCCTTTGATTTTAGTCTCGAAATTGATCGATTTCACCGGAAGTACATTGGGAAGTGGAACCGGCCGTGGCGGAGGCGGACAGCGTCTGATTGGGCAGGGTCTCGGAAGGATTACACCCTGCGCAAAGACGACTGCGGTTGAGAAAACTGAAAAAAGAAGAAAACAAAATACCGATACAATTACTCTCATTTTTTACTCCTGGCCCTTCTCCTGAACTGGTACTACCTGCCAAACTCCAATGATTCCATCCGTCCTCGCGTGGGCGATAGATCTGTTCTTTTCAAGGCATTCCGATTGCGCAGAAAACACAAACAAACCGCAATCCCGCTTCGCAGAAGGGATTCGGCCTGTCCCGCGGTAAGGGACCGATTCTTGAACCACGCTGTTTTCGAACCTTGTCACTAGAATCGGATTGGTCCGGTCTTGCCCGATTGTAAATTCGAACCGACCTCGGTCCGGGTGCCTAAAACGCAACCAGATGACAACACAAATGAAGAACGGCACCGAAATGCCGTTCTTGCATCTGAAACGCGATTTTTTTAAATCAATTGAAACCGAGGATTCTTGGGCCGACTCCGGTCTTCGCTAAGGCAGGTCTTCATCGATCGCCGTGTACACGACTTCTTCAAACTTAATTCGAACCCGCGCAACAAGATCATCCGCACTCTCGACATCTCGCCTTAGGCGACCGCTCGTGGTTGTTACTTCTTCAAGCAAGGCCTCCTTTCCGTTCTTTTCGTCGGTAAGCAATCTAACGCGTTGCTCGCGAGTTTCTTCGGGCCTCAATGTTCCGGCAAGCGCCGCGTAACCGTTTATCCGATCATCTCTTAGTTCGAATTCGAGTCGTTTGATATCGGCCTTGAGCGAAATTTCCTTCTCGAGCGATTCGAGCAATTTCGTACGCAGGTTTTCCGCACGCGATTCAAGCTTGTCGAGCAGGTCCAAATAGAAAACAAGCTTTCTTTGAGCCTCGGTCAAGTTTAACGGCGCTGCGGCCACTGTTTGCGGAACTACGGGCAGATTCGAAACCCGCGACTCCACAGATGGAACGCGGGTCGCGGTTCTGTCGCGCGGAACCGATTCGACGGGTTCATCGCGACTAACAACCTCAGGAACAGCCTCAGGCGTGGTCTGGGCGAAGGCCACTGACGCTAAACACAGAGGCGTGGCAAGCATAAGGAGTAGTGGAAAAACCAACGAACGTTTGCGATCAACCTCTTTGTGTTTCATAAGCTACTGAATGTTCTCAACCAAAACCACGTCAATTCTGCGATTCTTGGCCCGATTCGCCCTGGTCGAGTTTGGAGAAAGCGGGACGGTCGCGCCATAACCCTTGGTATCCATACGACCCGCCTCGACACCAGCGGCTTGAAACTTGTCAGCTACCGCTTGTGCGCGCTCGCTAGTGAGCAACTCCAGTGTCGAAACTTCGCCGGCATTATCGGTATGCGACTCAACGAGAATCCGATAATCCGGAGAGTTTGCCAGTACGCGACCAAGTTCATCCAATTTCGGATCATATGCGGAGGCGAAACTGCTGACTCGGGGACCGGTCCAATAATTCTCGTCCAGAGTAACGACGATTCCACGATCTGTTTGGCTCACCTTTCCAAACCTGGAAAGACTTTGCATCAGGATCGTTGAAGACGCGCGGAGGTCCTCAAGTTTCTTATCCCGTTCTCTCTGACGTTCGAAGACTTGCTGACGGGCTTCAATCTGAACCAACTTGATTTTGGCATCTTCCGCCTCTTTGCGAAGTCTTTCGTTTTCAGCTTTCAAATCCGAAATCTGCGAGGAGTAGTTTTGCGCGTCGCGCTCGGCCAACTCCCTGTTTCGCGTTTCACGAGCAAGTTCCGCCTTTAGTTCCGTGATTTCATTTTGCGCATCCGAAAAACGATCCTCAATCGCACGGATTTCGGCATCCTGCCTAATTTTGTTATTCCGTTCTTCGCGGGCATCTTTTCGAATTTGGGCCGTATTCTCAGCCTGTACCGATTGGCTGATCGCCTTTCTAGCCGCGCTGTCGACATAATCCTCGTCACGTCCGGCCTTCCAGGCGTTCTCGGCGTTTTGAAGAAGCACTTCCGCTTGCTGTAATTCTTCGGTGGCGTCACGTTCGGCGCCCGCGAACTTTGCAAGCGCTACCGCTTGACGGGCCTGAAGTATCGCGATCGGGGTTCTTCTGTAATCGACATCCGCGATTTGCGGCGTCCGCGCATCCCTGAAATAGTCCGAAGAGTTGCCGAAATACGAAATCGACGTTGTCGTGGCAACGGTTCTACCGGTTCTCGAATACGGATTCAGATTCTCGAGCATGATCTCCTGGCTAGGACGACTGACGAGAAAATGGGGTTCGGCCGTGATGATCAGAGCGAAGGTTTGAAGCGGCGTCGTAACCTTGATCGTCGAATCAAACTCCCAGAAACCGCGCCTTTTTATTTCACCAAGATTGTCCACCTGACCGTTCGGCGATATTGCCCAAAGAACATAAGTCGCGTAACCCGCGCCAAGTTCGAAGGGTCTTGGCATTTTGGAAACCGAGAGACTGATCTCGGTTCCATTCTTGTCGCTGCGCTTGATGGTGGCATCTCCCTTCATTCTGGGAAAACGGGTTGTACCTCGAAATCGAAGCGATATCTCCTCATCCAGCGGATATGTAACGGCAGTCGTCTTGCGCGGAACGTCCACCTGTGCGGCAACGGATGCTGCTAGAATCGAGATCAAAAGGAGCAAAATCGTTATAAGTGCAATTTTATGTTTCATTTAACTTCTCCAATTCCATTCACGTATCGTTTTTGTGGATGCCTGAAACCGGCGATTAGTTGTAAATGATAACCCCCCTTGCGACCCGTATTGAAGCAAAAAACGGGACCGTGATTTCAAGCACACCGGAATCGCTTCTGCGAAAATCGGCAGATACTGCCGGCTGAAGAACCGCTATATTCTACTTTTGTGGGTCTCGGTTTCAAAATGTTGGTTCTCCGCTTTGGCTACCGAATAACGAAAAGTGTTTTGGTTTCTTGCGCTTTGTAGATATTCGCAGCATTGAATCGAGGACTTCAGCTTGTACTCGTCGAGCCGGGCCGCTAGATGGTTCAGCTATCAATTGCATCGATGTTTTCGACCGCAGCGCGAGTCCGCTTATCGGAATTCCAAGACTCGTTGCGACCAGGATGAGGCAACTTGGCTCGGGATATTGTAAAATTCTCGCTTTTGGAACTAATGGGAGATTACAGAAGATTACTCAAGTACTTGCGGCCGCACTTGTTTCTTTTCATCGCCGCTATGCTCGCAATGCTGCTTACGGCGCTTTTTGAGACGGCGACCGGCGCTTTGCTTGTTCCGCTTCTGAATCAGTTTCAGGAGGTCGATGCGAACCCCTCTTCGACACTATTTCTTCTTCATAAGTTGATTCCGCTCAAGCCCTGGTTTCAGGCATGGTTGACGATAAGCGCGCTTCTTGTCCTGTTTACGTTTCTTAAAGGGGTTGGCTCTTACGTCTCCGCGTATCTGATGGCCAGAATCGGTCAAAGCGCCGTGCTGGCACTTCGAGAAGAATTGTACTCGCACCTCTTGGCACAATCCGCCTCGTTTTACGGAAAACACAGAACCAATTTTCTTGTATCACGACTGGTGACAAGCTGCGCTGCAATAGAACTCGCGGTTTCGGCGAATGTGAGGGATGTTCTAAGGGAAACATGCATGCTTTTCTTTTTTATCGGCGCGGCCTTCTTCTACAACTGGCGCTTGATGCTCGGTGCATTGGTTTTGGGGCCGATTATCGGAATGCTCACATCGAGGTTTAGCCGTGCCCTTCGGAAACTTGCCGATGTCAGCATAAAGGGCAACCAAAAACTGACCGATACGGCTCAAGAAACGCTTTCAAACAGCACGATCGTCAAGGCTTATTCCGCGGAAGACCATGAGAAATCGAGGTTTTCCAAAGTCGCGCGGATGATTGCGGAGGCAAACTTGAGCGCCGGTCGAATTTCCGCCTTATCGCCGCCCTTGATCGAATTGATCGGCGTTTTGGCGATGGTTGTATTTTTCTATTTTGGTTTGCGTGAAATCAATTTGGGAAACATGGATGCGGCACAGTTTTTCGCGTTCCTGTTTTTTCTGTTTAGAAGCTACGATCCGATGCGCAAGATTTCGCGCCAGCACAATGAGATCACAAAAGCATTCGCCGCGGCGCGTGATGTTTGGGACGTCCTCGATGAAGACGATCGAATACCGATTGATCCGGATCCTGTCAGTGTTTCACGTCTGAGCGACTGCGTGAAATTTGAGGATGTCTCGTTCGGCTACGGGCTTGAAGGCGTATCCGTATTGAAGAATATTTCGGTCGAAATCAAAAAGGGCGAAACGGTGGCTCTTGTCGGTGAGAGCGGTGGCGGCAAATCAAGTTTGGTCAAACTGATTCAACGCCTGTATGACCCGACGGAAGGTTCGATTCTATGGGATGGTACGGATTTAAGACGTTTGGAGCCAAGTAGCTTTAGAAAACAATTCGCCCTAGTTTCCCAGGAAACGGTGCTTTTTAACGAATCGATCCGTTACAACATCGCCTATGGCAATCCGTCGGCGTCCGACAAGGAAATTGCTGAAGCGGCAAAAGTTGCATTTGCGGATGGGTTTATCGAAGAACTGCCAGACCGTTATGAGACGCTTGTAGGAGAAAGGGGTGTTCTTTTGTCGGGAGGACAAAGGCAAAGAATCGCTATCGCGCGGGCCGTACTTGCAAATGCGCCGTTCCTGATTTTGGACGAAGCGACTTCGGCGCTCGATACCGAATCGGAAAGATTCGTTCAATTGGCGCTTGAGAATTTGATGCGCGGAAGGACATCGGTTGTGATCGCACACAGGCTTTCCACGATACGCAAAGCCGATCGGATTTATGTAATAGACAAAGGAAAGATCGCAGAATCCGGGAATCACGAAGAACTGTTGTCTGCCGGAGGAATTTATCGGAAACTCTACGATCTACAGTTTTCAGAACAGGAACCGATCGCGGAATGACGTTTCAAATCGAGTGTCGTAGCGAAAAAATGTCGGTCGCTCGAAAAGCTTCGCTTTGATGGCAAAAGAATCATTAGATACTGGGGAGATTTAACAATGAAGTCCATGACAGGTTTCGGCAGAGGAAATGCCGCCGGAGAAACCTTTAACGCAACGATCGAACTCAAGACCGTTAACAACCGCTTCCTTGATGTAAACATGCGTTTGTCGGCGGAAACGCAACCGTTTGAGAGTTTGCTCAAGAAACTGATCACAGAAAGGCTTTCCAGAGGAAGGGTTGATGTGTTTATACAACTTGAGAAGACATCGGATGTCTCATATGAGTTGAATCGGCCTCTTATTTCAGGCTACCTGGCGGCCGTACGCGAATTGACGACCGAGTTCGATCTCAAAGGCGAGGCGGACCTGTCTTTGATAGCCCGCTTGCCGGGCGCGATCCAACCGAGCCTCTCGAACGATGATGAGGCAATCGCTGCCGGACTTAAAAACGCGCTTTCGTCGGCGCTCGACGATCTTGAAGCGATGCGAATCCGCGAAGGTCAGGCACTGGCTGAAGATCTGGGCTCGATGATCGAGGCGATCGAAGGCGAGATGCCGCGCATCGAATCCGAAGCTTCGGGCGTTACGGTCGAGTATCAGGAGAAATTGGAAACACGTATCACGAATCTCTTGGCAAAGACGGGCTCCGATATAGAGATAGATCCCGGCCGTCTCGCCCAGGAAGTGGCGTATTTGGCGGATAAGTCGGATATATCGGAAGAGATTTCAAGGCTTCGAGGACATTGCGACCATTTTCGCGAAATCATGGCGGAGGAAGGCGTCGTCGGAAAACGTCTTGATTTTCTGACTCAGGAATTGAACCGCGAGGCGAATACGATCGCTTCGAAGACACAAAACATGACGATCAAGGAAGCCGCTTTGCGGATGAAGGCGGAGATCGAAAAGATTCGCGAACAAGTGCAAAACGTGGAATAAGATGAAACTTTCCGAGGGCTCACGAACAATCTTCCGCAGGTTTCTCGAGCAAGGAATGGAGACTTCGGCTGACAGGCTTCCAGACGTGAGAGTGTATTCGCGGGGTGGCGCCACAATCCTCACAAGATTGTTGCTGGTCGATGGAATTACTATCGGTAGGCGGGTGTTTATAGATCGAAATTACACCTATCGCGATAGTCAGGGCAGGCTTAAGGTTTCCCGTTCGCTTTTCGCTCACGAACTCGCCCATGTGCTCCAATATCAAAGGGAAGGGCTTTTAAAATTCCTTTTTATCTATTTCCGTGACTTTTGGCGGATTTTCAGGGCGAAGAAAAAATGGAATACCCGAAACTGGTTTGAAGCATATCAGGCAATTCCATTTGAAATTGAGGCGCGGGAGTTCGCGGTTCGTTTCCGGCACTGGCTGGAAACTCGGGACATGTAAGGCAATCTAGCCTACTTTTTCCCTTTCGATAAAAGAAAAATTGACTTTCTTGTGTCGAAATTCTTCCCTCGCGATTGTAGTTGGCTTGATTTTTACCGGGTCCAGCTCAACACGGGGTTTTGCACCCCTTTGAATCTGTTTGGCGCGCTGCGCGGCCAGGAGAATAAAACGATATTTTGAATCGATTGCGGGGATCGCATCGGGATCAACCACAACGTCTTCAATCTCTTCAACTTCTTCGTTTTCTTCCAATTCGAGTTCGTCTGTCATATCACCTCACCGACGGCCTATTGCGACCCGTCAAAAGTATCTAAGATACCTTGAATTAGTGGCATTTGTCTATCAGTAACGAGTCGGTTGGCGCGAAAAATTGAAACCATGTCGCTGGTCGCCGTTTCAAGATCGTCGTTGATGATCACGTAATCGAAGAATTTGAAGTCCAGAACTTCCTCCGCAGCGTTGCGAATCCGAGTTTCAAGAACTTCCCCCTTCTCGGTTTCCCTTGCGGTAAGACGTTCCCTCAAAACAACATAAGAGGGAGGAAGTATAAAAATCCCAACCGCGCCATCCCATCTTTCACGAACAGTTCGGGCTCCCTGTACATCGATCTCCAAAACCACATCGAGGCCTTTTTGCAGTTCCCCTTCAACAAAGGCGCGGCTGGTGCCATAGTAGTTTCCATGAACCGTCGCGTACTCTAGAAACTCTCCCTCAGTGATAAGTTCCTCAAAGCGTTCACGCGTGACGAAGTTGTATTCAACACCGTCGGTCTCGCCCTCCCGCATTGTTCGCGTCGTGTAGGAGACTGAGAATGTCAGGCCCCCGATTCCTTCAAACAAACGTTTGATAAGAGTCCCTTTCCCGCCTCCGGAAGGTGAGCTGATTATGTAGAGATTCCCGCGCATACCCGCTACATCCCTTTGTAGTCCGGTCCCCCGCCGCCTTCGGGCGTAACCCAATTGATTATCTGATACGGATCCATGATGTCGCAGGTTTTGCAGTGCACGCAATTTGAAAAGTTGATCTTCAATTCCTTGCGTCCGGTTTGTGGATCGTCTTCCATTTCGTAAACCGCCGCAGGGCAGAATCGTTGACAGGGATTTCCGTATTCCTCAGCGCAACGCGTAGCACAAATTTCGGTATCCAAAACATGAAGGTGCACGGGCTGATCTTCGTCATGCGCTACCGCTGCGTGAAAAACATCGGTTGTTTTGTCGAAAGTAAGCTTTTTGTCAAAAGGCACATTCGAATAACGATCGCGATCTCTTCCCCCGTGTTCCTCAAGGGTTCTCATGCACTCGTGTCCGGCTAAATGATGATCCTTTGGCATAAAACCCCAAGCGAGGCCGCCCGTCAAAAACTGAAGACCAGTATTGACAAGCGCAGACCAACGACCCTTTTGAAAAGCGGAGTGGAAGTTGCGAACTTTGTACAACTCGTCATAAATCCAACTTTTGTGAAACTTTTTCTCAAAGTGACGCAAAGTGTTGGCCGAGAAATCACTTCGTTCAAGCGCCAACAGGATCGTTTCCGCGGCGAGCATTCCACCTTTCATAGCGGTGTGAATCCCCTTTATGCGTTGGCCGTTTAAAAATGCCGCCGTATCTCCGACAAGCAACAGACCATCGGCAAACAATTTCGGCATTGTGTAGTATCCGCCGGCGTTGATCGTTTTTGCACCATACTTGATCATTGTCCCGCCGTCGAGAATCTTCGCGATTTCGGGATGAGTTTTATATTTTTGGAATTCGGCGTGAGGATCGATGTTTGGATCCCGATAATCGAGGCCAGTAACATATCCGATAGAAACGATGTTGCCTTTCATGCCGTAAATCCAACCGCCACCGTAGGTTTCGGTATCGGAAGGAAAACCAAGCGTGTGAACCACCATGCCTTCAGCGAAGTTGCCTTCCGGAACTTCCCACAACTCTTTGATTCCGAGAGAATAGACCGGCGGTTCCTTGCCTTCGAGAAGCCCCAATCGTTCGCACGCCTCTTTGGTCAACGAACCTCTTGAACCCTCCCCAAGAACAACAATTTTCGCGATCAAGTCGATTCCCGGCTCAAAATTGCTTTTCTGGTTTCCATCCCTATCGATCCCCTTATCGCCCGTGCGAACCCCGACAACAGCGTCGTTCTCGTCATACAAAAGCTCTGACCCGGGGAATTCGGGGAAAATGTTGACACCTGCCTCCTCGCATTTTTCGCCGAGCCATTCGCAGAGTTTCGCCAGCGAGACGATGTATTTCCCTTTGTTTACGAGCGGAGGAGGTGTAATGGGGGCTTTGACTTTGCCCTTTTCAGTCAGATACCAGAATGCGTCTTCTTGAGTGACGGTATCAATCGGACAGCCCTGATCCAGGAAATCCGGCATCAGTTCGCGAATTCCCTTGGGGTCCATTACGGCACCGGATAGGATATGAGCGCCGACCCGCGGCCCTTTTTCAATGATGCCGATTTCGACATCGCCAAGCGTTTCTCCGGATTTTACTCCGGATGCGATGGCTTCGTCGTGTTCCTTTATGAGCGCTTTGAGATGCAAGGCGGCCGAAAGATTCGCAGGCCCCGCACCGACAAAGACGATGTCCATTTCAAGTTGTTCGCGTTCGATCATAAGTCAATTAAATGAATGGCTATTCAGAAGAAACAATATAGCAGAAGCCTAACATCAAGACTACTCGCGCGCTTTCCCAGGAGCTGAAAATCGCGTCTATTCCCAAATCGGAAACCTGCCGTCACGGGTAGCGATTGATGGAATCTGTCGATTGCAAAAAGAGTGCTTCCCGTCGTTCTCCCATGCAAGTTCGCAAGCAAACGCAAAGCGACTGACTTTCCGGATTCGATCGCAATTTGAAATGAAGCATTGTGTGAGTATTATTTCTACGGTGCCGCCATTCGATACAAAATTGGTCTTAAAAGCCGTCGCAACGCTACTTGCGGCCGGACTTCTCGTTGCATCAAGTGGATGCGGAATCCGAGCAAATACCGGAGATGGCTTTCCAATGACAGTGATTTGGGCCTGGGAGCGTGCCGAGGATCTGACATGGCTTCCGACTGACGGCAGCCTTGGGGTTGCGTTTTACGTTCAGTCAATTCAATTGGCAAGCGATGGTTTCGTTGTAAAACCCCGTAGAAATCCGCTTAGACTACCTGAAGGCGTCAAAAGAATCGCCGTCACAAGAATCGAATCTGCACGGGGCAACGAATCGCATGCGGTTCCTGATTCGAGGATCGCATCTCTAGCAGAGGCGATAGCGAAAACAGCAAAAGAAAAAGATGTTTCCGGGATACAAATTGACTTTGACGCTGCTGCCAGTGAGCGCGGATT
Source organism: Pyrinomonadaceae bacterium (assembly GCA_041394795.1). Taxonomy (GTDB): domain Bacteria; phylum Acidobacteriota; class Blastocatellia; order Pyrinomonadales; family Pyrinomonadaceae; genus Aridibacter. The sequence goes on along the minus strand of JAWKHN010000005.1, from coordinate 147,965 downwards.
TTATCGCTCGCTGGTCGCCAAAGTTCGGGAACTGATTCCCGGTGAAATGCTGTTATCAATAACGGCCCTCGCTTCCTGGTGCGAGGGAGACCGCTGGCTTCAGGATATGAACGTTGACGAAGCCGTTCCGATGCTTTTTGACATGGGAAGAGAGGGCGAGAGTATTTTCGCTCGGATTCGAGGCGGAAAAGCTTTCAAGGAACCCAAATGCTCGAATTCCTTCGGTCTGAATGTTAATCGCTTGCTACCAAAGACATTGACAAAATCCAGGAGGGTCTATTACTTCAACAATTCCGCTTGGAGAAAACACGATTTGGAATCGATATTGAAAGAGGAGACAGGAAAATGAAGAGGATAAAAATTGGATCCGCAATGGCGATCATGATTGCCGTATTTGCGATGATTGTCGAGCCCGCGCTGGCTTGCGGACCATTTACGATCGACCCCGTGTTTGGATTTGGAAAACATGGAGAGTATCCGTTAAAGGATTATGTTGATGGCAAGGTCGGAATGGTGCCGAACTCCTACGGCCGAATCTCCCTCTTCGTTTTTTACAGATATCTGACCGACAACCCTGTTCCGAAAAAAGATCAATCCGAAACCGCGCGTGCGCTTAGAGATAGAATTGGGGGTGGCTATTCCCCCGGCGATGTCAACGAAGGCGAGCTTACGCCAAAGGAAGATAGCGGCGCGGAGACGGAATGGCTCTCCGAACGGAAAAAGGTCCTCGAGGGTGACGCAAAGGTTGGAACCGATCGTTCCCTTAAGGAAGACTACGGCTATTACACGAACTGTTTGCAGGATTCGTTTAGAAACGCAACGAAAACCCTGAGAATGAGGGAGTCAGAAAATAGAAAACCCGAGGATATAAAATCTTGGTTAAGAGCGCAGGACGCGGTTTTTTCGAATTGCGAGGAAAATGGTACGTTGCCAGAGGATGTTGGAGCCGGGGCACCCGAATGGCTTCGCTTTGACAGGCAATATCAGATCGCTTCGGCTCATTTCTATCGCGAAGACTATGAGGCGGCGCGCAAGGAGTTTGAACGGATTTCGGCGGAAAAACAATCACCATGGGCGGATGTTTCCGAATACCTCGTTGCTCGAACTTACATCAGGCAAGCGAGTCTCCTTGGAGGCGGAGAAGGTGAATCAGCGAATCGGGCGGAAGAAAATCGATTGTTGGAGTCCGCCGCCGCGGCACTAAAAAAAATCGCTTCAGAGTCATCGAATTCGAATTACTCGGAACCGGCGAAACGGCTTTTGGGGCTGGTTCGATATCGACAGGATCCAGACGGAAGGGCCGTGGAATTATCGAAAATGCTTACTTCCGAAAAGCCGAACCCAAACATTTACAATGATTTGACTGACTATATCTGGCTCCTCGATAAACTTGAGTGGAAGGCGTCAAATGTAGCTTATGCTTCAAATTACGAAGGCGATATTGAGCCGAGACTGTTTCTGAAATACTATCCCGAAAAGATTTTTGACGGCGGACTAACCGACTGGCTTCTTACCTACCAATCGATCGATGGTTACGAACACGCGCTAAAGAATTGGGAATCCACAAAATCCATCGAATGGCTCTTGGCCGCGATCTCCAAGGCCAAGAAGGATGCCCCCGAAGTCGAGAAGCTGATTGCCGCAGCCAAGAGCGTCAAAAAGAGTTCGCCCGCATATTTGACCGCCAATTTTCATGCAGTACGACTACTGGAACAGTCAAGAAAAATTGCAGAAGCGCGCGAACTGTCAACAAAGCTGTTGTCGGGTTTACCGGAAAACACAACAATAGCCGCCAAGAATCGTCTCTTTGAACAAAGGCTTGATTTTGATGAGACCATTGATGAGTTTTTGGAACACGCACAGTTAACGCCGACCGCGTTTCTTTGGAGCGACGATTTTACCGAAACCGGTTCAAGTTTGAAGCAGGAGGGCGAACTACAGGCATGGGAATCGAGGAAGATGTTTGGCACGCACGCGAGCCGTCATTTCAATTCCGGGCTTCCCCTTTCGATCTGGCTGGCTGCGGCCCAATCCAAGGAGCTTCCCGACTATCTGAAGGATTTTCTCGCACGGGCCGGTTGGATGAGAGCATTCGTCCTTCGTGATTCCGCGATGGAGCGTTCGTTTGCGACGCTCGTCAACAAACACTCGCCGGCGTTTCGGGAGTATTTCGAACCTTACATGAATTCAAGATCGCCAATTGCGAAAGAAGCCGCGGCCTTGCGCTTTATCGCAAGATATCCGGTGCTTGAGCCTTACGTTGAATCGCATTGGGGCAGGATGAGCTCGGATCCGAAATCGATCGATAGCAACCGCGGCAATTGGTGGTGCAATGAATATGCAGTGCTCGGAGATGCGGATCGACCGGCGTTTGTTACCGAATCACTGTATAAAATTGGCTTGAGGGAGCACTCAAAACTCAAGGCATTAGGCGAGGGTGCAAGCGTTTTTTCGGGCCGTGTTCTCGAATTTGCAAACAGAAACCCGCGTTCCCCCGATACACCAGAACTATTGCATTTGGCGGTACGGGCCACGAGATACGGTTGTCATGATGCGAATACAGGCAAGAATTCAAAGGCCGCGTTTGATTTGCTGCATCGTAGATATCCGAAATCCCGTTGGACTGCTGAGACTCCATATTGGTATGGCGGAAAATAGCCAAATTAAAGAGGCGGTGAAGGATATCAAACGATTTCCTCACCGCCTATCGGATTATTCAAAAACTCTTGCGAATCAACCTGCTGCAGCGGCCACAACCTTTTCCGCCGCATCACGCATTCCCTGAGCGGTTTGGATATTGATTCCGGATTCGTCCAAAACACGCCTCCCTTCCTCAACGTTGGTACCCTCAAGACGGGCTACGATCGGTATCGAAACTCCGAGATTTCTCGCCGCTTCGACCACGCCTTTAGCTACCATATCGCATCGAACGATTCCACCGAAAATATTGATCAAAACCGCCTTAACATTTTCATCCGCAAGGAGAATTCTGAATGCGTTTTCCACCCTTTCCTGGGATGCTCCTCCGCCAACATCAAGGAAATTTGCCGGTTCGCCTCCGCTATGTTTGATGATGTCCATCGTGGCCATAGCGAGTCCGGCGCCGTTGACCATGCAACCGATATTTCCATCAAGCTTGATGTAGCTCAAGTCAGACTTCGAAGCTTCAATCTCAAGCGGTTCCTCTTCGGTCAAATCCCTCATTTCGGGATAATCCTTATGGCGGAACATGGCGTTGTCGTCAAAATTGACTTTGGCGTCGAGAGCTATCAAACGCCCATCGGAAGTTTTAAGAAAAGGATTGATTTCGACTATCGTCGCATCCATTGCCTCATAGGCGTTTGCCAAGGCGATCATGAATTTTACCGCCTGGCCAATGAGTTCATTCGGAATACCCAATCCAAACGCCAGCTTTCTGGCTTGGAACGGCTGTAGACCGAGTCCCGGTTCGATCGTTTCCTTGAGAATCTTCTCTGGAGTTGCGGCAGCGACCTCCTCGATTTCAGTACCGCCTTCGGAAGATGCCATAAAGACATTCTTGCCGGTGGCGCGATCGAGCGTAATGCCAAGATAGAATTCCTGTTCGATCGGCAATCCCTCTTCGATCAGAAGCGTCCTTACCTCCTTTCCTTCCGGACCCGTCTGATGCGTGACCAAATTCATTCCGAGAATCTCAGATGCTAGTTCGCCCGCTTGTTCGGGAGACTTGGCAAGCTTCACACCCCCGCCTTTTCCGCGACCACCCGCATGGATTTGAGCCTTAACGACGACCACGTCGGTACCGAGTGATTTTGCCGCCTCAACCGCTTGCTCTGCAGAAGTTACGACAACTCCGTTAGGAACCGGTACCCCATACTTCTTGAGAAGCTCTTTTCCCTGATATTCGTGTATTTTCATTGTGTTTCCAGTTTGAACTTTCGGCTGTCCAGGTTAAATCCATAAACGAGACCGAGGGCCATCAGAATCATGATTTGTTAAACCAAAACGAGATTTTATCGGCACGCAAACAAAAAAGCAAAGACCGCGAAAACACGGCCTTTGCTACCAAATTCTGTTTGTTAACAGTTATTTTCTCGTATCGACTCCAATAAAGATCAGTTTCCACTCACCCCCATCGACGAGATACTCAAGTTCGAAGTTAACCGGCAACGGGTTGGTGTCATACTTGCCCTTGACGAAGAGCACTTTCTTGCCCGACTTCTTGCCAATTCTCGGATCGGGACTGAACTCCGCGGTTTCCCCTTCGATGCGATCAATATTGATCTTTTTGTCGATAAACTCGCTGAATCCCTTGTTGAAATCGCTTGGTTTCGAGGAACGTTTCCAAACATTTGCCACCTTCGAATGGAAATCGGTGAAATCCCCATCCTTTACAGCGTCGTTAAAGTCGTTAAGGGTATGTCTTACTAGACCTTGCAGTTGTGCGTCGGACGGAACTTCATCCTCATCGGCATCAAACGGATAGTCCTCGTCAGAGTCCTTCTTCTTGTCCGTATCCTTGTCTGCGACATCATCGCTTCTATTCTCGGTAGTATCGCTATCCTTTTTGCCAAACTTGAAGCCGTCCTTTTCGTTGCAGGTGCAGCCAAGAACGATCAATGAAATGATAAAAAGTGCAGCCAGACCATTAAACAAGCTGCCGCCCCTTCCCAGTGCCAGCAAATTCTTTTTCTTCATGATTTCTCCTCAAATCGATCAGTCTCTCCAAAGTAGATCGCAAAATCCATTAATCTTTGCGCCACGGCTTTAACAATTCCTGCCAACTTCTCGCGGTACGTTCATATTCTGTAGGACAACGCCTGGCCCGATCCTGAGGGAGAAGGCCTTTTTCGGCCAGTCCGGCGTATTTTTCGGGATCCGAACCATAGATCATGCAAAGCGAATTATAGAATCGCTGACCCTGCAGCAGATGTTCGTCCGCCATGCTGCTTCGGTCGGGTTTGCTCATCTTGGATTCGATTGCGAATGCTTCGGCCGCGGCCACGATCGATTCAACACCATCATCGCCGAGTTCTTCAATACAAATATACGCCGAACAGCGATCCGCCGCATCTTCCTCGTTACCGGTGATTGGAAGCTCATAGTTGTCAATCAATCCGTGACCCAATTCATGCAGGAAGACAAACGTGATTGCTTTGTTCATCCTTTCATTCGCTTCTTTGTCACTGCTGCCATCAAGTTTATAGAGCTTGAAAAAATACTCCATCAATTCGTAACAAAAAGTAATCGATTGATCGGACGGGCTGTAAAAAGCGTTGATCTCTCCGCAGTCCTTTGTACGGAGCGTGATGTCGTTTGGAAGAATCAGCGATCTATTCAATTTGTCAGCGGCCTTTTCTAGCACCTTGTTCTCTTGAAACTGGCGGTCGATATCTTCGTAAGCCGGGTTTTTGACACCGGTATGTTCAACGACGAAATCCCCCCTGTCTTTCTTCTTGCCGTCGTCCGTCTCTTTCTTTTTCTTGGTAGAGGTTTTTTTGCGATTTTGCGAACCGTCTTCCAAATCGCGCAAAGAGGGGCAACTGCAGGCTACAAGTAGGGCCAATGCGGCAACTGCAAACAAAAAATTGAACAGGTTTCGGCGTTTAGGGGTCATAATCTGCCGCAACGAACGGTTGAATTCAAAAAAAATGGCCAACAAATTTTGTTGACCATATTAAATACTTTCTCCTGCAAACACAAACTATTGCGATTTCTCAACAAGTTTGAGCAGAGATCTGATCGCGACTCCCGTCGGTCCCTTGGACTGGTGCGGTTTGGGGCTATCCGCCCAAGCCGTACCGGCGATGTCCAGATGAGCCCATTTGGCTTTGTCGATAAAAGCCTGGATAAACAAACCGCCGGCAATCGTTCCCGCGCGACGCTTCGAACCGATGTTCTTGACATCTGCGATATCCGATTTGATTTCTCCTTCGTATCCTTCGAGAGGAAGCTGCCAGAATCCCTCGCCGGCATCTTTTCCGGCCGCAATCACCGAATCGACCAAACCCTGGTCGTTACCCATGATGCCGGTATTGAGATGGCCAAGAGCAACAACAACCGCTCCCGTAAGGGTCGCCAAATCAACGATTTTGGTCGCGCCTTGTTTTTCCGCGAAAGCAACCGCATCTGCCAGAACAAGCCTGCCCTCTGCATCCGTATTCAGGATTTCAATGGTTTTTCCGGTCATTGCGGTAACAACATCGCTTGGGCGCGAGGCTTTTCCGTCCGGCATGTTTTCGACGCAGCCGACGACACCTATTACCGGAACGCTTGGTTTTGTCAACGCAATCGCGCGCATCAAACCGACAACCGTCGCGCCGCCTGTCATGTCATACTTCATCGCATCCATGCCTTCTCCGGGCTTCAGCGAGATTCCACCGGTATCAAACATCACTCCCTTTCCAACAAAGGCGATTACTTCACCCTTTGGAGCGGTGTTCTTTTTGGGTGTGTAGCTCAAAAAGATCAGTTGGGCCGGCTGCTCGGAACCCAGGGAAACACTAAGCAGCGAATTCATCCCTAGCTTTTTCATCTGAGTTTCACCAAGAATCTGACATTTCAGACCTGTTTCCTTGGCCATCGCCTTCGCCCTGTTTGCCATTTCGGTAGGCGTAAGAATATTCGGAGGTTCGTTTGCAAGATCTCGTGTGAAGTTGATCGATTCCCCGATAGCTTCGCCACGCGCGAAACCGGCCTTGAAATCCGCGGGCTTTCCGTCCTGAACATAAACCACAAGCGAATTTACTACCTTATCCATCTTGTCGGAGGTTCGATACTTGTCCAATTCGAATTGGCTCGTAATCGCTCCCTGAACGGCCGCCGCGGAAGCCTCAACCGTTGACCCGCCGCCACGCGGAGCAAACGCCAATGTCTTTACACCCAATCCGCGAAGCGAGCGAACAGCGGTTCCTGAAGCAACCGCAACATCATTCGCGCCATAACCTTTTGATTCGCCTGCGCCGACAAGAAGCAGTTTTCCATGTTTCTTTTTCGCGTCGACGTATCTCAAAAGCACTGATTCGCCCTTTTCACCCGAAAATTCGCCGGAAGAAACGACTGAAGCAATCTGGCCACCCGTAAGTTTGTCCAGCTCTTTTAGAAAAACTCCGGCGACTTTTTCGCCTTTAAAGAACACCGTTGCCAGGGCGTCGGTCCCTGCGGTTGAAAAGTTCTTGTTGATTCCTCTTGATTTCATATTTTCCTCAAGTTAAGTACGTCTTATCCGTACGCTAATAGTTCGAAGGCCGATTCCAATCGTTTCTGTCTCGAGTAAGGCAAGGAGGCGTTTGCGCAATTGGGACGACCAAGAATTCGTTGACAATATCGAACGAGCGAAAAAAAGCACGCGTTTATGGATCAAAAAATCGGGCTCGGTCAAACAACCACTTTAATTTATCTTCCAGCTTCTTTCAACTGCCTCTTGGTTTCGTTGGCAATCGTCTTTTCCTTCATGGTTTCCCTTTTGTCATAAAGCTTTTTGCCCTTGGCAACACCAATCTCAATCTTGATTCTTCCATGGTTCCAATAGACTTCAGTTACGACCAGCGTCATGCCTTTTTGATCGGTTTGTTTTCTGATCTTCTCGATCTCCCTGCGGTGCAGGAGAAGCTTTCTGGTTCTAAGTGGATTGTGATTATTGATGTTTCCATGCTTGTACGGCGAAATGTGGGCGTTGAATAGCCACATCTCGTCGTCGCGCACCGCGACATAGGATTCCTTTAGTTGGATCCTTCCCGCCATAAGGCTTTTCACTTCGGTTCCCTTGAGCTCTATGCCGGCCTCGTACCGATCCTCGATGTGATACTCATGGTACGCGTTTCGGTTTGTAATGATGCTCTTTCGTCCTTCGCTCATAGCCCGTTTATTTTCAGATAATTGCCCATTCTCCGCAACCTTCGCTGAGGATACCTTTGCTTGGGTTGACGAATGCCTTTGCCAAATTCTATTTTCACACAATGGCAACAACCACGATGATTCGCGTGCGATATGCGGAAACCGACAAAATGGGGATAGTCCATCATTCCAATTACTACGTTTGGTTCGAACTTGGGAGGAGTGATTTTTGCCGCGAGAAAGGATTTTCCTATTTGGACATGGAAGACCTTGATGGCGTCAGGCTAGTGGTTGGCGAGAGCAGTTGCCGTTACAAATCCCCCGCATTTTATGAAGACCAAATCGAAGTGAGGACGGAGCTTTTAAATATCAGATCACGGAGCATTGAATTCGGCTACAGCATTATCCGGCCGTCCGACGAAGCGATTCTGGCTACTGGAAGAACCCTCCATATCGTTACCGACCTAAACAACTCGATTCGAACGCTCCCTGAAAAATACCGTGCAATGCTGTCTTAAGCAGCCACACAGATTCCGAATTCGACGGCAAAATAAAGCGATGGAAAAAGAGCGTTTGGATGGCGCGAGTCCGGAGAAATTTCGCACTGTCGCGCGTACTTCTTGAACGTAGGTGCGGTATTTCCGTCCGCCCGCTTCCCTCCAATTCATTGGTGATTTCAATGACAATTCAATTTGGCATCCGAGGTCGAGAACCGCCCTGTTTATCCGCACTTAATTTTCATCGATTGCCCGCTTTACAATTCCCAAAACGAGGTCTATTGTCCTTCATTGTGAACGAGGAGTTGGGATGAAAAAGCGTCGTTTCAAGAAATCTCCGATAGATATACATCATACCTTTGCAGACGACCAGGCGCACCGATCAGAACCGACCGGAAGCTATCTTGCCGCACTTTCATTCGCCGCCCTCGGAGTCGTCTACGGCGACATCGGAACCTCTCCGCTATATGCCATTCGCGAGTGCTTTCACGGTCCCCATTCAGTTGCTCCTTCAGCACAAAATGTGCTGGGCGTTCTATCCCTGATTTTTTGGTCACTAATCATCGTAATCTCGATCAAGTATCTCGTTTTCGTTCTAAGGGCCGACAATAAAGGCGAAGGCGGGATTCTCGCATTGTCCGCGCTTGCATCTCCATTTACGCCTTCGGGAACGGGCGAACGCTGGAAGATCATCGCGTTGGGGATTATGGGTGCGGCTTTATTGTACGGAGACGGGATTTTAACCCCGGCGATCTCGGTTCTCAGCGCCATGGAAGGAATCACGGTCGCCGCGCCTGGGTTGACGCCGTTCATCGTTCCGGCAACGATCGGAATCATCGTCGGTCTTTTTTTCATTCAGCAAAAGGGGACCGCAAAAATCGGCAGATTGTTCGGACCGATCACAAGCGTCTGGTTCGCTGTACTGGCGGTAATGGGCATTTCCCAAATCGTCCATTTCCCATCCGTTTTGTTGGCGGTAAATCCGTACTATGCGATTCATTTCTTTATAGAAAACGGCGGTCGCGGTTTTGTAATTCTTGGCTCCGTTTTCCTCGTTGTCACCGGCGGTGAGGCTCTTTATGCCGACATGGGGCATTTTGGCGCGAAACCGATAAGGATCGCTTGGTTTGCGGTTGTGCTTCCCTCACTCTTGCTCAATTACTTCGGTCAGGGCGCGCTGCTGCTTGAAAATCCTCATGAAGCGGTCAATCCGTTTTACCATCTCGCTCCCGATTGGGCACTTTTTCCGCTAATTTTGCTTGCCGCATCCGCCGCGGTGATCGCTTCACAAGCCGTTATTTCAGGAGCCTTTTCGTTGACGATGCAGGCGATTCAGCTTGGTCTGCTTCCGAGATTCCGAATTCAGCACACCTCTGACAAGGAATACGGCCAGATATATCTGCCCGCGATAAATTGGGCGTTGATGATCGGCTGCATCCTTGTCGTGCTTTCATTTCGAAGCTCAAGCAGGCTCGCTTCCGCCTATGGTATTGCGGTCACCTCGACGATGGTGATTACCACGGTTATTTTCTATGTGGTGGCGAGGGATCAATGGGGCTGGAACAAGTGGCTTACTCTACTGCTTTGTGCGTTGTTCATGGTAATTGACGCGGCTTTTTTTGGCGCGAACGTCATAAAGCTCTTCGATGGAGGATGGCTGCCGCTTTCAATGGGTGCGGCGATTTATCTGGGGATGTCGACATGGAAAAAGGGTCGCAGGGTGATTCAAAAGCATATTCAGGAGGATACGGAGCTTTTGGAAGAGTTTCTTGAAAAGGTTCGCGCTTCGGACATACATCGGGTCAACGGGACCGCAATCTTTATGAACGGCAACGCTACTCGGACGCCCGTGGCATTACTCCATAACCTGATGCACAACAAGGTGCTGCATCAAAACGTCGTATTCGTTACCGTGAAGACGAGACCGATACCGTATGTCCAACGACGAGAGAGATACGGAATCCAGGTTATGCCCGAGGGGTTTGCCAGAGTAAAAATCTATTTTGGTTTTATGGAAGAACCCGATGTGCCGAAAATCCTAAAGACTGTGAAAGGTTTAGGGTTTCGAATTGATCCCAGTGATTCGACCTATTTTCTCGGGCGCGAAACGATAATTTCGACAAGCAAGCCATCCGGAATGCACCAATGGCGTGAAAAACTCTTCGCGTTTATGTCGAGGAATGCAAGAAGCGCAACCTCGTATTTCAAGATTCCGCCAAATCGCGTTGTGGAACTCGGAGAACAGCTCGAGATTTAATAAAAAACGAACGGACCCGCGTGGACAAGCTCAATATTTCTCAGATCATCCTTTTTTGGAGCAACGCTGTGACGGCATTCATGTGAGGATACATCACCGTATCCGACTCGATAAACGGCACTCTGCTTCTAACGGTTTCATAGACTGAGGCGGTGCCATTGCCGAGTTTGCGGGCTCCGCTCGCCGTTTTTCTAAAGTCGATTCCCTGGGCTGCGGAGAAGATCTCAAACGACAAAATCTGTTCGAGATTGTTTCCGATCTGACGCAACTTCAAGCCCGCCGTGACTCCCATCGAAACATGATCTTCGACATTCATCGAACTCGGAATCGTGTCGACGCTCGCCGGGTGTGACAAAACCTTGTTCTCGGTGGCGAGCGCCGCGGCCGTGTACTGGACGATCATAAAACCGGAATTCAGCCCGCCGTTTTCGGTCAAAAACGCAGGGAGTACGCCAGCATTCGAGTCCTCATCGGTCAGACGCATGATCCTGCGTTCGGAAATGTTTGCGAGCTCAGCAAGCGCGATTCCGAGGTAGTCCATCGCGATCGCGAGCGGTTCCCCGTGAAAATTTCCGCCGGAGACGACCTCAACTTCTCCGGTCGCCTCATTTTTGAAAATCAGGGGATTGTCGGTAACCGAGTTCAATTCGATATTGACTACCCATTCGGTGTAGGCGATGGCGTCGCGGCACGCGCCATGAACCTGGGGAATGCAGCGAAGCGTATAGGCATCCTGAATATTCTCAGGATCGTGGTCTCTTACGAATTCGCTTCCTTCGAGAAGCGTTCTCAGATTTTCGGCGCAGGCCAATTGCCGTGGATGGGGTCTCAACGCATGGATCCTTGGATCGTAGGCGGCGATCGTTCCGTTCAAAGCTTCCAGACTGAGGCAACCCGCTTTGTCGGCGCATTCCGCCAAATACTTCGCCCGATACGTTTCCAAAAGTGCGAGAGCGGTCATTACCGTCGTCCCGTTGGTGAGTGCGATACCCTCCTTGGCGGCCAACGTTAACGGCGCAATATCGAGTTCTTCGAGCACGTTTGCGGCATCGCGGACTTCGCCGTTCCATAAGACTTCCCCAAGCCCTATTAGCGGCAATGCCATATGCGCCAGCGGAGCCAAATCACCGCTGGCGCCGAGACTTCCCTTTGAAGGAATCACGGGATACGCGCCGCGATTTAGCAGCTCGAGCAAAGTGTTTAGGGTTTCGACCCGAATTCCGGAAAATCCCCGCGCCAAGGTATTTGAGCGGATGAGCATGATCGCCCTCGTAGTCGGAACATCAAAAGGGTCGCCGACGCCTACGGCGTGACTCACAAGTATCTTCTTTTGAAGGCTTTCGACTTCATCGATGGGAATGATCTTGTTCTTGAACGCGCCAAATCCGGTTGTGATCCCGTATGAGATCTCGCCTTTTTCAAGGAGTTCAACCACCGCCGCCGCGCTCGCGTTTACCTTATCGATACAATCCGACGACAGCTCGACACGTATTTCACCGGGCGACGCAAACGCCACCTCGACAACCTCGTCAAACGTCAGGCTCTCGCCATCCAAGAAAATCGTTTTCATTGCCAAAAAACAAACTCCAAATCTATATCGCTATGCCTTTTCGAAAAGCCGCTCTAACCGGGTTGGAACCAAATTCATAGCAGATCTCCCTGAAATCGTCTGTCTCAAGGATTAGAAAATCAGCGAACTTCCCTTCTTCCAGTGATCCCAAAAACGATTCCGCACCGAGTGCCGCGGCACCGTTAATTGTAAATGCATTTAACGCTTCCGATGGAAGCAGCTTTTGATATCGACAGGCGATCGCCATAATCATCGACGGCGACGGGCAGGGCGAAGATCCGGGATTATAATCGGTCGAAAGCGCGACCGCGCAACCATAATCGATCAATTTCCTTGCATCGGCAAAATCGCAAGATCCCAGATTGAAATTAACGCCCGGGGTTACGACGCCAACCGTATTGGATTCGGAAAGCATCCTTATCTCCCGATCGCTGGTATGGTCCAAATGGTCGATCGAAACCGCACCTTTTTCGATTGCGTATCCGGCGCACCCGAGATTTGTAAACTCATCAACATGCGCCTTGATACCAAAGCCCAAGTTCGAAGCAGTTTCAATTACGCGCTTCGACTGAGCCAATGAAAACGCGCCCTTTTCGCAAAAGACATCGATAAAAATGCCATTGACGGCGCCGCGGAGCTTGTATTCGATTTCGCCCCATTCCGACAATGCCTTGGGGATCATTTCACTGCAGATCAATTCGGTGTATTCATCATCGCGATTCTTCATTTCGATTGGAATCGCATGAGCGGGCAAAAATGTCGGAATCACCGTCATCTCGAACTCACTGGCAAGCCTTTTGATTACCCGCAGCATCTTCAGTTCGCTTTCGGTATCAAGGCCGTAACCCGTTTTCACCTCACAAGCCGTCACACCGGCCCTGCGAAGCAATTGCAGATTGGAAGAGGCGCGTTCAAAAAGGGACTGTTCCGAAGCATCCCGTGTCGCCTTGACGGTTGAATGAATGCCCCCGCCGGCTTGTAGAATCTCAAGGTATTCCGCTCCTCGAATCTTTAGCTCAAACTCGTTGATCCTATTGCCGGCAAACACGAGGTGGGTGTGCGACTCGACGAATCCCGGGATGATCGACATCCCACCGGCGTCGACAAATGAATCTGATTCAAATCTGGAATCGATATCGCTTTGCGTCCCGAGTGCGACAATCATTCCCCGATCGATCGCAAACCACGCCTCTTTGAAGACGTTTGCTTCGCGCATGGCTTCGCCCTTAAGGGCGTAGCCGCCGGATTTGCATGTAACGACCTCCGACGTATTTCCGACCAACAGATCAACCTTTTTCTTTTCCATTCAAATCCCGTCTTTCTCGATCCATTTGTCGAGTTTGGGAGGTATAAACTCTTCGAGCAGTTCAAGAAGCGTATTCGGCGTGTCGCCAACCCTGACAAGATCTCGGTGCTCCGGTCTAACGAATCCCGAGTCGACTGCTTTATCAAACATCGCTACAAGGTTCGAATAATAGCCATTTACATTCAATATTCCGCAGGGTTTTGAGATAAATCCAAGCTGTATCCAGGTGATTATTTCGCAAACCTCTTCGAAGGTTCCAAACCCTCCGGGCATCGCGATGAATCCGTCGGCCTCCTCGGCCATCATCGCCTTTCTTTCGTGCATCGATCCAACGACTCTGAGTTCCGTCAATCCGAGATGTTGTACTTCCTTCCGCGCCAGAGCCTCCGGAATTACGCCAAGCACCTTTCCGCCTCTACCGATCACTGTATCGGCGATTTTGCCCATGAGTCCCACCGCGCCGCCGCCAAAGACCAGGCGTATCTCCCGGTCGGCCAGCAAATTTCCCAAGGTTTCCGCCGCCTCTACAAATCCCGGTTCATTTCCAGGGTTTGATCCGCAGAACACGCAAATGCTTCCAAGTTTCATTTCCAATTAAATCTCTTTCCGAGAAAATCCATCAGAAACACAAGTATCGCGACAAGAAGCAAAAGCAACGAAATCGAACCCAATGCGAGCTTTGCCTGAGTCAATCGCATAAAAATTCCGGAGAGACCGTTGTCAAGTTTCTGAGGATTTCCAAGATTGACATACATCACCACATTTTCCGAAATATCCGCAATCACAAATAAAACCGGTATGGCCAAGGCCCCGATCGCGAACTTCTTCATATTCGCAAGACTAAAAAGAAAATAGATTGTCACGCCGAGGGTAAGACCGAAAAGGATCGCGTTTGGCAGATCCATGAGTTGAAAGGTCTTGTACAAACCGACCTGTTCACCCAAGCGATCAACAAACAGTGACTGGTATTCCCATGTAGGAGCCAGATGGCTCTCGGGGAGATCCATGCCGCCGCCTAGTTCCAGCAATTTCGGATAGGAACTAAAGTTGAAAAGAAAAAAGCCGTAAGCCAAAAAGGCGACCCAAAGGCCTCCAACAAACCATGAATTTTCAAGTGTTTTCTTAAGCATAGGTTTAACCGCCAAATCGGAAGTTTTAATGGGAGCACCGAACGCATCCGTGGAGATGCCCGTTATGGGGTATCTGCTTATCGGCAAAAGAGCGTACCGACTAAATGGCGATTTGGAATTCTTTTTCAGCTCCAAAGCATCGCTTGGTAAGCGATGTTAACCCAAAATCGATGAATCACGTAATTGGTTCGATTTCTGGAAAGGTTTCGTTTGAATTGGAAGTTCGCGGAAAACTTGAATGGTTGGTCAAGCCAACACCGTCCTCAGATGCAGATTTGAATAGCCATCGCTTGAAGTCTGCTTGAAATCCGCGTTGCACAACAACAAAAGGATCGATTCAAGGCAATAACCTTGAATCGATCCTTTCACAGCTCTTTTGATGGGACTGATAGGAAAATCGTTTATTTCGTTGAGGTCTGCGATTCAGAACCAACTATATACCCGTCTTTCGCACGGATAACGAGTTCTGGACGATAAATGCGAACCTTGATCGCTTTCCGCTCGCCGCGTTTGCCCTCGTTCAAAGGATAATAACCAAGATTGTATTGCTGGTGGAGTTCGTCGGCAATCGCCCTAAACGCTGAGGCAAGCCCTCCCGGAGTGGATTCGGGCCTAAACACCTTGCCACCGGTGGACGTCGAAAGATCTTCCAGATATGCCTTTCCGATCGCGTATTCCTGGGCTGACGTCCCGCGGCCCTGATTTCGCGTTGAAGGAATTATGCCGCCATTTATCACACCGCCGACAGAACCGGCGCCACCAAAACCATCGAGATAGGTATTGTAATAAACCGAAAAGATGACGGCAGTTGCCTCCTCAGCATCAGAAACGGTCGATAGATAGGAATGGCGCGAGGTTGTATCGACGCCATCGGTAAACAGCACCACCGCTTTTCGACCCGTAATTTTGGAAAGTTTCTTGTTCAGCGCCATATCGACGGCGTCGTAAAGACCGGTGCCGTAGCCAAAATCGGCCTTGTCAATGGCTCTAAAAATCTTTTCCCTGTCGGTCGTAGCTTCGGTCAAAATGTGCGGGTTTCCGTCAAACTCGATTACCATCACGCTGTCTTCGGGCTGGAGCTGTCTAACAAACGCCTTGGCGGCAAATCGAATTTCTTCAATTTTGTAAACCGTTGAAGGAGACGTATCGAGAAGGAGAGCGACCGTGAATGGTGTTTCCAAGATATTGAAATATGCAATTTCCTGTTCCACGCCGTCTTCAAAAACCCTAACTTCCTCCTTCTTGATATTGGGAACATAGAAGCCGTCGCGGTTGTAAACTGAAACCGGAATCGCGACAAGGCTCGATTCGACAGAAATCACCTCATCGCCGTCGGCATCAACCGTCGGGGTTTCCGACTGTGGTTTTACTTGCTGATCCTCGGGTTTCTTGTAACCTCGCGGGTAAAGCCTTTGAATTCGATCCGAACGCGATTCGGAATACGAAGATTCCGGAACAGGTGTTGGTTCCGGGGCGCTTGGTTTTGAGATTCTTCGTCCCGACTGGGCATTCGACGCGAACACAAAGAAACAGGTAACAATCAAAAACAAGAGAAAGCTTCTCAACATACAGTGGCTCGTTTTTCCCATAATGAACTCGACCGGCTCCGATGACGATTTGGACAAAATCTCCAGGCTTTTCGCGTTGGATGAGGAAAAAGCCGGTTTGGTGCGTTGCAATTTTCCTATTTCATGGGAATTCGTACGCCGTTCTTCTCAGCGAAGTCGAGCGCTTCGTCATACCCCGCGTCGGCATGTCGAATCACTCCCATTCCCGGATCCGAGGTTAGCACCCTTTCAATTCTCTTTGCCGCTTCGGGCGTGCCATCGGCGACGATAACCTGTCCGGCATGAAGCGAGTATCCGATGCCGACGCCTCCTCCGTGATGTAGCGACACCCAGGTAGCGCCTCCAACCGCGTTTATCATCGCGTTCAGATAAACCCAATCCGCGATGGCGTCGGAACCGTCCTTCATGGATTCGGTTTCGCGGTTTGGCGAGGCGACAGAACCGCAATCTAGATGATCCCTGCCAATCACGATCGGCGCACTGAGTTCGCCGCTTGCCACCATCTCGTTGAATTTGAGACCGGCCTTTGCACGATCACCGTAGCCCAGCCAGCAAATTCGAGCCGGAAGCCCTTGAAATGAAACACTTTCCTGCGCCATCGCCAACCATCTGCAAAGATGATCGTTTTCCGGGAAGAGATTCATGATCGCTTCATCGGTTTTATAGATGTCTTCCTTTTCGCCCGAAAGCGCGACCCAGCGAAACGGTCCTTTCCCTTCGCAGAAAAGGGGTCTGATATATGCGGGCACGAAACCCGGATAATCAAATGCATCGGTAACACCTTGATCGAAAGCTCTCTGCCTGAGGTTGTTGCCGTAATCGAACACAACCGAGCCGCGTCTCTGGAACTCAAGCATCGCGGAGACATGTTTTGCCATGGAGTCCATCGCGCGGCGCTCGTATTCCGTTTGATTCGATTCTCGGAGCGAACCCGCCTCTTCCAGAGAAAGGCCTTCAGGAATGTATCCGAACAAAACGTCGTGCGCGGAAGTTTGGTCGGTCACGACATCGGGGACAACGCCCTTTTCCAGAATCCTGTGATGGATCTCCGCAGCATTGCCGCAAAGGCCGATCGACCTGGCCTCACCTTTTGATACCGATTCCGACACCATTTCCAAAGCGCGATCGAGCGAATCGGCGGAACAATCCAATTGCTTTAGTTCGAGTCTTCGTTCTATTCGCCACGGATCAACATCGACCAGCAGGCCGACTCCGCCGTTAAACGTTATCGCCTGTGCCTGTGCGCCACCCATTTCGCCTAGCCCCGCGGTCAGTACAAACTTGCCCGCCAAATCACCCCATCCCATCTTTCTTGCTAGCGAACCGAAGGTTTCATAGGTTCCCTGAAGGATTCCCTGAGTGCCGATGTAAATCCAGCTGCCCGCCGTCATTTGCCCATACATCATGAGTCCATCGCGCTCGTACTTGTCGAATTGCTCCTGCGTCGCCCAGTGCGGAACGATATTTGTATTTGCAATAAGAACTCTTGGCGCGTCCCTGTGAGAACGAAAAACTCCGACCGGTTTTCCCGATTGCACGAGCAGAGTTTCATCTTCCTCCAATTCACGGAGTGACTCCAAAATCGCTTCGTAAGATTCCCAATTTCGCGCTGCCCGGCCACGTCCGCCGTAAACAATGAGATTGTCCGGGTCGAATGCCACCTCGGGATCAAGATTGTGTTGGATCATTCGATAAGCGGCCTCAATCAGCCAATTCTTGCAGGATAACGTGGTTCCCGTTGGAGCCTTTATGTTAGTCTTCATGATTGTTCAATCGTTTGTTGGTTCGTTTTCGATATACGTCGAATTTAATCAGAAAAACCGGAGGATTTCCATATGCGTCGCGTTTTGGCCATTTTGCCGTTATTCGTTTTGATCTTTGCACTCCAGATAGTCGGGCAAACGCCCGATGAATCGACGGACAAATCAAAACAGTCACGATTCGATCCCGAATTGGCGAAGAAGGTTGGGGCGGATGATTATGGCATGCGTTCCTATTTCTTTGTGTTACTGAAGACGGGAAAAACTCAGATTGAGGATGAGAAGGAAAGAAGCAAGGTTTTTGCAGGTCATTTTGCGAACATGAAAAGACTCGCGGGAGAAGGCAAATTGGTGCTTGCCGGGCCGTATTCGGATCCGAAAGGAATTTGGCGTGGAATGTTTGTTTTTAGTGTTGCCAACCTCGAAGAAGCTACAAAACTTGCGGAAAGCGATCCGGCGGTGGCGGCCGGAGTTTTTGATTTTGAGATCGTGCCATTCTACGCGTCAGCCGGCTTGATGCTTGTAAATGAGATTCACCCGACGGTTCAAAAGAAACAGTTTTAACCGTTTAAAGCCGGCATGAAACTGAGAACCTACCCGGCCCTCTGCGCCCGCGTTAAGTGGAATTCAAGCCCGGTTTTCATGGTCGAGCTATCTTGACACGTATAACATCCGTTCGGTATCTTATTTGTTCGCTTAATGGAAGCGGATGTAGTCAGTTAGCTCAGTGGTAGAGCACTACCTTGACACGGTAGGGGTCAGCAGTTCAAATCTGCTACTGACTACCAATTTTCAATTTTTGTTGAGATGCTTTTTAAGAATTTTGCTTTTGGAACAACTATGTAGCGCCTCCCGGCGCCATGGTTCATCCGTGTAATGCGGACTTAGCGAAATCGCTCTCATCAGAACAGATCGTTTTTTAGGCCTTCGCCTTTTGAATTTAGTTGTTTTTCTGCGGGAGCGGTACCTGGTAGGACGGTTTCTCGGTATTCCGTGTTGACTGCAACCGATGGAAAATATGAATCAGGCAAACTCAGAATCCGGTTTTTCCTTCTCCGTTTCGGACTCGTCCGTTAGCGTCGCAGATGCCCTAAAATCGTTAGACAGGGATTCGGCGAAGAAAGCGTTGGCGGCGGTTGTCAATGGTGAGGAAGTAGATCTCAATCGCGATCTCGAAATCGGGGAATACAACATACGTCCGATTTCACCCGACTCGCGGGAAGGTCTTGAGGTGCTCCGTCATTCGACGGCCCACTTGCTCGCGGCGGCGGTGCTTGATTTGTACCCCGGAAGCAAGCTAGGAATTGGTCCGGCGTTGCTCGAAGACCCGCGATACGGGTTCTTCTATGATGTGATTACCCCGGAGCCGCTTTCCGAAGACGATTTGGCGAAAATCGAGAAGCGTATGCTTCAGATGGCGAAGCAGAATCTGAAGTACCGTCGCGAGGTTGTTCCCAAGGGCGACATCTTAAAAGTATTTTCAGAGCGAGAAGAACCGCTCAAATGCGAGCTGATCGAAGAAAAGGTAGTGGGAGACGCGAGCGTTTATTACATCGACGGTTCCCCGTTCATTGATTTCTGTTTGGGACCGCATGTTCCTCATACCGGGAAGCTTCAGGCTTTCAAACTGCTTGCGATTTCGGGAGCATATTGGAAGGGTGATGCCGAACGCGACCAGATGCAGCGCATCTATGGAACCGCTTTCAACACGAAAGATGAGCTTGATGCGTGGATAAAACAACGCGAAGAAGCGAAAAAACGCGACCATCGAAAAATCGGCCAGGAGCTCGATCTCTTTTCGATCCAGGATGATTACGGCCAGGGACTGATCCTTTGGCATCCGAAGGGCGGGATAGTGCGAATGGAGATGGAGAACTTTCTCCGCGAGAAACTCCAGCAGCACGGTTACAGCTTTGTTTATACTCCGCATATCGCGAAACGGGATCTATGGACGATCAGCGGGCATGAGGAAAACTACGCGGATTCGATGTTCGCCCCGACCACGATCGAAGAAGTTGAATTTCGGTTAAAACCGATGAATTGCCCGCTTCATATCGGGATTTACAAATCAAGGCCGCGCTCATATCGGGAATTGCCGCAAAGATATTCGGAAATGGGAACCGTTTACAGGGCGGAGCTCTCCGGAACTTTGCACGGTTTGATGCGGGTTCGCGGATTCACGGTTGATGACGCGCATTTGTTTGTAAGACCCGATCAGGTCTTGCAGGAAGTTGCCGCGTGTCTCGATTTCGCATTGGATGTTTTCGAAACGTACGGATTTGAAAAGGTAAACTTCGAACTTTCGGTAAGAGGCGATGCTGAAAACAAGAAATATCTTGGTGCCGACGAGTTTTGGACGAATGCCGAAGAATCGTTGTCAACCGCATTGAATGATCGCAACATTCCCTACGAACGCATCGAGGGAGAGGCCGCCTTTTACGGTCCGAAAATCGATATCAAGGTAGAGGATGCGATCGGAAGAACCTGGCAGCTTGGAACGATTCAAGTCGATTTCAATCTTCCGGAGCGGTTTGGACTCGAATACACTGGTGATGACAACCAAACACATCGCCCGGTGATGATTCATAGAGCATTGTTTGGTTCGGTCGAACGGTTTTTCGGGGTTTTGGTCGAGCATTTTGCGGGTGCGTTTCCCTTCTGGCTTGCGCCGGTGCAAATCGCCGTGCTGCCGATTACCGATCGGATCAATGAATACTCCGACAAGATTGCGGAGCGGCTTCTTGCGGAAGGATTTAGAGTGGAAACGAACAACCGAAGTGATAAGATCGGCGCAAAGATTCGGGAAGCTCAACTTCAGAAGGTTCCGTTTATGATCGTAATCGGCGATAAGGAACTTGAGGAAGGAACGATCACTTTAAGAGAACGAAGATCGGGCGATCTTGGAACGATGTCACTTGAAGAATTTATCGGAAAGGCCTCTGAAATGAGAAAGACGAGGGCGATTTCGATGTAGTTGGGTCTCCGCCAGTTGGTGGCGGGGTTTGTTTTAGCAGAGTTAGCTGGAGGTACCGGTATAGTAAAGAGATTCAAGGGCAACCGAAACAAAAGATTTCGCGGCCCGAAACATCGCACAAATGAGAGAATCCGTATTCCCTCCGTCCGGGTAATTGATCCCGACGGTGAACAGCTTGGAATTATGGATACCCGTGACGCAGTTGCCAAGGCGCGCGATCTCGGGCTCGATCTTGTGGAAATCGCCCCTCAGGCGAAACCACCCGTTTGCAAGATCATCGATTATGGAAAGTTTCTTTACGAGGAAAAGAAGAAGAAACAGGAATCCAAGAAGAAGCAATCCGTTGTTACGGTCAAGGAAATCAAATTCAGGCCCGCGACCGATGATCATGATTATGGATACAGGGCCAAACGGGCCCACGAGTGGCTGGCCGAGGGTGACAAGGTGAGAGCGACGATCGCGTTTCGCGGACGGGAGATGGCTCACCGTGATCTCGGGAAAAATATTCTTGAGAAACTAGCAAAAGAATTGGAGGAGGTTGCCGATATCGAAGTCGAACCTAAAATGGAAGGCTATCAGATGTTTACGATCTTTACTCCAAAGAAGACAAAATAGTAAAAGGGTTCGCGACCGGCTCGGATTCGGATCGTGACCAAAAAAAAAGAGGAAAAAATGCCGAAACTTAAAACACACAAGGGTGCCGCGAAGCGATTTCGTTCGACGGCAACGGGTAAATTCAAACGCGGTAAATCGCACGCCCGTCACATTCTGACGAAAAAGGACTCAAAGCGTAAACGCAATTTGGATATCGATACGTATATCGCCAAAGCCGACCAGAAGCTCGTGGAAGAAATGCTTCCTTATGGCCGCAAGTAAGATTGGTGAGACTTTTTTAGTTCAACGGTTTCGTCGCGCGTGAAGCGTGCGAATCGAAATAGAGATTTATATCGTCGGAGTGTGGAATTATGCCAAGAGCAAAACGTGGTAACAAAAGAACAGACAAGAGAAGAAGGATATTGGATCTCGCGAAAGGATATCGCGGGACCAAATCGAAATTGTACAGATCGGCAAAGGAGAGCGTTGAGAAGGGCCTTCAATATGCCTATGTCGGCCGTAAAAGGAAGAAACGCGATTTTCGCAGACTTTGGATCGTAAGAATCAATGCGGCGGCGCGACTTCATGGCATGAGCTATTCGCAATTCATGCACGGAATGAAACTCGCCGAGATCGAGCTTGACCGGAAAGTGCTGGCGGATTTGGCGGTAACCCAACCGGAAGCGTTCGAATCAATCGCGGGCAAAGCGAAAGCCGCTCTTTCGAACGGATAGTTTCGATACGAACGGACTTTGAGTTATTGCGGCGCGGCGTGCTCCTAAATGCACCCCGCGCTGCTTTGATTTACCTGAACGGAAATTCGGAAATAGCCGTCATTCATGATTGAATTGCGAAGCCGTTTGCCTACTCTCGAATTTGCGTTATTTTTGTTGGCGCTGTTGAATTCCAAAACAAGCGATCGTGCAAAAGATATGTCAGAACCGATAGAAGATCTCGATAGGATTAGTCATTCCTTCGACGAAGAATTTGAACGCATTGGCGACAAGATTAGAGCCGGCTTCGCTGACATGAAATTGTCGGCGGCCGAATCTTTGGCCCGTGAACTCGGCGAGCTAAAGATCCGCCATACGGGCAAAAAAAGCCCGATTTCAGGTGCGATGAAAATGATCGGAAAAATCTCGCCTGAAAAACGGGCTGAATTCGGCCAAATAGTCCAAAAGATCCGTTCGAAAATCGAAGGACGGCTCGATGAAGCCGAGTCGTCGTTGAATGACTATATCGCACGAAAGAAGGTTGAAAGCGAAAGGGTTGATGTAACCTTGCCGGGCCGAGTCTCATCACCTGGGCATCTTCATCCGATTACGCTTCTTAGGCAACGGATTGAAGACATTTTTGTTTCCATGGGGTACGCGATCGAGGATGACCGCGAAATTGAAACCGATTACTACAATTTCGATGCGTTGAATATACCGGCCAATCATCCGGCCCGTGAATCGCAGGATACGTTTTATACGACCGATGGCTTTGCGCTCCGTTCGCAGACCTCGACGGTTCAGATAAGAGCGATGGAACGAAGGGGCGCTCCGCTTAGGATTATCGCTCCGGGCCGCGTCTTTAGGAGGGATACTCCGGATCAAACCCACACCCCCATGTTTCATCAGATCGAAGGATTGTGCGTCGATGAGGGAATCACAATGGCGCACCTGAAGGGAACGGTTACCGAGTGGCTAAAAAGCATGTACGGAAGGGATACGGTTACACGTTTCCGTCCGAGCTACTTCCCTTTTACGGAGCCCAGCGCAGAATTCGATTTTTCATGCTTCAAATGCTCTGGAGTTGGAGAATTCGAAGGTTCAAAATGCGGTACATGCCGGGGTTCGGGATGGATCGAACTTGGAGGGTGCGGAATGGTGCATCCAAACGTACTCGAAGGCTGCGGAATAGATCATAAGAAATACTCCGGCTTCGCTTTTGGGTTTGGACTGGAACGGATGTGCGCGCTCATGTATTCACTCGATGATATCAGGCATATGTTTGAGAACGATGTGCGGTTTCTCAGACAATTCGATTAGTTTCCCCGCCCGAAAGAGTTCCGCTCAACTCTTTCGGGCGGACCCGCCTCGCAGGTCCCAACGTGAATGATGTCCCGCTGGTTCATGTTTTTTGTTTCATTGAGCGGAACTCAGACATTTTCGTACGGTCTTTTCGTCAAGACTCCCTTCCCCGTTCCCGGTGAACAGTTGCACCAGGCAGGGCGGGTTCTCGAATACATTCAAGTTATCCAACCGAAAGTCTTGCGTGGAAGATAAACATTGTTTTACAATTCTATTTGAGGTTCACGGCTTATGGTCCGAATTGCCGGTTCCTCCGATTCCCCGCAATTAAAAATCATTTGAGTTAAGGAATCCCACATTGTCCTTTTCCGAACTCAACCCACATCCATCTTGACCAGATTGTTTCTACGCCTTAGCCTAGCCCAAAAAGCACTTGCCGCCATGATTTTGGTTGCCGGTGTGGTTGGACTTGTGTTTCTCGGCTTCCTTTTAGGTATCTCGGCTTCGGATCTTGGCACCATTCAGACGACCTCGTTTGTTGGTGCCGACAGGAGTGCGGCACTTGATGGAGAAGCAAAGGCGTTGCAGGTTTCATTGGTGGTGGCCGCGATGGTCGGGGTTTTGCTGGTTTGGTCGGTACTTCTCCTCGTCAAATCAATCCGCACCCAGAAATCGGTTGAGAAGATCAACAAGGCTCTTCAGCGCGAAATCGCAAAATCTGAAAAGGCGAACAAGCAACTCATCGAAACGAATCAGGCGCTTGCCACCTCCGAAGGGCAATTGGGTGGACTGCTCGAGAGCACCCATGATCTGATCACCGCGATTGATCTCAACTACAATTTCATTTCGTTTAACGAGTCCTACCGAAAGACAATTTTGGAATTGATGGACTACGACATAGAGGTTGGAACCAATGCTCTAAAGGCCCAGGAGCATATACCCGAAATGCGGCGTCGTTCGAAGGAATTGTGGGACCGAGCGATTTCCGGAGAAATGTTCACGGCCGAACAGGTGGCGCATAGATTTGACGGCACTCCAGTTTATTTTGAACTGGCCTATAATCCGATCCGAAATGACAAAGGGGAGATCATCGGCGCGTGCCAGATTACACGAGATGTTACCGAAAGAAGATTAACATCGGATCGATTGCGGCAAGAAAGGGATTTTGTTACGGCAGCCATAGATGTCAGTACTTCGCTGGTTTTTGTCGTCGATCGCGAAGGGCGAATCGTGCGTTTTAATCGCGCAAGCGAGGCTTTGTCCGGATTCACCGCCGACGAAGTCAAGGGACGCGTGTTCTGGAACGTGCTTCTTCCTGCCGAAGAGATCAAGGACACAAAAGCCCGCTTTAGAAGATTGAGTGCCGGCGGTGAAGATGGTCGTGAATGGATTAGTCAGTGGGTAACAAAGGACGAGAAGGCGAAACTCGTTTCCTGGACAGCGTCCTGCATCAAGGATGAAACCGGTTCCGTGGAGCATATCGTCGCAACAGGGGTCGATATTACCGAAAAGCTCGAGTTTGAAACGGCGAGAAACCGCATGCTCGCGATACTCGAAAACTCCGACGACTTTATAAGCATTTCGGATCTTCAGGGCCAAATCGTTTACCTGAATCGAGCAGGCAGAATGATGCTCGGACTCGGTCCTGACAGCGATATCTCGCAAGTACGCCTTCAGGGTTGCCATCCTGATTGGGCGCGCGAACTTATCCAGACCGAAGGAATTCCAAGTGCCGTGAAATACGGTTCATGGCTTGGAAATACGGCTTTGCGCACCGTTGACAATGTCGAAATTCCGACGTCGCACATGATCCTCTCGCACAAGGGACCCGACGGTAAGCTCGAATATCTTTCAACAGTCGCTCGCGACCGTACTTCAGAGAAAATGCTTGAAGAGGAACTGGCTGAAGCGAGGGACGCGGCGATCAATGCCACGAACTTGAAATCAGAGTTTCTCGCGAACATGTCGCACGAGATTCGCACGCCGATGAACGGAATCATCGGAATCGCGGAATTACTTGCAGGTACTCCGCTCGATGACGAGCAACATGATTACGTGCGCTCGATAGCTCGAAGCGGCGAGGCGCTTTTAACGATAATCAACGATATTCTTGATTTCTCTAAGATTGAAGCAGGAAAGCTCGAATTCGAAAGCAAACCGCTGAATCTGCGGGAAACCGTGGAATCGGTTCTCGATCTATTGGCTCATCAGGCGTATCAAAAGGACGTTGAACTGTCACTCTTCCTAAGAAAGGATGTTCCGGCTGATTTGAATGGTGATGCCGGACGAATCCGCCAGGTTCTGACAAATCTTGTGGGCAACGCCGTGAAGTTCACCCGAAACGGCGAGGTCGCGATCAGAGTTACGGTTGACGACAACCATATGCTTCGATTCTCTGTCCGTGACACGGGAATCGGAATCAAGGAAGAAGATCAGGGAGTCTTGTTTACCGCCTTTGGCCAAGCCGAAACATCGATCTCAGGAAAGTTTGGCGGAACCGGATTGGGGCTCGCGATTTCGAAACAACTCGTTACATTGATGGGTGGAGAGATCGGGTTCTCCAGCAAATTTGGAAGCGGTTCGGAATTTTATTTCACAATTCCGCTTTCGCTTCCAGCCGGGACAGCAAGTCCGATCTACCCAAACTTGTACGGAGTCGGGCCTCATCGAAACATGGTTATCGACAACGACCCGACAATTCGTGGTTTGATTGTCTATCAACTCAAGGCAATGGGTTTGTCTGCGGAAGAAGCGGAAACCGGCGATCAGGGTCTCGATATCCTCCACGCCGCCGCGGAACTCAACGAACCATTTGACGCGGTTTTTGTCAGTGCTTCTCTTGAAGGTTCGGATGGGATTTCGATCGCAGATACGATAAGAAAGAATCCGCGTCTAAGGCAAACCTCTATCGTGCTGGTGCTCAATGCGGATGATCGAAAGAGTTTTGAAATCGCAAAAGCATCCGGTATCGAGCGCTTTGTTTTCAAACCATTCAAGACAAGCGGTATTGTAAAAGCGTTAACAAGCAAGCCGACTGAAAGCCTTTTGCCAGAGCCGGCACAGATTCTTCGCCGTGAAATCGGCGATGAAGCCGAACAAAATAAGGCAACATCAGATACTCCCAACATGAATGAATCAAAAATACGCATTTTGATCGCAGAGGATAATCTCGTCAACCAAAAGGTGATCCTCAATCAGGTTACAAGACTTGGCTATCAGGTCGACCTAGTTGAAAACGGACAGGAAGTCCTCGACGCTTTGGCGCTCAAGCAGTATTCGCTGGTATTGATGGATTGCCAAATGCCTGTGATGGATGGTTTTGAAGCCACTTCTAGGATACGCGCGGATGAGGTTGAAACGGGAGAGCGGATTCCGGTCGTGGCCGTTACGGCGCATGCAATTGCAGGTGATCGTGAGCGTTGCCTTGCACAGGGCATGGACGATTACATAAGCAAACCGACCGATCAGCAGACATTGAAGGAAGTGATCGCAAGGTGGACCGATGATATCGAGCCATCTGAACAACCCGCATCGGATGCTCCTGCTCCAAAGCAATCGCTTGGTCTCCTTGAAATGGAGAGCGAAGAGGACAAAATCAGGGCGCGGCTCGATGAACTCGCCGATGTTTGCGGTGTTGATGTTGTTGATGAATGCATCGATCTATTTGTCAACGACACGTGCGGAGCGATAGACCGACTTGAAGATTTTGTTAGGAATGAAGACTATCAAGAGCTCGCGCGTGAAGCCCACAAACTAAAAGGCAGTGCCGCCAACATGGGTGCAACAAGGCTTCCGCTGATCTGTCAAACTATCATGCATACGGTCGAGGAAGAGGAGTACGCAAAGCTACGGATTCTTATTTCCCAGGCGAGGGGAGAATACCAATTTCTGAGCCCGTTCTACGCATCGGTTAGGACCGGGGAAAGCGAACCACAGCCGGTAGGATAAACGCTCCGCTCTTCTGCGGTGCGTTTGTCGGCCGCCTTCGAATCCAGCTTCCTTAGGCGACTGCTTTTTAAGAACCAAATTCCAAAGTGCCGAAAAAGAAGCCTGCTTTCAGCGGGCTTTTTGATTTGCTATATTTAGTAGTTCTCGAAAGCAATAAGGACTGCCGGAGAGATGATTTCCCTTTGGAATTGAGGTTTAGCAGATTATGTTGATCAGTCGAAACTGGCTTTTGGAGCTTGTTGAATTTGAATTGAACGACACCGAACTCGGTGAAACACTTACCCTCATCGGTCTTGAAATCGACGGTGTGCACGAAAACGGCGACGACATGATTTTCGATATTGAGGTCACCTCAAACCGCGGAGATTGTCTTTCTCATCTCGGTGTCGCGAGAGAATTGGCGGCCTTTACCGGCAAAATCGTCAAGTTCCCTTCGGGTCTTGAAGATGCTCCCGTGAGTTCCGGTCTCGTAACATTGGAGTCGAACGATGTTTGTCGACGCTTCACTGCGAGGATTATATCCGGCGTTACCGTCGGACCCTCACCTGATTGGCTCGTCAGAAAACTGGAGCTTGTAGGCGAAAGATCGATCAACAACATTGCCGATATTACCAATCTCGTAATGCATGAGTTGGGGCAACCAATGCACGCTTTCGATCTCGATTCGCTCGCAGAACAAAGGGTGGTTATCCGCAATGCGAGACGCGGAGAGAAGGTCGTAACTTTGGACGAGGTTGAAAGGGACCTAACCGAATCGATGATCGTCATTTGTGATGCGGAAAAACCGGTTTCAATCGGCGGAATCATGGGCGGATTGCACTCGGGGATCACTGAGGAAAGCAAAAACGTACTATTGGAAGTTGCCTATTTCGAAAGGGATTCGATTAGAGAAACCTCGCGTGAGCTCGGGCTTTCCACCGAAGCGAGTTATCGCTTCGAAAGAGGTGTGGACATCGAAAACCTCGTCAGAGCTTCGAACCGAGCGGCTTATCTGATTGCCGAATTGGCCGGTGGAACGCCAAGCGAATTTGCCGAGTCTTACCCCGAAATCATTCAATGTCGTACAATCGAAGCCAAAGGGCTTTCGGGCGATGTGAAACGGCTTTCCGGTCTTGATATCCCTTCAGAAAGGTTGGATTCGATCCTCTCTGGGCTGGGGATAGAAGAAGAGCAGCCTGGCGT
This sequence comes from Pyrinomonadaceae bacterium, assembly GCA_041394795.1. Classification (GTDB taxonomy): domain Bacteria; phylum Acidobacteriota; class Blastocatellia; order Pyrinomonadales; family Pyrinomonadaceae; genus Aridibacter. The sequence continues at coordinate 119,349 of JAWKHN010000005.1, read as the reverse complement.
TTATACATCTCCGACGTGGAGACATGATCTCTCGATACCCGAAGATCTGGTTGAAGAGGTCGTAAGGATCAATGGTTATGACAAGATCGGCGAATCGCTTCCGGTTGCTCTTATGGCGGGCGAATATCATTCCAATGAAGACCGGAAACGAAAACTTCGATCGACGCTTTCGGTACTCGGTTTTGACGAGGCGATTTCATACAGCTTCGTCGATGTCGGCGCGACGGCACGATTCGAGGTAATCGGAAACGGCGATGACGTCATCATTCGCGACCCGATCATAGAGGGGGCGTCGCTGATGAGGCCGACACTGATTCAAGGCTTGCTCGATGGGGTTCGTTACAATCTCAATCACAAGGAAAAGAATTTGAGATTTTTCGAAATCGGCAGATCGTTCTTAAAGAGCGATGACTTCCTGCCTGAAGAAACGGAACTTCTCTCTCTTGCCATATCCGGCCGTGAACAATCTCGCGGAACGGCCGTTTTGGGTCGCGAGTATGACTATTTTGACCTCAAAGGAGTGGTTGAAAGGGCTTTGGAAGCGTGTGGCGCGGAAGGTTTGGAATTCGCTGTCAATGATTCGATCAAGCATCTCCAACCGGGGCAATCGGCTGAAATTATCTATGAGGGAACACGGATTGGAACGATAGGAAAGCTGTCCGGAACTCTTGCCTCTGAATACAAGTTCAAACAAAGCGTCTTTGTAGCCGAAATAAATTTATCTGCGGTTCTCTCGACCCCGGCTCGTGTTTCAAGCTATCGGCCGCTTGCCATTTATCCCGCAATCCAGAGAGACGTAACGATGGTCGTTCCTGATTCCGTGGGTTATAAAGAAATCCACGAAGCAACTGTCGCAGCGAATGCGTCGCATTATAACGGCGTCGAGTATGTAGGTAGTTATGAAGGCGAGGGAGTGCCCGAAAACTTTAAAGCCGTTACCATCAGGCTTGAATATCGTGCCGATGATAAAACGCTGACCGATGAGGATGCCGATCTTGCCCATAAAGTAATCCTTGAAAAGTATCGGAAACGCTTCGAGGCCGAGTTCCGCTAGGAGGTACATTTGAAGTTTGAAAAAAAAAGCACAATAATAGCGCAACCCGATATTGTTTTTGGAGAATGAACAGATGGCCAGTTTACCCGGCATGGATAAATTTTCTCATCTTGAAGACAAGATTTATCTGACGATCAAGATCGCAAAGGAAATGCGCGAGGAGAAGGAAAAGCTCCAGGCGGAGATGTCTGCGCTTAGGATTGAAAACGCTGAATTGGTTGGCGAAAACGATCGATTGGAGAGCAAAATTGAAACGCTCATGAGCGAGAGAGATGCGATCCAATTAAAAATTGAGGCGATGCTGGACGCCATAACGATAATTGAACCGGAAGTAAGCGAAGTTTTTAGGAGTTCGTAATCATGGTCGGGAACAAAGAAAAGATGGAAGATTCGTCGCAGTCAATCAAGGTTGAGATTTATCACCAAACCTACAACATTCGATCCGACGGAGACAACGAGTACATCAGAGATCTCGCTAATTTTGTCGATGGCAAAATGAGGGACATTGCTTCCGGCACCCTAACCGTCGATTCTCTCAAGCTCGCTATTCTGGCATCACTTCATATCGCCGATGAATACAAGCGACTCAAGCTTGAATTGGAAAAGAATGATGCGATTCTCGCATCGCGCAGCACCGAATGCGCCGAAATGCTGGAGAGATTCATGAAACAGCGGGAAACCGCGACTCAGGAATTGGAAACCGAGCAATAAAACTCCGCAACAACTCGCCTTCAATTGTTCATTTGGCTAGACGAAGTCATGTTCCTGAGGAATGAGATCGACCTCGCATGCCGGTCGCAATCAACGTTTCCACGCGAATAGATTTCGGTGGCAGCCTCGTCAACAAATCGCTATACCCTGAGTTCTTCGTATGTTAGAATTCTTGTTGGCGAATGAACTCTGAGCAGTTCGTGTTAAGGCAAACACACATATTGAGCCAACATATGAATATTCGGGAGGCCTATGCCGGATACAGTGTATTCCCTCGAGGTTAGGGATTACCATAGTCTCCGGCTCCGATGCCCAAAAGGCAGAAAGCCACCCACCTGTTTTTACAGGTTCAATTCATTTGTCCTTACACGGCTGGTTCGGTACCCATTCGCCTTTTTCTTTTCTTTATTGCTTTGTTATGAGACTCCTTATCTTCGGAGACGTTGTCGCCCGCCCCGGCCGGAAAGCGGTTCTGCATTCACTGGGTGAACTTAAAAAAGAATTTGATCCGGACGTCGTCATTTTAAATGCCGAGAATATTGCCGGCGGTTTTTCCGTTACGCAGGAAATCGCGACGGAGATGTTTGAAGCCGGAGTGGATCTTTTTACCAGCGGCAACCACATCTTCGATAAACAGGACGCACTTTCGCTCTTGCCAAAAGAACCGAGAGTACTTAGACCGGCAAATTACCCCGCCGAAACCGTGGGAGAAGGGTTGTTTGTTGGCGAGATTCGTGGAAAACGAATAGCCGTCTTCAATCTCCTTGGCCGTGTATTCATGGCGCCCAACGTCGATGATCCGTTTAGGAAAGCAAAAGAGTGCGTATCTCAAATTCCCGATGACGTTCTGGTAAGAGTTCTCGATTTTCACACCGAAGCGACATCCGAGAAATATGCCATGGGGTGGTTTTTGGACGGGCTGGTTTCGGCAGTCGTCGGTACTCATACCCACGTCCAGACAGCTGATGAGAGAATCCTGCCGAATGGTACCGCCTACATAACCGATCTGGGGATGACCGGAAGCTACAATGGCGTAATTGGAATGCACAAAGACGACGTCATCGAACGATTTACAAAGGTTCCCGCGAAACGTGCGGCGCATTCAAAGGGAAATGTTTGGCTTTGCTTTGTTGTAATTGATGTGGACGAGGAAACGGGGAAAGCGGTTTCAATTCATAGGCATCGCCGCGAGATTCAATAGAGTGATTGGAAGTCGCGCAGAAGAATCAAGAGCGCGGATTTTCGGCCTCAGAGATTTCGAGATCCTCGGCGTGTTCCTCCAATTCGTCGAATCCCTCGTTTAGTTCCCTGCGGATCTCGTCTTCAATTTTGGCCGCCTCAAGAGCCAGCGGCAATTCCCTTGATCGTTCGGAAAGCCTTTTTAAGGCAACTTCCGTCCCTGCGAGCTCACTTCCCCTTCTTGCAGCGGCCTCGATCATCTGCAAGCGAGATAAAGCTTCGGCTTCCATTTCCCTCGCATCTTCGCGTATTTGCGAGAGCGTTTCCACATCCCGATCAATTTCCGCTGAAAACTCTTCCAGCTTTTCACTATTCAAGTACTTGATCTTGTTCTTTCTGCGTTTGGCAAGCACAAGCTCACGTCCGGAAGATTGAATGATTCGCGTCGCGGTAAGTCTTGAGGCGAGCGTTTCGCGATACGCATCGCCGAGAAGCGGGTTTCTTGATTCCAATTCAGCGAGCACTTTCTTTTCTTCCGATTTGAGTTCCTTTCTAAACCAATTTACCTCGTTGGTTTTTATTCCGTCTGCGGCGATCCTATCCCGCAACTCTGCAAGCCATTTTGAACGACGATAAAGAACTACTCCCGACCCGATTGAGCCGAGGATAAAACCCGCAAAAAGCGATATCACCGACAAAATCAGGAACATTCCGGCAACCGGCGTGGCACCTGACAGCAGCGTCAGACCGAAAAACAGTCCGGCCGGCAACGCCGCCGTAACCAACGGCAATCCCGCGGCTCCGTACCGCATCATTTTGTCCTTCCTGAGATCGGAATTCGTTACTTCATAACGAATTAAGTCTTCGCCCATATGGCTCTAACTCTACCGATTCCGAAGCCTTTATTCAAACCTTCCTTCCTACCGCCAAACTTCCCGTTCCCGGCATATTTCAGGAGTAATGAGAGCGTGGTGATGTCTGACTTGGATTTCAACAATTTCTAGAAAATAGGCGCCAATACGGAAAATTCATGGAATCCTAAATCGGTGCGACATTTTGTGACGCAACATCGATACCTCTAGCGCTTTCCCGCGTGCATTTCCTTGCCCATCCAACGGTTGCAACAACTCACGAACAGGATTTGGCGATCGATGTCCTCACAACCAAAAGTCGCCCGGCGATCTTATGCGCTTCAGATGGAATCAAACCATTTGGCGTACGCGTCAAAAGAAACTCTTCGCAATTTGGATTAGGATGTCTTGGAACCTGTCAGCGGTTAAGATGCGCGCACGGCGGACGAGGTTATGCCCGATACTTCATTTTGAAGTTCTCAATTCAACGCGCGATGCGATGCGAATGCGAAAAATGGTATTATCATGGAAATCTGAGTTCTCAAGGAATGCCATGCGAAAAGCGCTTTTCTCAAAATCGATAGTTGTTTTGGCAGCCGTCATTTCGGGCTGTTTTGGTGTCGTGTCCGGGCAAACGAGTCAGGATTTGGGATCCGAAAACGTGCGACTGATGACGATTCCCGTTTCGATATTCACCCGTGAAGAGCTTAAGAAGAACCGGCTCGAGGAATTCGTACCTGCGGGCAGGCTGACTGTAAAAGAGAATGGCGAAGAACAGGAAATTCTTTCCGTCAAAAGTGTCAGCAATCAGCCGATCGCAATTGAAATCCTGATTCAGGATGATCTTTCAAGTGAGGTCAATTTGAACCTCGGTGACATAAAGGATTTCATAGGCCATTTGCCGTCCGGTTCGAGAGTGATGGTCGGGTATATACGCGGAGGCGGACTGCAAGTTAGGCAGGGTTTTACAAGAGACTTAAAGGCGGCCGCGGATGCGATTCGGATAGTAGGTTCAAGCGCCGCGGTAGCTCCTCGAAGCCCCTACGAGGATTTGAGACAGGCTCTCACGCATTTTGACGGCCTTCCGGCTGGGAGGAGAAGCGTTTTGATCGTTTCAGACGGCCTCGATACTTCATCCGGCACTTCGGCTTCACCGAGTCAAAATCCCGAACTTGACAGGTCCATATCGGAAGCACAGAAACGTGGTGTTGCCGTATATGGAATCTATTCCCCGGCGACATTTACAAGCGGAGGCAATGGCCAGGCGATATCCAATGGACAGGGATCTCTGAACAGGCTTTGTGACGAAACCGGAGGACGCGCGTTTTTCCAAGGGTTTTCGGCGCCGGTTTCGTTTGTTCCGTTTATCAAGAATCTTGACCGGTCGCTGAATCGACAGTTTGCTATTACCTATCTGACGACCAATATGAAATCCGGATATTACAAAGTGCTGGTTGAAAGCTCGAATCCAGAGATAAGGATTGATCATCCAAAGGGCTATTTTTATCGAAAAGTCAGGGATTGACGGGATGTTAAAACGGGCTAGCTGATTTCCAACTGACAAACCGGACAACGATAGACATCTTCCTTGATCAGAAATCCGATCCAGAAAAGCGGTAGAAACGTCAGCAACAAAACCGAAAAAACGATCCATCCAGCAGTTGAAATCTTTCTATCAATTATTGGGTAGCTGGTTGAGCCGCACCGCGGACACGCATATTGATTCAACGGAGTGGTGTTTTGATGCCCGGCGGCCAAGGGAACGGTTCGACTCCCGGTTGAAGGCACAGGCAACATCTGTTCGATTGAGATCTGAGTGGTTTCACGCGCATCACGTGTGGGGATCGTGAATTCGTCCGTTTTCCAGGAATACGGCCGCGGAGGTTGTTCCTGATAGTCGGCGGGTGCCGGCTGTTTTTGAGGTTCAAACTGTGATCGACGAAGATCGGGGCGCAGGAACTTCATGCCGCAAAAACGGCAGAAATTGCTGTGCTCATCATTGCTCTGTCCACAATTTTGGCAATTTATCATCATGGGAAAATCTACTGAACCGTAAAACGCCGCAATACCTCTGAAACGGTCCGGCCCAAATCAATTTTTAGCACTATTCGAAAGGTCTTAACTTCCCTCCATTGCGAATCGCCTCATAAACCGATTCCACCAAAACGACGGAACGGAAGCCGTCTTCGGCCGTAACCAATGGCGTACGGTTTTCTTTCACCGCCTTAATAAATTCGCGATCCTCTTCAAGATAACCCCATTTTTCCTCTTTCTCGTACATGTGGCAAGAAATGGTTTCAAAATTCGGGTCGAAACCTTTCGAGTCGAACAGCCTTTCCATTTCCTCGGTAATAATCGAACGATGATGGCAAAACACCTCGATTCGCTCAAATGGGAAAATCCAACTCGCATCGGATGAGGAGGCGAATGTACAGTGAAAGCCATTCTCGAAACTGAAAATCAATGAAAACTCGTCAATCTCGGGATATTCGTGCTGCGAACCATATCCAACCAACTCTTTGATTTCGCCAAATTGAAAACGCATCATGTCGAACAAATGGATCGTGGTCTCATAGAGAAATCCACCGGTAACATTTACGTCGCCCGTCCATTCTGGGTTCTTCAATTCACCCCGATTCATCTTTATGTGAGCCGAATGAGGCGTGTCGCCCGAAACCAGTTCCTTTAGTTTTTTATAAACCGGCGCAAATCGTCGATTGTGCCCAACTTGAAAAACCAGCCCCGATGCATTGGCCGCGTCGCGGAGCTTTCGCGCTTCTTCAATACCGATAGCAAAGGGCTTTTCACAAAATACGTGTTTGCCATGTTCTATGGCATCGAGCGCTATTTCAACGTGGGTTTTGTTCGGTGTGCAGACCAATACCGCATCACAATGTTCAAACAATTCACCTCTTGATGAGCAAACCCGTCCGCCAACCGCCTTTGAGGCCAATTCGGCGCGTTCGGGAATGATGTCGAACAAAGCAGAAACTTCTGCATCGGCATCCGAGGAATGGATCCTCGCGTGAACATTGCCGATATAACCGGTGCCAATTATTCCAAGTCTTACCTTATCCATTTACAAGTCGAGTGCGTTGCTACGGAAATCCTTTTTAGAATTCCCCTAAAATCTTTGTGAAACTCTTTCCGAATCACATGTCCGGAATGATTGCGCATTCAAAACAAATACCAAGCGAAAATCCTTGCGGCCGTCCACCGTCTTTAGATTCCCACAACGTTTGAATCCAAACCCAATGCCTTTATCGTTGAAGTCCTCGCTTTCCTAGCCACTTCAAGCGGATCCATATCCCAATATTCCGGGCGGAAGATCTCGATTGAAACCATTCGGTCATACCCGATCCTGTCAAATGCCTGCTTCATTTCGGCGATCGGCAGAATTCCCTCTCCCGGAAAAAGCCTGTGAGCGTCGGTCAGTTCGGTCTTTGGAAGATCTTCGGCATCGTTGATATGGAAAATAAACAATCGTTTTGGATCGAGCGAATTCAGCGCCTCGAAAGACGAACCGCCGGCATAGAAATGGAAGGTATCGATGACCAGCCCGATCTCATCCCGATCGCATTCATTGACAATTCGGGCTGCCAAATCAAGGGTCTGGACGGAACAGTCTGTTTGTCCCAGAAACTCAAAAGCGAGTGACACTCCGTAACCCGCTGCAATATCAGCAAGCTCATTGAGAACCTGTTTTGAAGATTCCACTATGCCTACTTCATCCAAATCGATCGGCAACTTTCCAGGAACCACAACGATATACGGACAACCGATCTTGCCGGCAATATCAGAAAGTTCACGGCATTCATCCTTGATCGTTTCGTAATCCGCAGCGTTTCGGAACGTTACATGTTCAATCGAATTTATGCTGTACGGCTGCAGTCCGTTTTCTGCCAGCAGTCCCTTTAGCTCGTCGATGGTATGAGTCTTCAGATATGTGCGGAGCTTTGCCGCCCAAATCTCAACCAGATCATAACCGGCAGCGGCAGCCACACGCAGATCCGTTTCAAGATCAGCCTTCATCGTGGTTGCGCCGTTAAGTGCGATTCGCATAGTCTTCTCCTGTGCTGGAATCAAACAGTGATGTTATCATGCGAAGGGCTTTTTCAATTAGTCCGGAGTCATGGAGACGCTGGCTTTTGTCGAAAAATTTCCGGACGTGGCATTTGCATGTGGCAGCTTTCAATGTATGAATTTCTTTGATGTAGTCATGCACATTGAGGCCAATGCATGATTCGCGATTTTAGATTTATGTTGACCAGCATCAAATCACAAAAGTTTTCTACAACGCTCTGAATTGTAAATTCGTCAAACCATCGGTGAAACCGCCTTCCCGCCCTTTTTACTTGAATCAATTGTTATGACCAGATTTTTAATTCTCGCTTTCGCTGTCATTTGTTTTGCATCATCCGCATTTGGACAAACGTTCAACGACCGAACATTGGCCGATGTCATCGCCAAAGATCGTGCCGAGCGTGGTCCCGATGGGCGTCTTCAAAGGCTTTCCGAGGAAGACCATCTGTTTCGGGCGGATGTCTATATGTCGAATCGCCAGTTTGCGAATGCGCGCGAGCATTGGGAACTTTTGATGTCCGAGTATCCCGATAGCCTTTCGATTCCCAAGGCGCTTTTTGGCATGGGTCGCTCGAACATGTGGGAGCGCAACTACGAAACGGCTGTGACGTGGTTTGATAAATTGGCGCGCGATTTCCCGGGAACACTTGATGGGCAGGAGGGGCTCGCATTCAAGGCATCTTGCTATGTAAGACTGGGCGATCAGCAAAACGCGATAAAGTCCTATGAGCAATACACTGTGATGTATCCCACAGGAAAACGGATCGAATCATCATATCTCAACATTCTCGATGCCTATCGCGAGGCGGGAGAATACGAAAAGGCGAATGAATGGACCGAGAAAACGATGCGTCGATTCGATGGGTTGCCTTCAGCCACAAATGCCCTGCACGCGAAATTGAGAATGGATGTTTATCGCGCTGACTGGAATTCGGTGATCCAGGACGCCAACCAGCTAATCTCGCTGAACAAATTCCGCGACTCGATGGCGTTTGAATACGAGGTCAGATATCTCAAGGCGTACGCCATGGAAGCAAATGGAAACAAGACGGGTGCCGTTTATGAGTACAATCAAATCCCGGTGGATCCGGCATCGTACTATTCCGGTTTGGCAATTGACCGTCTCGATGCGTTGGGAGTCGATACAAAGGCCCAGCACTCGTTACTGCGGTCCAAAAGTGCGGCGCTCGCGGCGGGTTTCCCTTTGAAATACCGAACGGAGTTGATTCGATACTCGAAATCGCGTGGCATCGATCCAAGATTTGTTCTCGCAATCATGAAACAGGAAAGCAGTTTCCGCGCTACCGCCAAATCCCCTGCCGCCGCCCGAGGCCTTCTGCAGCTAACGTACGATACTGCGCTCAAATACAATAAAAAAGCGGGTTTCGCGGTAATTTCGGCCGAAGATCTCTACAAGCCCAACGTAAATATAGCCATCGGCAGCGTTTACATTTCCGAGCTACAAAACGAATTCGGTGGTCTCTACGAAGCCATCGCCGCCTCATACAATGGCGGAGAGGATAACGTGGCACGATGGATGGCTCGGACCAAACCAAAAGATCCCGCGATATTTACGACGGAAGTCGGTTTTTCGGAATCCAAAAGATACGTTTACAAGGTGATGGGAAATTTTAGGGTTTATCGGGAACTCTATGACGAGAATTTGATCCGTATCCGAAAATAGCCGAAGTGTCGCGATTTCGCTTCCGTTTTCCTGACAACGTGCGAATCTTGGTTTGAGGCGAAATGCTGTATAATCTTCATCAACACATTTAGATGGAGGTTTACGTCGTGGAAGGACTAGTTTTAGGGACATTTTTGTTGGGCTTTTTCGGACTCGCTCTCCTTATCGTCGCTTGGAAAACGATAAAGATTGTCCCCCAATCCTCGGTCTTGCTGATTGAACGACTGGGTCGGTTTAGTCGGATCGCAAGCAGCGGATTGAATATCATTGTTCCATTTTTTGAAGCGCCGAGAGCGGTTACTTGGACAAATACAAGACCCGGGCAGACCTTTATCGATTTGCGGGAGCAATACATTGATCTGCCTCCCCAACCCGTAATTACGCGCGACAACGTTACCATCAATGTTGACTCCGTTGTCTATTGGCAGATTACCGATCCGGCAAAGGCAGTTTACGAAATCAGCGATCTTATCGGGGGAATCGTTCAGCTGACGATCACCGGAATGCGTGCCGTGATGGGTGAGATGGATCTCGACCACACGCTTTCATCACGCGATCAGATCAACAACAAATTGCAGATCATTCTCGATGACGCGACGGACAAATGGGGCGTCAAGGTTACCCGCGTCGATGTCAAGAACATCAATCCCCCGGAAGACGTCAGAATCACGATGGAGAAGCAAATGACTGCGGAAAGAAACCGTCGTGCTTTGGTTCTTCAGGCCGAAGGTGACAAACAGGCCGCAATCGCCAGGGCCGAAGGTGAAAAGCAATCGGCGATCATGCGCGCCGAAGGTCAAAAGGAAGCCGCAATTCTGGAAGCCGATGGAGCCGCGCAGGCACGTCTTAAGGCCGCGAATGCGGAGGCTTCGGCGATCGCACAAATCGCACAGGCGATCGGAGACAAATCGGCAACGGCCAACTATTTGATCACCGCGAAATATATCGAATCGCTTCGTGATATGACACGGAGCAACAATTCAAAGGTGATTTTTATGCCGACAGAAGCTTCCGGCGTGCTTTCGAGCGTTGGGGCGATAAAGGAAATACTTGGCGCTACCGGTGGTTCGGAGCCCGTGAGCGGCGAACCCGAAAGGCCACGGTTGAAACAATAATCCGCTATAACGACATAATTGCGGGGCGTTGGAATAGAATCGCCTGATGGCGGGATATCGCTGTTTCGGGGTACGGAAGAACCCATTTGACGTGTGAGGCAGAATTTATGAATAAAATTGTGATGGTTTTCCTAGTGGTTTTGGTGGCCGGAGGTTTTGCGGCGTTTGTGATTATGAATCCCGTCGCTTCGAATGTGACCTCCGCTTCGACTGCAACGTTTTACGAGTACGATGTTTTGGATATCGAGGGCAATACGGTGAATCTCGGTACCTACAAAAACAAGGTTGTAATGATCGTTAACACTGCAAGCAAATGTGGATACACTCCGCAGTATGAAGGTCTTCAGAAAATTTACGACAAGTATAAAGACCGCGGATTTGTGATTCTTGGCTTCCCTGCCAACAATTTTAACGGACAGGAACCTGGTACCAATGAGGAAATCAAAGAGTTCTGTACATTGAAATACAAGGTCACCTTCCCGATGTTTGCGAAGATCTCGGTTAAGGGTGAAGATCAGGCTCCGTTGTACAAGTTTCTGACAAGCAAGGACGCGGTTGGAGATAAGGCCGGGGATATTACCTGGAATTTCAACAAGTTCCTTGCCGGTCACAAGGGGAATGTGGTGGCTCGATTTGATTCAAAGGCTACGCCCGAAAGCGAAGAAGTTACATCCGCGATCGAGAAGGCTCTCGATGATCTTGAGGCGGAATCCGCGAAGTAAGAAATAAGACTCCGAGATCCATTTTTTGCGGTCCGCTCCAATCCCAGCATCGGTGCGGACCGCTAACTGTCTATCCGATTTCATCCAAACATGAGTTTCTCCAAAATCATACTTGCTGTTACGGCCCTGCTTGGTCTTCTGCTCGCCGGTTTGATCGGCTGGTTTGTGTATTCCATACGCGCTGACGTCGAACACAAGAAATCCGACGAATATATTACCGTAGAAAAGGGCCTCGCTCCGGATAGCATCATTGACCTCCTTTCGAAAGAGGGTGTGATCGCTGATCCCGCTATCGCTAAAATCTACATAAGGGTTACCGGTCGATCGGCGCGGCTTCAAGCGGGCGACTACAAATTCAAATCGCCGATTTCGCTTGGGGATGTTATCGACGAGCTCGAAAAAGGAAAGCTGCAAACCAAGAAGATCACGATTCCCGAAGGTTGGACGAGGTTTGAAATTGCGAAAAGACTTGCGAGCAATCTTAATTCCGAACCGCCTATGGATGAGAAAGCCGTTCTGTATCTGATGAATGATACGACGAAGATCGCGGATATCGATCCAAAAGCGGAAAACCTTGAAGGGTATCTCTATCCCACGACGTACGAATTTCCGTTGGACGCGACACCCGAGCAGGCAATCGAAAGGATGGTGAGCCAGTTCAAGAAGACATGGAAGCCGGAATACTCGCAAAAAGCCGCGGCTCTCGGGCGTACCAATCACGAAATCGTAACCATCGCGAGCCTGATTGAAAACGAATCGAAATTTCCCGAGGAACGAAGAATCGTTTCTTCGGTAATCTACAATCGTCTTTCAAACAACATGGCGCTCGGCATTGATGCAACAAATGTTTATATTGCAAAACTCCTGGGTCGCTGGGATGGAACGATAAACAAATCGGATATCGAGGTTAACCATCCATACAACACGAGAAAAATTGCGGGTCTTCCTCCCGGCCCGATTTCCTCCGCAAGCGAATCATCAATCGAAGCCGCGCTTAATCCGGCGTCAACAAAATATCTGTATTACGTTCTCAACGTTCGAAAAAATGACGGATCGCACAATTTTTACGAGAGCGCGGCCGAATTTGAGAAAGGCAAAGCGGAGTATCAGCGTTGGCTTGCACAGGAAAGGGGTAAATAATCCGAAATGTCCGATATCAAGCTCCTCGCACTCGATCTCGACGGTACATTGCTCGGTTCTGATGGTCTCGTGCCCGAGCGGAATGTGGCGGCAATTCGAGCGGCGGAATTATCGGGCGTAACCGTAACAATCGCTACCGGACGCAGGTTTCGGGATGCGCGCCCGATAGCGCTCGAAGTCGATCTCAACGGGCCGGTCTTGACGCACAATGGCGCCCTTGTAAAGAATCCCGTCACCTCCGAAGCGCTTTACTACGATCTGCTCTCGGCCGAAAGTGTTTTGAACATTATCGAGATTGGACGTGTCTTTGGCGGCGATCCGCTTGTCAGTACGGATCCGCATGGCGAGGGGCAGATGCTGTACGAAACGGTTTCGGAAACCAACACGCCGCTTAGACGATACATAGCTTGGTCTGACTCGATACATGGAGAAAAGGCGAGCGACTCGGTTGTAAGGGTTGATGATCTATCAAAATCGGCGCGCGAATCCGAAGTCGTGCACATTTCCTATTCAGGAACCGTCGATGCCATGCGGGAAATGGAAAAGGAACTCTTGAAAGGCCTTGAAAGCAGCGTGAATATTCTCGCAACGGTTTACCCCGATAGAAATTTCACACTTCTTGATATACTGCCGGCCGGCAGCTCAAAAGCATCGGGCCTTAACTTTCTCGCCAACCGGCTAGGGATCGAACGAAATCAGATTTTGGCTGTTGGAGACAATCACAATGATTTGGAGATGCTTGAATTTGCCGGCATCGGAGTAATGATGGGAAACGCTGATGCGTGTTTGCTTACAAGACCCGAATTTTATACAACATTAAAAAACGATGACTGCGGCGTTGCCGAAGTTATCGAAAGATTCATCTTGGGAGATTAGAATGTCCAATAGAACCGCAATTATCGAAACAAACAAGGGTACGATCAAATTTGAGCTGCTCGAATCGGATTCTCCGAAAACGACTGAGAATTTCATTCTTTTGGCCGGCAAGAACTACTATGACGGCGTGATATTTCACCGCGTTATAAAGAATTTCATGATTCAGGGTGGTGATCCGCTTGGTGAGGGCTATGGCGGTGAATCGGCGTGGGGCGGAAAATTCGACGATGAGATTGATCGTCAATCGCCGCTATATGCGGGTTCTTACACGAAGGGCACGGTTGCCATGGCAAACGCCGGACCAAACACAAACGGTTCTCAGTTCTTTATAATGCATACCGATTACCCGCTTCCTCCAAGTTATACCAAGTTCGGCCAGGTAATTGAAGGTCAGGAAGTGGTTGACATGATTGCCGAGGTAGATACGGACCATCGCGACAAACCCAACGAACCGGTCGTAATGGAAAAGGTGTATATCGAAGACGCTGCCTAGCCGGGTTGTTCCCTATTCGATGTTTCCAGGAATGCGAGCCTGTGTGCAAAGAGTGACGAATGCGAGCGTAGAGACCGGAGGAGAGATCGTTGGATCAATCGGGGCCGGTCTTCTCGTTTTACTCGGAGTTTCAAATCAAGATTCGGAGGCTCAGGCCGATTATCTGGCCCATAAAATCGCCGGTCTTAGGATTTTTGATGACTCGGACGGCAAGATGAACCGCTCAATCAAGGAAGTCGGTGGTGATTTGCTTGTGGTGTCGCAATTCACCTTGTACGGCAATGCGAAGAAAGGATTCCGACCCTCCTATATCGAAGCCGCTCCGCCGGCAGAGGCCGAACGACTTTACGATTGTTTTGTCGCCAAAATGAGATCTTATGGCATCGCGGTGGAAACCGGTATTTTTCGGGCGATGATGAGGGTTCACCTTGTAAATGACGGCCCCGTAACGATACTTTTAGACACCGACAAATAGACCCGCTTATGAACAAATACCTTTTTCTTTTTCTCTTGATAGTTTCGGTTTTTGCCTTTGCATGCCCGAAATCCGCAAGCGATGTCGGAGCGGCTCCGACCGTAAAACGCGATGTAAAGCCGGTTGCGGACAAAGAGATCGCGATAATAGAAATGGAAAACGCCGCCGCTTACGGTCCGATCACGCTGGAGCTTTATTCAAACATCGCTCCCGAGATGGTGGCGCGATTCAAGGAGCTCGCGAAAAGCGGTTTTTATAACGGAGTGGCGTTTCATAGAATTTCCCAGGATGTCATTCAGGCGGGCGATCCCAATTCAAAAGACAACGACCCTTCAAACGACGGAGCCGGAGGTTCTGATAAGGAAGATGTACCCGCCGAATTCAGTGATATCCCATTCGAACCCGGCATTCTTGGGGCGGCCCGAATGGGTAGTGATGTCAACTCCGCAAATTCTCAGTTTTTCATCATGCGTACCCGACAACCTCAATTTGATTACAAATATACGGTATTCGGAAAGGTAATCGAGGGCATGGGGAACGTTTCGGTAATCGCCGGCAACAAGGCCCCCGGGGAACGCCCGCTTGATAAAATCATAATCAAGACGATCCGAATAGAAGAGAAGAAATAGATGCCTCTCGCTGAAGAGATTACATCCCGGTCAAACGAAAGGCTGAAGGCCGTAAAACGTGTCCGCGATGGAAAAGATACGGAAAGATTTGTAGTTGAGGGACGGCGCCTTTTCTTTGAACTCGGGAACTCGACCATTCAAATCGAAGCCGTATTTGCAACGAAGGAGTTCATTGCAAAGCATGATCGCATTTCCGAACTCCGCTCTGGGGATTCCTATCAGCTTTTCCCTCTCTCGGATTCCCTTCTTTCGACAATTAGCGAAACAAAGAATCCTCAAGGAGTCGTTGCCGTATGCAGGCGCCCGGCATTTTCCCCGCTTGAACACTCCAAGGGGTCAGAAGTTGCGATCCTTCTCCACAATCTCTCGAATCCGGGTAATCTTGGAGCCGTAATCAGAACCGCGGAAGCTTTTGAAGCGAGTTATATCGGATTTAGCGGGAATTGTTGCGATCCTTTTCATCCCGCCGCCGTGCGAGCTTCGATGGGTTCGGTATTCCGCTCGAAACTAATAAGTAAACGTGAGTATTTTGAGGCCGTCGCAAAATTTCGCGAAGCTGGTTTTGTCCCGATCGCGGCGGATATCAAAGGAGCATCCAGCTATCGTGGCGCGTTGTGGCCGTCTTCGCCTCTCATTATCATGGGATCCGAAGCACATGGATTGGATGACTCCGAATTGGAAGCGGCCGATCATATCTTTCGTATTCCGATCAATACCTCGGTCGAAAGTTTAAACATCTCGGTCGCCGCTGGAATATTGCTTTCGGAAGCTGCGTTTAATCGATCGTGAGGCGATTGGAAGCTACGCCAAACAGAAAGCTCGCAAAAAAAGACCGGCAAATTGCCGGTCTTTTCTGTTATCTTCGTTTTCCTGGGTAAATTAGCCTTCGGGTTTTGGTTCCTCGGCGTTTCCTTGATTTGGGTTTGTCAAAGATTCGAAACTCTTTTGCGCCTGCTCATCTCCCGCGATTGCCAATCCAACCGCGATATCATGGGCGAGGACGCTGCTTTTTGCTCCGGTTTCTTTCTTCAGGGCTTCCTGTGCGTTTTCAAACGCCGTTTTGGCGCCTCCAAAGTTTTTCTGAATCAAATAGGCACGACCGACAAGGTAATAATCAGAAGCCGTTGAAAGCTTGGCCGTCGAGTAAACAGAAAGATACTTGCCCGGATCCGCGTCCACCAATCTCCTTTGCATTTCGTACTTGAGCACTTCGTTTCCGCCACCCGCAGATTCACTGATCGGACTCGGACCGAGAATGCTGCTCAAAAGCAGGTATCCAACCAACGCGCCGATGACAAGTCCCGTAAGGAGCCACAGAAACCCGGAAATCAGTTTGCCGAATACTCCTGACCCGGATAATTCATCGACTCTATAGGACTTTACATCGCTAACATACCCAGGGCCTGCTTCCGGCACCATCGGCAAGGAATCCGATGTTTCAGGCATGCCGGTTTGTGGAGATATCCCCTCTCGTGTCGGCAAAAGGATTTCTTCCTCATCTGCCAACTGGTCGTCGGGATCAAAATTCTCAAGTGTGTCCTCCAGGGACTCCTCATCGTCAAACCGACCTATCTCGAGTTCGGGCACGCTATCGTTCAACGCTCCAACATCGGAAATCGGAACGGCCGGAAGCCCCTCGGTTTCCAGTTCGATGAGGTCTGCGGCGTTGAGAGGTTGCGTCGGTGGTGCGTTAACGGTCCGTACCGATGCTACGGTTGAAACATCTTCTTCAAGTTCAAGCTCCGGAAAATCGTCTTCTTGCGCAACCTCGGCCGCGGATACTTTGACAACGACTGCCGTTAGATTGTCTTCTGCCCCTCGTTCATAGCACAAATCCTTCAAATTGGAGCATATTTCTGACGGATTCTCGTCTCCGGAAAGAAGCATCTGCAGTTCACTGTCAGGTATATGGCGGGTAATTCCATCCGAACAGATCAGGAAGGTAGTGCCGGGATCGAACATAATCGTTTTCATGTCGATTTCGACGGTCGATTCGGCTCCCAAAGCCCTGCTGATAACATTTCGGCTGGGGTGGTTCTCAGCCTGCTCACGGGTCATGCGTCCCGCCCTTACCTCTTCCTCAACAACCGAATGATCCTGCGTTTCCCTAAAGAGCATGCCTATGTCATCGACTCTGTAAAGTCTTGAGTCACCGACATGACCAATCGTGGCGATGTTGTCATGAATATGGAGAGCAACCAACGTTGTCGCCATCGTGCTCAGTGACGGAAGATCCTGGGACATTTGAAAAATCGCTGCATTCGCCTGCTCGATCGCAGCCTTCATGCGCGCTTCCGGATCACCACCCTCGTTCAAATTGATAAATGCCTCACCCAAAATCTCGGTGGCCATTTCTGAAGCGACATCGCCGGCCTGGGCTCCGCCAACACCGTCAGCCACAGCAAAGAGACCGCTATCCTCCAACATCAAAAAGGAATCTTCGTTTTGCGGTCGTTTTTTGCTAAGTCCGCGGTCAGATACCACGGCGGCCCTAATTCGAAAGTGATTGTTGTTCATTCGAATCCCCCAAAATATCGAGTGCTCATGCGGCAAAAAGTTCGGTGCAAAATCTAAACTGCCTGATCCAATTCCCTGTCAATGGCGTTTCTGTGTGAAAACGCCATTAGCATGCCCAACATAATGAAACTTGTGATCAGACTGAATCCGCCATGACTGACGAACGGCAACGTAATCCCGGTCATCGGCAGGGCCCGGGTAATGCCGCCTATATTGACCAGCGCCTGGAAACCAATGAACGCGGTGAGACCCACCGAACACAGTTTTCCGAACATATCTCTTGAATCTAAAGCGGTTCTGACACCAGCGCTAACCAGTACAATCAGGGCAAAGGTTAACAGCAATCCCCCCAAAAGTCCAAGCTCTTCCGCAATTGCGGCATATATGTAATCGGAGTCCGCAACCGGTATCAACTCGACGTAACCAAGGCCAAAACCCCGCCCGGTCGTCCCTCCCGAGGCCAACCCAAAAGTCGCTTGAGCGGGCTGAAACGCCAATTGGTCAAACCAAGCGTCAACATTTATGGATTTCTGGAGATTTGGATCCTCTTTCAACATCTCCGGCAAATCCGGATTTCTCTTAACGAGCTGCTTGAAGTATGCGTCGTAACTATCTTTCCACCATTCAGTGTCAGGTTCAGGAGGATTAAAACCATCGAGCCATAGGTGAAATCTCTGTTGAATCCTGTCAGGCAGAACTTTCTTGACCGGTTTGGCGAGCGTTGGGAGCAATGGAATCTTCTCTTGCGTCTTATCAGGCAACGCACTGACTACGAGAATGCTGGCCAGCAAAACAACGCTTCCAATGAGTACGAATCGTTGCGAGAACCTGCGAACGGCGATGAAATACAGCGTTACGTAAACCGAGCTGAAAACCATCATCTGACCGAAATCCTTGAGTACAAAAAACGGGAAAAACGGCAGCACCGCCATCACGACCAATGGCACGACATCCTTGGCCCTCGGGAGCCCCCAATAGGTGCGAGCCAAATTCTGATACAAAACCGCCAAAATCGCCGCAAAACCAATTAGAAACGGGATTTTCGAGAGCTCCCAGGGCGTCATGTTCCCTATCGACTTGCCCGCACGTGAGGTAATCGCCGCCAACAGCAAGGGACCGAGTGTCAGCATCACGATCAAAAACCCGTTGCGCTGCAGTGCATCGAGCACATTCCTGTTCCTTGCGAGAATAAAGGCGCCGAGAAAACAAGTGATCGCAAAAAGCGGTATCAGCGTTTTTCCGCTGACGAGAACCTCTGGAAGGTAAACCCCGGAAGACCTTGGCGTCTCCTCGGAAAGATCGACCGGAGACGGAGGTGTCGGAGGAAGCCCCATCATCCTCTTCTTCTCGGCGGAGTAATTCTCCTTGATGTAATGTTCCTGGATTACGCGTACCTTGTCTTTCCGCGCCTCGGCCTTATCGCTTCTGGAGATGTATTCGGGGTCGCTGAAAAGTCGGAATTGGGCGGTCAAGCCGATGGAAAACAAGAGCACCGCGGAAGTATAGATCGTCCAATTGCCTTTATATCTGAGTATTTTCGCGAAAACGACAGGAAGAAACGCGAGCAACGACAATATCGCGAGATTTCGAAACCCGGTGAGCATCGGCGCTTCGTAGCCGCGAATCAGCGCGCCGTAATAGATCGAATAATGACCGATAGCCGAGATTCCGACGATCACGACAAGTATAAAGAAATGGGATGAAGCACGGCTTTTCATTTCTTCGTCCCTCCCTTGATACCGGAAAGCAATCCCAACTCGCGCGCTTTAAGAACAACACGGGCCGCGATCGGCGCTGCGGTTTTACTTCCTCCGCCACCGGATTCGACCACAACGGCGATGACGATCGACGGACGATCGAGCGGCGCGATCGACACATACCAACTATCGGTCCGCAAATAAAGAACAGGCGACTGGTATTCGACCAATTCCCCATCTTTATTTCTGCGCTTTTTTGTAACCGTCTTTAACTTTCCGGTTTTTGAATCATAAACCGGAGCTTGCTTTTCGGCCGAACCCGTTTTTCCACCGGTTTTTATACCGGCGGCGTTTACAGATGCGAAAGCCCCTCGAGCGGTTCCGGCGCTCGGAACCAAAGACATGATTTGCCGCATTTGAGCCGCCTGCCGCGGTGTTACCACTTGCGAGTACGACTCCGGAGGACGATCATACTCGATCTTTGGCTTCATCAATTTGCCCTGCAGATTCGCCGGCACCGAAGCGACGAGCGCCATTTGGAACGGGGTCATCTGGCCCGCATATCCCTGTCCGATACCCTCAAGCCCGACATCATACGCAGAGACCGTTTTACCGGTAACAATCGTCGATTGAATCGGGGCGATTGAATTTGCGATCTTGTCGTTGCTGGTGTTCCAGATATCAGGAAAGAATCCGGCCTTGGTCGCTTCAGCAGGCGTCTCGACGGGCTTTATACCGAGCAGGCGTGCTAGATCTGATATTTGTTTTTTTCCGACCGAGATCGCCAACTGCGAAAAATACTGGTTGCTTGAATACTGAAACGCTTCATTGATTCCAAGCGGCCCGCATCGCGTGCAACTTCCGCCATAATCTCGAATCGGCCTACCCGAGCCTTTTGGCTGAAAGCCTTCGGGTGTGGCGACAAATACCGACCGCTCCCGACCCGCTCTAAAAGCGGCAGTCATGGTAAACGTCTTAAATGTCGAACCGGGCACGTAATATTCTCCCAAAGCCCGGTTTACCAATGGCTTGTCACGACTATTGCCTTCGAGTCGAAGCCATTCATCGATTCCCTGCGCTTTTTCGATGTCAAAGGTCGGATTGGAATACATCCCCAAGATGTCTCCTTTCTGCGGATCCATGACGACGATCGCGCCCTTTTGCCCTTTCAAGACGTCTCTCAAAAAAACCTGAAGATCACTGTCAATAGTGATTCGTACGTCGCGCTTGCCTTCGTCCTTCTCTTTTACCTTCGTAAGAATCTCCCACGTTTCCGGCATCGGATCATCTGCCTTCTGGTAAAGCGTCCTCTCAAGCCCCGGAACTCCGCGTTCGGTACCAAGCAGATGAGCCATTTCCTGTTTCAAAGTATAGGCCCGTACGATTTGCCCATCAGGTTCCTTCTTGTAAAACGCTATTGCCTTTTCCAATTCCCCCGAACGATCAAACATCCAACCGCGCAGGTTCGCGGCCGTAGTCCTGCGATACCTCAAATCCTTGTAACTTAACGCCTGAAACTGTTCGTTGTATTCATCGGCCCAATACGTCCAATAGACGTGATAACCAAAAACAGTGATCGCGAGAAGTACAAAAACTGTCTGCCAAATCCTTAGACTTCTATTGGTTGCCGTACTCGCCAGTTTTTTTCTGACCGACTTTGGAAGTCCGATTTCGAAATTGAATTGCGGGCGATAGAAATTGCCTATGAAGGATGCAAAAAGAAAGGCCAAAAGGATCGCAATTCCGATCAGATACGCAATCGTGAGCGCCGCCGGTGTACGCTCCAACACCTGCGCACCGAAAAGGTTCTCCGGTCGCAACTTGTTCAAATCAAGCTGAAAAAGGAAAAAAACAAACATCAAATCTCCCAGTCCTCTTTAGTCCGGGAATGGGGTTCTACTTGACCCGATTTTTCCCGCTCATCTCTTGGAGTTGATCCCTCGCTTGAATCGCCGAAATCGGCCCAATCGGACGAAGTGTTTGAGGTGACTGGCTTTATTTCGTCCAATGGATCGATATTTGTTAACTCGTCTTGAAATGCGACGGTTTCTTGAGCTGAATTCTCTTCGGGCGCAGCGACCGGAACAGGTGCCGAGAAGGCTTCGGTTTGCGGCAAAGCGGTCGGCTCAACGCCCACTTCAATCTGCGTGGGTTCCACTTCCACCACCGGCAAAGCTTTTCGAAGGACTTCTATCTGTGCATCGATACTTCCAAGACGGATTGATTTGCCCTCGACAGGCATTGCCTTCCCGTAAGCTATCCGCCCGCCTTCGACGAATGTTCCATTTGTAGAACCGGTATCCGCAATGATAAGTTCTCCGTCCTTGATCGCAAGCGCCGCGTGTGCTTTTGAAACGCTCGCGTGAGAAAGCACGATATCATTTTCGGCACCCCGACCAATCGAAAACCTTTTTTGAATATTGAAGTCCAGTTCCTTGTCGATAACCTTTCCTTCAACCATTGAGTGCAAGCGATAAACCGGCATCTCCACGGAAACTGCTTGTCCGGAAGATTCTTCGAGACTCACGTTGGCACGGCGAACCCCGCCAGCATCTTCGATGGAAATACTCGGCAAAGTGACGTTAACGGCGGCTTCATCGTCTTCAGGACCGAACTCACCGAAACTGCCGATCAAGCGAACTCCTTCGGTAAAGTAATCTGTCTTGATATCAATTTGAATCGGTGCAAAGGTGTGATAAAGCTTGTCGTTGATATGATTAACAGCGGCAGCATGGAGTTCGGTACGAAGTTTTTCGAGCTCGTCTTCCGAATCGGCCGCGAATTTATTCCATTGGATCTTGAGCGTGATCACATGCGGAACAAATTTCCCGCCAAGTTCGCCGTCCTTTGCATCCTCATCAAGAAGAAACTTCAGTTTCTCTTCAAGCTTGCTAGTTGCAAGACTGCTCGAGGGATTCCACCCGCGACCCGTTATTCGATCGAAGGTGTCTCCGACCTTGGTCAATATTCCGCCAACAAGCCAGTCGAACGAAAAACCCCGTGTGTTTTTATTTTGCTCCGTCACGCCTCAAACCCTTTATCCCAGCAATGTTATCCCAAAACGGCATAACGTAAAAGCATGGTTCGACAACCGAACTTTGTTGTCTATTGAACGTATAACTTGCCGGATTTGTTCTTTGCTATAATGCACCGGGACGCCATATGAGGGACCTTGTCTTGAACAATTGCCGGCTCGACGGCAGATACGACATTCGCGAGAAACTCGGTAGAGGAAGTTATGCCGAGGTTTTCCTCGCTTCCGACACGCGTGCTTCGACAGCTTCGCCGCATCGTATGGTGGTAATCAAGGCCCTCAACGTGTTTCTCCAAAACGATCTTGATCCAGATCTGGAACGCACGCTCGTTGAAAACTTTCAAAACGAGGCGATTTCATTGGATCGCGTTCGACATCCGAACATAATCTCGCGGCTTGGACACGGTACTGCAAAGGATTTGAGAGGCACTGTCTTCCACTACCTCGTTCTTGAATATCTGCCGGGCGGAGATCTCGCCCGGCAAATGCGTGAACGAAGATTGTCTCCGCAAAACGCGCTTGAGTATTTGGAACAAATTTGTGCGGGGTTGGCGCATGCGCATCGTCTCGGAATCATCCATCGCGACATAAAACCGCAAAATCTGCTGCTTACTTTGGACAAGCGAGTGGTGAAAATCGCTGATTTTGGAGTTGCCCGTTCACTTGGTTCAGAAAGCCCGATCACGCGGGTCGGGACAAACATTTATGCCCCGCCGGAACATTCGCCGCTTGCCGTCGGAAATACGTCGGAATTGGGTATCGCGGAACTAACTCCGGCCGCGGACGTCTATTCTCTAGCGAAAACAACGTATACGCTCCTCACGGGTGAATCACCGCGTCATTTCGCAAACCATCCAATTACAGAGCTCCCGATTGACTCCAGGAATCGCCGATGGTCTCGCGATCTATCTCGCGTGCTTGGAAAAGCGACCCGCAATGATCCTTCGGAAAGACACCAATCCGTACTTGAATTTTGGGAAGAACTATCAGCTCTGAACGAACTTTTCGATGAGTTGGATGGAAGAGTTGTAACGGCCGTCGCTTCTCGACGCCATACCACCCCGCAGGCGCAAATCGCTTTGGGGTTCTCGCCAAATGCACCCCAAAAACCGGCCTTTGATACAAGTAAAAAGTTGAAATTGGAGTCGGTGCTTCCAACCACGCCGTTGTCAAAACCCAAAGTTCCGCCATACGAACAAAAACGGAACCCACTGGTTCTCGAGCCGCCGGTCGTCGCAACGCCTGAGAAGATTCTCGAACCATCGCCTCCCGTCGTCGAAATCCCAACAACCGCGCGCGGTCGTGGAAGAAGGTTTTTGAAAGCGGCCGGCACCTTGTTTATGCTGCTTGCGGTTTTTGCCGGAAGCCTACTTTTTACCTACAATTACTTGCTTGGAAAGCCCATCTTTTCCGGATTTTCCGGAACTTCGGTGAAAACGGGAACGGCGACGACCGATATAAACCTGCGTCCGGCTCCAAACACTTCGAACCGGCCTATCGGAATGGTTACAAAAGGTTCGAAAGTTGAAATTCTTCAAGCGTCGAACAATTGGCGCGAAGTTGTTATAATCAAGCACGGTAGGCCCAAGAGCGATCCCGCATATGCAGACAAAGGCTGGGTTTACGGATCCTACATTTCCGAAGAATGAGGAAAGAATGTGAGCGTACTTGAAAAAGTCAGACGTTGGATTGATGGTGAGACTGCCGAGCTGGTGCTGGAGAAGGCGGCGCGTGACGCCCAGATAAAACCGCGAAGCGAAGCCGAAGAATTCATCGTTAAGATCGCGCATGCGGTCGAAGCGGTCATGGAACGAGAAATGGTTCCGTTGCCGCAAGGCACGACGATTATCCCCACAGAATACCTGATTTTCCTAAGCGAAAGAGACGACAAGGAATGGCAGGGCGCAAAGCGGCGCGGGCTTGAACAAGGTCTTTATCATGTCCTTGCCGAGCGGGCTAGGGAAATCGCGGGCAAAAAGAAGCTGGAAACCAAGTCGTTCGCGGTCGAGTTAAGAGTTGACGGTACCCTGGAAGACGGTGATGTTCGGGTTCAACACAGTTGGGAAGAAGCTTCGTCGGGAAATACCAAGGTGCTCGCGCGTCAAAGACCCGCCGTCAAACCGGCGCAGAATCCTGTTTCCCCGAATCACGTAAACCCGTTTCCCGCATCTCCCCAGTTTCACCAGCCATCGAGTCCCGCATTTCAGTCTCCGGCTTCGGCCGCTCCGGTAACGCCGTTGGCGCAAGCAGAGGAAATGACGGCGGTGAATCCTCGTCGGAGCGCGCTTTTCATGATCGAAATCTGGAAAGGAGGCGTCAGACAGCAGGTATTGCCGGTTTTTCAGAGCCAGGTCGTTGTCGGAAGGGGTTCGAAATCAAAGCCTGTGGACGTAATGCTCCAGGGAGATCCCGAAATAAGCCGCAGGCATTTGCTCGTCGTACGCGATCGTACGGGCGGATATTCGGTCATTAACGAAGGCAAAAATCCGGCGATGATAAACGGCAAGGAACTTCCTATCGGCCAGCGGGTAACGATCTCCGCCGGCCAGCCGGTAATGGTTTGTTCGTATATGATCCGAATCCAGCCCTAAAGCGCATCTCCCGGCTACCGAACTTTGGTTGCGGGGTCACCTAGAAGAACCCACGAAAGACGCACATCATTGCCCGCCGACAACGTCGCCTTGGCGTCATTCGCCAATGCCCCCAAACGATTCGGAGCTTTTGCGTTTAGGAGTTGGCTATAAAACCCCGTCGCCATCACTTCTTGAACATCCGGCGTGGTGGTTCCGCTCGAAGACCAAACTGCGACCGCGCCTCCGGTGCCCTTTTTCAAAAGCGCCTCGCTCAAACTGTCGAGCGAAGGACGAATAAAATAACCGTTAAGGCATGTCAGCATTGTGAACAATGACGGCTCATCATTGGCAAGAGCCGGTACATCATTGACACCAAAAAAAGTGGATGTCGCCCAAACAGTTGAAGAACCATGCCCCGAATAATTCACCAAATAACGGTTCGAGTTTATTTGGGAAAGAAGTGATGTTCGGGCTCCGGCATCCCCGCGGTTTATGCTCGTTTTCGGAATCGTCGCGGGAAGCTCGTCCTGCAAGTTCTGACACAACATCTGGAAATCGTAACCCGAGTTAAGATCGCTGACGCAAAGGCTTCCTCTCGATGGTGCATTTGCCAAACCCGACTCAAACTGCTGGAGCTTTGCCAGCACTGCGCTTCCTTCCGTAGCACTTCGAATTGGAACTCTACCGATTTTCAGCTCCGCAAGTCCGTCGCCGTCAAAATCCGCCAAAGCATCATCGCTAGCGGTTTCTTCGTATGCGGTGTCGACGAGTTTCGCCGGAACGTAATTCGCGAATCCTTGTCCACCAATATTTTTAGGATCGTACGTTCCATCACCCAAAAGCAAAACGTATTGAGGAGGTGTTGCCCAGTTTGCGTTCGCGTAATCTAGGAAAGCCTTAATCGAGTCGGCCGTCGGCTGTCCGTAGCCAAATTCGTCAAACACATCCTCTACATCAATGACTTTAGTCGAGAATCCATCATTGGCGCGAAACGCAGCCCATTGATTTGCCAATGCCAACCAATTTGAATGCGTTATCACCACGAATTCAGCGGCATTCCCGCCCGCTCCAAGATTTGAAGGCGTGTTCGAGGCGATGCTAGATGCGGTTATCAAACCGGAGGAGGTAGTAGCAAAATACTTTCCTTTTCGGTATGAGGGCATTCGAAAGCCAAATCCGCTTTTTCCAGCTAAGGTTGGAATGTTGCCCAATTCGCTAACAACGCCCGGATAGGTAAAATCGAAAATCCGAATCCCGGGTTCGCTGAAACCCGTCGCATCGGACTTTTTGTAGTCGGTTGTTTCAAACCACAAACGGTCAGCATTTGCTTTGTATGATCGTCGGAATCTGATCTTCAAGTGATCAAGCAAACTTATATCGCTTGAACCCAATTCGCTTTTCAGATTTAGAGTATTTCCTGACTCCAAAAGCGCCGAGCTATCGACAAAGTATTTCTTGGTAAATGATTCTCTGTTTGCACCGTCAATGCTCTCCAAAACACCGCCATTCAGCGTCGGTTTGATTTTGTGAACGGCCTCAGTCAAACCCTGAACCTTGATTTCAATTTCGACGGTTCCCGTAAGCAACCCCGGCAAACTGAATCCGATGTTCGAACCGCTTGTATTTATGACCTCGCCAAAAAAGTTCTCCGCATTACGGTTCAAGACGGTGGTTACATAGACTGCCCGGTTCTTTCGGAAATACTCGTCATAAAACCCGGGATTATCAACCGGGGCCGACAAACGGCCAAATTTACGTGTCTTTATCCGCTTGCCCGGTACGTCACCAACGACCAAAAAATAGATCGTTTCGCGCGATTCGGGGGTTTCAACTGAAACTCCCAAGAACTCTATAAAACCGTTTCCCTCGCCAACGATGATCGGCACTTCCGTCCCACGAGAAAATAGCTGCCAATTCGTGGAATCAGACCCGATATCGAAGCCGGCGGCCACCAATTCTGTTGCGGATACCCTTACTAGACCACTCCGGTCTATTCCGATTTTTACTCCGGGACGCCCGGCAACATCTCTTTGCATCAAAGGGTCCGCGGGAGGCAGGGACGGCGAAATCGCTCCCCCAAGAGTTTCCGTGGTTTGTGGTGCAAGAACGCTTTCAAATTCAAACGATAACCCCGTGCGCACCATGTCCTGACCCAAAAAAGGCTGATTGAGCGACAAGAGCAGCAAAAGGGCGGAAAGCGAAATAGATTCCCTGAAGCGCATAGTTAACTGGTGACGACACTATTAATTCTTGATGTTGAGAAGCTTAACACAATTCAGAACCGCTTTGACCGCAAACACCATGTTCAGATTCTGTTTTGTTTTTGGTAAAATCCGCTTCATGAAAACGAAAATCGGTAAACTACTTCTATCGGCGTCGTTCGTAGCGATTCTACTTGCAATTCAAGTTTTTCCAGCATGGCGGGAACCTGTTAGGGCGAAGAACGCGATGGTGGCATCTCAGCACAAGCTTGCCTCGGAGATTGGCGCTTCGATCATGAAAAAGGGCGGCAATGCAATCGATGCGGCAGTTGCCGTCGGTCTCGCACTTGCCGTTGTGTATCCCGAGGCAGGCAATCTCGGTGGCGGTGGGTTTATGCTCATTAGATTGGACAACGGCAAAACCGCGGCCATCGATTACCGCGAGATGGCGCCACAAGGTGCGACAAGAGACATCTACGTCGATGAAAAGGGTGAACTGATTCGAGGCGAGGGAGGTTCGGTTATCGGTTATCGAGCCGCCGGCGTTCCGGGAACTCCCGCCGGGCTTGAATTTGCATTTAAAAAATATGGCTCCGGAAAGGTTTCCTGGGCTGAAGTTGTTCAACCCGCGGAAAATCTTGCCAAAAATGGTTTTGTATTGAGCTACAGACTCGCTGAGCTATTCAAGTCATATCGCGGCAATCTGGAAAAATACGAGGACAGCAAACGCATTTTCCTAAACAATGGTGACTTTTACGATGAAGGAGACACGCTAAAGCAACCGGATTTGGGAAAAACGCTTGAGCGGATACGAAAAACCGGGGCTTCGGATTTCTACAAGGGTGTAACTGCCCGTCTCATCGCTGAAGACATGGCGAGGAATAACGGTTTGATCACAATGGCCGACCTCGCGAACTACGAAGTAAAGGAAAGAACCGCACTTCAGGGAAAATATAGGGGAAATACCATAATTTCGATGCCTCCTCCTTCATCCGGCGGGATCGTCATGTTCCAGGTGCTTGGGATGTTGGAACGATATGATCTGGCTTCAATGGGGCAGGACTCTTCGGAACGACTCCATCTATTAAACGAGGCGCTTCGGCGATCATTTGCAGATCGTGCGGAATTCATGGGAGATCCTGATTTCTCCGACGTCCCCGTAGCAAAGCTTCTATCCGGCGAATATATAAAGTTGCGCGGCGATACGATAAACGCCTCCAAAGCGACACCAAGCAATGAGATCGGGCCCGGAAAACCATACGGACAAGAAGGAATGGAAACAACCCATTTCACAGTTATCGATCCTTCTGGAAATGTAGTATCGAATACCTACACGATCAACAATCTCTATGGCAACGCCGTAACAGCCAAGGGGACGGGAGTGCTGCTCAATGATGAAATGGATGATTTCGCAGCGCGTCCGGGCAAACCCAATCTTTTTGGCCTGATTCAGGGAGAGCGAAATGCGGTCGGTCCCAGGAAGCGCCCGTTATCTTCCATGACACCGACGATTGTACTCGACAAGGATGGCAAATTCTGGTTCGCCGTAGGCGCTCGCGGCGGCCCGAGAATCATTACGGCAGTACTTCAATCTACGATGAACATGATTGATCATGGCATGAACATCCAGGAGGCCTTGGATGCACCCAGAATTCATCATCAATGGCTTCCCGATCTTACAATTTGGGAGCAATACGGGCTTTCGCCCGACACGCGCAAACAAATGGAGGCCATGGGCCACAAGTTCACGCCTTCTCCAATGAATATCGCATCCGCAACAGCCGTTGCCGTCGATTCAAAAGGCGTTCGCCTGGGTGCGATTGATTCGAGGAGCGACGGAGAAGCGATCGGTTATTGATTTTTCTTAAAAAACTTTGCAAGACACTCCTTTCCCGTTCGTTCTGACTCGAAGGAGTGTTATTTTTTGGGACCGGCATTTTTGCTTGTCCATGGAGATTACAGAACATGAGAATCGCAATTACATTTTTATTGGCAGTTTTTCTACTTGGCGCATGCCAAACTTCAACAAAGGAAACAACAGGCCCGGTCGAGTCACCGGCTCCCGTTTCATCTCCCGAAACATCGAATGAACCCAAACCGGCAACGTTCGATTCACCAAAAGCCGCGCTGGATGCATTTTCTAGGGCTTTAATCGCGAAAGACGATGAGGGCTTAAAGGCCTCGCTTTCGAAGAAATCGGTCGAATTTATGGATCTTCAGTCCAAAGTTACCGATAAGAACGCGGTCGATACTCTTACAATCGGGGCTTTCACGAAGATGACCGAACCTTTGGAATCCAAGGATGAGAAAATCGATGGCGAAAAGGCGACACTATCGGTGAAAGAACCCGGCGGTGAAAAATGGGACGATATGAATTTCGTAAAAGAGGACGGGAGTTGGAAACTCGCAATCTTCGACGAAATTTACGACAAGAACAAGGATGAGCTTACAAAGAAGGCTGAGGAGGCGGTGAAACAAAAAGCAGACTCCAAAGGAAGCAAATCGGACGCTGTGGATCAAGGTAAGACCGAATCCACGAGCAAAGATGCCGCTCCGACAAAGTCTGAGAACTAGTTGATCCAATATTTTAGAAGGCTCTGAAAAGGCACGCACCAGACCAGGATTGGATTCTGGCAAGGTCGGTAATCCTCAGGGCCTTTCACTATTTGATGACGAGGGAACCTTCAGGTCCCCATCCAAATCTACTCTCGCTCTCTTGATTGCGAGGTTTCCCTTTCGACTCCCAACGGTTCGGTTTCCCGCCAATTGATCTTTCGCTCCGCCATCATTTGGTCCCAATTTGCAATCGGTTCGGCCGGTTGAGGAAGTGTTTTGCCGGAGACCGGTTCCTGCAAAAACGTCTGCCTAAGCGAAGATTTAAACCCCGCGCTTTCGGGCGAAACTTTGATGTGCGGTTGAAAGATCAGCGCGTACAAAGCGCGAAGAATACCTCCGAGAAAGAACGTTACAGCGGCAAGCCCAATGATTTCCGACGGAAAACCCAACAAAGAGTGGAGAACGCCAAGGATCGGGACGATAAAAATTCCCGCAAGCAACATGATTCCGCCCTGCTTCAAACCCAGAATTTTTGGCGATACGAGGCTGGGATCATCTTTCTCTCTCGACCCCACTCTACCTGAAAGCACCAAATTTGGGAGTCCCTCAATTTCGAACCTGCATCTTGGACAGTATCTCAAACCCATCGCCTGTTGCTCGTTACCGCATCTTGGACAATAAATGATCACGAATTCCCTCTCCTATGATTCGTCCTTTTCCATTTGCAAAAGTTTGGTAGTGCCTTCCGTTACGCTCCCTGGAGAAACCAGTTCACCTGTGTCAAATGACTTCCATTGGGGCGAGGCGGAAACTTCCGCGTTCGCAGATTGCGAGTCAGCGGGAGGCAAGGTGCCTTGCGCGGACTGATATCCGGTGACGTTCCCAACGTCCCTGACCCTCGCATCGAGTTGCAATGAAGGTTTCACCGCGGGTTTAAGAAACAAGAACGAAAGTACCGCCAGAATTATCGCTCCGATCGAACCGATTACGGCGAGAATCGCGACAATCTCCTCGCCCCCCAAAATAGCGATAAGTGGAACAATAAGAAAAACGATAAGCAGGAACCAAATCAATGAAAACTTTAATCCGTTCCCTCGCGTCAACATCCCGCCTTGCGCCATTCTCGCAAGTTGCGGAAGCTCCCCGCCATTCCTTACGATCTCTGCAACCCAACCGAGAGGCATCCCGCATTTTGAACAAAATTTGACGGCTTCCGCCTGTTGTGCCGTTCCGCAACGAGGACAATGCATATCTGTTTCCTATCAAAATGGCATGGATTCCCATATAAACACGGGCTTCCATTGCTACGTGCAAACCTCCCCTGAGGTTCATTGAAAATCATTTCCGGCGCCATCTTCCAGCGAACGCGAAGGTTGCTACGATGATTTTCGAACAATCAATATCCGAAAGACCGGATCAAGTCATTTGAAGAGTGCGATTAAGATAACGCTACCGGTATTCAAATGAACCTCGAAATCCGACTCGATGATATCGATTCAAGCCCCCGGTTCCGCCTTGCAGGTGAGATCTTCAGCTTTTGAAAGGGTTTCTTCGAGAAACGCGCCAAGAACCTTTTCGCCAAACGGCGTTATCAAGTTTTTGGAAAGTTCCGCGTCATCCTTCAAACAGGCAAACCCTCGGTCGATTGCTTCCTTTACTTCGCGGAAATAGAGCCGAAGCTTTCCTGAATCCCCGAACGCCTCCGGCAACGTCCATTCGAACGGATCATCCCAGAGTGAACTGGTCATTCCACCAAAAGCCTGTTCAACAATCGCCGCCGCACGAATAACTTGAATTATGCTTTCTGAACTCAAGTTTCCGGGAATTTGATCATTTCCGGACGCGAACATCTTTTCCCACCGTCTATGGAGGCGATCAAACTGTCGCTCAAGAATATCGATTTTTTGACGGTTCATTCAATAATCCGAAAACCGAATTGTAACCGAATCCAGGGCCTTCAACGAAATACCATTCTAAGTGGTGGTTCAAGTTGTGGGAATTAACACCGTGAGTCTCGCGTCTTTCGGAGGGTTTAGGGAAAGAAAAGCCCCGGACGACGATTCAAAATGTGAATCATGACCCGGGGTTAAGCTTATATTGGGCGAAAAATGCGATTGCCTGCAACCACCCAATCAATCCCAGACAATCTTTAGTTGGATTGTTAATTCTTCTTGAATCTACGATCGTCTTCGATCAAAACGAGACCGTAGTTCTTCCCGCCAAATGTGACACCGTTTTGAATTTTTCCCTTTACGCCCAACTGTGCGTTCTTGGCCGGAACACTTCTTTTTGTAATTACCCAAATCGTTCCCGTTCCGTCATCCACTTTGTAAATGCCGCCGCCTTCACCCGCAAGCGGTATCGAAACGCCATACGAATTCGTAACCGTTCCAGCGATTGCGACATCCTTGTCAAAATAGCGCCCCGGATTGGCCTCAATATCACCAATGCTGACTCTTTTAGGGCAAGCCGACAACAAGAGAACAGAAACGACCAGCGCTGCAAGCACGACAGCTTTAAGACTACTTTTCATCAATTGAATTCCTCCAAAAATTAGGGAAGAGCCATACATCAAGATTCAAAAAAGTCGTGAATGTTTGCCACAATTGTTTCAAAACAAAGCGGTAATCTTGATTGAGCCCCGGCTTCGGAAATAATTTCGAAAATCCCGGACGGCCGACGAACTGCAGGATACAAGCTCGCCTCCCTTGTTTTGGAATCTTCTGTGTAGCATAGTGAATCCGATTCCGGTTTTCCATAACTCAAACATATGACCCAGGATTCCGCAGCAGAATCGAAAGATGTCCTGGCCTGCCTGTCTTCGTTTAGCGACGATGTCTGGTCGGGACCCAAATCGGATGAAGAATATGAATGGTGGTATTTCGATGCCATCAGCGATGATGGTCGCGATTCGATAGTCATCGCATTCTTCGACAATTTCGTTTTCTCGCCAAGATACAACGGAAAATGTGCCGGACGTGCCGCTTCAACCGAAAGCGGGATTCCGGCCGTTGTTTTCGTCCTCTATCGAGACGGCAAACCCGTTTGCAAGATCACCAACGAGTATGAGAACGCGAGGTTCAGCGCATCAACCGAATCTCCAGTCTGCGAAATCGGCAGGAATCGTTTTGAATATGGATCTGCACCGTATGGAAATGGATATTTTGTAACGATCGACATGCCATTGGGAGAACGTCGCAGGATTCGAGCCAAGTTTGAATGGCTGTCGATTGAATACGACATGGGAACACGAAAATCAACCGGGTTTACCAAAGGCATTCACCATTGGAATATCGTAGCGCCGCGATCCGATGTCAGCGGTCGTGTAACGATCATCGATTCCAAAGGAAAACGCCATCCGACAAAATTTCGCGGAACGGGTTATCACGACCATCATCGCGATTCTCGCTGGCTCGCGGCCTCGATCTCGGAATGGAGCCGCGGACGGGTTCATTTGCCATATGCCACCGCCGTCTACTACGATTTTGTCGAAGAAGCTTCGCTTCAGAGATCAACACGACTTTTTTTTGTGGAAGATGACCGAATCGAAGCGGATCACGCCAGAATAGTGGAACCGGTCGAATTCCGTAGAAACACCTACGGTATAAAGTACCCTAGGGAATTCCGGCTGGTTAGTGAAAACGGCCAGTTGCTCGTCAAGCAATCACAGATTGTTGAGAACTCGATTTACTATTTGAGATTTCTTTCCGAAATCCACGTTGATCATCACAAATACCACGGAGAAGCCTGGGGAATTACGGAGTATTTGAAACCCAAACATCTTCGAAACAGGTGGTTGAATTTTTTAACTGGCATGAACATATCGAGAAACGGATGATCAATTGATTCGTTTTATCGAATGGATTTGTTGGTGTCGGCTGCGTTCAGACGCATACCCTTCCGCTTAAATTGAACAACAAAAATTGCTATGTCGAATCAAGAAAATGAACAAATAAAACGGCATTCGTGCCAGAACTGTGCTGCGGATATGGTCTTTGACCCCGCTGTTGGAAAGTTGCTTTGTCCGTATTGCGACGCTCAGAAAACGATTGCCGTGAATCTGGCGGACGTAGTCGAACAGGATTTTGAGACCTTCCTCAAAAAGGGCGGTTTGGAATTGCAGCCCATCGCGTCAAACGCGCTTCAGATCACCTGCAATAGCTGTGGAGCAACGGTAACGTTTATTCCGCCAACCACCGCCTCCAGCTGCGATTTCTGCGGCGCAAAACTTGTCGCACAACCCAAGGCCGCCGATCCACTTGTCGCCCCTGAGGGCGTTTTGCCGTTTTCGGTTACATCCTCAGACGCACAAAAGGCGCTGTCGAATTGGACGTCTTCGAGGTGGTTCGCACCTAGCGCTCTCAAGACAATGGCGACCCAGGACAAAGCCGATTCGGTCTACGTGCCGTATTGGACTTTCGATGCCGCATCTTGGACCGATTATACGGGCCAACGTGGAGACGATTACCAAGACACCGAATACTACACGGACTCGGAAGGCAATCAGCAATCAAGAACTGTTACAAAGACCAACTGGTCTTACGCGAGCGGAAGCGTTTCGCGTGATTTTGATGATGTGCCGGTTCCCGCTTCAACCTCCGTGCTACCGGAATATATTTCGCGTTTGAATTGGGATTTTGAAAATCTCGTTTCATACGATCCCGGATATTTGTCTGGGCATTTGGCTCAGACATATCAGGTGACGCTCGAGGAAGGCTACGAGCGATTCAAAACAATCGCTGACGGGATCATACGCGGGGATGTCCGAAGCGATATCGGAGGCGACAAGCAAAGCATCGATTCGATGTCGACTGCTTTCTCAAAAGTAACATTCAAGCACGTTTTGATGCCTGTTTACGCCGGTGCCTACAAGTTCAATGCGAAAACATTCCAGATCGTAATAAATGGTCGAACCGGCGAGGTATATGGCGAACGCCCATACAGCGCGTTGAAAATCGGATGCTTGGTAATATTCATCGCATTTGTTCTGCTTTTTATCATTTTGTTGATCGGACTGCTTTCTCGCTAAGGAATCCGGGCGTGGCTTTTATACGGCTTTAACTCCTTCGCTGAACCGCATTTCCAGCGATCGTGCCGGGTTGCAAAAGCTTGAAGATCCGTGAAACCTAGCGTGGCAATTTTAAAACTGGGCGGATTACGACACATTCGTTAAAAAAATATTCCCTTTTTCTTTTCTTTTGTGTAATATTGACACGTTATCTAAACACGGAGGGAATTCCCACATGATGGTTTGCTGGCATTGTGACAAAGAGTTGGATCTCAGTTATCACACTGATGATTTTATGACTAAGGTTTATCATTGTGAGGATTGCGATCGTTGGTACGAAATGAAAAAGGAAAAACCGAAGCTCAACGCTGCGGTTCCGGTTATGTTTACGGAGATGCAAGAGCCTCCTCTTGAAGTTAAGAAGGCGGCATAACTCCTAGAGTTTTCAATAGTTAAGGGCAGAGATGAGTTCTCTGCCCTTTCTCTTTTTAAATGATTTTTACATCATTACGCTTATTGCGTTGATGCGCTTAGTCTTTTACCAGTTCTCGGA
This sequence comes from Pyrinomonadaceae bacterium, assembly GCA_041394795.1. Classification (GTDB taxonomy): domain Bacteria; phylum Acidobacteriota; class Blastocatellia; order Pyrinomonadales; family Pyrinomonadaceae; genus Aridibacter. Next base: position 84,198 of record JAWKHN010000005.1, on the reverse strand, counting down.
GGACATATTGAAGGATTCCGCCATTCTTATAGTATTCGATCTCGATTGGCGTATCGATTCTAAGCGTAACATTCGTATTTACAACAGTTCCGTCCGCCCTTTTAACGTGCAGCATTACGTCTTGCAGCGGGACTATCGAATCTCCTTCGAGCCCGTCGATATCGAACATTTCGGTACCGTCGATACCTAGCGAATCGATACCCGCTCCATCCTTGAATTGAAGCGGCAAAACACCCATGCCAATCAAGTTCGAACGATGGATCCTCTCGAAACTTTCCGCTATCACGGCTTTAACTCCCATCAGATATGTGCCCTTCGCAGCCCAGTCGCGTGAACTTCCAGTTCCATACTCAGCGCCGGCCAAAATCACCAATGGAACCGCTTGGTCCTTGTATTTCATCGCGGCGTCATAAATCGACATTTCCTCGCCCGTGGGTTGATGAAGGGTGTAGCCTCCCTCCTTTGGTGAAACCATGCGGTTCTTGATTCTTACGTTTGCAAATGTCCCCCGGAGCATAACCCTGTCGTTACCGCGTCTTGAACCATAGGAATTAAAGTCCACGGGCGCGACGCCCTGTTCCTGCAAATAGCGTCCCGCAGGCGAATCCGCTTTAATCGCTCCGGCGGGAGAGATGTGATCGGTCGTAACGCTGTTGCCAAAAAGCGCCAACGGTCGCGCGTCTCGAATATTCGCAAATTCACCCGTTTCCATCGAAAACCCTTCGAAATAAGGCGGATCCTGAATATAAGTCGAGTCGGGATCCCATTCATAAACCATTCCGATCGATGAAGGAATCGAATTCCAAAGCGGATTCCGCTCGGCGAAATCGCCATACAGTTTCCGATAAGTCTCAGGATCGTATGCGCTCGCAAGAACTTCTCCAACCTCTTCATGGGTCGCCCAAATATCGGAAAGAAATACATCTCCGCCATCACGGTCCTTTCCGATTGGATCCTTTGTGAGGTCGATGTTTACGGTCCCGGCTAAAGCGAATGCGACCACAAGCGGAGGAGACATCAAGAAGTTGGCCTTGATGTTCTGGTGGATTCTTGCTTCAAAATTTCTGTTTCCGGACAAAACCGAGGCCGTTACGAGTTCGTGTTCAACAATCGCCTTTTCGATTCCGGAATCAAGCGGTCCGGAATTGCCGATGCAGGTTGTGCATCCATATCCAACAAGATCGAAACCAACTTCATCGAGGTATTGCTGCAGACCCGTCTTTTCCAGATATTCGGTAACCACCCGGGATCCCGGTCCGAGCGAAGTTTTTACGTAGCCGGGCACCTTCATCCCCCTCTCTGCGGCTTTCTTCGCAACGATTCCCGCCGCAAGCATTACGCTTGGATTTGAGGTGTTGGTGCAGGAGGTAATAGCCGCGATCAAAACGCTGCCATGTCCGATTTCCGCCTCGCCGCTTGCTGCCTGATGATTACCATAGATCGGAAGTCCTTCTGAATTTCCAAACTCAGCAAGATGCTTCGTGCTTATTGACGAGGAATCAGAGCCGAATCCTCCATCATTGAGTGGAGTATCGAGCAGTTCTTTGAACCGCGATCCAAGATTGGGAAGTTCGATCCGATCCTGCGGACGTCGCGGACCGGAAACTGCGGGAGTTATCGTTGAAAGATCAAGTTCGATAACTCGTGTATAGTCGACTTCCCCGCTACGCGGAATTCCAAACATTCCCTGCGCCTTGAAGTAGTTTCCGATGGTTGCGACATCCGCTTCAGCTCTTCCGGTCGCCGCGAAATACTCAAGAGTTTTGTCATCCACGCAAAAGTACCCCATTGTCGCCCCATATTCAGGAGCCATGTTTGAAATGGTCGCGCGATCGGTTACAGAGAGACGCGCCGCGCCCTCGCCAAAAAACTCAACGAACTTGCCGACAACCTTAGCTTCCCTAAGAATTTCCGTAACTCTGAGTACCAGATCCGTCGCCGTAGCGCCTTTCGCGAGTTCTCCGGACAAATACATCCCAACAACATCAGGCGTCAGCATATAAATCGGTTGTCCAAGCATTCCCGCCTCGGCCTCGATACCCCCGACCCCCCAACCAACGATTCCGAGACCATTGATCATGGTAGTGTGAGAATCCGTTCCCACTAGCGAATCCGGGAAATACACGCCATTCTTTTCAAAAACACCTCGCGCAAGATATTCGAGATTGACCTGGTGGACGATTCCAATCCCTGGAGGCACAACGCGAAATCCATTAAATGCCTGGGTTCCCCATTTCAGAAATCGATAGCGCTGTTCGTTGCGTTCGAATTCCTTCTCCATGTTTTTCTGGAAGGCTTCTTCGCTTCCAGCATAATCAACTTGAACCGAATGATCGATCACCAAATCGACGGGAACAAGGGGTTCGATCACTCCCGGGTCCTTGCCCATTCTTTCAACCGCCGATCGCATCGCCGCGAGATCAACAAGCAAAGGAACCCCAGTAAAATCTTGAAGAATTACTCTTGCGATTACAAAAGGGATCTCCTCGGTGCGCTCCGCGGTCGCCCTCCAACCCGCCAAATTCCTTACATCGTTCTCCGAAACCGTCTTCCCGTCGTCAAAATTCCGGAGCACGGATTCAAGCACGACACGGATGGAAAGAGGGAGCCTGGAAATGGTGCCGAGGCCTGCTTCCTCGAGGCTTGGCAAAGAATAAAAGGTACCTTCGGCTCCAGCACCAGTTTTAAAAGTTTTCTTCGATTCAAATAAATTATGCGACATCAAACGGTCCTCTTGGTTTCTGAAATTTGGTTCAAATACGGATTTTGCCGTTTGTACAAACACGGCGTCATCGCGAAGACGGGAAACGACAACCGAACGGCATGAGATTCGATCGGACAAAAGCCTTCTTAGGACTTGGTCCAAGCCTATTTTCGAGAAGTTTCCCAACCCCTCAAAGCTATCCAAAGTCTATTGGCGCGGGCCTTAAAGTTCAAGCGGTTGGACTACAAATAAGGCGTTTTCATCCGAGCACGCGCAATTACAGACGATCTAATAACCTAATCAATCACAGGAGTTTGCGGTGATACCGCGGTCAAACCCAAGCGCGAGCCAATGTGTCCCCGGGAAAAAGTAAATACTATGGAAGCCTTCCCTTGCGATTAATGGTTCCAAACATCTACAATCCAACTTGCGTCCATTCAAAGAAAGCCTTATTCAAGAAAACTCGTCTCGCTGCTCGACTTTCAACAAAAGTGAGAACGCCAAACCTTTCCGCTAGCGCTCTCAATCCAAGTTGCACTTCGACGTGTGAAGACCGATGCCGGCAAACCGAGTATTGCCGCTGGACGCGGTCAGATATCTGAATCTTGTATCGTCAAATTCTCGTTAACGCATAAAGCCAATGACGCGGTTTAAGAATCCATTCTTGAGCATACGCACCTTCCCTTCGAAGGCGCTTTCGAGATTGCGCAAGGCGCTCGCGGGCTATCGCTTTTATGTGTATCTGGCGTACCTCGGGCCCGGAATTATTGCTGTGAATGCAGGAAACGAGGCCGGAGGCATCGCTACCTATTCGACTGTTGGAGCGTCTTTTGGATATTCGCTTTTATGGACCTTCATTCCCATGACGATCGCTTTGATCGTGGTACAGGAAATGTGCGTCCGGATGGGAATAGTAACCGGTCAGGGACTTGCTGACTTGATCCGCGAGAGATTTGGCGTGAGATTGACCGCGCTAGTAATGTTCGCGCTCCTGATTGCGAATCAGGGAGTAATCATTTCTCAGTTTGTTGGCGTGGCCCAGATCTCTGAAATGTTTGGAATTCCGCGTTTCGTGACCGTTCCGATTGCCGGGGCTTTGATTTGGGTACTCGTTGTTCGCGGCAGCCAGGAAAGGGTCGAAAAGGTGTTTCTTTTAATATCCACCGTGTTCCTTTGCTATATTGCCTCCGCGTTCTTCGCGGCTCCGGATTGGAGCGAAGTCGGCAAAAGCCTTTTTACCCCTTCGCTGTCATCTGCTCCCGGCTACCTATTCACGGTTATGGCTTTGATTGGAACAACAGTCACTCCGTTCATGCAGTTCTTTGTGCAGTCTTCGACGGTCGAAAAGAAACTCGACGACGATGATCTTTCATTGGCCAGAACCGATGTCGCCGTAGGCACGGGCGCAGCCATGCTTGTCGCCGCCTGCATCGTAATTGCGGCGGCGGCGACCCTGCATAAGGCCGGTGTTACCACGATCGAAAGCGCATCGACCGCCGCCGAAGCGCTTGCTCCGGTAGCCGGTGCGTATGCGAAGTATCTTTTTGCCGTCGGGCTGTTTGGCGCATCAATGCTCGCGATGGGGGTATTGCCGCTTGCTACGGCCTATTCGATAAGCGAGGCACTTGGGTTTGAAAAGGGACTTTCCCGCAGTTTCAAGGATGCCCCGATCTTCCTTGGGATTTTCACTTTGCTCCTTCTTGTCGGAGCGAGCGCCGCTTTGATTCCCGGATTGCCGCCAATTCGGATCCTTCTTTTGACGCAGGCCATCAACGGCGTACTCCTGCCCGTTATTCTTGTTTCAATCGTCACGCTTTCTTCCAACGTTGAAATAATGGGCAAATACCGAAATGGAATGCTTTTCCGACTCGTCGCATGGTTTGTAACGGTTATTGTTTCAATCCTATCCCTAATGTTGCTCGCGGGCACGATAGTTGATATTTTTAGCTGATTCTTAAATGCTTTCCGATAATCTTCAACGCAGGGTATTGGTATTGGTCGTTTGGCTGGCGATCCTCTCTTTTCTGCTCTTCTTCATGACCTATCTGCAGATATCGATAGGTTTTGAAAGAGCCGCCGATGGTTCCCTGGTGCTTTCGGAAAGCGCTTCCTATTTCGGATTTGGCGGAACATTTCTTTTCACCGGTTTTCGGGTGATAAGAGTCATCCTTTGGATGTCCATCGTGATCGTCACGGTGAGGTTTTTGCTGTACGTCATATTTCGCGCGGCTACAAGGAGCACCGGAGATAACGAACTCTCTTCGCTTGGAAGAACTGTTCTCACAGTCGTCATCTATATCGTCGCGTTTTTCATCATTTTCCAAACGCAGTTTCCCGGAATCCAGCTGGCACCGCTATTTACGGGGTCTACAATCCTCGGTATCGTAGTCGGTCTCGCGCTTCAGGACACGCTTGGGAATCTCTTTGCAGGGATTGCCCTCCAGGCGGACAAATCGTTTCAGGTCGGTGATGTAATTACTGTCCCGACTCAGGGTCAGGGAATCGTCGAGGCGGTATCTTGGAGGGGCGTGAAGATACGAACCTTTCAAGACAAAGTGATTCTCATCAGCAACAGCATTATCGGAAAAGCAACCATCGAGGTTGCTGCGAAAGATCATCTCAATGCGCGCCTCGTCAAGTTCAATACCATTTACACCACTTCTCCTGCAAAGGTCATTTCGGTTGTTCGCGAGGCTGTCAGACAGGTCGATAACGTTTCCCAAAAAAGGCGCCCCAAGGTTCGAATCTGGAATCTTGGAGACAACGGAATCGATTGGGAAGTAAAATACTGGCCGAACAATTATCGGACATTTAACGATACCGACGCACTCATAAGGCAGAGAATCTGGTATGCGTTTCAACGCGAAGGAATTGATTTCGCGTACCCGACGAGGACGATTTATACGGCACGCCAGTCGGACGAGGAAGAGGTTTTTGTTGAAACCGCCGACGAGAAATTGGAACGCATCAATGGTGTCGCCATCTTTGCGCCCCTCTCCACCGAGGAAACGGAGCGAATCTCGAGATATTCGCACGTCCGGGTTTTTGCACCTGAAGAACCGGTGATTGTGGCGGGCGAGAAGGGCGATTCGATGTTTATCGTTCATTCAGGGTCGGTAAGCGTGAGGATTAAGGACAATGGCGAATTGCGCACGCTAAACACGATAAAACCCGGTGGGTTCTTTGGCGAGATGGGCCTGCTATCGGGCGAACCGAGAGCGGCGGATGTGATTGCCGATTGCGAGACGAGGGTAATTGAAATTCGAAGAAGTGTGCTCGAGCCGCTATTTGCGTCGAACCCCGAGTTATTGCGGGTGATTGCGGAAATCGTTGAGGAAAGACGAGAGGTTCTCGAATCAGAAGTTGATGAAACTACGTTTACAACAGATTCTCCAGACGAGGCCAGAACGGTTGACCGACTACGCAAGTTCTTCGGGTTTGATTAGTTTTCAATAAACGGTTCATCGCTAGCACGATATCTGGATCGGGATAGCTTTTCGGTTTGTTGGTTATCAATCTTCCCTGCCGAAACAATCAAGCTTCGCAAACTCAACATTCAGATTTTTTCAATCCCGGCGTCTTACGCTCAAACGCCTAACCAAATGCGGAATGGATTCTTGCTTGTCTTTCGCAAACATCCAAGGAACAAAGAAAAACGACCCGCTCCTTACGGGGCGGGTCGTTTAACCAACCAACTTGGCAATCGTTCCTAGTAAATCGAGAAGTTAAACTGAACCGTTTTTCGTACAGTCTGCGGCTGTCCATTCCGAATTTCCGGCTTGAACGTGATGCTTCGCGCAGCGGCAATCGCCTGCTCTGTAAGACCAAATCCCAATCTGTTGACCGGAGTAATCGAACCGATCGAGCCATTGGCATTGAATGTCACCTTGAGCGAAACGGTACCGGTTACACCCGCCTTTCTGGCGGCTTCGGTATAGTTTGGCCGCGGTTTGCTAAGGATCTGGAACGGAGATGACGGTCCCTTCGGAGCCGGCGGTGCCGGTTTCGGAACGGTTCTATTTCTGCCGCCACCAGTGCCGTCTCCACTTCCATCACCGATTCCGTTTCCGTTTCCGTTTCCAAGACCGCTCCCGTTTCCATTTCCGAATCCGGTGCCGCGTCCACCGCCTGCCCCCGGACCTTTGCCGGTTCCATACCCGCCACCATCGCCGGGACCGTCAGACGGATCGGTTCCAATCCCGTTCGGCAAGCCAATTCTCTCGGAAGGTCGTTTTGTTTCATCATACGGCCCTTTGACCGCACGATTTATCGGGATGTCAGGATTCGTGATCCTGACGTTTCTCGTAGTCGGAGGAAACAGCGGATCGGGATTTTTGACCATCATCGGTCTCTCACCCTGGGGCACGGGGGCGTTCTCTTTCTTGCCGCCGCCACCGCCACCACCGCCTTTTTTGTCATCATTCTTTTCAGGCTCTTCCTCAATCGCAGTGGGCTGATCATCGATAAAAGCCAAAAGTGCCGGATCCCCATCCAATGCCGGAATCTCCGAAAAGTTGTTAAAAATCGAGAAAATGAGCAGACCCAAAAAACCAGTGGATATCAAGAGAAACGACCCCAGAAGCAGGCCATTCCGGACACCCGAGCTTCGTTCCGAAATTACGGTAACCGCATAACCATCACTGGAGCCGGAAGTGCGATGGCCGTGATCAGCGGAACCACCGAGGCCACTTCGATAGCTGGCCGCCGCGGCCGGAACCGTAACTTCCGGCTCGAAATCATCGGTCGCAACTTCCATGGTATCTTCCGAGACAGTCTCAATCCTTTCATCTTTAATGACTGGCTCGGCAACCATTACCGGTTCAGGAATTTCATCATCCGGGAAATCGATTTCAAACTCATCCTGCGATGCTTCGTTTGCCAATAGATCCACCGGCTCGAAAACAGGCTGATCCACGGGCTCGACTTCCTCAAAATCCGGTTCCGCGATGATCTCCGGCTTCGGAGGCTCCTTGGCCTCGTTCATAGCCGCGACTATCAACGGTTTTGCAATTTCAACTGAGGTTTCCGTTCCGATCGGTTTCATTTCGAAGGCGGTAAGTTCCTTCGCGCAGTTTGGACAGAAAGAAAACTTTTCCGCGAACCCTTCCTCGCATGCCGAACAGTATTTAACTATTTTTCCCATCTTCTCTAAGCCTCTGTTCTCGATAAAGCGATTGCCAAATCAAGCGTATGTCAGATAATTATACACTTTTGTTCTGTGAGCTGTTAAGTGTTACAAAATCTCGATTTCCAATTGCTCGTCATCTTCCTAGATGCAATATGTTGTTGACGTGATGCCTGTAGGCACAATAGACTCGTATTTTTTTTACCGGGCGAAAAGCATCAATGGCTGGCAACCCGTTGCGTTTTGTTTTGACTCTAACATTCCGAATGCAATCCACAATACTTAAAACTTCTGTAACTGTAGCGTTTATAATGGTTTCCGCTCTTTGCGCTTTCGCTCAAGAGTCCATTTTTTCAAAACCGAGAACCGAAAAGCTGCTAAACGGCCTTACCGCGCATGTTTGGCAAGACAAAAAACTGGAAAAAGTAAAACTCGATGTGCGGGTTCATTCAGGGGCTGCATTCGACCCGCAAGGAAAAGAAGGGCTGCTGAAATTACTCTCCGAAGTCATGTTTCCTTCGGATACCGCATATGGATATTTTGAGGACGAACTTGGCGGGAGCCTAAAAGTCGCCGTCACACATGATTATCTGCAAATCAGCGCGGAAGTTTCCCCCGACAAATTTCTCGACGCCGTCGAATTCATGTCCGCTGCTTTTAGAAACGTGGAAATCTCGAAGGAAACGACAACTTTGGCGCGCGATTTCCGTGTGAAGCAATTGGAGGAATCGGCCAAAAACCCTGCAATCCTTGCGGACAACGAAGCGCTCGCACGCCTTTGGGGAGTTTTTCCATATGGAAGACCTGCTGAAGGCGATCCAGAAGCGATCGGAAAAGCGGATTTTGCCGACCTTGTCTTTTTGCAAGGCAGAATCGTCAATGCCGACAATTCGACAGTAGTCGTCATCGGGAATGTAGATCCCGGATTCGCTCATCGTGCGATAAAACGATATTTTGGAGGCTGGCATAAAGGAACGGGAAAAATCGCCTCCAATTTTACCTTGCCTGAAAAACCCGATACGGCTCCGGTACTTGTAAACACTGATTTTGGCAAAGAGCCACTCAGAAGACTTGCCGTTGAATCCGTTTCCAGGAAATCGGATGACTATTTTGCGGCGAAGATTCTTTGTGACGTACTCCAAAAGCGGGCTTCAAAGGAAATGAAGTCAGATCTTGAATGCAGGTTCAATTATCTCCGTGGCTCAATGTTGTTTAAGACACTGGGCGCATCGGGGAATTCCCTTTCCGACGACCCTGGCGTTACCGTAACCAAAGTTTATAATCCGTTGCTGGATCTTTTGACGCGTCCGGTTACAAAAGAAGAATTCGAGGCAGCAAGAAATTCGGAAGTCGTTGGTTATACGGCCGGCAACACCCCCGAGGTTTGGTTTGATCTCGAAACCTACGAACTCGGAAAATTGCAGGATCAATTCAAAAAGCTCCAAGCGACTACGCTTGAAAATGTATTGGGTGTTGCATCAAGGATCGCCAAGAATCCTTTCGTGGATTTAACCGTGATGCCGCTCGAAGGCCCATCGATTTCGTCCGATACGGATCCCAAAGATCCCTCCCGTCGTTAAACACGTAAATCAAAACTTGTGCGTTGCTCAAAATCGCAACAGCAAGAACTCGGTAGCAGTTATCAATCACGCCGTGAGCCAAATACGTGTTTCACGGCGTGAGCTTTGCAGGCCACTAAAGTAAAATGTCTCAATGGCCGAAAGCAGTCGAAACGGAATTTCCGAAACCGAACATTCAGCCGCGGTCAGGGATATGTTTTCCGGTATCGCGGGCAAGTACGACCTCCTAAATCACACGTTATCCCTGAATATCGATAAACGCTGGCGTCGCCGCGTGGCAAAATTGTTGTCGGGCAAGCTTGCTGATCCAAATTCAATTGTTCTTGATATCGCCTGCGGCACTGGAGATCTGGCGATCGAGTTGTCCGAGGCCGGTTCGGCAAAAGTTATTGCAACCGATTTTTGCCGACCAATGCTTGAGATCGCAGATCAAAAGGCCTCGAAGCGCGGACTCGATATTCCGCTTGTTGAGGCGGACGGTCTTGCGCTTTCCTTTCCGGACGATTCATTTGACGCAGTCACGATTGCCTTTGGGCTCCGGAACTTTTCAAATTGGGAAGCGGGTATCAAAGAATTCTTCAGAATACTAAAACCCGGCGGCGTGGTTGTCATTTTGGAGTTTTCCGCACCCATAGTACCGGGATTCAAGCAACTATTCTCGTTCTATTTCTCGAATATTTTACCGAGAATCGGTGGGGCGGTGAGCGGTTCGCGTGGGGCTTATGAGTATTTACCCGATTCGGTGTCAAAATTCCCGGACCAAAAGCGCCTCGTCGAGATAATGCGACAAAATGGATTTTCCAATGTAGAATACTCAAATCTAACCGGTGGGATCGCCGCTTTGCATAGCGGCACCAAATGACATTCGATCATCCGATCCGTCTGCGATGAACAAATTCAAGGTTTACAATTTTCTAAAGAAGCTTGGCCTCTTCATCCTTGTCATTTGGACTGTAGTTTCCCTTGTAACGCTTCTAATTGAGCTCGTCCCGGGAGATCCTGCATTGGCAAGGCTTGGTGACCAGGCAACCCCCGCACAGCTTGACGCATTCCGAAAACGCCACGATCTCGATTCTCCGCCCTTCTTTTTTAGCTTTAATAGCGATCAAGGTTTCAAATGGCATGGCACAAACAATCGATATTTAAAGTACTGGAAGGGCGTTTTGACGGGCGATTTGGGAGTTTCGTATGACACCGATCGTCCGGTTCTCGATATGATCATCGAGCGATATCCGGCAACCATAAAGCTTGCGCTCGCGGCGCTATTTATCGCGATTTTGATATCGGTCCCGCTCGGCGTTCTTGCGGGAACACGAAAAAACTCGCTGATAGACAATTTCGCATCGTTTTTTGCGTTAATGGGCATTTGCCTGCCGGGATTCGTTCTCGGCCCTTTGCTAGTTTATGTTTTCGCTGTAAAGATTCAGATATTTAATCCTACAGGAAGTTATGACGCAAAGGATATCGTGCTTCCGGCCTTTACGCTTGGCGCCGCGCTCTCGGCGATTCTTACGAGGATGGTCCGTTCGAGTGTGATCGAGGAACTGGGCGAGGATTACGTGCGCACCGCGAGGGCAAAGGGGCTCAGCGAGAATATCGTGATCTACAAGCATGTTCTCAAGAACGGTTTAATTCCCGTCGTAACCATCCTTGGACTTCAACTCGGCGTGCTTTTGGCCGGTGCGATAATTACGGAGAAAATTTTTAATTGGCGCGGGATCGGAACATTGCTTCTAGACGGAATAAACACCCGCGACCATCGTCTCGTTCAGGGCGTGGTTTTGGTTATCAGCGTGACTTATATCGTCGCAAACTCTTTTACCGACTGGATTTATGGTCGGTTGGATCCGAGAATTAGGATTTCCTAGTTTTTCAAACGTGAACAGGCTCAGCTATATCGGATTTTTTCTTGCCGCCGTCTTTATTCTGACGGCGATATTCGCGCCTGCGATCGCGCCGCATGATCCCATAAAGCAGTTCGACCGCTACAGCCCCGAAGAGGAGCGATTGGTGACGCGAAAACGCGAGGCTCCGAGCAAGGAATTCTGGTTCGGCACGGACAACCTTGGGAGGGACACATTTTCAAGACTTGTTCATGGAGCGAGAGTTTCGCTTTTGGTTGGAATTTCCGTCGTAGTCATCTCGGGGATTATCGGGGTGGTTATCGGAGCGCTCGCAGGATTCTACGGCGGATGGCTCGACAAGATACTTGCGGGGTACTTGTTCAATGTAGTTATGGCTTTCCCCGGCCTTCTGCTTGCGATTGCGATCGTTGCCTTTTTGAGCGGTACCAATCCATCGCCGAATGACAGGATTCGCCATTTGATCATCGCGATGTGCATTACCGGTTGGGTTGGTTACGCGCGCGTAATGCGCGGGCAAGTTCTGAAAGTTCGAGAATATGACTATGTTCAGGCCGCCCGGGCGTTGGGTGCCGGAAGCCTGCGACAGCTTTTCGTGCATATTCTGCCGAACGCGATTCAGCCTTTGATCGTTCAGGCCTCGCTGGCAATGGCCGGTGCCGTATTGGCGGAGGCGTCACTCTCCTTCCTCGGCCTTGGAATTCCCCCTCCGTATCCGACATGGGGAACGATGATTGACGACGCCCGCGGGATCGATGTTTTGACAAGCGCTCCTTACAATTTGATTTTTCCAGGGGCGGCGCTCGCTTTGACGGTTCTCGCCTTCAACTTTATCGGTGATGGACTTAGGGAGTACCTCGATCCGAAACAACGCAAACGCTAGCAAGCAATAAGCCTTTACACAACAGTGTCCGCAGTTTCGATACAATCGCTCGATAAAATTTATCCGCCCGCGCTTTCCTCGTTTCGGAAAATGCTCGGCATGGCGGCCAAACCCGCCGTAACCGCGCTCTCGGATGTTTCACTGGAAATTTCGGAAGGTGAGGTGTTCGGGCTAATCGGTCGAAACGGTGCCGGCAAAACCACATTAACAAAGATCATAGCGACGTTGGTTCAGCCTACGGGCGGGACCGTGAAGGTTTTTGGAAAAGATTCGGTAGCGGACGAAGTATTTGTTCGCGGGAAACTCGGGCTCGCGACGGCCGAGGAGCGTTCGTTTTATTGGCGTCTTACGACAACTCAAAATCTGATGTTTTTTGCACGGTTGAATGGTTTGTCCGATAAGCGGGCAAAGGAGCGAATCGCCGAACTGTTCGATCAATTCAGACTGAATGACCTCGCCAAACGGCGCTTCTCCGATCTATCCACAGGCAACAAGCAAAAGCTAGCCGTAGCCCGCGCATTGCTTACGAAACCGCCATTGTTGCTGCTGGACGAACCGACAAGATCGCTTGATCCCTTGGCCGCATCGGACATGAGATCCATGATCAGCGCTCTCGATAATGTAACGATCCTTCTGACATCGCATAATTTGTCGGAAATCGAGGAGCTCTGCGACCGAGTCGCGGTGATATCAAAGGGTTCGATTCGCGATGTCGGTACCGTAAAGGATTTGCGGGGCCGGCATTCCGAGACTGAAAGGGTGAGCATCGAAATACGCTCCGATCATCCATTTGATGAATCGGCCATTGAAGCAATAACCGGGGCATCGCTCACCAGGTATGCCGAAAAAACAATGGTTGTATTCGAGAGACGCACAGACGACGACGCGCTTGACCATATAATTCGTGCAATCGGGAAATCCGGAGCCACAATCCTTGATATAGAGACGGAACGAGCAAGCCTGCTTGATGTAATGGAAAAATACGAATAGCCGATTCCCCTTTTTATGTCCGTATCAGCCAAAATCCTCCTCCCCGAAGCGAAAATACACTCGCTTGGCGAGTCAGCAGTCACGATTTCATTTGGTGACAGCATTTCCCTGGAAACAAACCAACTTATTAGACTACTTTCCGATGCCGTTTCAGATGACCCGTTTCCGGGATATATTGAATCAGTTCCCTGCTATTCAAGCCTCACCATCTTCTTCGATCCAATGCTGGTAAAAACATCACTCTCCGAGACGGATTCGCCGCATGGTTACGTATCCGCACTCGTACTTCGCAAAAATCTTGAATTGGATCAGCGGCTGAAATCGGTAACGGTCAAAGAAATTCCGGCGGAATTCAACCATCTAACGGGAGTTGATCTCGAATTTGTTTCCGAGTATGCCGGAGTGTCCACCGATGAAGTAATTGCGATTTTTACCGAATCGGTCTATAGCGTTTTCATGATTGGATTTCTCCCTGGATTTGCATACATGGGAACGGTGGATTCGAGAATTGCCGCTCCAAGACTCGAAACTCCGAGGATCAATGTTCCCGCGGGCAGCATAGGAATCGCCGGAAAACAAACGGGAATTTATCCTTTTGATTCACCGGGTGGTTGGAGGATTATCGGTAGGACGGCTGTTAAGATGTTTGATCCATCTTCGATTGGGCCATCGACACTGCGTCAGGGAGACTTGGTCCGTTTCGTTCCTGAAGAGGAGTTTGGAACTCGATAGTTATTGGTTCGGTTTTTTTATGACGATATTGGTCGAAAAGTCAGGGCTATACGCTTCCATTCGAGATTCGGGCCGATTTGGCTACAGGAATCTTGGCGTAAACCCAGGCGGGGCCTCGGATATCGCAGCACTCAGAACCGTCAATCTGCTGCTCGGGAACGATGAATACGAAGCCGCGATAGAAACGTATTTTCCGGCACCCGTGTTTCTGTTCGAAACAGAAACTTCCTTCGCCATTGGTGGTGGCAATTTCGAGCCCGAGTTGGATGGGATGAATATCATTATGAATTCCGTTATCCGGGCAAAAGCGGGATCTAGACTCCGTTTTCGGCGAAAAGTGAGAGGAAATATTTCCGTTATATCGATCAAAGACGGGTTATATGTGCCAACAATCCTACGGTCCAAATCCCTCAATTCGGCGGCCGGTTTCGGTGGCTTCGAAGGAAGAACTCTCCAAACTGGCGACCGGATACGGATATCGGGAGGTATCGTTTCATCGGCACAAATTGTTGGAACGATTCCGACTTATGTTCAGAATCCTGTTTTAAGGGTGCTGCCGGGCCCCGATTTCAAATCTATTACGGCCCTCGGATTGTTGCGATTTCTCGAAGGTGGCTTCGAAATTACACGGCAGTCAAACCGTATGGGGTATCGACTCTTCGGGAAAGCGATTACTCTGCTCGATGATTCAGAAAGAATCTCGTCCGCCGTAACCTATGGAACGATTCAATGCTTGCCTGATGGCGGTCTGACCGTCCTGATGGCCGATCACCAAACAACCGGCGGATATCCAAATCTCGCAACAGTGATCACAGCTGATCTTCCAGTATTGGCCCAAACATCCGTTGGACAAACGCTGCGCTTTGAAGTAGCCGACGAATTTGAAGCGATCTCGGCACTCCAAATGCAGGAAAGGGATTTTGCATTCTTGAAGGCGGGTTTGAAGTTAAATAGAAAGTAGCTTCAAGGAAATCTTTTCGGATTTTGTCATCGGCATCGGCTCGCCAATTTGCCGGAGAATCCTCAAAGCTGATGTTCGATCACGTCTTGGGGGAGTTTCAATGACCGTGAGCAAAGCTCAACATTTGTCCGTTCGTGCTGATTCTGCGATGCTTTAGACGATGAACCAACCGAAAACAATTGACTTGAACTGCGACATGGGCGAGAGCTTCGGTCAATGGCGAATGGGAAAGGATGAAGAGATAATGCAATTTGTTTCTTCCGCGAACATTGCCTGCGGATTTCACGCCGGAGATCCCGACACGATTGCAAAAACAATTCGGTTTGCGAAAGCAGCGGGCGTTGCGGTTGGGGCACATCCATCCTTCCCGGATCTCGAGGGCTTTGGACGCCGAAAAATGACGATCCCGCCCGAGACAGTAAAGAACATTGTGGCATACCAGATTTCGGCCGTGGCCGGGATGTGCCGCGCCCAAGGAATCGAACTGAGACATGTAAAACCTCATGGCGCGCTTTACAATATGGCGGCGAAAGACACCGAGCTTGCCGCCGCGATCGCTTCGGCCGTAAAATCGGTGGATTCGAATCTTATTTTGTATGGATTGTCCGGAAGCGCCCTGATTGATGAGGCCAAATCTGTGGGTTTAAGGGCCATCAACGAAGTGTTTGCAGATCGCGGATATGATGCCGAGGGGCATCTCGTGCCACGCGGAACCGAGGGCAGCATGATCCGCAACCCCGAAGCGGCGTTGCAGCAAGTCTTGGAACTTGTCGGCCAAGGGGCGGTAACGGCGGTCTCCGGCGAGTCGGTCAATGTGGAAGCGGAAACGATTTGCATACATGGAGACGCGGATACCGCACTTGAATTCGCGTCAACGATTCATTCCGGCCTTTTGAGTGCCGGTTACGTAATTGAAAGCCCGTGATGACAGATAGCACTCCAAAGAAGGGTTTTTCCGGCGTCATGATCGGAGCCGCATTCCTTATGGCGACTTCAGCGGTTGGACCCGGATTCCTGACTCAAACGGCAAAATTCACTGCAGATTTGGCTGCATCCTTTGGGTTTGTGATTCTCGCGTCGGTAGTGATTGACGTTGTCGCGCAACTCAATATTTGGCGAATCCTCGCAATCAGCGGAAAACGCGGACAAGACCTCGCAAACGAAACGTTTTTCGGAAGCGGCTATCTGCTCTCAGGCCTGATCGCCATGGGCGGAGTTGTATTCAACATCGGAAACGTCGCCGGTGCCGGTCTAGGCCTTAACGCCTTCACGGGAATTCCGGTATGGTTGGGAGCGTTGGTCTCAAGCGTCATCGCCCTCCTTCTTTTCTCGTTTCGCGATGCATCAAAGGCGATGGATTTGTTCGTACGAGTTCTTGGCTTTGTGATGATAGCCTTGATTCTCTTTGTCGTCTTTGTTTCACAGCCACCGATCGGCGACGCTGTAATGGGGACGATTTGGCCCGATAAACTATCTCCTTTGGCAATCATAACGCTGGTAGGAGGCACGGTCGGCGGATATATCACCTTTGCCGGGGCGCACCGTTTGATCGACGCCGGCGTAACGGGCAAGGAATGTCTGAAAGAAGTCAATCGTTCCGCCACGCTCGGGATTTTTGTAACCGGGGCAATACGTTTTTTGTTGTTTTTGGCGGCTTTTGGAGTTGTTGCCAGCGGATTGCAACTTGATCCGTCGAATCCTCCAGCCTCCGTTTTCAAACTCGCCGCGGGTGATACCGGAATGAGGATTTTTGGGATTGTCATGTGGTCGGCGGCGATAACATCGATTGTCGGCGCCTCATACACCTCAGTTTCATTCCTCAAAACATTTCCTCTCGAAGCTCTGAAACGCGAACGACTTCTAACTATGATTTTTATCGTGGTCTCCGGAACAATCTTCCTTTTGATCGGCAATCCCGTGAAGGTGCTTGTCGCGGCCGGGACAGTCAATGGGTTTGTATTGCCGTTTGGGCTCGGCATTACACTGCTTGCGGTTTCAAAAGGAATGTTGCCGACCGATTACAAGCATTCCATCCCGCTGAAATGGCTGGGATGGGCGGTCGTGCTTACGATGCTTGGGTTCAGCGTGTTTACGCTCCCGAAATTCGCGGGGGCAATTTAAGGTCGCTCCATTTTTGTCGCATTGTTTTGATTTAGCTTCTCGGAGATAACTTGCTACTTTACCCCTGTTTCCAGAAATGTCATCTCAAACTTGTCCGCATCCAATTCCGCTTCGATACCGAGCGGGAGCGTAAACTGATCCGTGATATGACCAAAGGAGAGTCCGTAAACGACGGGAATTCCAAGACCCGACAACCTTTCATTTACAACCTCAAATAGAGACGGCGAATTTTCGTTCTCACCTGGATCGCAATCCTCGAATACTCCAAGAGCAATGCCTGCAAGGCTTTTCATGTTCCCGCTTTGAAGCAATTGCGTCAGCATGCGATCTACCCTGTAGGGTCTTTCGCCAACGTCTTCGATAAAGAGAATTTTCCCTCTTAAATCAGGCAGTCCAAACTCCGTACCGGCCATCGAGGCCAAAAGACTCAGATTTCCGCCTACAAGCTTGCCCCTTGCTTTCCCGCCGCGAATTGTACGGGTCTTGAAAAGATCGCTTTCTTTGGCTGCATTATCTTCCGATATCGATATCTTGTATGGCGCGGAGGGCGTCTGGATCGCGTTGAGGCAATGCCCTTTCGTGTAGTCGGTATATCGAGAAGTGCCGACGGGACCATGAAATGTAACGAGACCCGTTTTTCTCAAAATCGAAACATGAAGTGCCGTGATATCGGAATAGCCGATAAAAACCTTCGGATTCTTCTTAATGATGGAGAAATCGATCGACGGAAGCAGCCGCGTCGCCCCATAACCGCCGCGTGCGCACCAAACACCCTTCGTTTCCTTGTCGGCGAATGCGGCGTGGAGGTCTGAAAGCCTCTCGCTATCCGTACCTGCCAGGAATCCATTCACCTTCCTGGCGTTTGGCATAACCTTTGGCTCGAATCCCAACGAACGTATGTGTTCGACCGCTTTATCAAAATCTTCGGCTGCGAGACCGCTGGAAGGCGTGACAACCGAAACCTTGTCGCCGGCATTTAAACGCATCGGTTTGATCGACTTCTTCGCCGCTTTTGAGTTCACTTTGGTTGCTCCTCGCACAGCCGCCGCAGCCGGAAGAATCGCGGCAGCCTTTATGATGTCTCTTCTATTCATATCGAATTCCGTTGTTCAAGATTCGTATTTCAATAATTCTACAACAACTGCAATAAACCGAATCGAATTTGGAATTCGATCAGACTCTAAATTCAGAAGCGCATCCCAAAATGAAAAAGGACGGATAAGAAATCCGTCCTTTTTCCAAACTGGTGATCCGACCAGGGCTCGAACCTGGGACCCACTGGTTAAAAGCCAGTTGCTCTGCCGACTGAGCTATCGGACCAAAATTCCGACCGAGGCCTTCTGCCTCAGCGAAACTTTGAATCTTAGCGATTCCATTCAAAAAAATCAAGAAGAGAACCAGCCCTCAAGCACGGAGTCCTGCAAAATTATTGTTTGGTCGCGCTCCGGTCCCGTCGAAACAAGGCCGATCTCGACTCCAATCGATTCTGAAAGAAAGTCGATATACTCCCGGGCTTTGGAAGGCATATCTTCAAGCCTCGTGATTCCGAGCGTTTCCGATTGCCATCCTTCAAGCGACTCATAAACCGGTTCGATTTGCCGAAGATCCTGCGAGACTGCGGGAAAAGTATCGACAACCTCCCCATCAATCTTGTAACCAACGCAGACCTTTATTTCGGGTAAAGTATCCAATACGTCGATCTTTGTAAGTGCGATCGAATCGAATCCGTTGAGTTCCGCTGCATACCTGGTTGCAACCGCGTCAAACCACCCGCATCGCCTCGGACGTTTTGTAACCGAGCCGAATTCATTGCCGCGTTCCCTGATCAGATTCGCGATATGTTCTTCATCCTCGAGCATCTCCGTCGGAAACGGTCCTTCGCCGACTCTCGTCGCATAGGTTCTTACGATGCCCAAGACTCCCGAAATATGATGCGGCGGGATTCCGCTTCCAACTGCGGCGCCTCCCGCGGTTGGGTTGGAGGAAGTTACAAACGGATATGTGCCGTGATCAACATCAAGGAGAGTTGCTTGCGCGCCCTCGAGAAGGATCTTCTTGCCCTCTGCGCGTGCATCGGCGTAAAACTTCGAAGTTTCGCAAACAAACGGACGCAGGCGTTCGGCCAAAGCAGTCATCTCCTCATAGATTTCGTCGCTTCTGAGCGGTTCGCGTCCGTAAACTGCGATCACTCGATTGGCTTCCGCCAAATTTCGCTCTATTCGCAACTTAAGCACTTCAGGTACGAGAGCATCCGCCACTCTGATCCCGCGTCTTCCGGCCTTGTCTTCGTAAGCAGGACCTATCCCACGGAGGGTCGTACCAATCTTCTCGTTTCCAAGCCTTTCCTCGCTCGTATGATCCAGCGCCCGATGGTATGGAGTGATAAGGTGCGCGCGACTCGAAACCTTGAGCCTGTCGGGTGTGATGCTGATACCCTGAGCAATCATCTGATCGACTTCCTCAAAGAACGCCTTCGGATCGATCACCATGCCATTGCCAAGAACGCATTCAGTACCATCGTGTATTATGCCGGACGGCAAAAGCCTCAAAACAAAAGAGTTGTCACCGACATAAACGCTGTGCCCAGCGTTGTGGCCGCCCTGATATCGGGCGACAATGTCAAATCTATCGGCAAGCAGATCCACAACCTTGCCTTTCCCTTCATCTCCCCATTGGGCACCAATTATTACAATTATCATATGAACCGAAAATCGGGTTCTCCGCACTCCAAAGAACAGGTGCGGTTCACCGAACAAATGTAGGTATCTTTTTAAGAATCGTTGTTTTCGATCAAAATCGCAAGGAAGGTTGCGCTACTTGGATTCGCTTTCGAACAAATTCAATGGAGGCAAGGTTTTTAAAAACGGGCAACACCGTATTGACGCAAAAATTGATTGATCGGAGCGCAGAATCGAAACGCTAGTCGGCAATGCCCTGCTGACTCTTTAACCAGTCTTCCTTTACAAGCGCATAAAGTTCAAGACTCCTGAACACGTTGTGCAAAACTTCTGCCTGGCGAAGCGTTCCTTCATGAACAAAGCCCAAACGTTCAGCAACTGCCACGCTTCGTTTGTTTTCCGCTGCCGTGCGAAGTTCGATACGGTTAAAACCGAGATCCGCAAACGTATATTCAATCATCGCCGCACATGCTCTGGTGATGATTCCCTTGTGCTGGGATTTCTCTTCAAGCCAATAACCGATATCGGTCGTCATGCTTCCAGGATCAAAGCGATTCAAACCTATTCCGCCAACGACCGCTCCCTTGTACTTAATCAGCGTCCAAAGGCTCTGGTTTTTCGAACAGGCCTCATTCATGTACCTAATCTGCGATAGAGCGTTATCGAGCGAGAAATCCTTTATGGCCCATGGCAACCATTCAGAAAGATAGTCATTTGATTCGGCCACAACGGCATGCAATTCCGAAGCATAAATCTCGAACGGATATACAAGCTTGATCTCGTCGTCAACTTTGTAGGTAATAAACATTGATGTTACCGATTGCCGCGCAAGAAATGCTCCTCGCGACTTAAAGAATAGATCACAAGATCCACGCTTTTGTCATGAATCCATTCGCCGTCCAGCACCAAACTTTCCTCGGTGAACCCGAGCCGTGTGGGCACTGCTCGACTCTTTAGATTATCCGCCGCACATCTTATCACAGCTTTCCGTAAATGCGTGTTTTCAAACGCATAAGCGATTAGTTTGGAGCAGCCTTTTGTTACGATCCCGCGTCCTTCAAAATCCGATGCCAACCAATACCCGATTTCCCCTAATCCAGTTTCAGATTCTATTCTGTTAAATCCAACCGAGCCGATTAGATCCTCCCCGGAAAAGACCCACATCGGTATTGCCTCTCCTTTTGCAAAAGCGGCGAGCGAAAATCGCACAAAGTTCGTCGCCGAATCGACGGAATAGCTTTTTGTCGCCCAGGGAAGCCAATCTTTCAGGTGGTTGTGGTTTGAAAGGACTTTATTGGTGAGAATTTCGGCGTACTGAAGATCAAACAGCCTCAATTCCAAACCATTTTCAATTTCGATTTTGAGTGTCATGGCCGTTGATGAAAGTAAATTCGAGAAAGAGGTAACAAGGCACTGCTCTTCCGGATTCCGATTCCTTGTATCGCAAAGCGAAATTACGCAGGGAGTGCAATCCCCTCAGCATGTCCAAAAAACATGTCACTATCGCTTGCTGATTAAAAAGCACTTCAACAGGTATCAGAACCCGACCAGATTCGGCTCCGGAACAAGTCGAATTCCCAATCGGTCCTCGACGGTCGATGCGATCAGGTCTTTGAGTTCGATTATGTTTGACGACTTGGCCGATCCCCGATTGATGATTGCCAAGCTATGCCTGCTTGATATCCCTGCTTCCCTGAGTGAATACCCCCGAACAAATCCGCATTTTTCCAGCAACCAAGCAGCCGGAATCTTTATCCGACCATCCGCCTCCTGAAAGCTGGGCACCTGTTGCCGGTTTTCTATATAAGCTAAACGCACCGCGGATTGGCAAAACTCTTCGAATTCGATTTCGTTCAAGATGGGGTTTTTGAAAAAAGAGCCCGCACTTCTGGAATCAGGGCCCCCTTGCCTGACAAGCATGCCCTTGGAAGCCCTTATTTCGCACACGGCGTCCCTGACCGCGGAAAGTGAGGGTTCCGAACAGGAGTCGAACCTGGCTTTCAAATCACGGTACTCAATTCTTGCCGGCCCGCCTTCAATCAACCCATAGGTAACCGAAGTGATCACAAACCGATCCTTCGCAATCGAATTGAATACGCTTTTTCGATACGAGAATCCGCATCCTTCGTTATCGAATTCGACCAATTTTCCGTTCTCTCTTGAAATCGCGCGAACGGATCGGATCGTCTCGCTGACGTCCTGCCCATAAGCGCCGACATTCTGGACCGGAGTACCTCCAACAAGGCCCGGAATACCGGAAAGACATTCGAGGCCGGCTAGATTTCGTTCAACGCTGGAAGCGACAAAATCGTCCCAATCTTCACCGGAGGCGCTGGTTGCCAATGTTTCCCCGCCTGATCGTTCGTATGCGATGCCCTTCAGGCCGATCCGGATAACTACTCCGGGGAATTCAGAGTCCGAGAAAACTACGTTTGAACCGCCCCCGAGTATGAATACCCTTTCATTGAGGCAATCTGCAAGAACTGCAACCAGCGATTCTTCATCCTTAACCTCAACAAAGTATCGCGCGCATCCGCCAACATTCATTGTGGTCAACGGAGCCAACGGAACATTTTCCTGGTAGATCGGTTTCGACATCAGCTCAATCTTCCAAGATTCTGCAGCATCTTTCAACCATCGAATCCCGCAACCAAATCTGCTGAACCATTCGGATAAAGATGAAGGGCGAATCGTTCCAAGATCCGCCCTCAACAATCGTTTCTTCCTCTCCGTTGGAAAATCTCCGACCTAACGATTTGAATTGAAAAATGCCTGGAGCCTATCGGCAAGTTTTGGATTAAGTTTCCGCAGGTCATCCATCACTTTTTCAGCGTTTTTCGTTTTTCCGCGTTTGAATTCGGCCTTGCCAAGACCGAGATAGGCAAATCCAAATTCCTTGTCTATCTTGATCGCGGCCTTGAATTGGTCAACCGCCTTGTCATAATTTCCACTTTCAAGATAAGCAATACCCAGCTCGTAACTTGCAGCAAGCCACCTTTTGTTATGGCGAACAGCTTCTTCAAGAACCGGAACAGCTTCTGAATGCTGATTCAATCGATTCAGCACGGAACCCAAGTTCACCAATGCTGCGGTGAGATTCGGATCCTTTTCGACCGCAGCCTTTAGCGCTTCCCTCGATTTCTCAAGATCCGCTTTTTCCAAAGCTGCATTGTTAAATTCGGCGTTGAAGTTGGCCGAGTTCAAATACGCCCAACCAAGATTCGCATAGTTGAAGGCATCGGGATCGAGTTCAACCGCTTTTTCGAAATTTCGTATGGCGTCTTTCCAAAGCTTCTTGGCGCCAAGCGTAAAGCCGAAGTTTGTGATCATTTCCTGATCGTTTGGATTCAAACTTACGGCGACCCTGTATTTTGCAATCGCCTTATCAAAATCACCCAACTGTCTGAAGGTTTCCGCCCAGTTTCCATAGCTTTCCGCGAAAATTCCCTTTAGCTCATCGGTTTGATTGGTATTTTCATTGACCGCCTTTTCGAACGCTGTAGCAGCTTCTGAATACCTTTCGGCGTTGTACAATGCAACGCCCAAATCGGCCCAGGCGTTAACGAACTTTGGATCCAAAGTCGTCGCACGCGTGTACGACTCAATAGCCTTCTCCGGCTCGCCAATCCTTACCAAAACCGCGCCCAGATAGTAATGGGCTTCGGCATTTTGATCATCGAGGGCGATGGAACCGCGCAATGCCTTCTCCGCTTCCTTGTCACGCCCCTGCCGATATCTGACCATTCCGAGAAAATATTGGATTTCGGCGTTATCCTCCCCGCCCGCAATCGCTTCTTCCAGAAGTCGATCCGAATCGCCGATTCGATTGTCAGCGAAATAAATATACGCCAGCGCGGCCTTCACTTCCGGCATGTTTGAATCGAGTTCGAGCGCTTTTTCATAGTTTTCACGGGCCTTGTCGATCTCGTCTTGCGCTTCATATACCTGGGCCAATCCGACGAGCGCAAGCGCGTTCATGGAATCGTTTTCCTTTGCCTGTTCGAAATACGACAGGGCTTTGCTGTAACGAAGTTCTCTGGAAAGGCTTGTGTCGTCGAGTGCGAGATTTCCTATTGTCACGCTGATTTCACTCAAAGCCAGTTTGGCGTCCTTGTTATTCGGGTCGAGCGTAATCGCCTCTTCCAAATAAGCCGCGGCCTTTTCGTAGTCACTGTCCTTTTCAATATAATATTCGGCAGCTCCGGCGAGTACTTTCGAAGCTTCCTGAGGTGATTTACGGATTACATTCAGATCGAGTTGTTGAAATTCCTGCGGAGTTATCTTTTTGATCGTCCTGCGAACACGGTTTTTCTTCGCTACAACTTTACTTTCAGAGACGACTTTCTTGCGTGCCGTCGTTCTTTGCTTGGTTGTACGTTTTGCGGCTGATTTTCTACGCGCCACAAAATTGCTCTTTTTTGCCTTTTTGGACGACCTGAAAACAAAGACCGATGAACCACCGGAAATATCGGTCGAAGTAACAAAATCTCCTTGTGCACCAACTGGCAAGGTTCCAAAAAGCACGGCGGTTGTCAAAACAAGCGCAGTGAAGCTTCTCAAAAAGAAAAATCTAGTATTCATGATAGATAAACTCCGCAATAAACGGTCAGGATATGGCGATCCTGTCACTTAAGAGACGTTTTCGCTTCGATTATTTGCCTCTTTTCTTTCGAGTGCAAGAGCCCGCGTTTGCTTCCGCGGAAACTGACCCGTGATTTTCGTGGCGCATGGCGCCCCCAAAATAGCCTGTTCACGAACTTCCAAATCCTTTGTTCGGCTAACTAAACTCACATGTCGTCACATTGTCCGTAGTACATTACTTGTTCGCTTTCCTTTTGAGTTCACCACGAATCGACTCCCACCAAATCTCCTGATTTGCCCGGCCGGCTTTTGAATCAATTACAGGCACTTGTAAGGTCAATCGTTTCGTTGTTTCCAGACCGCCTCGCACGGCAAGATGAATGGCCGAAAGGCAATTTCCAACGCCTCTTGGCGATACCGATGACAGTTCTCTTGCCCTTTTGAATACAGTGGTTTAAATTGAATCTTACCCATTATTTCAATTCTCCGGATCGATGCCGGAAGCAATATCCGGTCGGCAGGTTGAGTTTTGGAGACCATTTATCGTTAAGGAGGATATTGCCTAGAATGAAAGCTTACAGCACTGAACAGATGCGTAACATGGCAGTCATTGGACATGGCGACGCAGGTAAAACCCAGCTGGCGAGTTCTTTATTGTATATAGCGGGCGCAACCCCGCGTCTCGGAAAGGTCGATGAAGGAACCACGGTCACCGATCACGACGAAGACTCAATTGCCAGAAAGGTCACCCTAAACATCAATTTTGCCTACCTCACGTACAAAGACACTAAAATCAATTTGATCGATTCTCCGGGTTACGCGGCCTTCGTAGCGCACGCGCGACCGGCCGTTAGAGTAGCCGATTGTGCGCTTGTCGTAGTCGATGGCGTCAATGGAATCGAAGTTCAAACCGAGCGCACATGGAACTACGCCAACGAATTCATGCTTCCACGGATGATGGTCGTAACGAAACTCGACAAGGAGCGTTCTGATTTCGCACATGCCATAGAAACCGCTACCGACTCGTTTGCACGTTCGATCGTGCCGTTTACGATTCCGATCGGTCATGAACATGACTTCAAGGGTGTCGTAGATGTGGTTCACCAGAAGGCGTACGAATACGATTCTGAAGGAAAACCGAAGGAGATCGCAATCCCCGAAGCGGAGCAGGCCAATTTCGAGGCCGCAAGAGAAAAACTTGTCGAGATTGTCGCAGAATCGGACGATGCGCTGCTTGAAAAATACTTTGATACCGGCTCGCTTGACGAAGATGAAATCGTCCCGAATCTGGCAAAGGCTATCGCCAACAGCAAGATCTGTCCGGCGTATGCGGTTTCAAGCGAAACCCTTGTAGGACTTAGCGTGCTTCTTGACCACATCGTCGAATTCGCGCCGAATCCGGCGACTCATGAAAAGGAATTCGGATATTCGGATTACGACATGAAGGGCGACAAACTGGAGAGGAAGTACTCGAACGACGAACCCTTTTCGGCGTATGTTTTTCGTACCATCGTCGACCCCTTCGCGGGCCGTATTTCGGTAATGAAGGTCGTTTCCGGAACAGTCGCAAACGATCAAACCGTTTACAATTCGCATCGTGACGAAAACGAGAGGATCGTTAATTTGAGCGTTCTTCAAGGCAAGGATATGGAAAGAGTCGATTCCGCCCAAACGGGCGATATCGTCGCCTGCGTAAAACTCAAGGAAACACATACCGGTGACACGCTATGCGACAAAGCGAATCCGATCGTTTTCCCCGAAGTAAAATACCGCAAGCCAGCGGTGGCATTCGCCATCGAACCAAAATCAAGGGCCGATGAGGACAAGATCAGCCAGGCGATCCACAAGATCCTCGAGGAAGATCCGAGCCTTCATTTCGAACGCGATGGCCAAACCGGCGAATTCATCCTTTCTGGTTCCGGGCAGCAGCATATCGAAACGGTCGTAACAAAACTTCAGGACAGATACCACGTTGGAGTCGATCTCCATCCTCCAAAAGTGCCATACAAGGAAACGATCACCCAGCAAGTCGAAGTTCAGGGTCGCCACAAGAAACAATCGGGCGGCCGGGGACAATTCGGAGATTGCAAGTGCATCTTCGAACCCTTGGCACATGGCGACGGTTTCCTGTTCGAAGACAAGATTTTCGGCGGCTCGATTCCCGCAAACTTCAGACCTGCTGTTGAAAAAGGCATTCTCGAAGCCGCGCAAAATGGTTCGGTCGCCGGTTATCCGATGGTCGATTTCAAAGTGACATTGATTGACGGCAGCTATCACTCGGTAGATTCAGATGAACATTCATTCAAAGCCGCCGGAAGAAAGGCTTTTCGAAACGCGATGGAAAAAGCACGCCCCACTTTGCTTGAACCGATCATGGATGTCGAGGTTTTCTGTCCGCAGGAAGTTTCCGGAGACATAATGGGCGATCTCAACCAAAGACGCGGAAGAGTCGGCGGCATGGACATGCGCGGCAAGCAGCAGGTAATCAAGGCCCAGGTTCCGCTCGCGGAGATGCTTGATTATCAAGGCCGTTTGAATTCGATGACGCAGGCACGCGGAAGCTACAATATGGAGTTTTCGCACTATGATCCTCTTCCGCAGAACCTGCAGGGCAAGGTAGTGGAACAATCACGTGCCGAAGGAAGAATTCGTTCTGAAGAGGATGACGACTAGTTTACTACTTTTTGAACACTGTTCTCGCCGAATTCGCGGCATAAAAGAATGGGAAGCACGATTTCGTGCTTCCCTTTTTTGCTGGATCAACTGAACCAGGGGTACCGTTTTCGTTGATTCCGATCTTGTCATTTTTGCCGCGAGCGGCCACCGAACCAATTCTTGGCGGCCTTCTTCTACAAAAGACTTTCGCAATCCGTCTTATTCAACATTTCTAAGAATTCCGATAGGAAATCGAGGTTTTCCGAAACGAGTTTGGTATCGACCGCGGAAACCCTATCTTCCTCCTTGTGCAGGTACTTTCGCCAATCGACGCCGAGTCCGGAAAAAGTAATTGCGGGAATCCCAGCTTCTGCAAACGGTTTCGAATCTGAAGTCGCGCCACGATAGTTTCGAATCGAAAACGACCCGCCGCGGGACCTTTCAAGGTCAGATGCAAGCATCAGCATTTTTCTTGATGACGCGCTCTCGAGCGCCCAAACCGATTCAAACCCAAAACTGTCGAGGTTAACCATTGCGCACGGGCGTTTCCCTTTCGCACCTATGCTCTCAACCATCGCCGTGGAACCCCACAATCCCTTCTCCTCGTTCCCGAAGGCGACGAACGTAAACTTCTTATCCGATTTCTCAAATCCTTTTGCTCTTCGATACAACCCGGAAAGCAAACTGATTCCCGTCCAATTGTCTATCGCCCCGCATCCGAGGGTTGTCTTATCGTAATGCGCGCCAACGATAATCTCTTCGTCCCCATTCCCCAATTGCGCAACGATATTTTCGGCCCTTTCAAATCTATGGCGAACCGTCTTCGCGCCCAAATCACGAAATATCGTTTCCGCCGCAATTCCACGGCCATAGGACCCGCATGGAGTCTCCCTGATGATCTTTGAGATTTCCGGATCCTCAACAGTGACTTTGGGACGAGAACCGTTCAAAAACGGAAATCGACACGCCAGCACGAGGCCTATCGCAAGAATGATTGCCACCCCTGCACCGAGGTGCTTGATTTCGGCCATCCCGAACAAATCTGGCTGGCCCTGTGATTTCCTATTCTTCATCCAGTTTAAACATTTTCTTTTGGTCAGCTCATTCCCCATGCTTTCCTCTGCCTGAAATCAAATCGATCGAATGAGCCAATATCGGTCGGATGACCTCAAAACACTGCTCAACACCTTTTGCCGAACCCGGAAAATTGATGATCAGAGTGCCATTTCGAATACCGCATGCAGCCCGCGAAATCATTGCGAACTTCGTATGCTTTGCGGATTCAGCCCGGATTGCCTCCGGAATTCCGGGAATCACTTTTTCGACAACGGCAAGAGTCGCTTCAGGTGTGTTATCACGTGGAGCAAAGCCGGTGCCACCGGTGGTTATTGCCAAATTCACATCAGTTTCGCAGATACTCAGAAGCATTTGCCGTATCGATTCGAAATCATCCGAAGAAAGCAGCCGCTCGATTTCAGCAGCGCCGAATTCCTTTAGAAGCGTCTCAATTCGAGCACCCGAAATATCGGTTTCAAAAGTGCGCGTATCACTTATGGTCAGAACAGCCGCCCTAATTTCATTGTCCATAACCGTACCATTCCTTTAACCAACAGAGATCCATCACCACTTTCAACCCGGCTTTTGCAGCCCTCGTTGCAGCCGAAAGGTCGATCACTCCTTCTTGGAGCCAAATGGCGGGAATGCCGAGCCTGATCGCTTCATCGACAACCTCGCCAGCGGCCTCCGACCTCCTAAAGACGTCAACAAGATCGATTCGTTCCCCGACAGATTCCAAATCGGGAAATGCCCTTTCACCCAACACTTCCGATTCAAAAGGATTTACGGGAATGATTCGATATCCCTTCTCCTGCATAAAGGCGGCAACAGCGTTTGATGGCCTGCGGTGGTTTGATGACAAACCCACAACCGCGATTGTTCTACATTTCCCGAAAATATACTCCAGTTCCTCTTTGCTGTTCATCCTTGTGCCTCCGGTTCAATCGACTGCGGAAAATCCTCCGCCGCAAGACGTGCCTGGCGAGCAAGCCTTCTTCCATAAAGCATGCTCATGATGACGCCAACTACAACCATCCCCATTCCAAGAAATGTTTGCAGAGTTTGTTTTTCACCGTAAACGAACCATCCGATCGTAATCGCATATACCAAACCACTATAAATAATTATGGCAACGCTGGCAGCCCGTTCGCGATTGAAGGCATTTGTCAGGAAATGTTGCCCGAGATATGAAAAGCCTCCGATTAGAATTAGGTAAAACCACTCGCTGCCGCTTGGAGTACGCCAATCGAGAAACGAAGCAGGAATCCCCGCCAACACTCCGATTACTTGAAAATACAGAATCACTACCAGGGGGTGTTCGCTTTCCTTCAAGTGCCTGACAAGATTGTAGGCGATACCTGAACCAAGAGCTGAAAGTATTCCCAAAAACAAAAAGCCCAAAGAAATCCTGGGATCAAAGTTTTTCATTATCAACACGCCTGAAAAGGCAATAAGATAGAACAGCCACTGAATCGGGCGCACGGATTCTCGAAGGAAGAATACTCCGATCGCTGCCGTGAAAATAGGAGACAGATATTGGATTGTTGTCGCTGACGCAAATGGAATATTTTGCAGCGTCAGGAAAAAGAACACCAACGCCAACGTTCCGACGATCCCCCTGTAGACCAGAAATTTTCTGTTATGCCCGAAGACGCTTACTCCTGCGGACCGCAGCCCGATCCAGCAGACAATGCCGGCCACCAGGCTTCGAAAGAGAACTATTTCCATTACCGGCATGGCACCCAGGTGTTTAACGAAGACATTCGCCATTTGAAAGGAAAATGTCGAAAAAAACATTTGGGCGATGCCCGAGCCGAGCCTGGAGTTAGCGGACATTGTTGGTTTTTTGATCATGACGCCGCCAATTGAATTCCGAGCTAAATCTCGGGAAGGCGACGCGAAAATCAATATTGCGTCGCTTGTTTTCAAATGTCCAACCGCTACACCCTACTCAAGCATTTTCCAAAGAGGTCATTGGTTTAGAACAACAAAGCACTAATTCCTCCTGACGGGCAAGCGTTAATATTCTGTCTCGGTGTGTCATAATCGTTTGCATGAAAAAGGTATTGATCCTGTCCGCTTCGGTTGGTGCCGGCCACATGCGGGCCGCAGAGGCCGTTGAAAAAGCTCTCATTTCCGAATACCCCACGCTTGAAGTCAAGAATATAGATGTACTTCAATTTACAAATCCCTTGTTTCGAAGGCTCTATTCAAAACTCTATTTGGATCTGGTCAAATCCATGCCCGATGTTCTGGGTTGGATTTACGATTCTTTGGATAAGCCATGGCAGATGGAAAGACGTCGCCTTGCGATGGATCGGTTAAACACGGGGCCCTTTATCAAGTTCCTTAAAAAAGAGGAGCCTGATCTTTGTGTTGCGACTCATTTCCTGCCATCCGAAATCATTTCCTGGTTGACCGCCAAAGGGCAGGTATCCACGAAGCAGGCGATAGTAGTTACGGATTTCGATGCGCACGCGATGTGGTTGTGCAGAAATTATGAAAGATACTTTGTTCCGATCGAGGAAACCGCGGTTTATCTTGAAGCGGTTGGAATCGACAAAACAAGGATTTCAGTCTCCGGTATTCCGATCGATCCGGTTTTCGCGAATCGCAAGGATAAAATCGAAATGCGCCGCAAACACGGTCTTGATACCGACAGGAAGGTTATACTCGTTTCGGCCGGTGGTTTCGGAGTTGGAAATCTTGAGCCTCTGATGAAAGCGTTTCAAACCGTCTCGACTCCGTGCGAAATTGTTCCGATTTGCGGCAGAAACGAGGCTCTGTTGAAAGAAATGAAATCTTTTGCAGGTAGAAACCCCTCGGGCGTGGTAAGTTTCAAGCCGATCGGATTTACAAAGGAAATGGACGAACTCATGTCGGCGGCCGATCTGATAGTCGGCAAGCCCGGCGGTTTGACGACCTCAGAGGCTATGGCGAAGGGCCTGGTTTTCGTCGTCGTAAATCCGATTCCGGGTCAGGAGGAAAGAAACTCAGATCATCTCCTGGAAAAAGGATGCGCGATCAAATCAAACAATCTCCAAACGCTCGGTTTCAAGATTGACCGCCTCTTGTCGAACCCTAAGAAGCTTGAAACGATGCGAAAAAACGCGCTTGAATTCGGAACGCCCGACAGCGCGAAAAGGGTCGCCGATTCAATTTATAAAATGCTTTCTGATTGATGGAGCGGGCGATTTGGCGCTTCCCGGTTATTCCAAGAACTCGTAAACGGTTCGAATACAAAATGAACGCAATTCGAGGCGAAATTGATTTCTAAGAGCCGTTTGCACCGCTTCGCGCTTCAGACAAATTGTGAATCTCTTGGAGGTTCCTTACGCTCATAACGGTCCGATCCATTTTTGTTGAAATCGCCTCAATCAAAGCTTCCGCCCCGGTCATTGTCGTAACCGTCGGCACCCCGTATTTGAGCGCCGACTTTCTGATTGCCTTTTCGTCGTAATGCGAGGTCATTCCCAAAGGCGTATTAATAACAAGCGCCACATCGCCGCGCTTGATATGGTCGGCGATATTCGGCCTGCCTTCATTGACCTTGAAAACGGATTCGCATTCCATACCGACCTCACGCAACCGCACTGCTGTCCCGTATGTTGCAATCAACTTAAAGCCCAGTTTGGAGAGTCTTCGTGCCAAAACCACGGCCTGTCCCTTGTCCGCATCGTTGACTGAAATAAAGGCCGTTCCCGATAACGGAAGTTCGATCCCCGCGCCTTCCATCGCTTTGCCGTATGCCTCGCCAAAGGTTTCGCCAACGCCCATCACCTCGCCCGTCGAATGCATTTCCGGACCAAGGATCGGATCTACGCCTTCAAATTTCTTAAAGGGAAAAACCGGTGACTTCACAAACGTCAGCGGCACGGTGAGATAATCCGGCAAATTGAAGTCGGCTAGTTTCTTTTCGCCCGACATGATCAGCGACGCAATCTTTGCCAGCGGAACACCAGTAGCTTTTGATACGAAAGGAACGGTTCGTGAAGCCCTGGGATTCACTTCGATTACAAACACCCGATCGTCTTTGATTGCAAGCTGCAAATTCATCAACCCGTTAACTTTAAGCGCGGTCGCCAACTGCTTTGTATAGTGAATTATGGTATCAAGATGTTCCTGCGCCACTTTCTGGGGAGGCAATACCGAACTGCTGTCTCCGGAATGAATTCCGGCCTCTTCAATATGTTCCTGGATGCCGGCAACAACACACGCCGATTCATCAGCCAATGCATCAACATCAATTTCGACCGCGCGTTCGAGAAACTTGTCGATAAGAATCGGTTTCTCGGGAGATGCATCAACGGCGCTTCGCATGTATTCGTTAAGCGAATTCTGATCATAAACGATCGCCATCGCCCTACCACCCAAAACAAAACTTGGGCGGACCACTACGGGAAAACCAATTTCTTCCGCGATTTCTATTGCTTCTTCAGCAGACACCGCTGTCCCATTTGCAGGCTGCGGTATGTTCAAATCCCTTAAGAGAGCGCTGAACCTTTTTCGATCCTCGGCCAAATCGATTGAATCCGGGGTGGTTCCGATGATCGGCACACCGGATTCGAACAAGCGGTTTGCAAGATTCAAGGGTGTTTGCCCGCCGAACTGTACGATTACGCCTTCGGGCTTCTCCTTGTCGACGATATTCATCACGTCCTCATACGTGAGCGGCTCGAAATAGAGCCTGTCCGAAGTGTCATAATCGGTCGATACTGTTTCGGGATTGCAATTAACCATGATGGTCTCAAATCCTTCGGCGCTAAGTGCAAAACTCGCGTGGCAGCAACAATAATCGAACTCGATTCCCTGGCCGATTCGATTCGGTCCGGATCCGAGAATCATGATCTTTCGCTTCTCGCCCGGTTCGGACTCGCATTCCTCTTCGTATGTCGAATAGAGGTACGGAGTAAACGATTCAAACTCGGCGGCGCAAGTATCCACTCGCTTGTAAACCGGAAGAATTCCCAATGCCTTCCGTCTCTGCCGCACCGCTTCTTCTTCCGTGCCCGTGAGGAATGCGATTCTACGATCGGAGAACGAAAATTCCTTCGCATATCGAAAAACGTCATGCGGAATATCGTCCAGCGAACGCCCGTCTATCCTGTCTTGAAGCCGCATCGCCTCATCCAATTGATCCAAAAACCACGGATCGATCTTCGTCAGGCGATGTATTTCATCGATTGAATAACCGTTCTGAAGCGCGTAGGTAATATACGAGAAACGCTTTGAATTTGGCCTCGAAAGCTTCTGCTGCAATTCGTGATCGGGAATTCCGCGTAACCGGAGCGGCTTGACTGCCTCAAGCGAGCGCAATGCCTTGAAGAGGCTTTCCTTAAAGGTGCGGCCGATCGCCATGACCTCACCTACCGATTTCATTTGCGTTCCAAGAACATCCTCGGTGGAAGGAAATTTTTCAAACGCCCATTTCGGAAATTTTGTAACGACGTAGTCGATCGTCGGCTCGAATGATGCCGGCGTCTTCTTGGTAATATCGTTGGCGATTTCATCAAGCGTATAGCCCACGGCGAGCTTAGCGGCAATTTTGGCGATCGGAAAGCCCGTCGCTTTTGAAGCCAGTGCGGAGGAACGCGAAACGCGGGGATTCATTTCGATGATCCTCACCTCTCCGTTCTCCGGATTTACGGCAAACTGGATATTCGAGCCACCTGTTTCCACGCCCACACGGCGAATGCAGGCCAACGACATATCCCGCAGCGTTTGGTATTCCCTGTCGGAAAGCGTTTGCGCGGGCGCGACCGTAATCGAATCACCCGTGTGCACACCCATGGGGTCGAAATTTTCAATCGAACAGATGATCACGACATTGTCGTTCAAATCGCGCATGACCTCGAGTTCGTATTCCTTCCAACCGAGAATCGACTCTTCTATCAGCACCTGAGTTACCGGTGATTCTGATAGTCCCCGCGAGACTATCTGCTCAAATTCTTCAGGGTTATAGGCG
The DNA here is from genome assembly GCA_041394795.1 of Pyrinomonadaceae bacterium. GTDB lineage: Bacteria > Acidobacteriota > Blastocatellia > Pyrinomonadales > Pyrinomonadaceae > Aridibacter. The sequence goes on along the minus strand of JAWKHN010000005.1, from coordinate 50,305 downwards.
GTTCCTCCGCCGGTACCCCCAAGTGTAAACGCCGGTCTGATGATTGCCGGATATCCGGTTTTAAGAACTATTTCCCGTGCTTCTTCGATCGAGTGTGCAAAATCCCCCTTGGGCGACAGGATACCGATTTCGTCCATCGCCTTCTTGAATAGCTCGCGGTCTTCTCCAACTTTAATCGAATCGACGTTGGCACCTATCAGCTTTACGCCAAACTCCTCCAGAACACCTTTTTCATAAAGCGCCACCGAAAGATTCAACCCGGTTTGTCCGCCAACCGTCGGCAAAAGTGCGTCAGGACGCTCCTTTTTTATAATCGCAGTTAAAGTTTCGACGGTCAGGGGTTCGATATAAGTCCGATCCGCCGTACTCATGTCCGTCATGATCGTCGCCGGATTTGAGTTTACCAGGACCACTTCAAATCCCTCCTGTCTCAATGCACGGCAAGCCTGCGTTCCCGAATAATCGAATTCACACGCCTGTCCGATCACGATCGGTCCGGACCCAATTATGAGAATCTTTTGTATGTCTGTTCGCTTCGGCATTAAATCTGGTTGGATGCTCGACGGGTTCCAGGATCTAGGTTCCAAGGCAAGCACAATTAAAAGCAGTGCAAAAAACCGACTCTTGGCGACTCCGCTGATTGAGTTTTGAAGATTATAACCGAACGCAGGTTTATATCGTAGCGAGGATCAAACAACCCTTTGATAAAGTTCAAGATACTTTGCCGCCGAACGCTCCCAACTGTTGTCACGGCGCATTCCGTTCATCATCAGTCGCTTCCATACGTCCGGCTCGGCATAGGCAAAAAGCGCTTCATAGCTTTTTTCAAGGAGCTTTTCCGCCGAGAATTCATGGAATTTATACCCCGTACCGGAGCCGGCAACCCTATCAAAATCTTCTACGGTGTCATCAAGCCCTCCAACGGCGTGCACGATTGGAACAGTTCCGTAACGCTGTGAATACATTTGGTTCAACCCGCATGGTTCGAACTTGGAGGGCATAAGAAAAATATCTGCGCCGGCCTCAATCCGATGAGCGAGAGGTTCGTTGTAACCGATAAATACTCCGACCTGACTCGGTGCTACGGCCCGAAGAGAATTGAAGAAATCTTCGTAACGACTGTCTCCGGAACCAAGCATCACGAAATTCGCCCCGGTGCCGAGTATCCCGGCAATCGATTGTTGAACGAGTTCAATTCCCTTTTGGCCGGTTAAACGCGTAACCATCGCGAACAAGGGTCTGTCGAGATCGAGAGGCAGGTTGAAGCTTCTGAGAAGATCCAATTTGCATTCCCTTTTTCCGGCGAGGTCTTCCGAGGAGAAGTTTGCACTGATTTCGGGATCGGTTGCGGGATTCCAAACATCGTAGTCAACCCCGTTGGCAATGCCAAAGAGCCGATCGCGTCTCGCCCTCAAAAGCCAATCGAGGCCATAACCATTCGAAGATTCTTGAATCTCAAAACCGTACCTGCGGCTGACAGTTGAAAGCAGATCTGAAGCGCTTAATCCGGCCTTCATCGTTGATGCATGACCATTGAATGCAAAATGATTCTGTTCAAACTCGCTGCCAAAACCCAAATCCCACAAATCACCGGCCGAGAACGCTCCCTGATACGCGAGATTGTGAATCGAAAAGACAGCTCGGGTATTTCTCCAAAAGGGATCCCAAAATCTCAAATGCGCGATTTTTACGGCGGCGAAACCGCAATGCCAGTCATTGAGATGAACGATATCGGGTGGAGTTCCGAAACGTTTCAATAGCGCAAGTGCCGCGTGGTTAAAAAAGGCAAAACGCTCGTGGTCTTCGGAATATCCGTAAATGGAGTCCCTATGAAAAAAGCGTGGAGAATCAATTAGAAATGTAGGCGAACCATTGGCTTCCGAGTAGAACACGGCTGCCTTTACATGCGTACCGCGCCATTCGACATAAAGATCATCAATGATCTTCCGCCACAGATACTCGCCTTTTGTTTGCAGATAACAGGGTGTGATTAAAAACGCATCGACGCCGATCTTGCGAAGCGCTTTTGGAAGTGCGCCGGCGACATCGCCGAGTCCGCCGGTTTTGGAATACGGAACAGCTTCCGCTGACAATACCGCTACTCTCATAACTGCCGTCGATCCGAAAAACTCTCTATTGGACAGATCTCACCGGCATGACAAAACGCCTGAAGGACCCGACTCAGAGAAAATGACATATCGCATGCGATCCTCTCCGCCATTTTTGATTTCAGAGAGACACAATAGCGAATTTCCGGGTTTTAGCTTTGCATCGACGCCAGGAACTCAGCATTCGTTTTCGCCTTGCTCAATCTTTCAAGAACCACTTCCATCTGCTCGACGGGTGAAAGAGGATTCAAAACACGACGCATGACCCAGATCCTGTTGAGATCTTCCTTGTCGATAAGCAATTCTTCTTTTCGCGTACCGCTTCTTTGGAGATCGATCGCCGGGAAGAGCCTTTTTTCCGACAACTTACGGTCGAGATGGATTTCGGAATTGCCCGTACCCTTGAATTCTTCAAAAATCACGTCGTCCATCCGCGAACCGGTGTCGATAAGTGCCGTTGCGATGATCGTAAGGCTTCCGCCTTCCTCAATGTTCCGTGCGGCACCAAAAAACCTCTTGGGTCTTTGAAGCGCGTTGGAATCGATACCACCCGACAATATCTTTCCAGACGGCGGGACTACCGCGTTGTGCGCCCTCGCGAGCCTGGTAATCGAATCAAGAAGGATTACAACATCCTTTTTATGCTCAACAAGCCTCTTGGCCTTCTCGATTACCATGTCGGCAACTTGAACGTGTCTGGTCGGCGGCTCGTCGAACGTCGATGAAATGACTTCGCCATGAACCGATCTTTGCATATCGGTAACTTCTTCCGGCCGCTCATCGATTAGCAGAACGATCAACGCAACTTCGGGATGATTCTGGGTAATCGAATTCGCGATCGTCTGCAAAAGCATCGTCTTACCGGTTCTCGGCGGCGCGACGATCAACGCACGTTGGCCCTTTCCAATCGGGGTTACAAGATCAATCACTCTCGCCGAGACCTTTTCCGGGTCATCGGTTTCCATCCTGAGCTGTTCGTCGGGATAGAGCGGTGTGAGATTGTCAAAGAAAATCTTTTCACGAGACGCCTCAGGAGCCTCGAAATTTATCGCCTCTACCTTGATTAAAGCGAAATAGCGTTCTCCCTCTTTGGGGGGACGAATCTGGCCGCTGATGGTATCACCTGTTCGGAGATCGAATTTTCTGATCTGGGAAGGCGAGACGTAAATATCATCCGGGCCGGGAAGATAGTTGTATTCTGGAGCCCTCAGAAATCCAAATCCGTCCGGGAGCGTCTCCAAAACCCCTTGCGAAAAGATAAGACCGCTTCTTTCCGTCTGGGAGGCTAGCACCTTGAATATCAGCTCTTGCTTTCGCATTCCCGATGCGCCTTCTATGTCATGCTCCTTGGCAACAGTCGTCAATTCACTGATCGACATTTCCTTCAGCTTGGCAAGGTCCAATGTTTCACCGCTTTGCTGCGAGCCGTTCGAACTCTGTTCGCCGTTCTTTGAACTTTTGTCTTTTTTCACGTTTTTTTCGGTCTCTTCCGACGCCAAATTCTCGGCTGATTCTTGGTTTTTCGGTCTACGTTGAGTAGTTTTCGTGGCCATTATGTTTACTTGTTATGAATGTAGAGTTTTGTTGGAAAAGTTGCCGGCCTAACCGCTAATGCAACAAATGGAAACAAACTAAACCCTATTTTTACAATGACTTAGCTTGGGTTGAAAATATGGAAAGTTCTTTAGTGGTACGTAAGACCTTAGCCCTTTGATCTTTCACAAGACCCTTTTGAGTTTTTGGGATACATTTTTAATACCCTATTTCGATGGGAAAATCAAACAAAATCAACTCCTTCACAAATTTAGCGTCTTTAAGATGTGTCCCCAAACGCCCTCGATTCCTTTTCCGGTATGAGAAGAAAACGGCAGAATCGGTGATTCCGGCATGCATTTTCCGATTAATTCCAAGCTGTTTTTGAGTTTATTGTTCGATAGCTTGTCGGATTTGGTGGCGACTATGAGGCTGTTTTTGTGATGAAATGCCAGCCAGTCGTAGAGTTGCTGATCGAGTGACGAAGGTTTGTGACGAACATCTACTATTTGTATTGATAGCACAAGCTGTTCGCGTTTGGCAAGATATTCTTCCGCCATCCGCCCCCAATCCGCTTTCATTTTCTTTGGAACTTTTGCGAAACCATAACCGGGCAAATCCACGAAATGAAAAGTGTTGTTAACTTCAAAAAAATTGATCGATTGGGTTCGGCCAGGCGTATTGGACGTTCTCGCAAGCCCCTTGCGTCGGAGCAAGGTGTTAAGGAGACTCGATTTCCCTACATTGGAACGGCCGAGAAATGCGATCTCCGGCATATCGCTTTCTGGCCAGTGCGCCTCTTCGAACGCGCTTTTTATGAATTCGGCCGATGTGATCTTCATTTTGTTTGTGCGGTGCGAAAAACAGACTTAAGCAGGTATTTTTGGAGAATTCGCGAAAAGCCCGCGACGACTGAATCCGGATCGGTTTCGGGTCGGGATAAACTCCGACCCGGTCAAGAGCTACGGGAAAGCTTACATGCCCTGATTGGCTTATCGGACATTTCAAAAGAAAACAACATTGAATCCCGCGTTTGTTTCAAACTTAAGTAATTTTGATTTCCTTCGAAGCCGAATCGTCGGAAAAAACCGGCGGCACTGGCTTGTCCAAAACTTCGGAACCGGATTCTCCAAGCAACGCAATCTTCAATACCTCATCAATCGTGTCCACGCAACTGACATTGAGCTCATTCAACACCTCTTCCGGAACATCGGCAAGATCCTTCTCATTCTCTTTGGACATAATGATGTTCTTGATGCCAAAACGATGAGCGGCAAGAAGCTTTTCCTTTACGCCGCCGATCGGGAGAACTTTGCCTCGAAGCGTTATCTCTCCCGTCATCGCGATGTCGTGTCTTGTCGGTCTCTTTGTAAGCGCTGAAACCATTGCGGTAGCCATCGTTATCCCCGCCGAAGGACCATCCTTTGGTATTGCGCCTTCCGGAACGTGAATATGGAGGTCATTTCGACGGAAATCTCTGGGATCGATTCCCAAACTCGCGGCCCGCGTTCTTACGCAAGTCAAAGCCGCATGCGCCGACTCCTGCATCACCTCGCCCAATTTGCCCGTAAGTTGCACCGCCCCGCGGCCGCGAACCGTCGTTGTCTCAACCTGTAGAACATCACCGCCAACTTCAGTCCAGGCAAGCCCGTTGACCAGACCAACTTCGCTAACCCGGGCGATATCCTGTTTTCTATAACGAATCGTACCGAGCAATTCCCTGACCTTTTCGGCGTCGATAACCTCTTTGAAATTCTCCTTGTCAGAAGAGACGAGGAAGTTTCGTGCGACTTTTCTAAAGCACGAACCGATCTGACGTTCAAGGCTTCTTACCCCTGCTTCACGCGTATAATGCCTGATCAGTTCGAGGATGCCGTCTTTTGTAAACGTAACGTTTTCATCGCTCAAGCCATTGGCTTCGGCCTGCTTGGGCACAAGGTGCCTGAATGCGATTTCGGATTTCTCGCGCTCGGTATAGCCCGACAGGTTTAGAATCTCAAGCCTGTCCTGCAATGCGGCCGGAATCGTATGAAGTACGTTGGCCGTCGCAATAAAGAACACGTTCGAAAGATCGTAATCAACATCCAAATAGTGGTCCCTAAACGTGTCGTTTTGCTCCGGATCCAATACCTCAAGTAGCGCGGATGCCGGATCGCCGCGGAAATCTTTTCCAAGCTTATCCACTTCGTCGAGAAGAATCACCGGATTTACGGTGCCGGCGCGTTTCATGAGCTGTACGATCTGTCCCGGCAACGCGCCTATATAAGTCCTTCTATGCCCGCGAATTTCGGCTTCGTCGTGAACCCCGCCGAGGGCAAGCCTAACGAATTCACGTCCCGTAGCCCTGGCGATGGATTTTCCAAGCGAAGTTTTGCCGACTCCGGGAGCCCCGACAAAGCACAGAATCGTACCCTTTGGATTTCGAACCAATTGGCGAACGGCAAGATACTCGAGAATTCGTTCCTTGATTTTGTCGAGACTGTAATGGTCCTCGTCAAGCACGCGTTCGGCCTCGAGAAGATCGCTGATCTCCTCGCTTCTTTGCGTCCACGGAACGCTCACCATCCAATCGAGATATGTTCTCGAAACGGTGCTTTCGGCCGACATCGGCGGCATGGCTTCGAGACGAGAAAATTCCTGAAGAGCTTTTTCCTTCGCCTCTTCGCTCATTCCGACTTCCTCGATCTTAAGCCTGATTTCCTCCAGCTCCGCCTTCTCGTCCTTACGGCCAAGTTCCTTATGAATGGCCTTGATCTGCTCGTTCAGATAGTATTCTCGCTGATGCTTGTCCATCTGCTTCTTGGTTCGCGAATGCACCGTCCGATCGAGATCCTTCTTTTCGATTTCAACCTCGAGAATATCTACAAGCATTTTCAAACGTTCGCGAACCGAAAATGTCTCAAGCAGCACCTGCTTTTCATCAACCGGAATTCTCAGATGGGAACTCATTGAATCGGAAATTTGCGCGGCGGATACGCCACGAAGTGATGCGTGCAATGCGTCCGTGTATGCATCGGGTGCGGTACGCAGAAATTGCTCGACGAGGTTGTGGATCTGCTGCAGATAGCCATCCGTCTGGACGCCTGATTCGTCGATGGATTCCACCTTGCGAACAAACGCCGTAAACGTTCCCTCGGGATCTTGCTCAACTCGAATCGCTGTTCCGCGTTCGCGTCCCTCAACGACAACCTTGATCTGACCATTATCCTGGCGTTGAGCCTGAAGAATCCTGCCTAGTGTTCCAACCTGATAAATTTGCGAGGCCTTTGGCTCATCAATCGAGGCATCATGCTGTGTCGCAAGAAAGATATGCCTATCCCCTTTCATGGCCTGCTCGAGTGCCTTTACCGAACTCGGGCGACCGATTTTGAAGGCGACCTTTGTAAACGGGAAAATTACGACATCCCGAATCGGCACCATCGGGAATTTTTCCATATCAGTTGGCAATTGATCTGTATATTCTTGCATGAGCAGTACTTCCGAAACGATTTATTTGATTCTCTATATTGCTAAAAGGACTAGATTTCTAATTCTAATCGTTTGAATCTTCTTTTTACAATCAACAGCACTCCAAAGTCGTTCTTTGAAATGCGAGATTCCTACCAACCATTTCGTTAAAAATTAGAAAAGGGACCGCGACTTCGATGGCCACGGTCCCTTGGTTGATGCCTGATGGATTTGCTGTCCTACACTTGCCGAACAGCAGAAAAACAATTGATCATGCGGCTTCTTTGTCTTCCTTGCCATCCACGGTTCCGAACAAAACCGCCTTACGCTCCACGATTTCTTCGGTAATGACCAGTTCCTTGACCTTTTGCTGGGACGGCAGCTCGAACATCGGCTCCAGAAGCAGCTCTTCAAGGATCATCATAAGCCCCCTCGCCCCGACCTTTCGGAGATGCGCCTGCTTTGCTATCGCCGTCAGTGCACCCTCGGTAAACTTCAGGTTGATGTTGTCGAATTCGAATTTTCGCTGATACTGCTTGATCAACGCATTCTTTGGTTCCGTCAAAATCCTAACCAAAGCGTTCTCATCGAGTTCTTCCAGAAGGCCAACCACCGGCAAACGACCGACAAATTCCGGAATCAATCCAAAATGAATCAAGTCATCCGGCTCGAGCTTTGTCGCGACCTCCGCATGCCTTTCCTTGGTCAGCTTTACATCGGCCTTGAAACCGAGCGATTTATTGCGCAGGCGCTTGTTTATCACCTTGTCCATGCCGACAAACGCGCCGCCGCAAATAAACAAAATATTCGTCGTATCGATCGGAAGAAATTCCTGTTGCGGATGCTTCCGGCCGCCTCCCTGCGGGATATTGGCAACCGTTCCCTCAAGAATCTTGAGCAAAGCCTGCTGAACTCCCTCGCCGGAAACGTCCCGTGTTATCGATGGGTTGTCATCCTTGCGACCGATCTTATCGATTTCATCGATGTAAATAATTCCTTCCTGAGCTCTTTCGACATCATTGCCGGCTGCCTGAAGCAATTTCAGGATGATGTTTTCAACGTCCTCTCCAACATATCCCGCCTCAGTCAGCGTAGTGGCATCGACGATGCAAAACGGAACGCTAAGAAAACGCGCCAGAGTCTGCGCTAGAAGCGTCTTGCCGGTACCCGTCGGTCCGATCAAAAGGATGTTCGATTTTTGGATCTCCACATCGCCCCGCTTTTTGGCCAGTTCAAGGCGTTTGTAATGCTGATAAACCGCTACCGCCAGACGCTTTTTCGATTCATCCTGGCCGATCACGTATTCATTAAGAAAATCCGAAATCTGTTTTGGTTTGGGTAGCGTTGTCCGGGTCGGTACCGGTTCAAGCTTTTCGTCGTCATTGATGATCTCGTTGCAGATATCAATGCACTCATTGCAGATATAAACCTTCGGTCCGGCGATAAGTTTCCGAACCTCCATTTGCGGCTTTCCGCAAAAGGAACATCTGAGGACATCGTCTGTGCGCAGTATTGACATAAAAAGTACTTTAAGGAGGGATGGGATGGGTCTCTCGAATTGAAAGAGAGACCCGATATTGAAATGCTATTTCTTTTCGCGATGCTCGATCACTTCATCAATCAAGCCGTATTCTTTCGCTTGTTCGGCGGACATTATTCGGTCACGCTCGACATCGATTTCGACTTGTTCGAAAGGTTGCCCGGTATGATTCGCGAGAATTCTTGACGTCATCTCCCTCATGCGAAGAATCTCTTCCGCCATGATCCTGACATCCGTCGCCTGGCCCGATGCCCCGCCCGAAGGCTGATGAATCAAAACCCTTGAATTTGGCAATGCGAAACGTTTTCCAGCCGTACCGGCGGCCAAAAGCAAAGCTCCCATCGATGCACATTGACCGATACAGATCGTCGTTACATCGTTGCGAATAAACTGGATTGTGTCGTAGATCGCCATTCCCGCCGTTATCGAGCCGCCGGGAGAATTGATATAGAGATTGATATCCCGTTCAGGATCATCGGCCTCCAAGAACAGCAATTGAGCGACAATTAGATTCGCGATGTTGTCATCGATCGGAGTTCCTATAAAAATGATCGAGTCTTTCAGGAGTCTTGAATATATATCGAACGCCCTTTCGCCTCGCGAAGTCTGTTCGACAACCATTGGAACCAATGCCATATCTTTTACTTCCTTAAATTCAAATGATTAAGCTGTTTTGAAGAATGCTGCTGAGAGATGCTGCAATGCGGAATGGCCAGATACCATCTAAAAGCATTTTACATCTTATCCCTTAAATTGCAACCGGCCCCGACCGTTTCAATTCCAACTTATTCGCCCGATTCCGGCGCTTTTTTCTTTGAAGCGCGTTTTGCGGGTTTTTCGGTTTCCTCTTCCGATTTCTCAGTTTTCTTGGTCGCCTTTGCCTTTTTGGCGGGAGCCTTTTTTTCTTCCGAAGCGGTATCGGAATCCTCACCGGCATCTATTGCCGCATTTGGATCTACCCATTCCCCCTCGGAAATTTTGGCATTTTCGAAAATTACTTCGACTGCCTTGCGAGTTCTAAGATTGTTTTCAATCGATGCAACTTCCCCACGGCTTGCCAGAAAACTCTTGATTTGTTCGACCGTCGCATTGTAATGCTCGGCCATTTTGGAAATTTCCTCTTCGATGTCCGTCTCCGTCACCTCAAGATTCTCAATCGTAGCGATCCTTTCCAGAAGCAAAGCGCCGCGAATGTCTCTTGTCGCCTGCTCGCGCATTTGGGTATACGCCGTCATAACAAAATCTTCGCCAACGGTATCAAGATTTACGCCTCGTTCGGCGAGTTCCTGTGCAAAATTGTTCAGCAGGCTCGAAGCCTGCGATTTGACCAAGGCTTCGGGTACTTCGAACTGATGCGCCTCGACCATCTTCGAAATCAGATCGGAGCGTACGCGGGCGTCGGCATCGGCTTTCGAGACCGTTTCAAAATCGGTTCGAAGCTGCTTTCTAAGATCGTTAACCGATTCAAAGCCTTCATTAAGACTTTTCACCCATTCATCATCGAGTGCAGGCAACTCAATCCTTCCCACCGATTTAACCTTTGCGAGATAATTGACCGTTCGCCCCGCAAGCGCGTTAGACGAAAAATCTTCCGGATAGGTAACGGTAAATTCCTTTTCTTCCTCTTCAACTACTCCAATCAAGTTCTCGCTAAAGGTCTTTTCAACATTTCCATCGCCAAGTTCAATCTCAAGATCCTCAACCGAAATCGGGTCAGCGTTTTCATCATCAAGAAACGTACCCTTAAGGTCCACAATGACCATATCGTTCTCACCCGCCTTTTCACCTTCCGACGGGACGAACGAAGAATGTTCCTTGCGACGTTGTTCGATGACTGCCTCAACCTCTTCATCCGAAACCGGTCTGACGCGTCGTTTAATCTCGAGTCCCTTATATTCCGGATCATCAAACTCAGGCATGACCTCGACGTGAACATGCATTTTGAGCGGTTCCGAACCATTCAGCTTGACCGTTTTCAAGTCATCGACGTGGATATCGGGATCGGCAATTGGATTGATTCCGGTTTGTGCGATGGCCTCTTCGATCGCTTTTGGGACGATCTCTTGCAATACGTCACTTCGGATTTCATCTCGATATCTCATTCGTACGACATCAACCGGCGCCATGCCCTTTCGAAAACCCGGAACCTGCACTTTGGAAGCAAATCTTCTGCTGACTACGTCATATGCCTTTTTAACGCTGGCCGCGTCAATCTCGATTTTGATTTCCTTTGTGACCTGCGAATGGTCAACCAATTCGGTCTTAATAATTGTCTCGCTCATCTATAAATTTATTGTCCAACTAAATCGGCCCGCCCCAACACACGGCGAGCCTCAGGTAAATATCCAAAATTCGATAATCCGGGCTCTGGAGGGAAACAAAACCCAAAACCTTCTTTTCCAAACGTTTTCGTCAGCGCCCGGCCAGAATTTGGCGGTCATTTCAGAAAAAACTAAGGGATACCCAGTTCTGAATCTATCTCAAAAACGTTCAAAAACTTCTCGAATGTTTGAGAATCAGATGTTTCCCCAAAAATGGTGCCGAGGGCGAGACTCGAACTCGCACGCACGCGGCACTAGTTCCTAAGACTAGCGTGTCTACCAATTTCACCACCTCGGCAATATTCTCAAAAACGGAGCTACCATTCACATGATGATCGCGGTTCGCATCCCGAATCAGATCCAAGGTTTTAGCGATCGGATCGCGTTAAACCCTCTTGAGAAAGTATGACATTGAAAAGAGATTGTCTAGCCCGCAGATTCTTGGAGTCAAGCAAGATCACAAACCAAAGAATCATTCGGTTTGTCCTACTTTTGCTCGGGCAAATACTTTTGCTTCATTTCCTCCAATGTGCGATCAATATCTTCCAACTCGTTGATTGCGGTGGGCCGTCCCTCCTCCAATTCTCCGCTTGCCTTGTTTCCGGATAAAAAGAGCTTGTATCCGACAGTTCCCCCCAGGAGCAAAAGTCCGATCCAAAAGACATACCAAAACAGCGAGGCGATCACCCCGAACAACCACAAAAGCAGATATGCACCGGCCCCCAAAACGAGCAAGAACAAAATCAGCTTCAAAATCTTCATAGCAACCTCCTCACAAACACATCCTGTAAATCCGTTACCCCATGTTACCTTATCAAAACCACCAAACCTCGGAAATTCGTCTTTGGTCTTGGAAGAGCGACTATTTTGAACACCAGGCTGAGCGCTCCATTCAAACGAAGATACGTTTACCCTTCCCAAGTGGTTCGATTGTTCCGATTCCGTTCCCCGGAAATCAAATCCGCGCCAACTCGGCCAATGCGTTCTTTTTCAACCAATCACATATAGTATATTTTGATTGATTCATTTTTTGAGTTTACGAGGGATTAGGTGTTAAACAACAAAAGAATTTCGGCAGGCGAATTGGCAGTACAAATCGATGCGGAACTATTCGGTGACGCTAAAACAGAGATTGGCGATATCTCGCATGATTCGAGACAAGTTGCGAACGGGTCGCTATTTGCTGCGGTAGAAGGGCTTACGACTGATGGTCATCGTTTCGTAGATGACGTGATGAGACGCGGTGCCGCCGGTATTATCTCCCAACGCGAACCCGACGAAGACTTCTCGGGAGTTTGGCTTCGCGTGGCCGATACACGTCATGCGATGGCCCTCGCCGCGTCCGCCGTTCATGGCGATCCTTCTTCGAGAATCAACCTGGTCGGAATCACTGGAACCAACGGGAAAACTACAACCACGTATCTCGTAAATGCGGTATCAAAATCCAGCGGTGTCAAAACTGCGATGCTGACTACAGTGGAATACCGAATTGGCGATGAATCTCGTCCTGCGGTTCGTACGACGCCGGAGGCAACCGACACTTTTCGGTTTCTCGCAGATGCCGTCGGTGCCGAGAGTGGAATGGCAGTCATGGAAGCTTCGTCACAAGCGATCGACTTGAATAGGTGCGACGGGCTCAAATTCAGAGTGGCGGTTTTTACCAATCTGACGAGGGACCACCTCGATTACCATCACACGATGGAAAATTACTACGCCGCCAAGCGGAAGTTATTTGACGGCGGCCTCGGCCAGCCACCTACTTCCTCTATCATCAATATCGACGATGAATGGGGACGCCGGCTTGTTGGTGAACTGCGATCGAAAGGTCAGCGGGTGGTTACGATTTCTCAATTGGAAGATGCGGATGTCGCTTCTCGCGGAATAAGCGTTTCAATGCTTGAGGGTACATCGTTTAAGGCGTTGACACCTGCCGGCGAAGTCGAAATCAGGTCGCCTTTGGTAGGCCGGCCTCATGTTTACAACATGCTTTGCGCAATCGCTGTCGGTCTCGAGCTCGGGTACGAAATCGAGAGCATCGCAAAGGGTTTTTCCGATTGCCAGGGCGCGCCGGGACGGTTTGAAAGGGTTATTCATGACGGGGATTTCGCGGTGGTTGTTGACTATGCACACACCGACGACGCGTTGTTGAACACTTTAAAAACCGCAAAGGAATTGGCCGAAGGCAGGGTCATAACAGTTTTCGGATGCGGAGGCGATCGCGATAAGACAAAGCGCGAACCGATGGGAAAAATCGCCGCAGAGTTTAGCGATTTTGCGATCATCACTTCAGACAATCCCAGAACCGAAGATCCCTTGGCGATAATTTCGGAAATAGAAAAAGGATTTGCGGGCTCGCCATGCGAATACATTGTCGAGCCGGATAGACGTGAAGCGATTTTTTCGGCGGTGAGATCGGCAGGAAGCAACGATGTCGTGATTATTGCCGGGAAAGGCCATGAAACCTACCAAATCGTTGGCGGCGACAAGTTCCATTTCGACGACAAGGAGATCGCACTGGAAGCGATCGACGCCAAGGAACGGTTTTAACCAGAACGGCCGCTTCCCTATTGTCCGATTTGCGGGTTTCGTGAAGGACCGATCAATCTTTCAAGCAATTCTTGCTGTGATTCGGTCAATTCGATAAACCTGACTCCAAAACCTATTTCGAAAACATGGTTGACGACTTCTCCCCAAAACTGAACTCTCATGCCGCCACCAATTGGAAAAAACAGTTTTACGGTTTCACCATTTTCCACCTCGCCCGAACATAGGACAAAGCAACCCAGCATGCTGACATCGCTGACAGTTCCCTGTTGGCGGCCAATCAGACCCTCCCATTCAATATCCAGGTTGATCGCGTAACGACGCATTACCCGCCGCTCACTGCGTTTGCTATCACTCATCACTGTCTCCGGCCGTATCCGGTTCCGCGGAACCGTTTCTGGTCAGATAATAGTAAACGGGCAGACCCAACGCAATTAGGACAAGCCCTACAATCGAGTTCTTGGGACTCGTTATCAGCGTATTGATCAACAGCCATCCCGCAACGAGAACAAACAATATCGGTACCACCGGGTAACCCCAGGCCTTGTATGGGCGTTCGAGATCCGGATACCTTTTTCGAAATACAAAAATCGAGGTCGTTACCAACGCGTAAAAAATCCACGAGCCGAATATCACGTAATCGGTGAGCGTATCGAACGAGCCGGACAAAGCCAATATTGCCGCCCAAATGCCTTGGAAAACCAATGCGCCAACCGGAACCTGAGTGGCGGACAGTTTTCCAAACGACTTGAACATCACTCCGTCTTTCGCCATCGCATACGGTACCCGGGCGCCCGTGAGTATCGAGGTGTGCAGCGTACCAATCGATGAGATCATAAGACCCACCGTGAAAAGCGCGACCGCGAATCCCGTAGCAAAAGACTGGACGTCTCCCGCAAAGAATCTTTCGATCACCGTTTTGGCCACCGACGAATCCTTTGAAACGGAAGCAATCGTGGTTGGATCAAGCACATAAAAATATGCGATGTGCACGAACACATATAAAACCATGATCAGCGCCGTTCCTCCGATCAACGCGATCGGCAGATTCTTATGGGGATCCTTAACCTCGGCCGCAACCAACGTAATGTTGTTCCATCCGTCATATCCCCAAAGAGCGCCAAGCATCGCCGCCGCAAAACCCGCAGTAAACGAATAACCGGCGGTTCCATACGTAACGTTTGCGGCGACATCCTGACAGGTGCCACCGGAATTTATCATCGAAAAATGTCCAAAATCACCGCCGGCGACAAATAAAAACGCGCCAAATCCTACGCCAACGATAAGTAGAATCTTTACAACCGTCAGCGCCTTTGCAATCTGCCCGGAAAAAGAAACATGCGCGCAATTCAGCGTTGTAAATATCGCGATAAGCATTACCGCCACGATTTGAAGCGTCGTCACTTCCCACGAGAAAAGCGTGGAGGCAGTCTGGGCCTCGCTGAGTTTTGCCAAAGTGTTGACGGAAAACGGATTCGAAAAAACGTTTACGCGGAAAAGCACCTGTTTGAGTGCTCCGTCAAGAAAATCATTGAGGCCGATCGCAAAGACGACGGCAACCGCGGATTGAGAACCGGTTTTGGCGATAAAAATCTGCATCCAGCCATACAGGAAGCTTGGAATCTTTCCGTAGGCATCGCGCAGGAAAACATATTCGCCACCCGCCTTGGGCTTCATGGCCGATAGTTCGGCGTACGTCAAAGCTCCCGCAAGACTCAAAAGCCCGGCGACGATCCACGCCGCCAAGACCCAACCGGGCGAACCGACGTTGCACGTCATAACCCGGGCCTTGAGAAAGACGCCGGTACCGATTACGTTTCCAAGAACGATTGCAATCGCCGCTGTTAAACCAAGCCCTCTGGCAAGTCCCATGTTTCCACTTTCAGTGTCGCCCATATTTCCCTTCTGATTCGCTTGAAGTTTCCGAATTCTACGCTACCCGAGAACAGCTTCGCAAACAGAAATCGGCGCCCGCCGTGCATGCCAAGAACTGTTTGGGAACAATTGGCGATGATCGAAGGTCTAATGATCCAACTTTGGTCTGCGAATAGATAAGACACCTAAGCGCCCGGCGACAAAGCCTCGTCCGGACAAACACGAACGCTTTTTTGAAGGAGAAATCTCAATGGTAAAGCCCGAAATCAACGTCACTCCAATGATCGATGTTCTACTGGTTCTGCTCATAATCTTTATGCTTGTGAGCAATTCCGCCCAAGCTAGAATCGAAGCCAGAATACCCGATAGCCCGCCGGATATGCCCTTCGATGTCAAACCAAATCCCGACTCACTTGTTTTTGTCGTCGAATCCGAGAAGTCGGCAACTCTAAACAACGTCCGTCGCTATTCGATCGACACCGATCTGGAGAAAATTACCGATGATCTAAAGGAGATATTTGAGTTGCGAAAAGAATACGAAGCGGCGGCCGGCAATCCCGCTGGATCGCAGCCGTCTCAAACCGTTATGGTAAAGGCCTCAAAAAGCATCGGATACGGATCCGTTGTAAAGGTGATCGACAGGATCAAGGCATCCGGCGCGGGGATCGTCGGTCTCCAGATCGACGACCTATCCGAGTAAGATAGGTATCGTAAAGTTCGGTGAAGTTTCCAAAAAGTAGAATTGTCATGGTGTGGCACCGACAGACCTTGCGGGTTAAATTTGGACCCGAGTTTTTGCGGGACATTGATTTCGTTGATCTTGGACCGCGAAAGGTTTGTGCTTCCAGTTGACAATTTGCTTAATCGAACCATCTTTGGGGTGTTGCTTCGGTTCGCACCGCTTGTCTCGACGAACTTGGATCAATATCTCAGCGTGCTCCCATCTGAGTAAATCTTGAGTCCGGAATTCTTCAGTCTTCGATGTACTTCTTTTCGTTGCCGCATTGCTCACGACCGCTTACTCGGTATTTGATTCGCAAATTGGATTTGGAACAGAGGTTATAAACTTGCAAACAAACTCGGTCGAGGGGATTCTTCAAAATCCGGAAGGCGGTTTCGATCCGATTACAAAGGAGTGCGTGCTCCAACAACTTCGTCGTTATATTCCGAAGCCATTTGAGATGAAATTTTGGCCAATCAATCGTTAATTCAATACAATCAGCCCTAGTGCTGTGATATAATCCGCACGTTCGGTAGGACACATCCCCTCCTCGGAACTTTTGGTAGTAAACATCAATCCCATTCAAGATGGTCAATTACTACAAATTGCTCAATCTCTCCTCCAATGCGTCGACAGCTCAAATAAAGTCCGCGTACAGGCGTCTTGCGCACAAAAAACACCCCGATCTGAATCCCGGCGATGATGCACTTTCGAGAGAATTCGCAGAAATTGCAAAGGCCTACAAGGTTTTATCAAATCCAACAAAACGAGCGCGATATGACCGGGAAAGGCTTAAAAAGCAATTTTCATCGAAATCGATTTTTGATTCAGACAACGTGCACGCGAGACGAGCCCGCCAGATGGCATATGAGCGGCAATACAACGCGATCATAGACAGGATGATTCGTGAGGAGCGGAATGAAACGATGGCGCTGCAACGCCTGGTTTTCCCGCTTGTCGCGCTATTCGTTTCGACGGCGTTTGTCGCTGTCTTCAAGCCGAACATCTGGGGACACTCAAACGTAATCGGCAAAGCCGCCGTTGTGATGCTGTTTTTGTTTGGTGTTCTACATCTGATCAAGAGGATTCATGCTGGTTTGGAGCGTTTCACCGCCGCTCCATTTGATATTCATGATTCGATTTTTGGAAATCAGGAAGACTTGCCAAACAAGATGTCGAGGGTTGCCGGAATCGTCTATATATTTGTAGGGCTGTTTTTATCGCTCGGATTAGGTCTTCTAATTGGGAATTTTCTGGACATTATGAACGAGGCAATGATGCCGGGGCTCTATTCGAAAACGCTTCGTCCGGATTTTCTATTTTACCCCCCGATCGTGGTTCTTCTTGTGGATGCGGCACACTCGGTATTTGCAAGACTCGATAGATAGGATTTGGAGTGTGCCGTTTTACCCGTGAACGTCTGAAATCCGTTTACGTTGAGAGCGCCCACTCGGCCCGCTTGCTTGACAGAAGGCGGCAACGCCAATATAATTCGGAGTTTCTCTTACTTGAGAAAGGCAATTTTTATTGGAGTATTTTAATGGCGAATCACAAGTCTACAAAGAAGCGCATGCGGCAAAACGCCAAGCGGAACCTGATTAACCGCAGCAACCGCAGCCGTCTTCGAACTCAAATCAAGAAACTGCGGCACGCGTTGGCGACCAACGATAAAGAGCAATGCGAGCTTCAGTTGGTTCCGACCATCTCTTTGATCGACAAGATGGTTAATAAGAAAATCTTGCACCAAAACACGGCGGCCAGATACAAATCCCGTTTGACCCGCCACGTTAACGCACTTTCTTAAGCGAAGGATATTTCTCCTTTGAAATTTGGAAACGGATTACGAGCAGATCCGTTTCCTTTTTTATGTTGGTCAACTGCTTGAGCCTGAAAAATTAATCTGAAAGGTTTGAGAGAACTTTCTCTGCTCGGTTCATGCCCTTCCAACGAATGCCGTCTCCGATTTCCCCATAGCCAGCTCGCAAACCAGCATTTCCAATTGAAGCGAAGGGCTTCCGACGGATGTCTTGATCGCCTTATCCACTTCGGCGATCCTGAGTATCGCATTCTCAAAAACGCCTCTATCGGTGCGACGAACGGCTTCAAAAAAGCGATCCAAACCGCCCCTCAGCCTGAGCGTTGAAATTATGTCGCGGCGATCCGCTCCTTCGGCCGTCAATTCCTTTGCGGCGCACAATTGTCTGAAATTGTAGGAAAGCAACCCAAGCAGCATCAGCGGTTCGGCGCCATCTTCAAGAATCTTTCTCGCGGTCGCCAATGCTTCCTTCTTCCGACCCGCAATAAGGTGATCTGTGAGATCAAAATTTGAGAGAATCTTTTTATGCCTTACCAGCAAATCAACTGATTCCTTGCTAACAACCTTTTCCGGGAAGGAATATGTTGCGAGTTTAACGGCCTCATTTTGGAGTGCACGGGCATCCTCACCCGTTAGATCGACGATTCTGTGAACGAGATATGCCTCGATTGAAGTTTCAAGTTCCCTGAATTTCGACTCGAGCCATTTTTCCGCTTCCGGCTTTGCGAGCTTTGGAAATTCGACTACAAACGAATTCTCCGCAAACATTTTGGACAATCGAAGTCGCTTGTCGAATTCATTGCTTGAGATGATCAGCACTGTGTCCGGAGCGGGATTGGTCAAATAGCCCATTACGGCCCGTTCCGCAGCATCATCATCGGCAAAAGCGCTCTTGATCGCTGCGGCGGAACAATCGGTGGCAATCACAACTCGAAGTCCACCTCCGAAAGGCAACTGCTGTGCAAATGACAGCACCTCGTCAAAACCGGTTTCATTCAAGCTTAAAGATACAGAATTGAAATCCTTTAGATCCGTTCCGGCAAGCGCCTTTTCCGAAATCGTTCGGATTGCAATATCCCGGAGATAAACCTCTTCTCCATACAAAAAATACACGGGAAGCAGTTTGCCTACGCGCAAATCGTTCCTAAGCTCGGATCTTTGATGTATTCGAATGCTCATCCAACAAACGTGTACTAAGTGCTCTTTGGTTCCCTCACACCCAATCCGTTCACGACGGTCGAAACGACAGATTCAGCAAAAGCCCTCGCCATTCTTTCGACGGCCGGATCCTCTTCGTTAAAGAACGAACGGGGATCGTCGCTAAACTCAAACGAGTCTCGAAACACGAAATTTTGATTGTCGTAGAGAATCTTCTTTTCCTTTGTATCAACGACCGAGACCGCTGCGGTGATCGTCACCTCATAGACTCTCGCCCGCCCTTCGCGGTCAAGCAAAACGCCGGAAAAGCTAAAATCTCGGATCGTTCCCTCTATCACGGCGTCCGCGCCGTCACGCGATCCCTGAACATTGAGCCCCTTGCCGCGTTTTATCACTTCACGAATCAACGCGTCCGTAAACCGCGTGCTAACGCGATACCGAGCACCCGTGGCTTCAAATTGAAAGGCCGGTACGGCAACCGTTTTGATATGCGATGGCAGCCCGACATTTGTTACGGGTTTATAGCATTCCCGGAATCCGCTAGCGGTAAAAAGAAGCACAACCAAAACTCCGAATTTGAAAACCTTCATAAGTTCAAAACCTCTGAGAAAACCTTTACCGCCTTGATCGTTTCCGCAACATCATGAACTCTAAGTATATCCGCTCCCCGCAGAACCGATGCAAGGTTGGCGGCGATCGTGCCCGAAAACCTTTCGCGCGGTTCCGCCTCCCCGGTTATTCGACCTATAAATGATTTTCTGCTGAGCCCAACGAGAAAAGGATAATCACCGGTTTTGCGTTTTAGCTCCGGAATCTCGCGCAGCAACTCAAGATTTTGATCCTGCGACTTTCCAAACCCGATCCCCATATCCAAGGCAATTCTCGATTTATCGATTCCGGCTTCAAGCGCGCCTTTAAGCGATTCGCGAAGCCCCGCGGACACCTCATCTATCGCGGTGCCATCGGGCAACAACTCATGCATTTTAGAACTTTCCAAGCCCGCAACATGCATTAAAACCACGCCCGCATCCGAAGATGCTGCAGTCGTTACCATTCGGGCGTCAAACTTGAACCCGCTGATATCGTTTATTATCGAGGCACCGGCATCCAGTGCGGCCAGAGCGACTTCGGACTTGAAAGTATCGATTGAGATCGGTTTTTCAAACCTGTCGCAGATCGCCGAAATAACAGGAGCAACCCGCGCCTTTTCCAATTCGGCCGAAACCTTTTCCGCCCCCGGGCGAGTCGACTCACCGCCGATATCGAGAATGTCGGCCCCTTCTTCGAAAAGCCGTTCCGCCGTTCTCAACGCGTCGTCAAGGGAAAGATTCTCACCGCCATCCGAGAAGCTATCGGGTGTCACATTCAGTATCGCCATGATGACCGGACGCGCGGAGAACTCGAATGTAAAACCGCCGCAACGCCAAAATGAATGCGCCCGTCCCGACCTCTGCGCGCTTTCTGAAATACTAACTTCCATATTGCGAATAACCATTCTCGACTCAAGTAGAAAAAAAGGCAACAAGACCGCGGTCTTGTTGCCTTTATGTCTAGAGACACCGATTCAAATACTACGCCGTGGCGGGATTGTTGCCCGTTATCGGCGGGAGAATCGGTTTCTTGAAAGGATTCTCTTTGGACTCCGATTCCGAACCGTCATCATCATCTGAATTCGCTTCGCGATCGTCGCCATCCAGCGGAAGCCCGGCGACCACCCTTCGAATCTGAACTCCATCCAGCGTTTCCTTCTCAAGAAGCGCCTCGGAAAGCCTTACCATCGCCTCATCGTTGTCGGAAATGATCGTTTTTGCTCGATCATACTCATCGGCAATGATGCGTTTCACTTCCTGATCGATCTTGATGGCGGTTTCCTCGGAATAATCCCTGTGCTGGTTGATTTCCCGGCCAAGGAAAATTTGCTCGTCCTTTTTGCCAAACGTCAACGGACCGAGCGAACTCATCCCGTATTCGCAAACCATCGACCGAGCAAGTTCGGTAGCGCGTTCAATATCGTTCGAGGCGCCGGTCGTTACGTGATCCTCGCCAAAATAAATCTCCTCGGCGATCCTTCCGCCCATCATGATCGCGATCTGGCTGAGAAGATACTGTTTTGTATGGCTATGCTTGTCTCCTTCCGGAAGCTGCATAGTAACGCCAAGCGCCATTCCTCTCGGAATGATCGAGACCTTGTGAACCGGATCGGCCGCAGGAACCTTCAGCCCGACGAGCGTATGCCCGGCCTCATGATACGCCGTAAGCTTCTTCTCCTCTTCGGATATGACCATGCTCTTGCGCTCGGCTCCCATGATCACCTTGTCTTTCGAAACCTCGAAATCAGACATGGAGACGACCTTCTTGTCGTATCTGGCGGCGTTAAGCGCCGCCTCGTTTACGAGGTTCGCCAAATCCGCTCCCGTAAAACCGGGAGTACCGCGCGCGATGATGCTGATATCAACATTCTCGTCAAGCGGGATCTTGCGGGTATGAACCTTGAGAATGCCTTCGCGACCGCGAACATCGGGCCTTCCGACGACGACCCGTCGATCAAATCTTCCCGGTCTAAGAAGTGCCGGATCAAGAACATCGGGCCGGTTTGTCGAGGCCATCAAAATTACGCCGTCGTTGGATTCAAATCCATCCATCTCAACTAGAAGCTGGTTTAGCGTCTGCTCTCGCTCATCGTGCCCGCCGCCGAGCCCTGCGCCCCGATGGCGACCGACCGCATCGATTTCATCGATAAAGATGATGCATGGTGCGTTCTTCTTCCCCTGGTCAAAAAGATCCCTGACCCTCGAGGCCCCTACACCGACGAACATTTCGACGAAATCAGAACCGGAAATCGAAAAGAAAGGAACATTCGCCTCACCGGCAACAGCCTTGGCAAGCAATGTTTTGCCCGTACCCGGAGGGCCCACCATCAAAACGCCCTTGGGAATCTTTCCTCCAAGTTTTTGAAATTTCTGGGGATCCTTGAGAAATTCGATGATTTCCTGAAGCTCTTCCTTGGCTTCCTGCACACCGGCCACGTCTTTGAAGGTAACGCGTTTTTGCTGGTTGTTAAGCAGCTTTGCCTTGGACTTTCCAAAGCTCAACGCCTTGTTGCCACCCGCTTGCATTTGCCTCAGCGTGAATACCAAAAAACCGATAAGAAGTACAAATGGAATCACGTTGACGAGCGCCACGAGCCATATGCCGCTCGAGGCCGGCTCTTCCTTGATCTCAATCGAGTGCGCCTTTGCGTCATTAACCTTATTGGCCGCCGACACAATCATTTCTCTAGTAGCGTCACTACCAACGGTAGCGAACCACTTTTTCCCGCCAGCATCTGTAAGCTCCGCCGCGCTCGGCCGCATGTAAATCGCTTTGATGTCCTTGTTTGAAATTCGCGTCAAAGCGGCATCCAAACTCAGCTCTTGGGGAGATGACGATGACATGTTTAGGGCCCAGGCAAACAACAATACCAAGGTAATGATTACGAACCACAGCAGACCCTGTTTTGCTTTTGAACTCAAGTTAACGCCTCCGTTTATTCGAACAACATGGGCTGTCCAACATCGAATCGCTTCGATTATCGCAGGTCGCGCGTGCGACCTCTGGCAAAGCCCTAAAACTCCAACTCCATTCGGATGAATTTCACCAAAAAGGCGTTGCAATCTCGTATCGATTCCCAAAGGAATCAACCTTCAATTGTAGTCTCCACCAACGCTTTAATCAACCAATGCTCTTTTTACTTTCAGGAATCCGGAACTTTTCAAAATATGGATTCCACCCGGCAACTCTGCCAACCGTCCGCTTTTATCGCTTTTGGCGAGACACAAGACCGAATTGATATGCACCGAACCAAGGCGACGACGCGTGCCAATCTGTTTTTCGAGCCAGATTCTCAAAACAAGCACACGAAGATGATCCGGAATTTCCAGTAGCGCAGAAATCGAAAGACGGCTGTCGCTGACGAGCGAGTTCAGTCCATCCAATTCTCCAATATCTTTCAAAACGCGTGCCTGTGATTCCAACCGAAATGCTGTTTCAGCCAGTCCACGCACGATTTCCGGATTGAACGTCGAAAGAAGCGGCAAAAGCTCCCTTCTTATCCTGACGCGGGTAAAAGCAGGGTCCTCATTCATCGGATCGTCAAAGTACTGAATACCGGCATCAGAACACATCTGCTCGCAATCGTTTCGTTCGGCCCATCGCACGAGCGGTCTTAGAAGTTCTACATCCGGCGACCCCGACATCTTTCGTCTCAGATGCATGCCGGACAATCCCTCGATGCCGCTGCCGCGAATAAGATTCATAAGCACCGTCTCTGCCTGGTCATTCATTGTGTGGGCTGTCAAAACAATTTGTGACGCTGTATCGACGGAAACTCTCAAAAGAAAGGCATAGCGGGCATTCCGCGCGGACTGCTCGATATTTCCGTCGATGGATCCCGGAGGGGCGACACCTCCTCGAAACTCGAATCCGAGCTTTGCTGAAAAATCTCTGACAAAATCCTGCTCAATCGCCGATTCGCTTCCCCTGATCCCATGATCAAAGTTCGCGACAACAAATCGATTCCTGATCTTGCCCGCCGCTTTCAATTCACCTAGCGCCCCCAGCATCGCCATCGAATCGGCGCCGCCAGAAACCGCGGCAACGACGGACGTTTCGGCGGCAATTTCAAACCTCCGCCATTCGGTAACAAACTTTCGAACAAAATCCTTCATCAACTCAACTGTTGCTTATAGTTCCGCACATACGGCATGAAATGGTCAACCAGACAATGATGCACTGAAACACGAGCGGTAATTTTGAAATCACCGATTTCTCCGGTTGTCATGGATTGTAGTAGTATTTGCCAAACGAATGTTGAAAGCGAGTCATAAATTTGTTGGACTTGCCCTTGCTCTTCTAGTCGGTTTTACATCCTCTGCGTTCGCTCAGGCGGAGGACAAGGTGGACGTGTTTACGAACGTCGTACGTGAAGCGCCTTCGCTTTGCACCGATTTGAAACTTGGGAGCCCAATCGAGACGTTTAAGCCGGATTACCCTGTAGAGGCGAGGGCATCCCGTCTTGCAGGCGTTGCCAAGATTACGGTCCTCGTAGGCGCTGATGGTGTTGTCAAACAGGTTCTTTCAAGCGAGGGCCCCCCGATTTTCGTACAGCCCGCAATAGCGGCCGCATTGCGAACCCGCTTTACTCCCTCGAAATGCGACGACAAAGCGGTTTCCGTAACCGGATTGATAGTTTTTAATTTCGTCCCTGTTACCTTGCCCGACGTTTACACCGTCCACTCGCGCGTTGCCGAATTTTCCGATGTCCCATCGACGTCAAAATACTTCGAATCGGTCTTGAGCCTGACGGAAAATTACCGTCTCGCATTCGGGTATGCGGACGGAGGCTTTCATCCTGACGCGCCGCTTCTTAACGGTGATTTCGCTCATTTTCTGCGACTGACGTTGGATTATCTTCAGAAGCGGGCTGAAGTCGCCAATAAATTCCCAAGGGAAATTGACCTGTACTTTCCCTACAACAGATACCGTTTCAAAACTTCAAGGGATTTTGTCGATTTGGATCCCGCCAAACCCTACGCGGAATCGTTGGGAATCCTCGTTTCCAAATACGACATCGCCCTCGCCGGCGCGGACAAGAAAGCGCGAGGAAACGTACCGATTTCTCTTAACGAAGTAATCGATCTCTGGGAAAAGATTTTCGGCCCCGATGCCGTGCCCGTAAATTTCGAAAAGGTTGATGATGGCGACATGATCATGACGAGAGGCGAATTTGCGCTGTTTCTTGATGAAAGCCTTAATGTATTGACTTACAAAGTCTTGCCATAGAAAATCGACTCTTATCAGTCAAACTGACGTGATTTTCAGTCCTCCAAATTCCTTACCGCCTCCGCCTTTTTAAGGAATAAATCGGCTTCTTCCTTCAATCCGTGTTTACGGAAGACTTCCGATAATTTCTTAAAACGTTCCCCGGGGTTTTCCCGAGTGGCCCAAAGCACTTTTGCGGTATCCACCGGGCAAAAATCCGCTGGATGCGAATCGGTTTCATACGTACCGTTTGTTCCGTTCATCACGCATTTGTATTTTGTGCAATGCTCGATTGAAAACATGTGGCCGGTTTCATGCACGCCCGTTTTCAGAACTCTTCGAAGGGAGAGTTTTGAATCTCCATTTTCCCGCAGATGTTTGAGCGACCAAACACCAACCCGCTTTTTCAGACTCGCCTGCCCAAATACAAAGTTGAAATTCTCGTTTGGATAAAGATCGTAGTTTGTAAAGCAGATGAGCGCCGCAGCGTCGTCCGGCATTTTTTCGGGAAGAAACTTGTCCAGGAAAAAGCCCGTCTTTATCTGTCTCTCGCGAAAAACCGGATGGATGCGAAACTCGCTCATCGACAACGGTCAGGGAATCGAAACGCGATCCATAATCACCGTTTCCAGTCCATAGAATGCACCTATGAACTCAGCGGTTTGCGATATCAATCGTCTTCCCTCTCGATCAAACTCCCCCGCCGGAAGCACATATACCTTCCGTCTCTCTTCCGTTGGAATCGTGGGTGCGCTCTTAATGTATTCGGCGAATGTTTGACCGTCTTCTTTAAAAGTCGCCAACCATTCTCCCTCTTTCGGTGTGCCCATTTTTTCGAAGAACGATTCCAATTTCGACTCAAGCTTGGCGGCCTTTGCCTCTGCTGGAGTTTTTGGCATTGCCTTGCTGGCGTTTCTTGGATTCGACCCCTTTTCGGGAGCACTTTTAGATAATGAGTCGCAGGAAACAAAAAGGAAGGATGACAGCAGAAGAGCGATAATCGCCGATGTTCGCATCTGTGGGATCATAGCGGTCCATTTTCAGTAATGTTGTTAGGCTTCTAGTATTTGGAAACAGCGTCCAGATAAGACCTGAAGTTCGCAGTCATTTCGTTGAGGCTATCGCCGCCGAATTTCGAACGCATCGCATCGGCCAACACGATTGCCGTCATCGACTCGCCAATTACACCGGCAGCCGTGACGGCGACAATATCAGAGCGTTCGAAAGAGGCCGTCTCTTCTTCCTTGGAGTCAATGTTTACCGATTTCAAACGGCTTCGGAGCGTTGATATCGGTTTCATATAACCACGAAGCCGAAGCTCTTCGCCGTTTGTAATCCCGCCCTCGAGTCCGCCCGCACGGTTTGATGTTCGCGAAAAACCGCCGTCAACGTACCCTATTTCATCATGGACTTCCGAACCAAAGCGCGAGGCATTCGCCACCCCTTTGCCTATTTCGACCGCCTTAACCGCCTGAATCGACATCAATGCGCGGGCGAGGCGTCCATCCAATTTTTCGTCCCATGAAACATGAGAGCCAAGCCCGACCGGAACATCGCGCGCGATAACCTCGAAAACGCCACCAAGCGTGTCACCGCGTTCTTTTGCACTGTCGATCAATGCCGTCATTTCCGCTTCAATACCATTGTCCGTGCACCGCAACGGAGAATCCTGCGGGAGTGACTCCACCTTCTCCCAATCCGCCAAAATCGGTTCTTTTGGAACATCTCCGATTTTTACGACATGACTCAGGATTTCGACTCCAAACTCGCGAAGAAGAACTTTCGCGATCGCTCCGCAGGCGACCCTTGCGGCGGTCTCCCGCGCCGACGCCCGCTCAAGCACATTCCGCATATCCCTGGTCTGATACTTAAGCCCCCCGGCCAAATCGGCGTGTCCCGGACGCGGTCGTTCCACCCGTTTAGACTCATTGTCAAAACCGGGAACGGCCTCGGAACTCATCACCTCAGTCCAGTGAACAAAATCACGATTCTCGATTATCAAGGCGATTGGGGAACCTATTGTCACCCCGTGCCGCACCCCCGAAAGAAACTCGGCAGAATCGATCTCAATCTTCATTCGGCCGCCGCGTCCATACCCCATCTGTCGACGCGAGAGCTCCTCGTTTACCTCGCCGGCATCAATTGAAAGTCCCGCCGGCACTCCCTCGACAATTGCGATTAGCGCCTTTCCGTGTGACTCTCCGGCTGTTGTGAATCTGAAATGCATCTTATTCGCTATTCTCTTCGGAAACCAAAACAGGTCGGGATTTGCGAAGAATAATAAGGCCAACGCTTCCGAGAATCAAAAAACCACCAAGCAAAGCATGCCTCGACAAAACCTCGCCCAGAAAAATCGCACCGGCAAACACCGCGATCATCGGCGTAACCAATGCGATCGTCATAGCTTTTGTTGATTCTACACGTTTTAGAAGCCAGTAATAGAGCCAAAATGAAACAATCGTACCCGCAACCACCAAATATAGGATGCACGCGATTCCTTTCCAGGTTATCTTATGCGCGAGAGGGCTCCCTTCGACAACAAGCGCGTAAACCACGATTGGCCCGACGCCACAAACCATCTGGCCATACAAAAGCGTCACCGGATGCATTCCATCGCCTTTTGCCTTCGTCAAAATCGACGCCGATGCGGCCGCCACGGCCCCAACCACGATCCCTGCCGAACCCAGCAACCCATTTAAGTTTTCGATCTCAAGCTGATCGTAAAAAATCACCCCTACGCCAACAATGCCAAGGAGGATCGCTCCAAACTTGAATGCAGTGAATCTCTCGTTGGGCAACAGCGCTGCCGCAAAAAGAAGGCCAAACACCGGTATCGTCGCTTGCAAAACCGCCGCCAATCCCGATGAGATGTGCGTTTCGCTCCAGAACACGAGAGAATAGTTGATGCTGAACTGCAGGATTCCGGTAATCAGCACCAGGTTCCACTCTTTTCTTCCTTTCGGAGGTGGAATCTTAAGAGAAGCGAGCAATAATCCGACGAGCGCGATCGAAAGCGTGAACCGGTATGCGACAAATGTAAACGGCGGAATCTCCGCCAGCCCAATTTTGATAGCGAGCCAGGTGGTACCCCAAATCAAGCAAAGTACCAGCCAAACAATTATCTTTACTGCCATGAATCCTGATCTTCGGGTAGAACCGAGGCCGCCTTTTTGTAAATCCGAATGGTAACCGGCCCAATAGCGAATCGGTTGATAGAACACCTAATTTGATCCCGAAACAAAGCCGTTCGATCCAAGTGATCCAAAAACTGGCAATATCTCAGGCGCGCTTCATGAAAACCGGTAAAAACTCAAACTGGAGTCACCCTGCTTTAGCTTCCGCCATCTTCTGAGTTTCCCCGCCTCATCGGGCAAACCGTTTAACGACGCGTGTTCCGCGATCACGACACCATCCGGTACAACGATTCTACCCGCTTCCTCGCCGATGATGCTCAGAACTTCCGAGTAAGCGGTTGAATACGGCGGATCGAAGTAAACGATCCCCCAAGCCTCGATCGGATCTTGCTTGACGAATTTTAGTGCATCAGATCGAATCACTTCGGTCGCAGGTTCGGGGATACCCATCGCGTCCAGATTTTCCTCAATCAAAGAGCAGCATTTCCAAACCGAATCAACAAACGTGACGAATTCGGCACCTCTCGAAAACGCTTCGATTCCAACCGCCCCAGTTCCCGCACATAGATCTAGAAAACGCGTATTCGCGCTCAAAGTGGTCTGGAGCACATTGAATAGAGTCTCGCGAAGCCTGTCCGATGTAGGACGGGTTTTGAGATCCGGCGGGCTTTTAAGCCGCCTGCCTTTCAGTTTTCCGCCGATAATCCTCATCAAAAAAAGTTCGGATGACCGGAGTACCCGGCCATCCGAACATGAATTCTCAGTTGGCGAAGATGGTTTCGAAACCGAAATTCAGTTTCGGCGATCATAGAAACTCATCGCACTATCACCCTCGACAACGACCTTCCATCTTTTCAAAACCCCTATGTTTTCGGGGAAAAACATCTCTGCATGATGTTCGATGACAAAGATGCCTCCGGGCCGAATCGACGCGCCCCTCCGAAAGAGTTCCATCGCCTCCTCGTATTCATAGTCGTACGGAGGCGCGAAATATACTACGTCCCAAAACCTGCGACGTTTCATCACCGATTTGAGAAACGGCACGACTTCTGCCTCGATCACTTCCCCATGCCCCTCACTAATTCCGAGGGTTTTGAGGTTTTCTCGAATCAACGCGCAATTCTTGATCTTTCGCTCCACCATGGTGGCGATCAATGCGCCCCGCGATATGGCGTCGATCCCAACGGTTCCAGAGCCGGCACAGATATCTAAAAACCTCTTGGCTCTTATTTTCCTGTACAAGATCCGAAAGAAAACTTCCCTCAGCCTGCGATCCGTCGGTTTTAGCTTCGGCGATTCCGAAACCAGTATCTTGCGTCCACGATATTTTCCGTCCGTGACCTGGTCGTCGGAGGTAATCGGAGGCAAGTCCCGACGAGCATCCCGCGTGCCGCCACCGCGATCTTGTCTTTTTCCAAAGGGCTTTGGCCCACGACTCTTTCCGCGGAACCCTTGCTTATCTTCACTGTTCTTGTCGCGACTATAGGGCCCTTTTCTATAGCCTTCCTTCTGTTCCCCGGTGTTAAATTTTGTCTTGCGATGAGGTGATTTGGGGTAGTTGGGCGACGATTTACGTCGATTATCCATCTAGTATCCTTGCGTTTTCAAATTTGCGGAAGATTTCTTTTAAATGTCAGAAGTTCATTTCAAAGCCATCGAATCAATTTATTGGATGGGAGTTTGACTCTGAAGAATTATTCCCCCCTGCGTGGGGCCAGCTTTGAAATTGGAATTTCTAAAAATTATATTACACAAAATCAGGTGCCAAATTCAAACATCCATTTACTTATTTTTCAGAGGTTTAGCCCACTCCATAGAACCTCGCTCTGGAATCGGCCTGAATCCTTTCAGCCAGAAGTCTGCTTTCGGACGAACCTTTTCTACCGATAAGCCGAATCGCCTCCGCCCGAGCCATCTTTAACAATTCCAAATCCCGAAAAATGTGTCCGAGTCTAAAAACTATGGTTCCCGATTGCTTTGTGCCGATGATATCCCCTTGTCCGCGAAGCTCAAGATCCTTTTCAGCGATCAGAAATCCATCGTTGGTTTCCTCCATGATTCCAAGACGTTCTTTTGCAACCTTGGTCTGTTTGTCACCGGAAAGCAAGACACAATAGGATTCAGCGGCTCCGCGACCGACCCTGCCCCTCAATTGATGCAACTGCGAAAGCCCGAATCGCTCAGCGTGTTCAACGATCATCAAACTCGCATTTGGAACATCCATTCCAACTTCGATTACGGTAGTAGAAACCAAAATCTTGATTTCCCCCGACTGAAATGCGGCCATTACACTTTCCTTATCGGCCGATTTCATCTTTCCATGAATCAATCCTACGTTTAATTCCGGAAAAACGTTTCGGGAAAGATCCTCATGCATGGCGGTCGCCGCCTTCAAATCCATCCTTTCCGACTCTTCGACCAGGGGATAGACGATGTAAACCTGCCGACCGGATTCGATCTCCCGGCGGATACCCTTGTAAACACCGCTCCGACGGTCTTCCCCAACGACCACCGTCTTTACCGGCGTGCGCCCCGGCGGCAATTCATCAATCACCGAAACATCAAGGTCGCCATAAACTGTCATCGCCAGAGACCGAGGAATAGGCGTTGCCGTCATCACAAGTATATGCGGGTTCGTTTCGATCTCTCTCAGCTTGGCTCTTTGGCCAACTCCAAAACGATGCTGCTCATCAATCACAGCGAGCCCAAGTTTTTTGAACTCTACAGCGTCCTGAATAAGCGCATGCGTTCCGACAACAAGATCCACGGAGCCTTCTGCGATTTCCTTCTGCACCCGGCGCTTTTCGGCGGCTTTGAGACGTCCGGTTAGAAGTTCGATCGAAATTCCCGATGCCTTGAACAGGTTGATCGCGCTTGCGTAGTGCTGCTCGGCCAGAATTTCCGTGGGAGCCATCAACGCCGCCTGGTATCCATTTTTGATGGATACGAAT
Organism: Pyrinomonadaceae bacterium; assembly: GCA_041394795.1. Classification (GTDB taxonomy): domain Bacteria; phylum Acidobacteriota; class Blastocatellia; order Pyrinomonadales; family Pyrinomonadaceae; genus Aridibacter. Next base: position 19,358 of record JAWKHN010000005.1, on the reverse strand, counting down.
GCGGCAATCAACGCAACGATGGTTTTACCGCTACCGACATCTCCCTGTATCAACCGATTCATTGGGTGAGTGCTTCCAATGTCCTTGAAAATCTCTATCACGACTTTTCGCTGAGCGGCTGTCAGGGTAAAAGGAAGCAGTTGGGCGATCTGTGTCTTTACATCAGGTGTCGCTTTTAGTGCCGGGCCTGCGCCACGCTCCGATTCTTCAGCACGAAGATAACGGAGCATAAAAGCCTGCGTAAAAAACTCTTCAAAAATGAGCCGTTTGTGCGCTGGAGTTTCCGCCGCTGCGTAATCGACAAGTGATGACCCTTCGGGAGGAAAATGGATATCATTCAACGCCGTGAATCGATCAATCAAATCGTTCCTTTTCGTAACAATATCCGGCAGCGTCTCGGGCACTTGGCTCACTTTCAATGCTTCCAGCACGCCGAAAACTATTTCTCTAAGACGTTTCGACTGAAAGTCCCCGAGTTTTCGATAAACAGGGACTATTCTAGAAACATGTACGGTAGTGTCCGTTTCACTCCCCGAAGCTTCCTCCAGCTCATCTTCTTCCTCAAACTCGTCCGAAAGAAACTCGATTTCATCCGGTTTCTTGAGCCTTAGAGCATAAGTGTTTTTTCTCGCATCCCATTCCCAATCCCCATAAACAACGAATCTCGTTCCATGCGTAAACTTGTTTTTCCAATACTCGATTATCCCGGGTGCTCCCCGACCGGAAAGAAACCACCATACGACAACAGGCTTGAATCTTAGACGTCGATCCCCCGCGGTAACCTCAAAGATATAAAGTGGAGGCGCCTTTCCCGGTCGCTTTCGTCCGACCCTATATCCGCCTGCAACTCGTGCATAAAGTTCCACCGACCCGCACTGATCCGAACCTATATCTTCGATTCCCATCAGGTTCGAACGGTCTTCCCAACGCATCGGGTAATAGCCAAGCAGGTCGGCAACGGTTACTTCTTCCGGCTCGTCTCGATACGCGTATGGTGCGATTGCCTGAGCCAGTTTTTTGGACATCGAAGCGGATAATCCGGCTATTCCATATTTTGAAAGTTCGATTAGTGAGGTATCGATTTGCAGCTTCATTTTGGGCGGGTGTTTGGTGTTCAAACAATTCCAATCATTTGATTCTTAAAGATTTGATGGCTCACTAGAGCAAACCAAGCCATTTCTTCCTTGGAGAGGAAATCGGAGGATTTGAAGCGGTTTCGAGTCGAGAACCAGGTGTTTCCGGCGAAAGTCCGTACCTTCGCTTCAAACGGTCTCGAATCCCGTCGGGGCTTACCCGAACCAAATCGCCGTTTTTTTCCAGAAGGCCAAGAGATACGCCTTCATCGATAAATGTACCGCCACGCCTCCACATGTAGTAGGCAGCGGTGAGATGGGCCGAAAACTCCTTTTGAAAGGCGTCCGGATTAAAAATCCTTTCTCCGCCAAAAGAGAAGCTTGAGAGCATGAGAGCGAAATCCATCGCATGCTTGCCTTCATGTACCAACGTCCCTTCAATGCCCTGTTGTCCGCCGGTGTCTATGGTTTCCCGTGCGATGTTCAAGCGAACATATGAGGCGGCCTCGCGCAATCCAAGTTCGCCATCCAAAACTCTGAGCCGTGCGGCCTCCATATCGTCAAGCTGCACGCTCCCGGATCCGCGCACGACCGAGACAGGGCCAACAAACAACACCAACTCGGTTTTATCGATAAATCGCGCGATCTTTTTGTGGAACGAATCTCCGTACGTTAATATATCCGCGACTGCCCTTTGAACGCGGCTCCTATCTACTTCCTCAACATCGGAGTGAAATATCATTCGAAATTCTCTGTTTTTTTTCCAAAAGTGGCCGGGAAAAACGAAAACAGGGTGAATTCCGAAAACGAAACCACCCAATCTTCAAAAAATGGCTCGATTTCCGTTTAGGGCGATTTTCGCCCGGGGATTGATCGAATTTTCTGCTGTCCTCGGGCCGGCCTTTCCGAACTACCAATTGGAGTTCCCAAAAAATTCGCATTAAGAAAGTCCGAATCAAGATTGATGACCATCGAAGCATTGTCAAACTGATACCTTCCGGAGAAAGGTTGCAGAACGTAGGATTCTCCGATGTCCAATCTTTCGAATTGATAGTAACCAAAATTGTTCGTCCGAACAGTTCGAGACTCTGACAACGTTCCGCCGGAGACAATCATGCTTACATGTGGAATTCCATAACCGAACGCATCCACGACGCGTCCGCGAATGCTTCCTTCGCCGCCTGTTGGTGTGAGGCAGGAAACTACCAGGTCGTCGATCCCAACGAATTCATCCACACTAGGAGCATCCGTGGTCATGATGCGGATATGCACCGCGCTTTGACCAAGAACAGCTGAGGGAAGAATCGCCGAAACCGGTGTTTCAAGGGTATCCGAGGAATCGGTCGCATCGGCAACATAGGCCGAACCAACATTTGTGTAGGCTCCAGTTGACCCAACACGGTATTGAAGTGCGACCTGCTGATTTGTATCCCCCGAAGTGTCAACGTCGCGAAGGACGTAAGCGACCCGTACGTCATTCGGCGCGTCGCACTTGCCGGTATTTATTCTAATATCCAAATGAGGGGCGTCGGCAGTACCGGATCCCTGCATAGCGACAACAGGATTTACAAGAGAATCAAATTCCGCAATACCTCCGGTTGCCAACCCCGTCGACGGTTCGTTTGCGTTGACATCAATTGGAGTCAACGATCCATCAGCAGTGATTGTTTGGGGGTCGGTTCCTGCAGAACTCGCAAGACCGTCTCCCCTGTAACCAATAATGGATGGAACGCCGCTCCAGTCGTCATCTGTAGTTATCAACCCCGTATCCGACCATTGCTGAATCAGCGGATCATTTGGAGTCAGCAAAAAATACGTCGTATCCGCGCTTGTTTTCTCCTGAAGAGTGAGAGTCACAGCCAAAACGACGCATGCAACGGCGAAAACAAATGCGGAAAACTTTACGAACTTCTGGGCAAAATTACTATTTCTCATCGCTAATATCTCAATCGGATTGTGCACATTCAAGCAACGCACAAATCAATCGGGGTAAGTTCTTCTGGCCGGGGATGTTTGATTTGAAAATAACAGAAAGGGCGGAAATTTGCTAGGTTAAAGTCGGTTGTGCGAAGTATTTAAGACACTCCGCACAGAGGAGTTTAAATCAAGAAATGGCGTCTTGCGACGCCATTTTAAGATACGGTTACTCATTTATCATTGTGGCTCACCCAGCAAGCTCTTCTCGTCGGCACGAATCTTAATTGATCGCTGAATTTCCCGGGTCGATCAATTCCCCGACGCCAAAGCCAATCGGGCCTGAGCTTTTTCCAAACGCTCGAGTTCAAGTTCGAATTCCTCCTCGGTTCCGTTCCATGATCCGAGAAGCTTTTCGACCGTTTCCCTCTCCTGAGCCGCGCTTTCGCGATCGACTTCGTGTCCGGCCTCCGCAACATCCGCCAAGATCGAAACCTTTTTGCCGCTGACCTCAACAAAACCGCCGGAAACCACAAGCTTGTGCGATTCACCGCCCTTGTTGTAAGCGAGGATTCCGGAACGGAGCGCGGAAATCAAAGGAGCATGGTTGGGAAGGATCCCTACTTCGCCTTTCGCCGTTGGCACGACAACCGAATCTACGGTTTCATCAACGACCTTTCTTTCCGGTGTAACAATTTCTAGTTCAATCATTGTTCAAGATAGAATCGACGGGGCCAACGGCCCCGTCGATATTTCCGATTACTTCGGTTAAGCGGCTGCGGCCATCTTCTTGGCCTTGTCGCGCGCCTCTTCAATGGTTCCAACCATGTAGAAGGCCTGTTCCGGAATCTCATCGCACTTTCCATCGATGATTTCACGGAAACCGCGGATCGTGTCCTCAACCTTCACATAACGGCCTTCAAGACCCGTAAACTGAGCGGCAACGAAGAACGGCTGCGAGAAGAAGCGTTGAACCTTTCTTGCACGTGAAACCGTAAGCTTGTCTTCCTCGCTAAGTTCGTCAAGACCCAAAATCGCAATGATGTCCTGGAGATCCTTGTAACGCTGGAGAATCATCTTGACTTCCTGCGCCGTGTTGTAATGCTCATCGCCCACGATCTGCGGATCTAGGATTCGCGAGTTTGAGGCGAGCGGATCAACAGCGGGATAAATACCGAGTTCCACGATCTGCCTCGAAAGCGCCGTTACCGCATCGAGGTGGGCAAACGTCGTCGCAGGTGCCGGATCGGTGTAATCGTCCGCGGGAACATATACTGCTTGGATCGAAGTGATGGCGCCGGTCTTGGTCGATGTGATCCGTTCCTGCATTTCTCCCATCTCGGTAGCAAGGTTCGGCTGATAACCAACCGCCGAAGGCATACGTCCAAGTAGAGCCGAAACTTCGGAGCCCGCCTGCGTGAAACGGAAGATATTGTCAACAAAGAACAGAACGTCATTTCCCTGATCGCGGAAATGTTCGGCAACCGTCAGCCCCGACAACGCTACGCGCAGTCTCGCCCCCGGAGGTTCTGTCATCTGCCCGTACACGAGAGCAACCTTTGATTCCTTAACGGAATTCATGTCTACCTTGGAGAGATCAAACGCATGATTTTCATTAAAATCATTCATGAACTCTTCACCGTATTTGATAACTTCGGATTCGACCATTTCACGAAGAAGGTCATTTCCTTCGCGGGTGCGTTCACCAACGCCGGCAAATACCGAGTAACCGTCACGTTCCTTGGCTACGTTGTTGATCAACTCCATGATTAGAACCGTTTTGCCAACGCCGGCACCACCAAACAGACCGATCTTTCCGCCGCGAAGGAACGGCTGAACGAGATCGATAACCTTAATACCTGTTTCGAACATTTCGAGCTCGGTGGCCTGCTCTTCAAACGAAGGGGCATGCGCGTGGATCGGGGACCTTGTTGTTGTTTCGACCGTTCCGAGTTCATCAACCGGATCGCCGATAACGTTCATAACCCTGCCAAGCGTTGCCGCTCCAACCGGAACCGTAATCGGACCGCCGGTGTCGACAACCTTCATTCCGCGAACCATCCCGTCCGTCGGCAGCATCGAAACCGCACGCACGCGGCCTTCGCCAAGATGCTGCTGGACTTCCGCCACTACATCGATCTTCTCAACCGTTTCGAATCCCTCGGAAGTAACCCGAAGCGCCTGATGGATCGGGGGCAAATAGTTGTCTGAAAATTCTACGTCAACGACCGGTCCGATGATCTGAACCACACGTCCGATTTGCTGAGCTCCTTCGTTAGCCATTTAATCAATCTGCTCCTTAAAATTTCTGTGTAATAACAAAGGAGCTAGGTTAGCAATTTAGCTCCGAAAAGGCAAAAGCGGAAAGCCGTTTGAAGGCCTCGAAAGCACCCGTTTTCCACATCAGGTTGTGGGGCCAAAATCGGCACAACCCAAAATGTAGATTTGGTGGTTTTTCCTCCGAACGCAACTGCAATTTGGTATCGAAATCAAAACAGCAAAACGATTGACACCCGAAACTCCGATTTAGTAGGTTAGTGGCATCGCAAACTGAACCCTTTGGCACGCCTCTTACCGCTCGACTTTCAGTGGCATTTCAGGCGCAAGATGTTTTATTTCACCAACTTACCGATTTGAATCAACCAACAAGAATCGAACTTCCGCCACGTGCAATCGAAACACTTTTCGGCGTACACGACTCCAACATCAAGTATTTGGAATCGATACTGGATGTCCGCATCAACGCGCGCGGACAGGATCTTACGGTCGATGGAGCCCCGGAGGATGTACAAATCGTCAAAAACATTCTCAACGATTTCGCCGATTTGTTTTCCAGCGGAAGCAGTTTTACGGACAAGGAGATTAGGGCGGCATTCAAGCAGATTTCCGAAGATCGCGCCTATTCCCTCAAGGACTATTTTACCAAAGCGCGCTTCAACCCGTCAGGCAAGAAGCAGGTTGCGCCCAAATCAGTCAACCAAAGAAAATACATCGAGGCGATTCAAGAAAACGATCTGGTATTCGGTATCGGACCGGCCGGCACGGGAAAGAGCTTTCTGGCCGTCGCGCTTGCCGTGCAGGCGCTTTTTCAAAAGAAGGTTTCGCGGATTATTCTGACGAGACCCGCCGTTGAGGCCGGCGAGAGACTCGGGTTTCTACCCGGTGATTTGCAGGAGAAGGTTGACCCCTATTTACGTCCTTTGTATGACGCTCTTTTCGATCTCGTCGATAGCGAACGCGTTACGAAACTACTTGAGAAACGCATCATCGAGATCGCGCCATTGGCGTTTATGCGCGGAAGAACGCTTGCCGATGCATTTATCATTCTTGATGAAGCCCAAAATACCACCAGCGAACAGATGAAGATGTTCCTTACCCGAATCGGGTTCGGTTCAAAAGCCGTCGTCACCGGTGATAAAACTCAGATCGATCTGCCCCGCGGACAAAAAAGCGGACTGGTCCAAGTGCAGAATATTCTAAAAGGCATCGATGGAATTGATTTCGTATATTTCAACGATACAGACGTGGTGCGACACAAACTCGTTCAGATGATTGTAAAGGCTTACGAAGAACATACCGCCGCCAGCAGCGATGAACGCGAAAGAAGCGATGATTGAATCATTGGAGTATGAAAATCCGGATGCGCCTGTTGTAGATGAATTGGACATTGGAATCGAACTGTACTATGCGTTTGCGGAAGAAATCTGCGGGAAAATGGATTTCACCGACGGAAAGATTCCGGAAATTGAGTTTGTCACGGATCCCGAAATGCGCGAATTAAATAGAACATTCCGCGGCAAGGACTCACCAACCGACGTTCTTTCATTCACGTTTGATGAAGAAGATTTCGAAGATCAAGAAACCCTCGGGGATCTCGCGATTTCGATCGATACCGCACGGCGTCAGGCAATCGAAAACGGGTTGCCATTGGATCTTGAAATCAAGCAGCTGATCCTCCACGGCATACTACATCTTTGCGGCTATGACCACGAAACCGATTCTGGCGAAATGAACAGTTTGGAAATCGAGCTTAGAACGAGGTTTGACATCTCATAAGACTCAACATTTAGGGGAGTAGAATCATGACAAATAGCGAGGTATCCGACCAAGCAGAGGTAAGAAAGGCCGATCCGTGCGTGATGGTGATATTTGGCGCTACCGGTGATCTTACAAAACGCAAGCTCTTTCCCGCCCTATACTATTTGGCAAAAGACGGATTCCTTTCCGAAAAGTTCGCCATCATCGGCGTCGGTCGTCAGGAACTCACATCTAAAGCTTTTAAGACACAGATAATCAACGATTTGAAGGACTTCGTCGGCGATAAGGCGGATCCGAAACTGATCGATTGGTTTAAGGAGCGCGTCTATTATACGGGCGGCGATTTTGATGACGACAAGCAGCTTTTTGGAGATCTGAAGAAGCTCGCATCCGAGGTTTCCACCTCCCACGGCATTCCCGAAAACTACTTCTACTATATGGCAATCCCGCCATCTCTATTTGCCGACGTAGCGGAAAGGATAGTCAAGGCAGGATTGGGAAGTCAGTCGCCCGAAAAGTGGCGGCGATTCATATTTGAGAAACCGTTTGGTCAGGATTTGGGCTCCGCCGTTGAATTGAATACGCGGCTTTTATCGATTCTTGAAGAGAATCAGATTTACAGAATAGACCACTATCTTGGCAAGGAAACCGTACAAAACATACTCGTATTTCGTTTTGGCAACAGCATTTTCGAACCGATTTGGAATCGAAATTTTGTCGATCATGTTCAAATTACGGTCGCTGAAGACCTCGGTGTCGGAACCCGTGCAGGGTATTACGACAAGGCGGGCGCGTTGCGGGACATGATTCCGAATCATATTTTTCAACTCGTTACACTTACGGCCATGGAACCGCCGGTATCGTTTGACGCTGACGCGGTTCGAAACGAACAGGCGAAGATCCTTTCCGCAATGCAGCCGTTTAGCCCTGAAACCGTTCTTGAACGCGCAGTTCGGGGGCAGCATTCGCAAGGAACGGTGGACGGCGAGAACGTGCCCGCCTATCGCTCGCTGGAAGGTGTTGCAGAAAATTCGGATACGGAAACATTCGCCGCGCTTAAGCTTTCCATCGACAATTGGCGTTGGGCCGGTGTTCCCTTCTATATCAGAACCGGAAAAAGACTTCCGAGAAAGCACACGACGATCGTTATTCAATTCAAGCAGGCGCCATTTGCGCTTTTTCGGGATACCGAGGTCGAACGGCTTACGAGAAACCGAATCGTGTTGCATATTCAGCCGGACGAGGGCATCACGCTGCATTTTGGAGCGAAAATCCCCGGTCCGGTCGTGCGTACGGGCTCGGTAGATATGGACTTCGACTACGCGGAGCACTTCGACCAAACGGTTTCTACCGGCTATGAACGGCTTCTGTATGATTGCATGGTCGGTGACGCAACCCTTTTCCAACGGGCGGACATGGTCGAATCGAGTTGGAAAATCGTTTCCCCTATTTTGGATGTTTGGCGCGCGATACCCGCAAGAACGTTTCCCAACTATGAAGCTGGATCGTGGGGGCCCGCTGAAGCTGATCAATTGCTCGAGCGGGATGGCCGATCCTGGAAAAACGATATCGAGTAAGGGGACGACTTCGGCTCTCCTTTTTCGAATTGCGAAAAACCAATCAACTTAGATATGAAATCCGTGAATGGTGTAGAAATCGAGATCGTCGAAGACGAAGGCTTCTTTGAAAAATCCGCGGAAACACTGTGTTCAATAATCGCTTCGGTTCAGCAAACGCGAAAATCGTGCCGAGTTGCTTTGTCCGGAGGGTCGACTCCGGCCGGTATTTATCGTGTTATCGCAAGAAATCCTTCTGCTTTTGGAATCAACTGGGATTCCGTAAAGTTCTTTTTTGGCGATGAACGGTTCGTGCCAAAGGATTCGGATCAAAGCAATTTCAAGCTTGCGAACGATCTATTGTTTCTGCCTCTCGGAATACCCGATTCGAATATTTTCAGATGGAAAACGGAGTTGCAGGATCCTCAAGCGGTCGCAGAGGAATACGCGGAATCCATCTCGGACGAGTTTGGTTCCAATGATGCAAGTCTTCCGATATTTGATCTCGTGATTCTGGGAATGGGACCGGATGGACATACTGCGTCCCTTTTTCCAAACAGTCCGGCGCTCGATGAAAACGTTAAGATCGCGGTGGCAAATGAAATCGGTTCAAAATTCGGAACCCGGTTGACACTCACGTTCCCTGTTTTAAATCGCGCACAATGTGTACTCTTTTTAGTCCGCGGCGCTGACAAGGCGGAAACATTGGCCGATGTTTTGGAAAATCCTTCCGCTAATCTTCCGGCTGCCTTGATTCAACCCGAATTCGGCAGGCTGATTTGGATGATCTCAAGATCCGCCGCAACAGGGCTAAATGGATCGCCAACATAAGCGTTTCATTTCAATTTGGAGCCGGCTACCGGAATGAAGATGGCATACGGCTTTCAAAAAGCAGTGATTGCCCTTAAAATCATGAAACAGAAAACAAACATACCGACATCGTTTTGCATCCGGGAGTTCAACCGACAGGTTTTCTTCAAATCAGTGACTATATGGAAATCGAGATAAGCATAGCCCTGATACTGCTTTTGCTACTGACTTTGCTGGCCTCCGTTGATATGGCTTTCTCGCAGTTGAGCGATGTCAGTTTGCGAAGGCTTTTCTCCGATACGGAGGACAAGGGCAGTTCCAAAACGATCGATTTCCTTCGAGAGGTTTCCGAAAACAGACCGAGATTTAGATTTTCGTTGTCATCTGCGATTCAGATACTTCTCATCTTTTTTTCCGTGATCATCGTGCTGATCGTTTATCGATACACCGGCGCCCCTCGCAAGATGTTTCTTTATTCGGTCGGAATCGGACTTTCCCTTTCGGTAGTTTTTCGCCAAATAATCCCAAGAATCGTTACCTGGTCGAATCCGGAAGGAAGGCTTCTTTTGCTGTTGCCTTTGGTTAGGCCGCTCTACGCCCTTCTGCCGCTTATCGCGGATCCGTTTGAACCCTCCTTTCGCGGCCGCAACCAGATCACGAATGAGTCTAGCGGCAAGTCGGAAGGAGATGAAGACAAGCAGGACGATGATAGCTCGGATGACATCCAGGCTTTGATCGAAGTTGGCGAAGCGGAAGGCATAATCGAGGTCGAGGAACGCGAGATGATCGAAAAGATGATCGAGTTTTCCGATACCGAAGTCGATGAAATAATGACACCAAGGACCGATATTTGCGGTGTTCCCTTTGATGCGACGGTAACCGAGGTTAGGGATTTGATGGTCGCCTCAAAATATTCCCGACTTCCCGTTTATCGCGACAATATCGACAACATCGAGGGCGTAATCTATATCCGGGATATCCTCAACGCCTGGGCCGATGGAAAAACTTCGGGGCAGGTGCTCCAATTGGCCAGAACCGCCAATTTTGTCCCCGAGACAAAATCCGTTTCGACGCTTCTGGAGGACATGCAGCGCGAACGTATTCAGATCAGCATCGTTGTCGACGAATTCGGCGGTGTGGCCGGGCTAGTAACGGTTGAAGACATTTTGGAGGAGATCGTTGGCGAGATTGAGGATGAAGACCAGGAAGGCGAAGCCTTGGAAATCGAGGCGGATGTCGACGGTTACTGGCTCGTTCCCGGATCCACTGAGATCGGAAAGATCGAGAAGCACTTTGATTGCGAGATCGAAGATGAGGATTTCACGACCATCGCCGGTCTTGTAACGAGTGAGGCCGGTTATGTTCCCAAACGCGGCGAAAAGTTGAACGTACGCAGTTTGGAAGTGGAAGTCGTCAAGGCCGACGCCAAAAAGATACACCTCCTTCGATTGAAGAAACTCGAAGATATTTAGCGCCCATTTTCAGTTTACAAACCGATGCCGCAAATCAGGGTTTTACCAGATTCGATCGCCAATCAAATCGCCGCCGGCGAGGTGGTTGAGCGCCCAGCTTCCGTGGTCAAGGAACTCGTTGAAAACTCGATAGATGCGGGATCAAGCAAGATCAGCATTGAGATCGAGATGGGCGGGAGGCGTTTGATAAAGGTAACCGACGACGGTTGCGGTATCGCTCCGGACGAGGCATTGCTCGCATTCGAGCGCCATGCGACTTCAAAATTGAATACGATCGAAGAACTCGAGTCGATTCGAACCCTTGGTTTCCGCGGCGAAGCATTGGCATCGATAGCCTCGGTTGCCAAGATCGAACTAACGACGAAAACCAAGTCCGACGAAACCGCGTTGCAAGTCACATCGGAGGATGGAAAATCCTTTGAAACATCCGAAACCGGGAGGATAACGGGAACAACGATTGCGGTCAGGGATCTGTTTCACAACGTGCCGGCACGGAGAAAGTTTCTCCGATCTCAACCGACCGAGAACTATCACATCTCTTCGATCATTACCCACTACGCGCTCGCAAATCCTTCAATAGCCTTTACACTCGTCAGCAACGGACGCGAAAGCATAAGGGTATCGCCCGCTCGAACACTCAGAGAGCGTGCATTTCAGTTGTTTGGAGGAGAACTGATCGAGAGCCTTATTCCGGTCGAATCGGATGAGACTGGCTATTTGGATATCGAAGGGTTCGTATCGGCACCCCGTACCCGGCGTACCAGCCGGGATTCACAGTATTTCTTTATCAATGGGCGTTATGTAAAAGACAGGGTGATTTCGGCCGGACTAAGCGAGGGATATCGGTCCGTATTGCCCCACGGCGTTTATCCCGTCGCTTTTATTTTTTTGGGACTTCCGCCTGAGGAAGTCGATGTAAACGTACATCCGGCAAAGACAGAAGTTCGCTTTCGCCGTGGCGAGGCGGTCAAGGAACTCATCGCCAGAGCCGTTAAATCCTCGTTGTCGGGTGCGGGCATCGGGACTCCGACCGCTCGCCGATTTGAACAGAACCAAGCGCAAACGGGACGTTTTGAGAATGCTGATGGTCTTGAGTCCGGTGCCCCGGATGAATCCACGCCGATTCAGGCGGATTTGGAATTTCCACAATCTGCCGAATATCGATACGAATTCCGCGAAGAATTGAGGGCAAGAAGCGCGCCCTCGGACGCTTCGGACAATTTCAGCGAGGCTCCAATGGATTTGCAACCTGCGGAGCATGCCGTAACGTACCGAAATGAATCAGTTTACGAGATTGACCACGTTGATCGTCCATCTGTTGATCCGCTTCCTCCGGTTGATTCCGCTTCATCGATTCCACGAGCGAAAGACGTTGGCGACATTGATTCGTCGACCATCGTGCCGATCGGCCAATTGCACGAGAGTTTTATCATCGCTTCGGATCGCGAGGGTCTACTTTTGATTGACCAGCATGTCGCTCATGAAAGGATACTTTTTGACGAATTCCGAAGACGCCTCGAATCAAGGGAACCGCGATCGCAAAGACTTTTGTTACCCCATGTGATGGATATCTCACCCGCGCAGGCAGTTATTCTGGAAGAAATACGATCGGAATTGGAGTCCCATGGATTTTCGTTCAACACGCTGTCCGGGCGTTCGATCGCAATAACGGCCGTTCCAGCGGAATTCGATGCGGAAGAACAAACCAACCTCTTCGGTGAGATACTTGAAACATTTGGCTCGATGCGAAAAGGGAGCGCCAGACGCGCACTGCGCGACGATGTGGCCGCCTCTTTGGCATGCAAGGCGGCGGTTAAGATAAACATGAAACTGACGCCGGAAAAGATGCGCTGGATGATCGACCGGCTGGTGCTCACGGATTCTCCCAGCACCTGCCCGCATGGTCGTCCCGTCGTTCTTCGCCTTACTATGAAGGACATTGAGAGGCGATTTCATCGCTCCTGATCGCTGGTTGTAAAGTGAAAGCGAAAGAATTTTCCTTGTTCCCGAAACAAAGACCCGGATTGATCAAGTTCATGAATTTGCCCACGGAAAATCGGGCATCTTGAAACCCGGTGGCCGCAAGACTTGATAAGAAAGTTTTCGTATTTGGATATTTTCTCTTGACTCAACCAATCCGTGTTTGCTAACTTGTCTCAACTCTTGGGAGAAATCATGAATAGATTTTATTTCAGCTTCGGTTACTTTTTCGCTTTTTATTTTGCGAAGCGGCCGATGCTGTCTGTCTAGGAGTTGTACTAGAAAGTTTTAGCAAAGGCCGCGAGCAAAGAACTCGCGGCCTTTTTCGTATTTGGAGGCAACTCTATGGAAGTGGATATAAATTTATTGAGAAAGGAAATCGATGAAATCGATTTGGAAATTGTAACGCTCATCGAAAACCGTATGGAGCTTTGCAGACGTATGGGAGAGGTTAAGGCAAACGGCGGCCTCCCTGTTCGAGACGAAGATCGCGAAACCGAGATCATGCGCCGAGTCGGCGCTTTGTGCGGTCTTGACCGCAATCGTCATTCGCTGATTTCAATTTATGAACGGATTCTGAGCGAATCGCGCCGATTGCAGCGTCCGACGGAAGATCCGGTTGCAATCGCCGCCTGACAATCGCACCCATGATAAAAGTGGCCATACAAGGAATTGCGGGATCTTACAGCGACGATGCGGCTAACATTCTCGTCCCTTCGTCGGAAATAGTTGAATGCCGCAGCTTCAACGATACTTTCGAAGCAGTCACTGCCGGAGTTGCAGAATGCGCGGTTGTCCCCTTGCGAAACAAGATCGTTGGAGAAATCGTTCCGGCGACCAACGCATTGGCGCGCAGCGGTTTGAGGCCTTTTGAATCGATCGAACTGACCGTCAAACATGTTTTGACTGCAGTCGGCGGAGCCACTCTCGAAACCATCAAGAAGATCATTTCGCATCCCGAAGCGATCAAGCAGTGTCGCAACTTCTTTGAATCGCACCCTGAAATTGAAGCGATTTCCGATCACGATACCGCGTCGAGCGTCCGGAAGGTGGCCGAATCCAATGACGTTTCATTAGGTGCCATTGCAAGCGAACGGGCCTCCGTTTTGTTTGGCACGCAAGTCATCGCAAGGGATATTGCCGATGACATCGATAATTACACGACCTTCTATTTGGTCAAAAGGTAGGAACAGAGGAAAGACAATGCTGGATGCAATTGGGTATGAGGAATCAAATTCCTTAGAGCATATGGAGGCCTCGGGCCTCGCGGTTCGAAAACAGATTGCCGTTGGCCGGGTCGTGTTCGGCGGCGCGGAATCTATAGTAATCGCCGGTCCATGTTCCGTAGAGGGCCGGGCTCAGGTTATCGAAACGGCAATTGCCGTTCGAAATGCCGGCGCATCGATGCTTCGTGGCGGTGCCTTCAAGCCGCGGACTTCTCCCCACTCGTTTCAAGGCCTCGGAAAGGAGGGGCTTGTGCTTCTGAGAGAAGCGGGTGACATTTCCGGTCTGCCGGTAGTGACCGAAGTCATGAGCGAAGACGACATACCTTTGGTTTGCGAATATTCGGACATGATTCAAACCGGCGCGCGGAACATGCAGAACTTTGCACTCCTCAAAAAGCTTGCGAAATGCGGCATGCCGATTCTCTTCAAGCGCGGGCTTGCCGCAACCATTTCGGAATGGTTGTCGGCGGCCGAATACCTGCTTCAGGGCGGTAATTCAGATGTGGTTTTGTGCGAAAGGGGTATTCGTAGCTATGATCCTGCCCTCAGAAACTGTTTGGATATTGGATCAGTTGCCCTCGTGCGTGAAATGACCGATCTTCCGCTGGTAGTCGATCCATCGCACGCGACCGGAAAACGCAGTCTTATCGCGCCTGTTTCCCGTGCCGCCCTTGCGGTGGGAGCGGACGGATTGATAATAGAAGTACACCCGCATCCGGAATCCGCGCTCTCAGACAAAGAGCAGCAACTGGATTTTCGGGAGTTCGAAGAATTGATGTCGAATTTGAAACTGCCGGTGCTCAGAAATCAAACCGTTCCCTACCAAAGAGCGGCATAAATGCCACTTGCGTACAAGTATCGAGTAAATCGCTTTCCGGCAGTCAGAATAACGATTTGGAGACACAAAAAACACGAATAAGTTCTCTTTTCAGAATCTTTATTCGTGTTTTCTTGAGGGTCCAACTTTACGCAATGAAAACAATCGAGAGCAAATAGTCCAACCCGGAAGAACACTATTCGATAACAATCAGTACTTCGCCGGCATCCACCCTATCATCCTCGCCAACATTGATTTTCCTGACAACGCCTTCCTTCGGCGACTTTAGCTCGTTTTGCATTTTCATCGCTTCAACGACTATGACCGCCTGACCGCTTTGCACCTCGTCTCCTTCGGAAACATTGAGTTTGACCACTTTCCCGGGCATCGCCGACTTGATCTCGACAACCCCGTCGGCGGCCTCAACGCCCGCACCGGCTCCCATCATCCGCTTGGGGTCAATAACGTTTACATCGTATTCACGCCCGCCGACCGCAACCGCAAACTCGCCCGCGCCGCTTTTATTCGAGACTACGGCTTCGAATGTTCCTCTATCCGTCTTGAACAGGAATACGCCAGGTTCAGGTTCGGAAACCACAAAACCCCTGCTTTCTCCATCAACCAAAATCTCCGTTCGATCCTGATTTACCGAGATTTCCCTTTCCGTGCCGCCAATTTCGGCTTTCAATATCATCGTTAAAGCACCACTGCAATATGCTGGAGATCATGCCCCGTAATTCGTGCATGGATCTCATCAACCACGCCAAATCCGTATCGATTTACGAAATCGAGAAAACACAAAGACCTTTCCTGAAGCACGCCTTCCGGATAAACGGAATCAAAAACATCATCGACTCTTCTTATTCGATCTCCATCGCTGCGAAGACCCGCCTTTAGAAATTTTTTGCGGAACGCCTCAAGATGCCATTCAAGTTTAAGCCGACGCTTCTCCAAATGCTCCTCAAGCGTCGGGTCTATCGATGTTACAGTGCCGCGTATCTGCTCAAACCCCTCGCGGATTCTTGTTTCCATCGCGTCCAGCGCATCATGTACCTCTTTCGGCGACCATTTCATTGCGAGTTCCGCCAATATCGCCTCCCGACCTCGCAGCACATCCGAGAATCCGAGCTCGTATCTATCCATCGTCCGCCGATGCCTGGGTTCGAGGATCGTAAAGGAAGAACGCAATCTAATCGGCGTTGCGGGGCGTTCCAGCGCTTCGTAAACCGTTGAGGATTGCGCGAAATAAGCCACTTCCGCGGGACCTCCGATATAACACACTGTCGGGAAAACAAAGTCCTGCACCAATGGACGGAGGATGACATTCGGACTCAACTCGAACGGACGATTCTCTGCAATTTCGAGAAGATCTTCCGACGAATAGTGAATCGCGCCATCTCTCGTCCGAATACCGGATTCATCCTTGCGAAGGGCGATGCGATTGCCATCCTCGCCTATATGAAAAAGCGGAAAGAAATCCTGCCCGATATTTACCTGCGAGTGATATCCGTGACTTGCAAGAAGCTCATCCCTTTCATGAAGCTGTGAACGGATGCTATCCGAATGCTCGATCGCTTTTTTGAACAAAGGAGCGGAAAGCTCGCGGATTCCCTTGTTCAGGGGGTTCATCAGAATCAGTCCGTATTTTCCAAGCAGTCTCGCAAAAAGCTTTCCAAACGCATCGCCAACCGTGGCCCCGGATGAATATGATTCGGAAAGAAGTTCACGCAGTTCTTTTGTAAAACCCGTTTCGGGTAACGCGGAAACGATGTCATCCGCAACCCTTTCAACACACGGAGGAAGCTTAATATTGCCAACCGGCCGCCCTCTATCGGAATCGGCGATTGGGATCGTAGCGTTTAGTATTTCGCCGCTTTCGGAACGGAAATTTACGCTGCTTATCTCCTGAAAGTCATGGTCTTCGGTTGCAATCCAAAACACAGGAACCGCATCAATCCCCTTCTCCGTCAATTTTGCGACCAATTTGACGGCCGACAGCGCCTTGTAAACCGAATATGCGGGTCCGCCATAAAGATCGGCTTGCTGACCCGAGATAACGGCCACCGAGCCGGGCCTCCGCAAACGCTCGATATTCCGAAACACCGCTTCGGGGGATTCATAAATCCTGTTTTCCTCGATGAGAATTTCCGCCAAACGATCTCTATCTGTGGTGTAGTTCGCGAGAACGTCTTTTGCGAAATCGGTGAGCGAGGTCGCTCCATTTGGCCACAATTCGGCAGGAAGCTTGCTATCGCGCGCCAAAAAGTCGAGCAGCAATCTCGTTTGAGACGGCAACTCGGCATAATCGATCAGACATGTTTCGGAGGCAAGACTGTCTGCCGCAGCTTCGCAATTCATTGGATCATTATAGGGTCGGGATTGATTCCTTTTCAAACCGAGTTCTGAAGTTCGAAAGCGAATTCTCCGCGACGAAAAATCAACACTGAAAATGGTTCAAATAGAATGATATCGGAAAATCCCTTGATTATTCCAGAAACTACGGTGTCGCTAAAAACTTGGGCAAATTGATGCACGATTCAGGTACTGGGAAGAACCAATACCCCAGACCGATTTCGCAGGTTGCGCAACCGAGGAACCAAGCTTAATCGAGTAGGGGGATAAGTTTCCCCCTCCCCCTCTCACACCACCGTACGTACGGTTCCGTATACGGCGGTTCCCGGAGACAATTTATAGATGGTACCGACTGTGGATGGTCGATAGTCTCACGAGATCAAGTGCATCAAAGTATCTGCCGGGGTAGGCAAAGTTCATGTGCCTTGCTCCGGCATTCCACCAAGCTCCGCGCTGGTTGAAGGCTGATCGGACGGCCTGCTCTTCCGAGAGTCCGCGTTTCATCAGGTTTTGCTTGCGTGTCCAGTTGCGTTTCATCTGGCGCCATTTGATTTTCCTCAAATGCCTCCTGATCCAGCCGTCGAGGTCTGTCGTGAACCCCTTGACCTCGCTCTCCGAGAAATAGATCATCCATCCTCTGAGAAGCGGGTTGAGATCGTTCGCAATAAACTTCTTCAGGTTTCGCCCCCTTCCACTTCGCATCTTTTCCTTCACCTTTTGCTTGAACCGCTTGAGGCTTTCCTTTGCCACTGTTATCCTCGTCTCCTTGTGAGACGTGAAGCCGTAGCCGAGGAAACTCCTTTTCCACGGTCTTGCGATGGCACTTTTGTCTTGATTGACCTTCAGCCTGAGCTTCTTTTCAATAAAGCCCGTCAGGCTCGTTCGCACCCGCTCCGCCGATCGTTCCGTTCCAACGTATATTTGGAAGTCGTCGGCGTAGCGGACAAACGCATGCCCCCTTTTCTCCAGCTCCTTGTCCAGTTCGTCGAGGACGATGTTGGACAGGAGCGGAGACAGCGGACTCCCCTGCGGTGTGCCCTTTCTGCGCGTTTCCTCGACTCCGCCCGCCATCATCCCCGCCCGCAGATATCTGTCGATCAGGTGGATTACCCGCCGGTCGCTGATTTCCCTCCGCAACCTCGCAAGCAATCTTTCATGGTTCACTTCGTCAAAGAACTTGCTCAAGTCCATGTCCACCACCCAGCGGTTCCCCCTTCGCATGTGATCCCGTGCCGCTTTGACCGCCTGCTTTGCGCTGCGGTTTGGACGGAATCCGTAACTGCTTTCCGAGAAGCCGGGGTCGTACATGGGACTCAAGACCTGCTGTATCGCCTGCTGGATGAGCCGATCCATCACAGTCGGTATTCCCAGTATCCTTTCCCCGCCGTTCGGCTTCGGAATCGATACCTTTCTTACCGCCTGCGGATGGTACTCGTCCTTCAGCAGTCTCTCCCTGATGTCCGGCCAGTTCGTTTTCAGGTGGTCTTTCAGTTCCGTAACCGACAGGCCATCTACTCCCGCCGCTCCCTTGTTCCTCACCACCCTTTCGTACGCTCTGATCATGTTCTCGCGGCTGACTATCTGTTCCATCAAACCAGTCCGCTCGTGACTCTTGTTCCCATTGCCCCCCGTACGGCTTGCTGCGCTCATCGCTGTCCTCCCGTTTTCCGAACGTTCCTTTCCCGACGAGTCCCGAGCATCCCAGCCCGGGCTTCTGCCTCTTCCTTCCGTTCCGCTGACATTGGTTCCATAAGTCTTGTCTCCAGGTTCGGTCCTTTGTCCCGTTGCTTTGCGGACTACTATGACCTCTGCTGACTTCTCCGTCTCCCGCTTCCGGTTTTCGGAGATCTCCCCGGGTAATGCGCGCCCACCTTCCCGCTTATGCCCGCCGCATCTACGACCGTGCCTTCCGTACAGGTATCGGACTTTGGAGATAATTGCCTCCTCATCCGGCACGACCGCCTAATATGCGATTTCTGTTCGTCGAGCCAGCGTTTTGCCTTCGGCTTCCTTCAGCCAACACCTCGCGATGTTAACCTTGCCGTTCCGCTAACAGTTCCCCCTGCCGGGTCTGTAGAGGACTTTCACCTCCAAGTGAGCGCGCCCTGCCGGGCGCACAA
>JAWKHN010000004.1:355000-357028 GCA_041394795.1 Pyrinomonadaceae bacterium | reverse complement strand
GGTCAACTAAATACATTACTGCACTTACATCTCCAGCCTATCAACGTGGTGGTCTTCCACGAGTCTCACTGGCAGAACTAATCTCTGGTCTGGCTTCACGCTTAGATGCATTCAGCGTTTATCCATGCTCGACATAGCTACTGAGCAATACCGCTGGCGCGATAACTCATACACTAGAGGTCGATCCAACCCGGTCCTCTCGTACTAAGGTCAGATTCCATCAATTCTGCTACGCCCACACCAGATAGGGACCGAACTGTCTCGCGACGTTCTGAACCCAGCTCACGTACCACTTTAATCGGCGAACAGCCGAACCCTTGGGACCTTCTTCAGCCCCAGGATGTGATGAGCCGACATCGAGGTGCCAAACCCTGCCGTCGATGTGAACTCTTGGGCAGGATCAGCCTGTTATCCCCGGCGTACCTTTTATCCGTTGAGCGACGGCACTTCCATAAGCGACCGCCGGATCACTAACTCCTACTTTCGTACCTGCTCGACGTGTATGTCTCGCAGTCAAGCTGGCTTATGCGTTTACACTCTGCGGCTGATTTCCAAACAGCCTGAGCCAACCTTCGAGCGCCTCCGTTACTCTTTAGGAGGCGACCGCCCCAGTCAAACTACCCGCCTGATAATGTCCCTGAACCGGATAACGGCTCGAGGTTAGAGTCCAGACAAACAAAGGGTGGTATCTCACCAATGGCTCAGCCAAGCCCAAAAGCCTGACATCAAAGCCTCCCACCTATCCTGCGCATTATTTGCCCGAAATCACTATCAAGTTGTAGTAAAGGTGCACGGGGTCTTTCCGTCTTGATGCGGGAAACCGGCATCTTCACCGGTACTACAAGTTCGCTGTGTCCCTCGTTAAGACAGCTCCCAGATCGTTACGCCATTCGTGCAGGTCGGAACTTACCCGACAAGGAATTTCGCTACCTTAGGACCGTTATAGTTACGGCCGCCATTCACTAGGGCTTCGATTCGCAGCTTCGATATTCATCTAACCACTCCTCTTAACCTTCCAGCATTGGGCAGGCGTCAGTCCCCATACGTCGTCTTTACAACTTAGCGGAGACCTGTGTTTTTGCTAAACAGTCGCCTGGGACGTTTCTCTGCGACCCTGTTCTTGGTGAACAGGGCTATCCTTCTCCCGAAGTTACGGATACATTTTGCCGAGTTCCTGAACGAGAGTTCTCACAAGCGCCTTAGGATTCTCACCCCACCTACCTGAGTCGGTTTACGGTACGATCGTATCATGTGTATAGCTGAACGAGACTTTTCTTGGCAGTTGGGGTCGGCAACTTGTTCCAGAGCAAGCTCCGTACTTTCGTCCCTATATTTACCCTCATGCCGCCCGGATTTGCCTAAGCGGCGGGCTATTTCGTTCAACGGCATCCATCAGCCGTCTTGCTTACCCTACTGCGTATCCCACAGCACACACTAACGGTTCCGGAATATTAACCGGATTCCCATCGACTACGCCTTTCGGCCTCGCCTTAGGATCGACTAACCCTATGCAGATTAACTTGACATAGGAAACCTTAGGTTTTCGGCGCGTATGTTTCTCACATACGTTATCGCTACTTATGCCGACAGAGTCTTTTCTGATCACTCCAACGCTCCTTACGGAAAACGCTTCACAGTTACAGAATGCTCGCCTACCATGTAAAACATTCAAAGCTTCGGTACATAGTTTAGCCCCGTTACATTGTCGGTGCAGGACTACTTGACCAGTGAGCTGTTACGCTTTCTTTAAAGGATTGCTGCTTCTAAGCAAACCTCCTGGCTGTCAGTGCTTTCCCACTTCCTTTCCCACTTAACTATGATTTTGGGACCTTAGCTGTTGATCTGGGCTGTTTCCCTCTCGACACCGGATCTTAGCACCCGGAGTCTGACTCCCAACTAGACATTCGTAGCATTCAGAGTTTGATTGAGTTCAGTAACCCTGTGGGGCCCCTAGCCCATTCAGTACTTTACCACTACGATGATTCAGTTGAGGCTATCCCTAAAGATATTTCGGCGAGAACGAGCTAT
>JAWKHN010000004.1:0-350000 GCA_041394795.1 Pyrinomonadaceae bacterium | reverse complement strand
CGACGAATCGATTTCCGATATGCCTCGGCAGCCCTTCACGGATTACGCCGTAACCCTGGCCCCGCACTTCAACGACATTCCCGTATATTGTCTTGGCGATCGATTCGACTATTGACATCGATGTGGTCGAATCAAGTTTTGGCGAGAGAAAAGCGCCCTTTTCCACCAGTACCACTCCGGAATCAGAAAAACCCGAACCACGATCAACAGCAACGACTCTGATTGGCACCGATATCGACGCCCCCGTTTTCGCCGTCACGTAATCGAGCGCCTTTTTTGCCAGCCCCGCGATTTCCTTTGCTCTGCCGGCGATCACCGTTGTCCCTTTCGGGGCATAAACCTCCACACCCTCAAGGGACTCTTTTTGCCAATCCCCGGTTAGGAAAAACGGTTGGCCGACCAAAGGATTCTGATACCCTTCGCCTGATGCCTTCCCCGCCGAAATCAATTGTTTACCGCCAAGCCCTTTTACCCTGAGAGCGAAAGGCGCGAAATCTCCGCCTCCCGGGTAATACCAGCTTGTTGGAGTCGGATACCAATATGAAAAGGGCAAGAACTGGCTGCCTGCCGGGGAAAGCGCTTCGATTCCCGAATTACTTGCGACCGGGAGCGAGTAATTCAGAACTACGGTGGCCGAAGCGTTGCTCGCGACCGAGGGTATTCTCAACTGTACCTTTTGGAGATTTTGGCGTTCGTTAATTTTCTCGAGACCAAGCGTAAACTCAGCCTTTTGCCCGTTGCTCAGTGCCGAATCGATCTTCGCTTTTTCGTTGATCCGAAGCGAGACCGTACCAAACGGTCGAGATGATTGATTCTTAACCTCAATCGCGGCAAGGCACTTCATCGATCGAACATCCACATAATTGGAAGGCAGTTCGCATTCGACATCGTATCGTACAACCTTCCAAGTAAGACCCGTCTGCGCACCGGCAAAAGGGGCGGAAACAGTCACAACCAAAATCACAAATAACCCAAAAATAGCGATTCTCATACAATTTCAGAACTGACGGCCAGAAGTTGTCTTATCAAAACAACAATCTGAGAAGGCGGGAATGCCGGTGCCATCAAACTTCGGATCGAGCTTTTACAAACAGATTTGCCGACAGACTTGCAGGGGGATCTGCCACCAAATAGCCAGCTCCACCCAATACCTTTATATATAATCCTTGAAACGACCGACCCGATCGAGCTTTCCCTAAAACCATTCTGTTCATATGGCTGGATGGTGTCACAACTCAAATCCGAGTCATTAGCAATACTCAATAATGTCTTTCGATACCAAAATCCCAAACCCGTGACCTTTGACGAATCGGCAGGAATATTGGATGCCTCTACAAAAAGTTTGCGACCAAACCCAACCAACCCTTAAAAAAACGAAAACGTTCCAATGTCAAAAACCGAAGCACCGATCCAATTCAACTCCCGAGCTTAGGAATCGCAATGGACAAGTTCATGAATCTTTCGAAGTGTAACCAGCAACGGCTCGAGTCGTTCAACCGGCAGTTGATTTGGCCCATCGCTGGGCGCGTTCTTTGGATCGTTGTGGACTTCCATAAAAACGGCATCAACGCCGCATGCAACGACCGAGCGCGCAAAATGTTCGATATACTCCGCCTGACCGCCGGTTGCCTTTCCCAATCCACCCGGCAACTGGAGCGAATGCGTGGCATCGAAAACGACCGGAACGCCAAATGAACGCATTACGGGAAAACTCCTCAAATCGACAACGAGATTGTTATAGCCAAAACTCGCTCCCCTCTCGGTCAGCAAAATCTTTTCGCAACCCGCCGCCGTCAATTTCTCAACGATGTTTCTCGCATCCCATGGCGACAAAAACTGCCCCTTTTTGACGTTTACCGCACGACCGGTTGCCGCCGCCGCGTTTAGCAAATCAGTCTGTCTGCAAAGGAACGCGGGAATCTGAATGATGTCTGCGACTTCTGCGACCCGTTCGGCCTGCCAAGGTTCGTGGATGTCAGTGATTACGGGAATATCAAATCTCGCCTTAACTTCGGCCAGCACTCCCAGACCGAAATCCATGCCGCCGCCGCGAAAACTCTCGAACGAACTCCTGTTGGCCTTGTCGAATGAGGATTTATAAACGAAGTGGAGACCCGCATTGCGACAAGCATCCGAGATTTTCTCGGCCATCATCACCGCGTGTTCGTATGATTCGACGACGCACGGACCGGCAATTATCGCCAAACTTCCATTCCCAAACGCAACATCCCCGACACTAAAAGACCTCATGGGCGCATTCTCCATCATCCAGATATCCTATTCTTCCGAGCCAACCGTCGCCGCATTGACTTGTTCCGGGGCCTGAATTTCAACCGTGCCGTCTTCCCCCGGTATTTCGCTTTCCATCCTGTTTCTCCATGCGGCCTTAACAAATGAGTAAAAGAGCGGATGCGCATCCAGCGGCCGCGACTTGTATTCGGGATGAAACTGGCAGCCGACGAAGAACGGATGAACGTCCCTCGGAAGTTCGACCATTTCAACGAACTTGCGATTTGTCGAAATTCCGCTGAAGACCAAGCCTGCTTCCTCAAGCCTCTCCCTGTAAGCCGGATTGAATTCAAAGCGATGGCGATGCCTTTCGGAAATCATCGGATTGTCATGATAGATTTCCCTTGCCAACGATCCTTCCATAAGCTCGCAATCCCATGCGCCAAGCCTCATCGTACCACCGAGTTCTTCAACTCCAACCAGATCGCGAAGCTTGAAGATGATCGGATTCTCGGCTTCCTCATTGAATTCCGACGAATCGGCATCCTTGATCCCGCAAGCGTTCCTTGCGAATTCAATGCATGCTGTCTGCATGCCAAGACAGATTCCGAAATAAGGAGTTCCGGACTTTCGCGCGTAATGAATCGCACGGATCATTCCCGCGACGCCCCTCTTGCCGAATCCGCCGGGTACGAGTATGGCGTCAAAATCCTGAAGCGAGGTTTCATAGTCGTCATCCATAAGATCTTCGGATTCGACCCAAGCAACCTTTACCCGCAGATTGTTCGCGACACCGGCATGGGTAAGGGCCTCGCGCAATGATTTATAAGAATCCTCAAGCTCAACGTATTTTCCGACGATGCCGATTTTTACCGTACCCTCGCTCGGCTCCTTGATTGTCGAAACCAGCTTTCTCCACGACTTGAGATCGGCGTTTGGAAAACGCTCGACAAGATGAAGCATTTCAACGATCAGTCCGTCGAGCTCCTGTTCGTGAAATGCAAGCGGCACCTCATAGATTGTCGGAACATCAAGCGCCGAAATCACGGCTCTCTCGTTTACGTTGCAAAACAGCGCGATTTTTCGCCGCAGTTCCATTGGAATCGGCCTTTCAGACCGACACAAGAGGATGTCCGGCGCGATTCCGATCTCACGGAGTTCGCGAACACTATGCTGCGTCGGCTTTGTCTTGAGCTCGCCCGCGGCGGCAATAAACGGAACGAGGGTTACGTGTACGAAGATCGCGTTTTCGCGTCCTTCCTCGTTTCCCATTTGTCGGATCGCTTCCATAAACGGAAGCGACTCTATATCTCCCACGGTTCCGCCGATTTCAACGATCAGAACATCAGGCTGATCCCTTTCCGCTACGTGCCTGACGGCTTTTTTGATTTCATCGGTGATATGCGGAATCACCTGAATAGTCTTTCCAAGATAATCGCCGCGTCTTTCCTTCTCTATTACGGACATGTAAATCCTGCCGCTTGTCCAGTTATTCGCCTGCGACATCGTCGCCTGGGTAAAGCGTTCATAATGTCCGAGATCCAGATCCGTTTCGGCACCATCATCGGTTACGTAAACTTCTCCATGCTGAAAAGGAGACATCGTGCCGGGATCGACGTTTATGTAGGGGTCGAGTTTCATAAGGGTTACTGTCGCCCCTCGTGATTCCAAAAGACACCCGATAGAGCTCGCCGCAAGACCTTTTCCAAGACTTGAAACCACTCCTCCGGTTACAAATATGTATTTCGTTTGTTTTTCACTCATTCCTGCTCTTCCCTATCGTCTCCGATTCCCTTTGCTCCCTCGCGCTTTCTGTCAAACGTGCCGCGCCTTAGTTCCCTTTTTGTTTCAAGCGCCCTCGATGCCGAAGGATTTATTGCCCCGTTTAGGGCCTCAACACCGGCGGCCATCATCGAAGTGCTCTCGTCTGCCGATCGCCGGTGCTGCTCCTCCGTTCGAACGACCGGGCGGCTTAAATAACGAAGCAAACCAAACACCACCGCACCCAAAACCACCAGTACCGTCAATCCAATCAAGTCACCCGTCATGCAATAAATCTCCGTAGGTATTTCCCCGTTTACCTCCTTCTTTCAACCGATCCGGCAAAAGACCGGAAGCGAAGCAAGGCAGGAAGCTTAAATTTCCATGATCGCTCGCACTTTCTCATAGTCCTCGGGCGTATCAACTCCAATAGAGACTGATTCAGACGCAACAATTCCGATCCGAGCACCCAGCGCAAGGGCCCGCAGCTGCTCCAATTTTTCTTCAAACTCAATCCGGGACGGCCGTGATTTTGCAAATTTCTGAAGAAACGAATTTCTAAACGCGTAAATCCCCAAATGCTTCTTAAATACCTTCAACGCGCCTGGGTCTGCCTCAAGAAATTCTCGCAATCCTCCATGCTTCATCGCGCCGTCCCTTTGAAAAGGTACGGGTGATCTTGAAAAATAGAGCGCGATTCCCGCTTCTTCGACGACCTTTACAACATTCGGATCGAATACCGATTCGATGTCCGAAATGCTTTCGTAGGCGGTTGCAATGTCGATTTCCAAATTATTCGCTAGACATTCTGCAACACTCGAAATCAGATTCGGATCGATCAGCGGCTCGTCCGCCTGAACATTGACGATGATCGTCTCCGGATCAAACTCCGCCGCGACTTCGGCAACCCTGTCGGTACCGCTCTCGTGTTCCCGCGATGTAAGCTTGACGTTGTACCCGGCCTCTGCGACAACCCGGACGATGCGCTCGTCATCCGTGGCTACGATCACGGAGGAAACGCCCTCTGCGATCGCCGCACGCTCCGCGGTATGTACGACGATTGCTTTTTCTGCAATGGGCAACAGCAATTTGCCCGGCAAACGGACAGACTCGTACCGCGCGGGAATCACCACCAACACTGATTTTGAAGGATTTTGTCCGTGTTGCTCCACGGGCTTTTAGCATAGACCGTTTCGGAAACTTATTCAATCCAAGAGGCGGTTTTTGGGAAATTTTCGGAAAAATTTCAATTCAGAATCGATGTTTTGAGACTTTCCAAAGTGCATTCGGCCATTCCTGGAGGGCTCCTCATTCCGCGTTGCTGCAGTTCTTTGTGGTGCCCACTCCAGACGCCGTGATTTGCGACACGTAAAAGCCGCCTACTTCGATGATCTCGAATCCTTTGTTGATTCGCTTCTGCCCCGGCGTTTTTTGCGAGATCCCGTAAACGTCCGTTGAAAACGAGCGCCTCGCAAGTTAGCATATTCAATTCGCAGTAGATGCATGCGCGATTGAAGTTCGGTATTTTTCCGGAACTGCGCCCTCGGTTTCCGACGATTTGACGGACGGCGATTGATGCTTTCTTTCTGCAATTCATCAGTTTTGCACCGGAAACAAAACAAATCGCGGTAATCTGCGTATCAGCCTCTCTAAGAATATGGAATTCAACCTGGAACCGACGATCACCGAAACAGAAGCGAGCATGGATATATCCAAACGCCATTCTCCGGATAATCCCCCCTGGGGAGCAATCGTTGGGATTGGATTCTGGATTCTGAGCGTCTTTTTTATCCTCTTTTTCAATGCCGCCTTTATTTTGCTCTACAGCAAATACGCTGGCGCACTTAAACAAGAAGAGGATTTGTTTCGTCCCGATGTGGTTATCGTTGTGTTGCTGTCTACAATTCCGGCGCACTTAAATACGTTGGCGGTCGCGATTCTCATCGTTTTCCGATTTGGAAAATACAAATTTGACGATGTTTTGGGATCGCGTTTGAACGGTTTCAACATATTTCATCTGGTTGGAATTCTCATCCCTTTGTACGGAATAATATTCGGTCTCAGCCACTTTTTGGGCGTAAAGGAGACGGCTTTCCAGAAACTTATCTCCAGTTCGAATGAGGCCATGATCCTGATGGCAGTCATTGGAACCCTTTCGGCGCCGATTGTCGAGGAAGTCGTATATCGCGGGATCCTGTTTGGAGGCGTTGTTAAGAAATCAAACAACCTGGTTGGAGTGATAGTCGTTACAACTCTTTTCGCGGCGGTTCACTTTCCACAATATCGTGAAGATGCGGCAACGTTGATCTCCATTACGATAGTTAGCCTTGCACTGACCTTGGTCAGAGTTTATTGGAAGAGTTTGATGCCGTGCATCATCGTTCATTTTGTTTTCAATGGCATTCAGTCTCTGGTACTACTTGCCCAAATGTATGGCCCCAAATAGCCTGCGGGGGATTGTGCGAATTTCAATAAAAATCCCAATCCGCTCAAAGCATTGGCGGCATTCGGACTTCGCTGATTCGGTACCTTAGCCACAGCTCAATCTCGCGCTACGAAAAAAAAGCCCGCAACGAATGCGGGCTTTTCCAACATTTCACGCCGAACCTAATTATCCGGCGATTTTGTACCTGTACCTCGCACAGAAGTCGATGAAGAGCCGGAGGATGCCGGAGCCGAAGGCTTAACGCCAGAGGAACTGGATCTTCCGCTTGATGATCCGCCGCCGGTAGATCCGCCTACCGTCGGAAAACTATCGACCGGAGCTCGCCTTTCAACATCGCGCGATTGCTCCATACGCTGGAACGGCGGGGTTCGAAGGCGCTCTGCCCTGGCAACATTCTCGGCAGGAATTTGAACCGTTGATCCTCCTCCACTGCCAGACCCACCGCCACTTCCGTTTCCATTTCCGTTACCGCTACCGTTTCCGTACCATCCGCGCCGCGGCATCCAATAGGACTCAGGATAGAAACAAATCCCGGTTTGGGTGCCAAGAGAGAATCCGTAGGGCGATCTCCATCCATAGCCGAACGGAAGGAATGAGTACCTTCTCATGCTTGAATCAAATACCCACAATCCTACAGAGCCGTAGCAATCCCAAGCTCCCTGCCTGAAACTCGAAAGCACGCTGCGGCCAAGCGTTCTCGATTGGAGCTTCTTGTTTGCTTCGGCGATTTCCTTTGCACGATCGCGGCTCCAGGTTTCAAAGTCGTCCATTTTCTTATCGAATTTAGCGACGGCATATTCGCCGTCTTCGTTCGAAACCGCTCTGCCCTTTTTCACTTCCGTCGAAGACAGGTCACCGGCCTGGGCCTTGCCCCGCCAAACTTCCATTCTTCCATTTCCGCTCTGATCTATATCAACCCTGTAAACTCCGCTCTTGACGAGATAGTAAATCGAGTCGCCCGCGGAAACCTTAACCCTGAAATCCTCGCTCGCGAAGACCTCGAATATTGCAGAACCCTTACCGACCCGAAGCGATACGTCTTCAAGATTTGCAGACTCGATCACCATCTGCGAATTGTAATTCATCCTCGCGAACGAACCGGGATTGAGCATTATCTCGATCCGGCCGTTGCTGGACGTAGCAACCTCGTCTCCGGTTCCGACAAAATCCCCTTTGGCAAGCTTTTTCGTACCAAGATCCGGATTGCTGGACTCGACCAAACCCTCTACGTGGTTGATACCGCCGGGCTTGACCGAAACCACATAAGGACTGCCAAGAACCGAGCGCGCCGTATCTTCGTCATCCGATTGCGCAAAAGAAATTCCGCAAAGCGCGAGTCCGATCACCAAAAGCGATAGGAGCCTTTTCGCTGAATGCATAAATTTGTTCCTCCTGGAAAGCTTGCAATTAGGGGAAAGTTCAGTTGAGTTTATCGCCAATACCCCGAAAAATCAAGGTTTCTTTGTTCAATTGCCTCGCGCGGTTTGGGCGCCCAAGTAGATCATCGTGCGCCGGCAACTCGTCTGAATTTCTCATTTCACATATAAGAGCATTCAAACAAACAAAAAGTTGCAAACTTATGAAACAACCCTTTGAAGCAACCGACAATCAAAGAGCTGTCCTTCTTCGCTTTTCGACGGAGCTGACTTATGGCAACTTACAAAGATCCGGTTCAATGTTTCGCGCCGCTTGAGGTAATCGAGCGTCTCCTTCAAATAAAGGATGAATTCGGTTTTATCGAGGCCATCTATCTTCCGGACACATTGGAGCTCGCAGGTTTTCTTGATTCCTACGGGTTCGATTCCTATTCGTTTGCCAAGGATAACGAGGAGTTGGACTTCGGGTTATACAGATCACAACTGGTGCCGGGCGGCGACAAATCACGCGCTTCGGCCAAAGCCCATTAGATCATTGTATTTGATCGCGATTGAAAGACCGCTTTTGCACGCAAATCCCAGCAATACCTTTGCTTTCAGACAGAAAGCGAGACCACGCGATATGGGCATCAACTGAATAATTTCCAGCACAACTAAAGGGACGCGAAGGTTTGGTTTTCCGGGGTTTCGCGCCCCTTTTTTTATTATGAGGCGGGTCGCGCTAAGACTTTGAGCTTTTGATTTGAGGGGTCATCACTTCCCGAACCAGCTTGACGATGAACAACGTGCCGTCATCGTTCAGGTATTCTTTTCCGGTGAACTTGTCCAGCTCGGCCCTAACAAACCAAATCAAATCCCTTGATGAGAGATGGAATCCTTCGGTCAGGCATTTTACAAACCTCTCCTGACCAAATTCCTCGCCTTCCTCGTTGACGGCCTCCGTTATCCCATCCGTATAGAGCACCAGCATTTGGCCGGGCTCGATCCGCAGATAGTGCTGGTGATAGCGGGTTTCGGCAAACATCCCCAGGGGCAAATCCCCGAATTCCAAATACCTGCATTCTCCGGACGCGCTCAAAACCAGCGGTGGATTGTGCCCAGCATTGGAATAGACGAAGGTCCTGTTGGTGGTGTCGAGAATTCCGTAAATTGATGTAATGAATTGATGTTGTTCGACGGACTCCCACAAGAGATTGTTTACCTTTGAAAACGCAACTTGAGGCGCATAACCGATCTGAACCCCGGCTCTGAGCGATGCCCTCAAAAACGCCATCAAAAGTGCTGCGGGAATGCCTTTTCCCACCGCATCGGCGACGATGATCGCCATCTGGTCTTCAAAAATCGGTACCCAGTCATAGTAATCGCCCGACACCTCTTCGGTAGGAAAGATATAGGCGCTGATATCGAACCCCTCCATATCGGGATCCTTGTCCGGCAACAGTTCGAGCTGTACCTGCCTGGCGATTTCGAGCTGCGCCTCGAGGCGTTCCTTTTCAAAGAGCTGACCGTAAAGCTGCGATTTTTCCACGCTGATCGCTACCTGGGCGGCGAGCAACTTTAGGATCGCCAGATCATCCTCCGTATAGGCATTGAGTTTGTCGCTTTCGAGGTCGAATACCCCGATAACCTTGTCGTTCGAAATAATTGGAGCGATCATCTCCGAGTTGGTACGTTTCCTGGCCGGAAAATACCGTGGATCCTTATTCACATCGGGCGAGATCAAAGCCTCCCCGGTTTGGGCAACATGCCCTATAAACCCCTCTCCGAGTTTCAAACGCGGTTCCACCAGCTCAAAGCTGATCCTGTAACCGCGAATCAATTTGGACTTGAAGACATACTCGGATACACCCTCCTTCTCAACCTGCTCAAGAAGATAGATTCCGGCCGCATCGAATCTGACAAGCGATCCGAGAGTATCCATTACAAGACGCAAAATCTCCTCAAGATCCATCGAAACGCTTATCTTTCGTGTGATTTCGAGAAGCATCCGGAGCTTGTCAACAACCGACAATCCTTCATCCGGAGAAGAACTTTGGTGAATTTCCTCAACTATCTTGTTGTCCTTTTGTTCCTTCATCCTTTTGAATACTGTCTTTCGGACTGCTCGCCAATATACGCGCTCCAGAGTCCGGTAGTCTTAAGCCTAAACTCAGCCAATGCGTTGCTAACGTTATAATGTGCGGCGATTTCACGCGAGGTTTTCGCCTCTCTCAATAGCTCGCGAAGCCCTCCAAAGGGCACCAAAGCCGCCGCCCCAACCGAGTAAGCCTGCTCCTCGATTTTCGCGTCGTAATCCCGGGCCCTTGACGACCCCTTCTCATCCGTGTTTTTTATCGCTAAACGGCTCGGTTTATGACCCAAAAAGACGTGAGAAACCTCTTCCATCAAAGTCGCCCTTCGCCTGTTTGGTGGATGCGATGGATTGAGAATAATCAGCTTGCTCCCATCAGGCAATGGCATCGAACACGCACCTCCAGACCAATCGTTCCTTCCAGCGCCCAGCAGATGCTCCACTGTTTCCGGGCTGAGAGCGGCAATCTCCTCAAAACCAACGACACGCAAACGAGCGTATTTCGCAAGTTCATATGGATTCAGCCTATCTTTTAGGGATCTCATCCCGGCAAAATCCCGCAACGCCAAACCACGAAGTTCGTATTCTCTAGCCTTGCGAGTATTCGGCAACACGATCACCGGCTGATTATACAAACAAAACTTCGCTCAAAGTAGTTTCGACAACGATTTGGCATTTCTTAAAGAAATCACTGCCTTTACCAAAGCCGATTTGGAAAATTTACAATTCTTCCGCCACCCGGCTTCAGAAAACGAAAATGGAGCGAAGCGCCGACGCACTCCGCTCCATTTTGCATTTGACCAATACTAAACTTCCTTGTATTCCGAATCCACGTCTTCGCTGCTCAGCGCAACTCTGTAATTCTTGGATTGCACCTGCTTGGTGATCAGCAGATCGTCTTTGGTTTTCAAAAGATCGGCGCGGTTATAAACGGAAAGCTCGAAATTGTATCCATGCGTGATCGCGTCTTTCGGACAAGCTTCCACGCAATAGCCGCAAAAAATGCAGCGGCCGTAATCGATGTTGTAAACCTTTGCATAGCGCTCGTCGCGTCCGACCCGTTCATCATACGGTCGCGGATCATCCACGGCTTCGATGTATATGCACTCCGACGGACATGCCGCGGCGCAAAGGTAACACGCAACGCATTTCTCCTTGCCGTTTTCATCGACATGAAGAAGATGCTGGCCCCTGTAACGAGGCTGAACCGTGACCGGCACGTCCGGATACTGCACCGTCCATTTCTCTTTGGGAATCTGCGACAATGTGGTTTTCATTCCCAAAATGACCGCCTTTGTCGACTTTAGTACTTCGCTAATAATTGACATATCGTTTGAGATCCTACCGGATCAGTAAAACCTACTAAAATCCCTGCAACACGACTCCGAAGATTTGGAGCGCCAGCCAAACAACAAACAAAAGCAGTCCGACCCCTCCGGTTATCATTCCCGCCGTCGCCATTCCGCCGCCACCGTAATTCTCCGGCTCCCGCGAAATGTTGCCCTTGGCCATATACCCGGTAACCAATGCAGCCGGCCCCAAAAAGATCCCCAAAACGCAGCACACCAAGGAACCGATTCCCAAACACAACGAAACGATCGGCAAAGTATTGTTTTGAGCCGCCGTTGACAAAGCCGGTGAATTCGGCGACTGCCCGACTATTTCGTTGCTTCCAAACGGACTTGGCGAAGCCGGAGCCGCGGGGCTCATAGGTGCCGAACTCCAATCGGAAGCTGCCGG
This sequence comes from Pyrinomonadaceae bacterium, assembly GCA_041394795.1. GTDB lineage: Bacteria > Acidobacteriota > Blastocatellia > Pyrinomonadales > Pyrinomonadaceae > Aridibacter. Next base: position 338,377 of record JAWKHN010000004.1, on the reverse strand, counting down.
CGATGCAGGTGCTTCGGGCTCCGCAAAGGGAGATGCCGGGGCTTGGTTCGATTCTGAGAACGGAGAAGCCGGCGCCGCATCAGGCTCGGAAAACGGAGATGGCGGTGCATCCATCGCAGGCGGAGGCGGTGTCATTTCGGCCACCGGTTCGGGTTCCGGATCAAAAAGCGGGATATCCGGCGGAGTTACGCCCGGAGGCATCGAAGACTCGAAAGGCGACGGAATCGGCGCGGACTTGTCGGGTGCCGGAGGTGTCCAAGGCTTTTCCTCGGTCGCATTCGCAACCGGTGCCTCTTCAACAGGAGCCGATAAGTCGGGCATTTCGATTTGCGGCTCGGAAAACTTTGGTATTTCGGGAGCAACATCCGAATGACTCGCCGCAGGCGTATCTTCAACGACAGGCGCTTCAGGATCGGCCGCCTCGGCCGGAGGCAGATCCGGAATCTTGATGTTATCCGAAGTAGCGCTCCCCGAGACCACGACCGTCTTCATCGGATCCGATGATCCTTCATCTGGAATCTCAAGCACATCCGCCGAATCTTCGATAACGGGCTCAGGCGCGGCTTCTAATACCGGCTCGCTCGCCGGAGCGGGCGTTTCCGGCTGTTCTTCCGGCAGTTTGAAACCGCCGGCCACCATTGTTTTGTAAGGATCGTCAGGTTCTTCCGCAACTACCACAAGCGGCGTTCCGTCTGTTTGACAGAACTTCATCGCATCATCAAACGTCTTCTGACAGTTCGGACATTTTTTCATCTGTTTATCCTTCCGAAGGTGGAGTCGGGCACCCCTCAGACCGCATCCAATGCGAAACTCGGATTTGGCGCCCGCCAAATTGTAACTTGACTGAATTTATAGCCTTTTTGACTAGACTAATTCAAGCTGGCTAAAGAAATACGCGATTTCGATCGCCGCGTTTTCCTCTGAATCGGAACCGTGAACGGCGTTCTCGCCGATCGACGACGCGAATTCTCTCCTAAGCGTTCCCTCCTCCGCTTCGGCCGGATTCGTGGCGCCCATCAACCCGCGCCATTCCGGCACCGCATTCTCCTTCTCAAGAACCATAACGACGCACGGTCCGGACGACATGAATTCAGTCAACTCTCCAAAAAACGGGCGCTCGCGATGGACTTCATAAAAACCCTCCGCCTGTTTCCTGGTCTGATGGATCAGCTTCATCCCTCGTATACCGAAACCGTTATCCAAAATCTTCTGAATAATGCTTCCCTGAACGCCCTTCTTTACCGCGTCAGGTTTAATGATACCAAACGTCAAATTGCTCATTTCAATTAGAATCTCCTAAATAAGTGTGTAGAAATTTGTCAAAGCGGGATTTTACAATTTCACGCGGATAAAAGCACTTCGACCAAGTAGAAAAACTCGACAAGTTCATGATCCTACATCTATTTAGCAAGGAATTCGCGAAGTACCTGATAAGAAAGGCCCTTCGATGCATAAGTTTGAGAGAGAGTCCCGGTACGGACGTTTGAAAGGAAAATAATTGAAAACTCTTCATCGGGTAAAATCAGATTGACGGCACTGAATCCGCCAATTCCACCCTGGCGTTCTACTACCCGAACTGTTTTCGTGTCAGAGAGTTTTAGATCGTAGATCCAACTACCGAGCCCGACGAAGCCAAGCTTTTCGGATGGACTGAACATCTCATCACGTAAGTCGCGCTTGATCAACGAATTGTAGAGAATCGCGTTATTCCATTTGAGCATGTCCCCGACGGTCGAATACATCGCCCCCGATCCGCCGTAGTTGGCAATGGTTTCGTAACGCTCGCCGTTAAGCGACCCATCCTCGAAAATAAAACCTTTTGCGAGTCCTTTGATTCTGCCGGTCCGCGCAATGACTCCGGAATTCTTCATTCCAAGTGGATCGAGAACTTTCTCTTTGAGAAGCGCTTCGTATGATTTTCCTGAGACACTCTCAATGATCGCTTCCGCGAGTATAAAGTCCGCGTTGTTGTAACCGAATTTGGAGCCGGGTTCGCCCCTTAAGTCTCCGGTCATATAGGTTTTTACTACAAACCGCGCATCTGTGAGGTCCGCGTCGGTTCCCTGATAAAAGTCTTCCGATTCAAGCCAAGGTAGCATCGAACTGCCGGATAAAAGTTGTCGGGCCGTGATTCGTTCCAAATTTTTACGCGCTTCCGGTACGTCAACATAATTCGCAACCGGTTTGTCGAGATCGACCTTCCCCTCTTCGACGAGCTGAAGAAGTAAAACGGTCGTAAATTGCTTTGTAATCGATGAAATTCGAAACTTTGTTTCGCGACGTATCTTTATTCTTGAACCGGAATCAGCAAAACCGATCGAGTACGCAAAAATCCTCTTCCCATTTCGGCTCGCAGCCACGACGCCGCTAAACTCCCCCTTTTTATTTGCTTCAGTGATCAGCTTTTTGACTACATCATTTGCCGTAACCTTAAAAGGCAAACAAAAAACAACTACAAACAGGAAATATGTTGTAAGAACTTTGACCATTTGTTGGAAAAACACCGGAAGTGCCGGATAAATGACAAAACGGGAGGCAATCAAACCTCCCGTCTAACAAGTGACTAAATCAATTCGGAATCGCTCAGGCAACGTTCGAAGTGCCGAGTAATTCCTGAACTGCAACTCCGATATCAGCGGGAGATTCCACGACGCGGATGCCTGCTTCCCGCAACGCCTTCATCTTCTCAGCGGCAGTTCCCTTTCCACCGGAAATGATTGCGCCGGCGTGACCCATTCTTCGTCCCGGAGGTGCAGTTTGTCCCGCAATAAAAGCGACGATCGGTTTCTTAACATTTTCTGCCGCAAACGCCGCAGCTTCCTCTTCGGCGGTACCGCCGATTTCCCCGATCATAACGATCGCATCCGTTTCGTCATCCGCTTCAAACAAACGCAAAGCGTCGGTATGGTTCGTACCGATGATCGGATCGCCGCCAATTCCTATCGCCGAAGACTGTCCAAGCCCCAGCGCGGTCAGTTGACCGACCGCTTCATACGTCAACGTGCCGCTTCGCGAAACGACGCCGATTCTTCCTTCCTTGTGGATATGCCCGGGCATGATTCCAACCTTGCATTTCCCTGGAGAAATGATCCCGGGACAATTCGGGCCGATCAATCTCGTGTTCGGCTTTTCCTTGAGGAAGTCATTTGCCAACACCATATCGGCGGCCGGAACTCCTTCTGTAATCGCGACTACAAGCGGCAATCCGGCATCGGCGGCCTCCATTATCGCATCGGCCGCAAACGGAGGCGGAACATAGACAACCGAGGCATTCGCTCCGGTTTCGCGCATCGCCTCCTCAACCGAGTTAAAAACGGGAATACCCTCATGGGTCGTACCGCCCTTGCCGGGTGTTACGCCGCCAACGACGTTGGTACCATACTCAACCATTTGCAGCGTATGAAACGTTCCTTCCTTGCCCGTGATTCCCTGTACGATCAATCGGGTGTCTTTATTGACCAGTATGCTCAAGTGAATTTATCTCCGATATGTGAATTAAAAAGCGGATTATACCACGCGCCCCGTCGATGTCGAACCAGCGTATCGTCGACGATTGCCCGAACCTCGTTAGACGCTTACTCAAAAAAATAATGTTCGTGCAGGAACAATTCGTCGGATCGGTTCGTACCAAACATGTCTTCAAAAGACGAAATAGACTGACATTATGCGGAACCTTGTTTCCTTTTACGGCGAAGCCTTTCGGATCGCCTTCAAGTCCATTCTCGAACACAAGCTTCGAGCTTTCCTTACGCTTCTTGGCGTGATAATCGGTGTTGCCTCGGTGGTCGTTGTCGGCTCCTCAATCGACGGACTCAACGCCTATGTGACGGCAAGGGTTTCGAAAGTGCTAGGCGCGAATCATTTCATGATGAACCGGATGGCGCATTCGGGAGAGATGGATGACGCCTTGTTTGAGGAAATGAACAGGCGAAACAAGAAGCTTACATGGCAGGAATACGAATACCTGAAGGCGAATTGCACGGCCTGCTCGGAGGTCGGAGCGCAAACCGGAAATGGAGCCGATATCAACCAGGACGGTATCGAAATGCCTTCGGTGCAGGTGTTTGGCGTTACGGCGAACATGGAGATCATCGAAGACAAGGACATCGAGTTCGGCCGTTTCATAAATGACGCCGAAGTTGAGCGGGCAGCGAAAGTTTGCGTGCTCGGAGCGGAAGTCGCAAAGAAATACTTCCCAAAAAACAATCCGCTCGGTTCGACGATAAAGGTTCGCGGAGTTCCGCTTCGAATTGTCGGCATCGAGGAGGAAAGGGGCACGATGTTTGGTCAACCTCTTGACAGGCATCTCTATATCCCGATTCGGCTCCATTTCCAATTGTTTGGAAATACCGACGGACTTCAGATTCATGGCTCGACTTCTGTCAGGGCAAACCTTCAGGACGCCATCGACGACGCTCGTCTTAAACTCCGCAACAAGCGAAAACTGATCGGCAGTTCTCCCGATACCTTCGGCGTTGTAAATACCGAGGACCTCGGAAATCAAATCGACCAGTTTACCGGCGCGATTCAGACTGTAGTGCTGCCGATTGTGATGACGATTCTCCTCGTGGGCGGGATTGTGGTTATGAACATCATGCTGGTTTCGGTAACCGAACGAACCTTTGAGGTCGGGCTAAGGAAAGCGCTTGGCGCCACTCGCCGCCAGATACTCCTGCAGTTTCTTATCGAATCGGCAACGCTTTGCTTGATCGGCGGGGTAATCGGTCTCCTGCTCGCGTTGGGCGCGAACAAGTTGATAGCAGCGTTTCTTGAATTGACTATGACGGTGACTGTCGGAATGGTGATGCTCGCGGTCGGAGTTTCGAGCGTCGTCGGAATTATCGCGGGTATTTATCCGGCGCTCAAGGCGTCAAAGCTCGACCCGATAGTCGCGCTTTCGCAAAGCTAAGAAGTATTTTGGAGGATTTGGAACGATGAAATTGGCCGCCGTAATGCCCGGAGAAGTGCTGAAAATGGCATTTGACTCTATCTTGGCCAACAAGTTCAGATCATTCCTGACGATTCTCGGGATCGTTATCGGGGTCATTACCGCGATCGTCGTCGCGTCGATTTTGCTTGGGTTGAGGCAAAACATCGTATCGATGATCGAGGATTACGGCACGAACAATATTTACGCCTTCCACCTGACAACAGGATTCGGTCCTCCAAACCGCGAAGAGCGTGCACGGAAGCCTCTAACCGAACAGGACGCGGAGGCGATTCTCCGGCAAAGCCAGGCGATCGAGGATATCGCCGTCGTCGCGCCAAGCATCGGGTCTTTCGGCGACGGTTTTGACGACAACCTTGTTTACGAGGGCCGAAATTATCGCTGGGCGCTGACCGATGGCGTAACTCCGAATCTACCGCCAATCACAAACCTGGCTCTTCGAGAAGGCAGGTTTATTACCGAAAACGACAACAATCAGCGACGCAATGTTCTAGTAATAGGCGTTAACGCCGCGGAAGCGCTTTTCCCGAATCTCGAGGGAGATATCGTGGGCCGAATGGTAAGGATGAACGGCCAGATGTGGGAGGTAATCGGGGTTGTGGAAAAACGCAAATCCGGTTTCTTTGGCGAGAACGAAGAGGATCGAAAAGTGTTTCTCCCTTTGCGCACCGCAAGAAAGGTGGCGCCGCAAAGGGACTATCTCCTTCATATAATCAAGGCAAAGCCCGGCAAAGTAGCGGAAGCCCTTGATGAGGCCGAATCGGTTTTGAGACAGAGGCGAAACGTGAAATTCGGCGCTAAAAACAATTTCGACATCAAAACGGCGGATGCCTTTATCGAGCAGTTCGATTCGATTTTCAAGGCGATCGGGATCGCCGCCATCGCAATTTCCTGCCTCGGTCTTTTGGTTGGCGGAATTGGCGTAATGAATATCATGCTCGTCAGCGTAACGGAACGAACAAAAGAGATTGGAATCAGAAAGGCTCTTGGCGCTACAAAATCCGCTATCGTTCTCCAGTTTTTGCTCGAAGCGATGACGCTAACCTTTTTCGGCGGATTGCTTGGAGTTGTTGTCGCGATTTCGATTGCACAACTCGTTATGCTGCTTGTTCCCGCACTGCCCGCGGTAATCCAAATGTGGTCCATCGCGCTTGCCTTGATTGTTTCGGTTGGAATCGGGCTTTTGTTTGGAGTGCTTCCGGCGAGAAAAGCCTCGAATCTCGACCCGATCGAGTGTTTGAGATACGAGTAGGCATCACCTCCCCATATCATTTCCCTCTTCGCACTTCATTCGTTCGGCGAATCGTTCTCAACTGGTGAAAATCAAATACTGAACCTTTTGACCATCAAGGGGCGATTTCGAGTGAGCTTTCCGCGACTCATCATGTATATTCTTCCATTGCGGTGAATATGAACGGTTTGTTTGATCAACGAATCATCGGACGCAGGGAGAATGCGGTTTTTCCCGCGCTCCATATCGGTCCGGTACCGGTAAAGATCGACACGGGTGCCTATAGCTCCGCGATCCATTGCTCTCTTATCGAGGTTGGCGAGGACGGTCTGTTGCGGGTGGTTTTTCTGGAAGGCGAAGATCCTGGTTTTTCAGGTGCCGTATCAAAGTTCAAACGTTTTGAGACTCGGAAGGTGAGAAGCTCAAATGGCCATACCGAAGTCCGATACGCCGTTCGCACCGGCATCACATTTGGTTCGGAAACTTTCCGAATCAGACTGACTTTGGCCGATCGCTCGTCGATGCGGATTCCGGTGCTGATCGGACGCCGATTCTTGAAGCGGCACCGTTTCGTCGTCGATCCGGCAATAAAATATCAATTGGGAATGCCCGATGAAATCTGAATCTACGGGCTTTTAGCAGGAATGAAAATAGCCATTTTGTCCGCGGGTCCAAGGCTCTACTCGACCCAACGACTAATCGAAGCCGGCCAGAAAAGAGGCCATGAGATGGTCGTCGTGAACCACACAAAGTGCGTTCTGCAGATCGAAAAGCAAAACCCCATTATCTTGTACGAAGGCAAGGAGCTCTCGGGCATAGACGCGGTTATCCCGAGAATCGGCGCTTCCGTCACCTTTTTCGGAACGGCGGTCGTCCGCCAGTTCGAGATGCAGAAGGTGTTCACGGCAGTGGAGTCGCAGGCGCTAGTTAAGTCAAGAGACAAACTCCGCAGCCTTCAGTTGCTTTCGAGAGCGGGACTCGGAATGCCGAAGACGATCTTCGCCAACTATACAAAGGATACGGCGGCCGTGGTCGCGCTTTTGGACTCGGTTCCGATAATCATTAAACTCCTTGAAGGCACACAAGGACTCGGTGTTGTACTGGCCGAGACGCGCAAGGCGGCGAAATCCGTGCTGGAGGCGTTTAACGGACTCGCTGCGCGAGTCGTTCTCCAAGAGTTTATCGAGGAAGCAAAGGGGGCTGACATACGCGCGCTTGTCGTCGAGGGAAAGGTGGTTGGCGCGATGAAGCGACAGGCGCGCGAGGGCGAGTTTCGTTCGAACCTCCATCGCGGCGGAACGGCCGAACTGATAAATCTTACCGAAGAGGAGGAGGACGCGGCGATCAAGGCGGCGCGCGTTATGGGACTCGGCGTTGCCGGCGTGGACATGCTCCAGTCGGACCGCGGCCCATTGATCCTTGAGGTCAATTCGTCGCCGGGGCTTGAAGGTATTGAGAAGGCCACCAAGAGAGATGTCGCACGGGAAATCATTCGCTATGTTGAGCGTCATGTGTAGTCCGCTTTAGAGATGGAAATTCTTGGAAAACGTATCAGAAACGGGGCGCGGAACTATCTTGAAATGGAGGTCGCGTCGCTTTACACGCGTGCGCGGATCGAGATTCCCGTAATAGTCCACAAAGCTCGAAAGCCCGGTCCTACGCTTCTTGTCATCAGCGGAATTCACGGAGATGAAATCAATGGAATCGAAATCAACCGCCGGCTTTTGTTCGAGCGTTCGCTGATTCCCGAGACCGGCTGCGTGATCCATATTCCGATCGCGAATGTGATGGCGTTTATCAATCTGGAGCGGACTTTTGTCGATGGACGCGATCTCAACCGCTCTTTTCCGGGATCCAAAAAAGGCTCGCTTGCGGCGCAGGTCGGTTATCTTCTCTCGACACGGATTCTTCCGCATGCCGATTTTGTTGTCGATCTTCATACCGGTGCCGAAGATCGCCACAATATTCCGCAGATCCGTTTTGACGAGTCGCAAAACCAAAACGCTCAGCTTGCCAAGGCGTTCAATGCGCCGTTTACGCTTCTTCAACCAAATCCGCCGCAGGGATCGATGCGAAAACTTCTGTCCAAAAGAGGGGTTCCCAACGTCATTTACGAAGGCGGAAGATCTCGTTCGATTGACGAGGACGTTGTCGAGGTCGGGACGGAAGGAGTTCTCAATGTCGCCGCGATGCTTGGGATTATTAAGAAGAAAAGGACGTTTTCAAGCGGTCGTTCGATCGCGCTTGCCGAAAGCCATTGGGTTCGGGCGAATTCATCGGGAATGTTCCAGCCACTCGCCTCAAACGGCGCGTTCGTGGAGAAAGGCGAGTTGCTCGGATACATAAACGGTCCCTACGCCCAGTACCAGAAAAAAATCCTAACCAGAAAGGCCGGTTACATCATCTGCATGAACGAGATCCCGGTAGTGCATCTGGGTGACGCCTTGTTCCACATCGGCGAGACGCAAAACGGCGAGACGCAGGGTTGACGTTATTCGAGTTCGACCGATTGTTCGAATTCCGGCACCTGCACTTCCCAACCGAATTCCGAACGAATATGTTCCGCCATCGCCTCTGCCGATTCAGGTTCTCCGTGAGTCGTAAACACCTTTTGCGGAGGCGCCGGGAGACCGCTCAGCCATCTAAGTACCGCCTTCCAATCCGCATGCGCCGAGAATCCTTCGATCCGCTCGATATGGCACCTGACGGGAATCCACTCATGCATGATCTTTACTTCCTTGTCGCCGTTTACGATATAGCGCCCCTTGGTTCCGGCGGCCTGGTATCCGACAAACACGATCACCGCGTCCTTGTTGGGAAGTATCCTCATCGCGTGATGCATGACGCGACCGCCGGAAAGCATGCCCGACGAACTGATGATGATGATCGCGCCTTTTTTCTTGTTGATGGCCTTTGACTCTTCGCGCGAACCTGCAGTTGTCATAAGGCCCGTTCTGAGCGGATGCTTCTGGTTTGAAAGGATGCTTGCGTACTCCTCGTCGTGCTCCTCGCGCCAGCGGTTGTAAACCTGAATCGCCTGTTTGGCCATCGGCGAGTCGACGAATACCGGAAGCACCGGGATCCGTTTGTCTTCTTCAAGTTCACGAATCAGATAAAGAATTTCTTGCGTTCTTCCGACTGCGAACGCCGGAATCAAGACCGGTGCATCCCGTTTGACGGCTTCATTTATTATGCGCGCGAGATGTTCGTCTGATTTCTCTTCCGTATGCAAACGATCCCCGTAAGTCGATTCGACCATTAGATAATCGCATGCCGGCGGCGGAGCCGGATCCTTCAAAATCGGTTGATCATAATGTCCGAGATCTCCCGAGAACAGAAATTTGATCGAATCCCCGTTTTCCCGGGCACGTTCGAGTTCGACCAAAACCATGCTGGCCCCAAGAATATGACCGGCAACGTTAAAGGATGCCGTCATGTTGTCGCTGATCCTCACGCTCGACCCGTCATTCGGAACCTGTACGAGCAACTCAAGCGTTTTCTCGGCGTCTTCGGTTTCATAAAGCGGGAGCGCGGGCGAATGCGTTGTGATTCCCTTTCGGTTTCTATAGCGGGCGTCCTCTTCCTGGAGGCGTGCGGAATCCGGCAGAAGAATCTTCATCAAATCGCCGGTCGCCCTTGATGTATAGACCGGTCCCTCGAAACCAAGCTTGACGAGTCTCGGGAGAAACCCCGTGTGATCGATATGGGCGTGGGTAATAATGACGGCATCGAGCGATTGGGGATCGAATTGAAGATCGCGCCAATTTCGCTCCTTCAATTCCTTTAGCCCCTGAAACAGTCCGCAATCAACCAAAACCTTTGAATCGCCGTTTTCGATCAGATACTTCGATCCGGTAACAGAACCAACGCCGCCAAAAAATGAAATACGTGCCATGCCGAATACGCTACCACACGGCCGGCGATTAAGTAACCAATCTTTTTAGAACTGTTGAGTGGAAAATCGCTTCCCTGGCAGGATTACGATTCCCGGCCCTTTGGGAAAACCCGGCTTTTTAGCATTCATGCGCTGTCTTAGTGGGAAATAATGTTCAGACGACTGTTGGGAACAACAAAACCGAACCTTTGGCCGCCGATTTCGCGACTTCCTTCTGCTCTACCGCCAGACGGATCATTTCAGAGGCCGATTCGTTGCCGCCTCCAAATGTGGAAAAACCGATGTTGAAATCGAGAAAAAGCTTTTCGCCGCCAGGAAGCGCGTAGGGATCGCTTTCGCATCTTTGCTTTAGCCTTGCCGCGACATTCTCGACATACGCCGAACTTAGTGTCGAGAGTACCGCTAAAAACTCGTCGTTGGAGGAACGCGAAAGAAAATCCATCTTTCTTAGCTCCGATTTCAAGACCTCACTCGCGAACCTCAGAAGCCTGTCTCCCTCAACATGTCCGAACTGCTGATTTACCGCGTCGAAATTGACGATGTCCAATGCAAGAACGGAAATAATGCGTTCATCGGGAAATCGACGGCATTCGGCGATTTGATTCTCAAGCACCAAAAAGAGAGCGCGTTCATTTGGCAGATTCGTAATACCGTCGGTCAGTGCATTCGAGATCGAAGACTCGAACGCCATCGAGCCGCTTAGCAACGGTCCGATTCTCCCCGCAACAAGCTCGCAACGCTCAAATCCCGGTTGCTCAACATTTGAAAAGACGGTCATCACGCAAAACACATCCTGACCATGAAGAAGCGGAATCGCAGCGCCATACATGTCGCGCGCCTCAACTTCCTCAATCCCGGCGTCCGCAGATGAAATAAATCGTTTGCCCGCACTTGCTTTCGAGGCCAGCGTGATCAGAAACTCCGAAACAGCCGGGGCCGGAAATCGCCCCGAAACCGAATCGCCTGCATAAACAACGCCGGTCATCGAATCGCTCGGTCGCCAGAATCTGAAACTGAAGTCTCTGTCAACTGCATCAAGCCGCGCCTCAAGGAGTCGAAGCATCTCACCGGCCCGCAACGATGCGGAAAAAAAGACCGCCGCGTGTTCGAGCATTTCCAGTTCCTTTTCAAGCGACACCGCATCTTCCCGTACCTGGGACTTTTCGGATTCGTCTTCGGAAAACACCTCTTTCCTTACCAAAAGCATCGCCGAAAGCGCCGCTGCGACGGCCGCAAAAATCGCGGTTCGCATCCACGGATTGGTAAATATGAGCGTTGCCGCGAAGAGAAATGCCAACGCAAAAATGATGACGACGGCCTGATAAACCGCGGTGTTTGTTTTAATTTTCACAACTGTGTTAAACAGGAGAGTCGGCCAGAACGACCAAAATGGGGCGAGATTGAGGATATAAACCGCATTTTTTTCGCGATTTACAAATAAAAGAATAACTTTTTGAGCGCCTTTTGGTCAATGAAAATCTTCAAAAAGCCCTTTATTTATGGGATTTAGGGCCTTGGAGCCGGATACTGCATTGGGCGGGGTGCAAGAAAATCTCAAATTCGACTTGATTTTTCATTTGACTATCAATGGCTTGATAACTATATTTGGCAATGTTCTAAAAACAGAACTTGGAATGATGACTGACTTTTGCCAGTCATTTTTACTAAACAGAAATAAAAATTATCTTTGAAGAAGACAGGAGATTAACAAAATGAAGAAGATTTTGCTTTTGACGGCGGTTATCGCTTTGGGTGCGCTCGGACTTGCTTGCCCCGCTGAACCGGCTGCTGAAAACACGGCTAACGCCACCGAAAACACCGCTACCACGGAAAACACGGCTGCTGAAAACACCAACGCTGATGCCAATTCGAATGCTGATGCCAACGCTAACGCTGACGAAAAGAAAGATGGCGATGATGCCAAGAAAGATGGTGACGACAAGAGCGCCGCTGACAAAATGAAGGATGCTGCTGACAAGGCTGGCGACGCTGCTGAAAAGGCTGGCGACGCTGCTAAGGATGCTGCTGACAAGATGAAGGATGCTGCTGACAAGGCTGGCGACGCCGCTAAGGATGCCGCTGACAAAGCCAAGGACGCTGTAAACTAGTTCTTGTTACAACTTAATAGAATTGCCGAAGGGCTGTCGGAAACGGCAGCCCTTTTGGTTTGCGCATGGACTTGTTTGCGTGCGAGCTTAATCCCTTTCAATGCACCTTGGGAATCGAATCTCTATTTGAGCGAAGCGACAAGTTCATCTATGGATCGGGAAGGCATTCCGCAAACAAAATTTTTGCACACCCAAGCAGTATCAACGCCGTTCCCGCTTCTCCCTGCAGTCAATGGAAACCCGTCGGGTTCATTGCCCGCAATCTTCCAAATCACGGCGAACGGAAGAAATGTGCGGCGCAAATAGCCGAACATTTCACCCTCGGTATCACCATCCAACACAATCTCCGTTGTGGGGGCGAAAAACTTTTCAAGAACCGAGAGGGTTCTGCCAAAGCCCCCTGGATATCGTCTAATGTGGCTCGCTGACTGCCTCAAACCGGCCCCGGCATATTTCCGGTATTGCTCTTCGCCTGTCAATGCCGCGATCGCAAGAAGCGCATCGAATGCCGCGGAATTTCCGGAAGGCGTCGCATTGTCAAAATAGTCCTTTGTCCTAACCAACAGATTCTCGTGACCCTCCGAAGTAAAGTAGAATCCGCCCGCTTCAAAGTCCCAGAAACGTCGGATCATCTCATCGACTATTCTTCGGGACATCTCGAAGTACTCCGAATTGCCGGATATCCTGTGCAGTTCTAGAAGTCCGTTGGCCAAATTGGCATAGTCCTCCAAATATCCTGCGATCTTCGCCTCGCCATCCTTCCATGTGCGGAATACCGTTCCATTCTTCGAAACAAGCGACGCGCCGAGAAATCCGGCATTCTTTTCCGCCACATCCAAATATGACTCATCCTCAAATGCCCCGGCGGCCGCGGCAAATGCGGTCAGCATCAATCCATTCCAAGCGGTGAGTACCTTTTCGTCCCGAAATGGCTTGATTCTCGTTTCCCGCCTATCAAAGAGCTTCTCAAGAATGACATCCATCAATTCTTCAGTTTCTTCGGATGTCTTTCCGATCGACTCGGCAACATTTTCAATCGACTGATTTACAAACGGTATGTTTGCGCCTTCGAAGTTCCCGTTTTCCGTAATTCCGAAACGCTTTGCAAACGCCTCGTACTCTTCCTCGGACAGCAATTCCGAAAGTTCCGCCGCGTCCCAAACAAAAAACTTGCCCTCGACCCCTTCGGAATCCGCGTCCTGCGCGGAGAAAAACCCACCGTCTTCGTGCGTCATTTCCCGCATCACGTAATCCAGCGTTCTGCGGGCGACACTTTCATAAAACGAATCCTTCGTAATTTGGAAAAGCCTTACATAGAGAAGCGCAAGCTGGGCGTTGTCGTAGAGCATCTTTTCAAAATGCGGTACAAGCCATATGCCGTCCACGGCATACCTGTGGAATCCACCGCCAACCTGATCGAAAATCCCGCCTTCAGCCATTTTTCGAGCCGTAAATTCAACGATTTCCAACGCCGCGTCGTCTCCATCTGCGAGATGGCGAAGCAAAAGGAATTCCAGAGCCATTGGCGCCGGAAACTTGGGGGCACCGCCAAAGCCGCCGTTTGTACGATCAAACGTTCTTTTGAGGGCCGCGAGAGCGTGTTCGAGCAGATCAGCATCGAGAGTCGAAGGCATCGATTCGGCGAGACCGATTCTTCGAAGTTCACCGACCAAATCATTTGCGGAATGCAGGATCTCGTCGCGCCGGTCGGCGTAGGAATCGGAAACGCCCGTCAGTATCTGTGAAAATGACGGCATGTTGTAGCGGGGTGTTGGCGGAAAATAGGTTCCGCCAAAAAACGGCCTCTGATCCGGTGTAAGAAAAACGGTCAGGGGCCATCCACCGCTTCCCGTCGTAATCTGAACAAAATTCATATAAATCTTGTCGATATCCGGACGTTCCTCCATGTCAACCTTGATGTTTACAAACCTTTCGTTCATCAATTCCGCCGTCGCCTGATCTTCAAATGATTCGTGCGCCATGACATGGCACCAATGGCAAGACGAGTATCCGATGCTCAAAAGAACGGGCTTGTCTTCAAGTCTGGCCTTTTCAAAAGCCTCATCGCACCACGGAAACCAATCCACGGGGTTGTGTTTGTGTTGCAAAAGATACGGGCTGGATTCCGCAGCCAGCCTGTTTTCAAATTTTGAAGTCATGTTACGAGCATAACAGCGCGAGCCTTTCATTGAACAGTACACCGTTCGACAAAACCCGATTCAAATTGTATTTTGAACCGCATTTTGTTGTATCCTCTGATAAATGACGTCCCGATCCCAATTTCTTCTGAGACCAAAATCGATGCGCCCCGAACTTCACGGCGGTGATTAGCCGGATTCTGTTCGAGCGGATTTTTTAAGAGCATCAGGATTGGCCCGGACCGAACAGGTCCGCAATATTTAGGAGGAATCATCATGACACCGTCAACAGAAATCACCCGACCGGTTATCAAAACCGAACTACCGGGACCAAAATCACTTGAAATCATCGCCGAGGATGCGAAATACGTGACGCCGAGCTATCCGCGTCCGGACTACAAGCTTGTTGCAGAAAAAGGATATGGCGTTTGGATCGAGGATCCGGATGGAAACGTCTTTCTCGATTGCAACGCCGGGGTAGCGGTTTGCTCCACGGGGCATTGCCATCCCGAAATCGTTGCCGCGATTACTGAGCAGACGAGCACGCTCATGCATATGTGCGGAACCGATTTTTATTACCGCCAAATGCCTGATTTGGGCAGGAAACTCAATGACATCGTTCCAATTGCCGGTGATACTAAGACCCACTTCGCAAACAGCGGCGCCGAAGCTGTCGAAACGGCACTAAAGCTCGCGATGTACCATACAAAACGGCAGAAGTTCGTATCGTTTCACGGCTCTTTCCACGGTCGCACATTGGGAGCGTTGTCGCTTACTTCCTCGCGTGCCGCCCAGAGACTCGGATTTGCAAGGCAAGCATTGGATGTGGTTCATATTCCCTATCCGAATCCGTTCAGGCATTTCGCCAACGATATGCCGACCGATGAGGCGACGATCACACGTGACGTGATCAATTGGCTTGAGAACAGAATCTTCAAAACTACGACACCGCCGGAAGAAGTTGCCGGCATCGTGATCGAGGCCGTACAGGGCGAAGGCGGTTACGTTCCCGCTCCGTTTGGATTTATGAAGGAGATCCGTCGGATTTGCGATCATTACGGAATCATGATGATCGTCGATGAGGTCCAGAGCGGGATGGGAAGAACAGGAAAAATGTTCGCCACCGAACATTCCGGAGTTTCGCCGGATATCATGTGCCTCGCAAAGGGAATCGGTTCCGGGCTTCCGATTGGCGCGACGGTTGCGAAGGCGGAGATCATGTCTTGGCACAAGGGCGCACACGCTTCCACTTTTGGAGGAAATCCGGTCTGCATCGCTTCTGCATTGAAAACGATTGAATTGCTTGAAGGCGGGCTTGTAGAGAATGCCGCCGCGGTTGGAGACTATTTGATCTCCGGTCTCAAGCGGCTCCAGGAGAAATATCCCTGCATCGGTGATGTACGCGGGCTGGGGCTGATGGTTGGGGTTGAATTCGTCGAGGATCGGGAATCGATGAAACCTGCCGTCGAACTCCGTGACAAGGTCGAGATGGAGTGCTTTAACAACGGTCTCATTATCCTGGGTTGCGGTACGAGCACGATTCGCTGGTCGCCTCCGCTCGTGCTTTCAAAAGAAAATGTGGATGTGGCGCTGGAAATTTTTGACAATGCGATAGCGGCCTCTCTCTAACTCTGGAAGGATTTCGATCAAGGAATCCGGAAAGGTTTACAAACTTCTGATCGCACCCTTTTGAATCTCTGCTCTTCGAAGATCTTGTATCGGATTTTCGAAGAGCTTTTTCGTGGGGCAGATACCGCTCCCCGAAGCGCACGGAGCGGGTTGGTTAGATCCTCGCGCAAAGCGGGAGTTTTTCATTGCACGTTGCTCAGATTCTCAGGCCATTCTCAATAGCACAGGTTTCTGACAGCGATTTAATGCTCCAAGTCACTAATCTGTTTCTGAACCGATGCGGGAAGACCCTCTTCATCCTTTGTGAGAGCTCCCGCATTTTTTAATTCGGTATATAGGGCAAGAGTTTTCTTTAGCCGTATCAGGGCTTCCGCCTTGTTTCCCTTCGCTGCGAGCAGCGTTCCCAAAAGCCTGTTCTGCAATCCGATATCGAACTTCAGCGTTTGGTTTTTCGGATCGCTATTCGCAATCGAAGATAGGATTCGATCGGCCGCTTCATACTTCCCAATGGCCGAATCGACTTGGTTTAGCAGCTCAAAAAGGCGGCCGTTTTCCGTCAGATAAGTGGCCTTGATCCGCTGCATTTCCTTATTGTCGGGCTCTGAAGCAAGCTGGCGTTCGACCATCTCAAGCGCTTTCGTCGCGTAGGGAATACCCTCGGCGGGTCGCTTGGACACCCTCGCGCCCCTTGCGGCATTGAAATAGCTCACTGCCAGGTCATTGAGCAAACGCGTATTGGCGGGTTCCTTTCTGTAGTGCTTTTCTGGAAACTCAACTGCCTCGACGCACGCCTGGGCCGACATTCTTACGTTGTCGGTATTGATGTAGAACTCGCAAAGTCTGTATTGGCTGAGCCAGGTTCCTCTTTGAATCTTGAAATCGTTTGGAACAGCCGCCGCGACATCATTTGCCAGAATTTTTGCCTCCTTGAGCGCTGCAAGCGCGTTCTCCGTACGCCCCGCATCCTGCAAGACACCGCTCAGAATTCCCAATGCCCTCGCAATGGATTGTTTGTAATCGACATTTTTAGGTTCCAACGCGGATGCCTTTCGAAGCTTTTCAATCCCCTCTTCGAGTATCGGTAACGCCTTTGCGGTCTCCTTGTTGAATTCCGGCACTTTGGATTGTTGAACCAGCAAATCGCCAAGCGCGCTCAACTTTTTGGCCGAAGCGGTATCGGACGCAAGCGCACCGCGTGCAAGGTCAACAGCCCGTTGATAAGTCCTGCCGGCCTCCTCGGATTTGCTCTGATTCCAAAGAATTGCCGCCATCTGACCGAGATTCTGCGCCAGCTCCGATTTGAACAACGCGTTGTCTGGCTCGGTCGCAAGTACACGTTCGCGAAGGGCAAGCGCCTTTTCGAGCGAAATCGTGCTTTGCTTCACGTCCCCAAACGCATCACCGCCAAAACGTCCTTGAACCTCGGAAATTCGCTCATACGCCGACGCCAACTCCCTTTGGAGCCCCGTGTCACCGTTCGATTCGCTTTCGAGCTTGTCGAGATACTCAAGCGCGCGCGTTACGATCGCCTGACGCGCCTTTAGAGATCCCTCGAGTTTCTCAACCTCGGGATAAACTTCATCGATATTTGAATAGGCTAGCTTTCGAAGGTCGTTGAATCTACGTTGCGCCAGATTTCCCTCTCGGCGAGCTAGCTCGGCCTGCCAGACAAAAGCCATCAAACCAATTGTCGCCGCGATCGCGAAAAGCGCGGTCATTGCGAATGCGAATTTGTTGCGTTCGGCCAATTTTCGAAACCTGTAGCCGAAGGTGTTTGGTCTGGCAATTATCGGTTCGTTGTTTAGAAATCGACCCAAATCATCCGAAAACTCTTTTGCTGACGCATATCTGCGATCGGTGTCGGCCTCAATCGCCTTTAGGACGATGTTGTCGAGATCTCCGCGAATCTGTTTGACCAAATCTTCATTGGAAACCGTATCGCGGTTTGGAGCTGGAGAAGTATTGCCGGCATTTGGCGCCCCGGCGGTCTTTTCCGCTATTTTGTCGTGGGCTTCGCCTCCAACCGTTCGCGTCAACGATGGCGACAGAAGCGCCGCCGAAGGCCTTACCCTTTTTTCTGAAGAAACAAACTCCAGCAGCGCCTTTAAATTTCCAATCTGAATCGCATCGAACGGTTTTCTTCCCGTCAAAATCTCAAATAGCACGACCCCCAGTGAAAACACATCGCTTGAAACCGTCACTCTCTTGCCTTCCAATTGCTCCGGCGAGGCGTAGCCGGGAGTCATCGCGCCCAATTTCGTGATCGTTTGCGGATCATCGGAGTCTTCGGTGACGATTCTAGAAATACCGAAATCGAGCAATTTCGGCTCGCCGAGCTTATCGACCAGAATGTTTTCCGGTTTTATATCCCTGTGGACCACAAGGTTTCGGTGCGCGAATTCGACTGCCGAAAGCACTTTTCGAAACAGACGGATTCTCTCGACAACAGTCAATTGGCGCGTCGAACAATACTCGTGAATTGGCACGCCCTCGATATATTCCAAGACGAGAAACGGAACCCCGTCGTCGGTTTCACCCGCATCCAGCAGTCGCGCGATGTTTGGATGTTCCAGTGACGAAAGAATTTCCTTTTCAAATTCGAACCTCTTCCGAAGCGTAGATGTGGACAGCTCACGCCTTAGAAGCTTTATGGCAACCCTTTGTTCGACCCTGCCGTCAGTCCGGTCTGCGAGATAGACCGATCCCATTCCGCCGTGTCCAATTTCTCTAATTACCGAGTACTTGCCGATTTTTCGAGTCCGCAAATGGGTACTTTCTTCATCCTCAAGATACGCAGCGAGGACGTTGACCGGCGAACGATCAAAAATCCCGGAATCAAAAGGCACCGAAGACATCAGCCGCCTAACCTCCTCAACCATGGCAGCATCAGCATCAAGTCCGATCAAAAATTCCTCTCGTGCCTCTGGGTCGAGATCGATGATCTCTTCCAAAATCTCGCTGATATTCATTCCTAAATCTCCAGATCATCGGAGTCGGGGCGTTTTCCAACTTGCTTTTCCCGACGCGACTAACGGAAAAGCGTTTAAGCCGCATTTCTCACAAAGCGGGCAGGCTCTATCAATCAATAATGCGCACAAAAACCAAAGATACCGCCAACCAGTTTGGGTGTTTGCTCGTTTAAAAACCGATTCATAAACGAAATGGCATCGGAATGGTTGAGGCAAGGCGCAGGGCAACCCTTAGAGAATTTTATGCGGGCCCATCGGTGCTGAGTTCGTTGAGGAGCCAAATCTTTGCGGCCTTCCACTTTCTGCCAACTGATCGCGCACCTATTCCCAGAGCTTCCGCGATTTCTTCCGTCGTCAGTCCGCCGAAATACTTCATTTCAACTACTGCGGCTTGATCCGGATTGATCCCGGCCAGTTTCTGAAGCGCTTCGTCGATTGCGACGACCGCCCTTTCATCTTGATTTGCAGCAACCTGAACATCCTCCAAAGCTTCAGGCACCACGCCACTGCCCCGCTTTTGCGAAGTAAAACGTCTCGCATGATCAACGAGAATCTGCCTCATAAGCTTTGCCGCAATGGCGTAAAAGTGGCTGCGGTTCTCCCATTCGAGGCCCGTAATCTCCGATATCCTAAGAAATGCTTCGTGTACGAGCGCGGTGGGTTGAAGCGTATGATTGCTCCGCTCGCGACTCATCAAAATCCTTGCCTGACGTCTTAGTTCGTCCAACACCAGCGGTGCCAGAATATCGGCCGAGCCCGGCTTGCGATCGTTCCAATCACGCAGTGCGACCGTTATCGAGATTTTTTTGTCATCCATGGTGCCCTTTGTGTTTGCCACATTATGCGAACTGAACCGACTTTATTCAACAACAAAATAATTTCCCTCCCCTTCCCCGAACCAAACGACAAAAGCGGCTTCCCCGCTCCAATTCGTTTCTTTTTGAACCCAAATCCCGAGAGATCTTGCAACCACAACTTTTGCTACGCCACGATCCCGCCACAATTTTTTTCAAACGACTGACCAGTTTTTGTTCATTTTCTCGCAGTACTTTATGAACGCGCCTTCCGGGCGCGCTCTGACCTTTTCCATTACCTCTAAATCACGGAACCTCCAATAGGTCCATGATTCTCCAACCCATGGAGAACTCCGAGGGGGAGGCATGTGTAAAGACGGATGCTTCCCCGTTTTTTCTTTCCATGCGGAATCCGACATTCGTGAAAAGCTTGTCGTAGTTGATTAAGATGTCTATTCTATAGAAAACTTTTCCAGTTGCGCTTGGGTCCAATACCGAATTAAGACTGTAGATTTAATCCGCAAAAGCTCGCTGATTCCTATCGGTGTGAGTTGAATTTTGCAGAACCAAAAGGGTTCGAATCAAATAGCTGGAACTTCATTCCAAGATCGGGAGAAATGCCAAATGATCAGGTTTTTAGCCGTTACCCTCTTTCTTTCCGCATTTTCGTTTACCGCTTTCGCGCAGAAACCGTTGCAAGTTCTCGACTATTTCGATTTGGCGGTCAAAGGCGACAACAGTTTCGCTGCATTGGTGTCAAATGACAGACGAAAGATCGAAACAAACGATACGGAAAATGGCTATCTGAAAATGACCGGTGCGTTCGAAGGCTGGATCGATGTCAAACTTTTCCGATTTAGCAACGGCGAACCGCTTTTGGTAGTTGGCGTAAACACCTGCGGACCCGCCTGCGGATCCGATCTTGAAGCTTTCACTTTTGAAGGTAAAAATGCGATACGGGCCGCCGAGCTCCTTCCCTGGATCGAAGAATCGGAACTAGCCGAAAAACAGAACCGGGTTCGCGGCAAAGAGACGGAGTTGATCGGAGTTTTATACCAACTACCTCAAAAAGGGACAAACATCGTGGTCTCGGCCGACGACACCGGCGACAAGCTTTTTGATGTTGAATGGACCGGCAAAAAGTTTGCGGTCAAGCGAAACGTACTCGATCTGTACAGTCTTTATCCCGACAGCGCGTTGCGATCGGGAGGCGGAGGCGAAATCAAGATTGTTAAAGACGATCCCAAAAACGGTTATCTCAAGCTGAAGAATGATGAATCCGTTTTCGATGTCGGTTTGTTTAGGGACAAGGATGGCGAACCGCTCTTGGTTTACACCGAAAATCGATGCAACGGCGAAATCTGCAAAACTCTTGATTTTGAGGCCATTCGCTTTGACGGGATATTGTTTTCCAATGCAACGCGAGATGTGCTCCCTTCGGCGGGCGAATTTTCCAAGCGTGGAGCCAGCCATCCGATGTCCGAAAACGCGGGGGGCGATCTGATCATCGTTCCCGAAAAAGGGACATCTATCAAGATCATCCCGGCAAGAAAAAGCTCAAAACCCGTTATTCTGATTTGGAATCGCGAGAGATTCACTTTTTCGAAATAGAATTTCGGGAATCGGAAGTGCGAAATTATCCGCGATTTAAGCTGCGTTTCCAGTAGTTCCGGTCAACATTTTATAAGAAGCTCCATAAGGGTTCTTTTGCGTCACTTTTTCGCCGTTACAAAGCTATCGGCATGAGTTAGCGCATGAATTCCCACGCAAAACGGACGAGAGTCGGCGTTTCCTCTGTTGCAACTTGCGAACCTTTCCACACAAACGCGCAAAAACCAACGACCATCAGTTCTCAGTTTGTTAAAAGCTCATTAATTGCGTGCTTTTCTCGGGTACGACAGTTGCAGAACAAGCATTGTGCGGTCTCTTTTTTAGGAGGTGCATGATGTACAAAAGGAGAATTTTTCAGATTCTATTTTCCTTCTTTTGGGGTCTTGCCGCTGCGGGTATTGCGCTCTCCCAGTGCACAGCGCCGCCGAGCGGGATTATTTCATGGTACAAGGCCGACGGTTCGCCGCAGGACGAACGACGTATCAACGGTGGAATACTTATGAACGGAGTTACCTATGCTCCGGGAATGGCAGGAAGTGCCTTTCAACTTGATGGTGTTGATGACTACGTATTGGTTGTCGATTCGCCGAGCCTTGATTTTGACTCAGCGGATCAGATGAGCATTCTCATGTGGGTCAAACTTTCAGACACCGGTATCTATCACATCTTGGGAAAACGCTCGAATTGCGGTGATTCGGGGCAATCGGCGAACTATTTGATCGCGAACGACAGCCGCGGACTTCTGTTTACCAGTGCCGGGCAACTGCTCCTCGCCAACGAAACGCTTCCAATCGATGAATGGAAACACGTTGCGGTAACCGCCGACGGAACCACGATCAGGATTTACATCGACGGTGTCGAAAAGAATTCCATATCGGCCCAATTGGGTGCCCCCAACAATGTCAACATGGAAATCGGTGGAAATTGCGGCGGTTTCCTTCCTTTCCCGGGACTGATCGATGATGTCGTTGTTCTGAGACGAGCGGCCTCGCAGGCAGAGCTCACCGCGATTGTAACGGCCGGCCCAAACGGGATCTGTGCCGATTGCAATCAGAACACCGATGGTCTGGCGCATTGGTGGAGGGGCGACTTTACCGCATTGGACAGCCGTGGTCTTGCCCAGGGCGTTATGCAAAATGGAGCCTACTTCAGTCGCGGAGTCGCCAACGCAGGCTTCTATTTCGACGGCGAGAATGACCAGGCAGAGGTTGCATCCGGATTGGGAGATCCGGGAATCAATCCCTTTACGGCCACATTCTGGGTCAATCCCGAAGACTACACCGTCTCGGAAGGCTATCTGATTGGAAAATCAAACCCCGACGGCGGTATTGGTTGGGATATCCGACTGGATTCGGCCGGAAAGATCAGGATTGCCGGTGTCGATGGCTGGGGGTTCAACATCGTTGGTGCGACGAAGTTAAAAAGGGAAACCTGGCACCACGTGGCCGTTGTATCAGATGGCACCACGACGGAACTATATATCGACGGCATTCTGGACGGCGGATCGGGACGGTCGGCGATCACGACAACGACAAATCCCCTTAGGTTCGGGTTTACGACCGAATATCAGGGTTCGCATTTCTTTGGAACGCTTGATGACATACGATTTTACGAACGCGCACTTACAGAGACCGAAATAAGCGGGTTGTACGAATCGGGAGCAGAGGGCGGTTGCATCACCAAATGTGCGGATTTCGATGGCGATGGAAGAACCGATATTTCGGTATTCAGACCAGGTGAAGGCAAATGGTATGTCGACGCCAGTACTGATGGTTTTGATTCCGCTAAATGGGGAGTGCATACGGACACTCCGATTGCAGGGGATTTTGATGGTGATGGAAAGACGGATTTTGCTGTCTTCCGGCCCACCGATGACGGCGCTACCCCCGACTTTTGGGTTCTTCAAAGCTCCGATTCGACAATTCTCGGAGTGGCCTGGGGCAGCCCGAATGACACTCCTGTAATTGGCGATTATGACTTTGACAATCGTGATGATTTCGCCGTTTTCCGCCAAACAGATACAAATTGGTACATCCATCGAAGCAGTGATGCCGGCGTGATGGTCTTCCAATTCGGTCTGCCGGGCGACATGCCGCTTGCGGGCGACTGGGATGGAGACGGCCTGATCAGACCATCGGTCTATCGACCGTCCAATGGAACTTGGTATCTTGCTCGAACCGATGGGCTCCCGGCAACGGATTTTGACGCAATTCCATTTGGCGTCTTCTCCGATCTACCGCTTCCCGGCGACTATGACGGTGATGGAAAAACAGATATCGCCGTTTGGCGCGCCTCGACTGGAACTTGGTGGTATATGGCCAGCAGCGACGGGCAGGTATCTAATGTCCAATTTGGGCGGACCGGGGATCTTCCGGCACCGGGTGATTACGATGGCGATGGAATCACCGACCCCGCGATTTATCGGGGCGGGCAATGGTGGGTCGCAAACAGCAACGGACCGGTTTCCGTCGACTTTTTTGGAGTAACAGGAGACATTCCCGTTCCGAGATTGGATTCGGAATAGAATTCGTCCATCGCATTCCGGCCGACAAAAACAAATCCAGCAAGCGGAGCTCATGCGCCGCCTGCTGGATTGGAATGCAGTTGGTTAACCCGCGCGCCGAGAGGCGGCGTAAATCACCTTCTATTTGCCGAGCTCATCAACGATCGCCGGAACCGCTTCGAAGAGGTCGCCAACGATGCCGTAATCCGCGATGTCGAAAATCGGCGCTTCGGCGTCCTTGTTGATCGCAACGATCGTACCGGAATTCTTCATGCCAACTATATGCTGAATCGCGCCTGAAATACCCAAGGCGATATAAAGTTTCGGCGCCACGGTTTGTCCAGAAGAACCGATTTGCCTGTCGATCGGCAACCAGTCCGCGTCGCAAATCGGTCGCGAAGCCGCCAAATCGGCACCCAACGCTTCCGCCAACTGCTTCGCGACTGCGAGATTCTCTTCGCTCTTGATTCCGCGGCCAACCGCAACGATGACTTCCGACTTCGTAAGATCAACCGATGCCTTGGCTTCCTGGAACGGAGCTTCAGGCTTCATTCGGATCTCGCCAACCTCAACATCGACGGTCTCAACAGAAGCACTTCCCTTTTCCGCCGCGTCGGGTCGAAACGCTCCGGACTGAAACGTTACGAAATAAGGTCCGGAACCGTTGATCGTTACATCGGCGTCGAGCTTGCCGAGAAAAATTCGGCGTGTGAACACGAGCTTCCCGCCATTGTTGGAGTAGCGAATGCAATCGCCTACCATTTCCTTCTTGAACCTTGTCGCCAGCTTGGGACAGAAGTCACGAGCCTGATAGGTATGCGCCATAATCACGTACTCGGGATTTTCCTTGCGAATAACATCGGCAAGCGCGTCGGTATAACCATCGGGCGTATATGTCCCGAGCTTTTCGTTTTTGGCGACGATAACCTTTTCGAGATTGTAGCCGGAAATTTCTTCTGCGAGGCCGCAATCACCGCTGCACGGAATAACGGCGCCAACGCCAATTCCCAGATCACGTCCGATTGATTGGGCCGCGGCAATCGCCTCCAGCGAACCTTTGTTTAGTACGCAATCCTTATGTTCGATAAATACCAAAATCATTTTTTGAATCCTTTTGAATCGATCGAAAAACCGGTAGTCGATTTTTCGTTCTAGCCGATAACCCGCGCCTCGTTTCTGAGCTTTTCAACAAGCTCGGCCGCGCCCGCTTTTGCGTCCCCATTGCCAAGAATCTTGGTTTCCTTGGTTTTGAGGGGAAGATAAACCTTTTCAATTGTTTGAGTTGCATCAAACTCCGGCAACGAAGGTTCGACATCGCGAATTTCCTTCTTCTTCGCCGCCATGATGCCTTTCAGTGATGCGTACCGAATCTGTGATATTCCGGATTGGACAGTGACCAGGGCAGGCAGCGAATACTCAAACCATTGGTACCAGCCGCTCTCGAGCTCTCGCTTAAGCCTGATCGAGTCTCCGATGCTCTCCCTGTCAACCTCGATAACGATCGTCGCGTGGGGCATTCCAAGCATTTCCGCAACAACAACGCCCGTTTGGCCGTAGCTGGCGTCGTCAGACTGCAAACCCGACATAATCAGATCCGGATTCTCCTCACGAACGGCCTCAGCGATCAAACTCGCGATTTGGTACGGGGAAAGACTGTTTTCATCATCTACAACAACGTGAATCGCCCGATCCGCACCTCTAGCCAAAGCGTCCTTGATAACGGTTTTCGCGCCTTGTTTCCCAACTGTACACGCGATTACCTCGCCCTCGCCCTTTGCCTCCTTCGTGCGCAAAGCTTCTTCGAGCGCATAGCCGTCGGACTCATTGGTCTGCTGCGAAACATCTGAGTCGTCGATCCATTTTTCGTCGCCACGGACGCGCAACACCGCATCCTTGTTTGCGACCTGTTTCATCAATACAACGATTTTCATATAGTGTTTTTCCTAAAAATTGAATGAATGAGCATTCATAATTATCAACAAAAAAGCCCCTCGTTTCAAACGAAGAGCCTTTTTCAATAGTGTTTATTCCGAGTAGCGCCTAAAAATGAGGCAGGCGTTTGTGCCGCCGAATCCGAAGCTGTTCGAAAGCACGTATTCAACTTCCGCGTCCCGTGCCTCGTTCGCGACATAATCCAGATCGCAATCGGGATCGGGGTTTTCGTAATTGATCGTCGGTGGAATGCGATTTTTGGTGAGCGACAAAACGCTAAACACCGCCTCGATTCCTCCGGCCGCACCCAGAGCGTGCCCCGTCATGGATTTTGTCGATGAAACCGCAAGGTTTGAGGCATGGTCGCCAAAGGTCTGCTTGATCGCGAGCGTTTCAAACTTGTCGTTATACGGAGTGGACGTTCCGTGAGCGTTTATATATCCGATGTCGCTCGGTGAAATCCCCGCATCTGCAATCGCTTTCCGCATTACGCGAATCGCTCCCGAACCTGTTTCGTCCGGCATCGTCACATGAAAGGCATCGCTGCTCATGCCGTAACCGACTATCTCGGCATGAATCGTCGCCCCTCTCGCCTTGGCATGTTCGAGCTCTTCAAGAATCAAAATTCCGGCGCCTTCCCCGATCACGAATCCGTCGCGTTCCATGTCGAATGGCCGAGAGGCTCGCTGAGGCTCGTCGTTTCGTCTGGAAAGCGCGCGCATCGAGGCGAATCCCGCTACCGACATGGGGGTGATGGCGGATTCCGCGCCACCGCAAATCATCACATCGGCATCCCCGCGTTCAATAATCCTGAAACTGTCGCCGATTGCATGAGCGCCCGCACTGCAAGCCGTAGCTGTTGCCGAGTTCGGGCCTTTCGCGCCATGCCGAATTGAGACATTGCCGGACGCGAGATTTACGATTGCCGAGACGATAAAGAACGGGGATACCCTTCCCGGCCCCGCGTTCAAAAGCTTTTCGTGTTCCCGTTCGATCGCCCAAAAATCTCCGATACCGGAACTGATATATGTTCCGACCATTTCGGCGTTCGAATCGTCGATCTTCAACCCCGAATGGGCGATAGCCTCATCGGATGCTGCGATGGCAAAGTGGGTGAACGCACCCATTCTACGGGCCTCTTTCTTCTCGACGTACTTTTCTACGTCGAAATCCTTGACCTCGCATGCGATCTTCACCGGAAAAGCCTCGGTATCGAACCCCTTGATATAATCCGCACCGCTCTTGCCTGCCATCAGCGCGGACCATGTCGATTCAACGTCGTTGCCGCATGGTGTTACCAATCCGAAGCCGGTTACTACTACCCGTCGTTTCATAGATCGTTCCCAAAAAAAATGAATAGTAAACAGCGAATTTGCGTTGGTCGCAAACGGTCGGCCATTTACTATTCAGAAAAAGTTAACCCTTGTGCTGTTCGACGTAAGCGTAAGCGTCACGAACCGCGATGATCTTTTCGGTATCTTCATCCGGAATCTCGATATCAAACTCTTCCTCAAAACGCATAACGAGTTCGACAAGATCGAGTGAATCCGCACCTAGATCCTCAATAAAACGAGCGTTTTCAGTAACTTCCGCCTCGTCCACACCCAATTCATCGACAATGATCTGCTTAATCTTATCCTGAATTTCTGACATATTTTCTCCTGCTTTTTGTATTAGATATTTTCCAAAGTGTTGGCAATACTCTCACGATCCGAAACATTAAAGCAGCGAACATCCCTGTTTATCTGCCTAACAAGTCCGGATAATACCTTTCCGGGGCCAATCTCGACAAAAGTGTCGACGCCCTCCGAAATCAAATTCTCAACGCTCTCCAGCCAACGAACCGGGGACGAAACCTGGTCAATCAATGCTTGCCGCACCCTCTCTCCAACCGAATTCAATTCCGCCGACACGTTTTCCATCAAGGGAATGTTCAAATCCGCGAAATCAATTCCCTCAAGATCTTTCGAAAGCCGATCTTGAGCCGGCTTCATCAAATCGCAATGGAATGGCGCGGACACGTTTAGCATAACCGTTCGCTTCGCACCCGCTTCGGAAAGAAGTTCACAGGCCTTTTCCACCGAGGCCTTTTCTCCCGCAATCACGATCTGCTTTGGAGAGTTTATGTTCGCCGGAGCGCAAACGCCACCGGCGGCGTTGCAACATTCAACAACAGTATCAGGGCTCGATCCAAGAATCGCTGCCATCGCACCGGTTCCGACCGGCACCGCCTGCTGCATGTAAAGACCTCGTTTTCTCACGGTCGCAGCCGCTGACGCCAAGGTCATCCCTTCGGCAGCCACAACAGCGGAATACTCTCCGAGGCTATGCCCGGCAACAAAATCGGCTGTTGGAGCCCCCGCGGCGACAAAAGCCCTGTACGCGGCGATCGAAACCGTGAGAATCGCCGGCTGGGTGTTTTCGGTCAGAGCGAGTTCTTCCTCCGTTCCCGAAAAACACATCTCGGAGATCGGCGACTCCAAAGCACTGTCCGCCTCTTCAAATGCGGCTTTTGCTTCGGGGTATTCCTCGTAAAGCTCGCGCCCCATTCCTGAGAACTGGCTCCCTTGACCGGGAAATATGTAAGCGGTCTTCGACATTATCAAACAACTAGAATCTTATGATCGTTCCGCCCCACGTGACTCCGCCGCCAAATGCTGTAAGCAGAACCAGATCCCCTTCTTCGATCTTTCCTTCCTTGAGACACTCGTCAAGCGCTATCGGAATCGATGCCGACGATGTATTCCCATGCTGGGCAATGTTCGAATAAACCTTTTCTTCCGGAACTTTCAGACGGGCAGCGACGGCATCAGTGATCCTCTGGTTCGCTTGATGCGGAATGACGATCTTTACATCGTCAACACCGTACCCGGCCTTGTCGAGCATTTCCTTGGAAATATCGGCCATCGAACGAACCGCGATCTTGAATAGTTCATTGCCGCGCATTTTGAAGAAGTGGTCGCGATTATCGATGGTTTCGTGGGTCGTACCGAGCTTCGTACCTCCACCCGGTGCAAAAAGCTGTTCCTCAAACCTACCGTCGGAAAGGATCTTTGT
The DNA here is from genome assembly GCA_041394795.1 of Pyrinomonadaceae bacterium. Lineage (GTDB taxonomy): Bacteria > Acidobacteriota > Blastocatellia > Pyrinomonadales > Pyrinomonadaceae > Aridibacter. The sequence continues at coordinate 309,562 of JAWKHN010000004.1, read as the reverse complement.
AGCAAGAATTCCCTTGCCATCCTCAACCGGCCCAAGAACCGCCGCCCCGGCGCCATCGCCAAAAATCACACAGGTAGAACGATCAGTATAGTCGACATACTTGGTCAGAACTTCGGCCCCGACTACGAGCGCGTAGCGGATTTGCCCTGTTCGGATCATCGATTCGACCATCGTAATGCCGTACAAAAACCCCGAGCAAGCGGCGAAAACGTCCATTCCGGCGGCGTTGACCGCGCCCAATTCCTTTTGAATCAGGCAACCCGTTGAAGGAAGAATCTGGTCCGGAGTTGTCGTCGCGCAGACGATTATCTCGATATCTTCGGGATTGATTCCCGCCGCCTCAATCGCGGCGCGGGATGCACGGACGGCGAACTGCGACGTATATTCGTCATCAGCGGCCTTCCGGCGCTGCTTGATACCGGTTCTGGTGGTGATCCACTCGTCGTTCGTATCGACGATTTTCTCCAAATCGGCGTTTGTCAAAACACCTTTTGGATAATCATGGCCGGTACCTAGGATTCCTGCGTTCATAAGCATTAGTCGCTGTCGGGCATGGATCCCGGCGGCAGGTTTAGGGTTTAGAGATCTTCGCGAACATCAAGAATCTTTCGACCCTTGTACATCCCGGTTTTGGGATCGATACGATGTGGCTGGCTCGGCTCACCGGTATCCTTGTCGGACTGATACTGCGGAGCCGTCAAAGCATCATGACTGCGACGCTTTGCTGATCTCGATTTGGATTGTTTACGTTTCGGATTCGGCATAATAACTCCCGGCGGTTCTCTACCGCCATTTACTAACTTAAGAACTAAATTTGATTCAAGAGCCCTTGAGCCCCTTAAGAGCCGCCCATCTTGGGTCGGCAAATTCTTCGCCGCAGCCGCAATCCGACAAATTCAGATTTGCGCCGCATTTCTGGCAAAGTCCCTCGCAATCCTCGCTGCAAACAAATGTCGCATCAAGCATCGTCAAAACCGCTTCGCCAAACACCTGCCTCAGATCCAATTCCCTGGATTCCAAGACGAAATAATCACTTTCGAACTTTTCCAGCTCGGATTCCCGCTCTTCGGTGATATCGCCAAAAAAAACATAAGCGCCAACGAAATTGGCGCTAACTTCTCCCCCGATTTCTTCAAGACAGCGCCCGCACTTTCGAAAATACGGTGCCGCCAGCCGGCCTTCAATCGTCACCAGCCAATCGTTTTTTTCGACTTTGCCGATAAATTTCCCAGCGCCGTCAACTCTGGCCTGGCATTCGTTCAGATCGACTTCGGCCTCCTCAATATCAACCGCGAAATCAATCGAAAGATCTTCGAATTCCTTCAAATCAATCTTCATCGTATTACTTTCAGCGATGCTGGTGAACCGGAAATGTCCGCACCAACTTGGACAAGGAAGCTGCCAGGTAATCATTCGGAAAATGAGAACCTTTCGAAGGCGGGTACGGGGTCAACGGGCAGTTCAAACAGCAAAACATAAAGAATCTATTATAGGGCTACACCAACGGGTGTCAAACCCTCAAACCGACTCAATTCAATATCGTTTTGTGCCGATCAAACGCTCTGCGCGATCGTTTCCGAAAGCGATTCGAATAAGCGACAAACCGAAGGCGGTCCGTTTCGGATGCCTTCGGTTTTGGGGTAGCCCAAGTCCCGCAAATTCGGGAAATCTGCAGACTCTGTTTGGTTTGTTGCGGATCCAAATTACGGCGCCTTAAATTCCGTATCGTGCAATTACTTCAGTTCCGAAATGCCGGCGCTTTGATCGTATTCGAATCATTCGTTGATCGACTCCTTCCAAGCAAACAGCCTTTTAGAGGTTGTCCGACATTTTCCAGTATCCGCCGCCATCCCCGATATTTTCCAGAATGTTCATTGTCGTCATGTGACTGCTCCGGCTCATGTTGCTAAGTGTTTGGTACATTTGCGCCTGTTGCTGCATCTGCTGCTGGTTCTGATAGGCGCCCGTCGGGGTTTGCTGTTGGTATTGCGGCACTTGTTGCTGCACGTTTTGGGCCTGGAACTGTGCCGTGGCCTGCTTCCTCTGTGCGGGCGTCAAACGCTTCCATTGGCCGTCGATCACTTCCCAAACGATCGGCATCAGTGCAAATGCCGCTTGATATTGCGCCGGAAGCTGTGCGTAGTACTGTGGCAAGTAGGTCTTAAAATTCTTCTTTTCAACCGCTCCCAGTCTTGTCATCCCCGCCATCTGTCTGGAAAAGTCAATGTAGCTGAGCACGGCATCGATGTCCTTGTTCGTAAGAACCAATTGAGTTTTCGTGTCGTAGTGGAGAACTTGCACATATCGATTGAAAATCTTGATCGTCGCGGGAAGGTCGTTTGCGGGTGTGTTCTGGGTAAATTTGTAGAACTCGCGAACGAACATCATCCGCCCGTCCGCGATTTGAACGGGATCGGTAGTTTGACGCAAACGGTTCAGGACGCCTTCCCATTGGCCAACCTCATCCAGGTACTTCTTGGGATCCTCGTTGAATTCCCTTATCGACTCGTTTCTGATTTGGGTTGCCTCAGCGGCCTTGATCTTTTGTCCGATTATGAATTGAAGGAGATTTACATAAACCTGAACATGATCTTCCTTGAGCTGCTTCCCTCCCGATGTCGCGAGAACAGATCGCTGTGCGACGATGGAGGCTGGAAGAAGAATGGAAAGTAGTATTACGACTGGGACGAATTTTGCTAATCTATTGGTCATCTGTTTTTTTTTACCTCTAAAAGTGTTTTGTTTGACAAATTTTCAGGAAAACTTGCGACCGCCAGATCGTTTCCGCGGTTTCCGTTCGTTCTCTCTAAAAACCCAAGCGAGAAAAAAAACGGAATTTGTTCATAGTCGGTAATTTTTTTTGTGATGAGCCAAGACCCCCAAATCACGGTCCTTCTGCAGGAGCTTAGGTCGGGAAACGAGAATGTTCTCGAAGAGCTGATTCCAATCGTATATGGCGAACTTCGGCGACTTGCAGCCGGCTACCTTCGACGCGAGCGCGTAGGCCATACCTTGCAGCCGACGGCGCTTGTAAATGAAGCGTATTTGAAACTCGTCGACAAGGAGATTGATTGGCAAAACCGCGCCCATTTTTTTGGGGTTGCCGCTCGCTCAATGAGGGAAATTCTGATCGACCATGCGCGTCGGAGGAACATGCAGAAGCGCGGAGGCTTGGCGACGCACATCTCGTTTGACGAGGCCTATCAGCACAATGATGAGTCTGCGGTTGATCTGTTGAAGTTGAACGAGGCCTTGGAATCGCTTGAAGCAGCGGATCCGCGTCAGGCGAAGATCGTCGAGATGAAATTTTTCGCCGGACTGACACTGGAAGAAATCGCCGAAGCAACATCGATGTCGGTTTCGACCGTGAGACGCGACTGGACAACTGCAAAAATGTTTCTGGCGAGATTTCTGCAATAACAAACCCACCATTTTTTTATTGCGGATATTCGTCTCTTTCGGTATTTTTAGTTCAAATTAATTTTCAATAAACGCCGTCGTCATTAGGTCCGTTTTGAGACGCCGGCGATACAATCCGACAACCAGAATATTTTTGTATGAGTGGCACCCCCAATATGTCTCCCGATCGCTGGAAGCATATCCGATCCATTCTCGAGAAGGCCGTTGAAGTCGGACAGTCCGATCTTGCGGAATTCCTTGATAGCGAATGCGGCGAAGACAGAGAATTGCGCGAGGAAATACTTTCTTTCCTGAACATCAGCACCCTTCAAAACCGCAAGCTTGAGCAGGACGCACTATCCTCAATGGGAACAGTTGCCGGTCCGGGGGCGATTCCAAAAACTGCGGGCGGATTCAAACTCGTTGAAAAGATCGGCGAGGGTGGAATGGGCGCCGTATTCCTGGGTGAGAAGGAAACCGACGGCTTCAAGCAAACTGCCGCCGTTAAGATCGTCAGAGGCGGGCTTAACACCGATGCCGTTATCGCCCGGTTTGTCACGGAACGAAGAATCGTTGCCTCACTGGAGCATCCAAACATCGCCAGATTGCTGGACGGAGGCACGACCGAGGACGGTGTTCCCTTTTTTGCGATGGAATACGTCTCGGGCAAACCCCTAAGCGAATACTGCGAGGGGCTTGCTATAGAAGACAAGCTTGGCATTTTTCTTAAGATTTGCGACGCAATTTCCTACGCGCACCGAAAGCTGGTCGTCCATAGGGATCTGAAACCGTCTAATATCATCGTCACCGAGTCCGGGGAACCCAAACTTCTGGATTTCGGAATAGGAAAAATCTTGGATGCCGATGGTCTCCTTGAAGCCGATGGAAACACAAAAACCGCGATGCAGATGCTAACGCCCGAATATGCGTCACCGGAACAGATTCGCGGCCTTTTAACCACTACATCAACGGATATTTACAGCCTCGGCGTGATTTTGTACGAGGTCCTGTGCGGCCGCAGGCCTTTTAGACTCGCGGATTCGACACCGTTTGAGTTTTCGCAAGAAGTGCTTTTGACCGATCCGCCAAATCCGAGCAAGGTCGCCGAATCCGGCGATGCAAAGGGGTTCGACGCAAATTCTTTAAAGGGCGATCTCGACAACATCGTTCTAAAGGCGCTACGAAAGGAGCCAGAGAAGAGGTATAAATCGGCGAGCGATTTCTCGGATGATATCGATAGATATTTGAGAGGACTTCCCGTTTCGGCAACCGCGGATTCGCGTGGATACAGAGTTCGAAAGTTCTATGGCAGACACAAGGCGGCGGTTTTTACGGCCGGGGCTTTTGCCCTGTTGCTTCTGCTTTCCGCTGGAGCTTTTGGCTGGCAGTTTTTTAGGGCGCAGGAGGCGCAGGCGCGTGCCGAGAAGCGATTCAACGACGTCAGAAAACTCGCCGGCTCCGTGGTTTTCGAGCTTCATGATTCGATTAGAAACCTGCCCGGCGCGACGAAGACACGCGAACTCCTCGTCACGCGGGCACTCGAATATCTTGATGTGCTGGCGGTTGAATCAAACGGAGACCCAGATCTGCAAATGGAAGTCGCAGACGCCCTCGACAAGATCGGGGATGTGCAGGGCGGTTACCTGCAGTTTCATCTGGCGCAACACGAGAAAGCAAAGGAAAGCTACAAGAAGGCCTTCGATATCAGGAAACGACTTTACGATTCTGACCAGAAGAATCTTCTTTACAGGCATAAGCTCGCGCAGAGTTTCTACAAAACGGGCGATATGTACTTTATCGAGTTGAACGTACCTGAAGCGATTAAAGCCTACGGAGAAGCGGCAAAACTCTATGAATCGCCGACCCCGCCAAACGAGGATTCGGTTGAGATAATGGTTGGCTACGCTCGCGCGCTTGCCCGGCACGGATATCTGCAGGGAGCAACGGGAGACTTGAAGTCTTTCGAAAAAAATAGCGGGAAAGCGATCGAGGTAATAGAAAATCAACTGAAACGCAATCCCACGAATGCCGATATCAAAATGGCGGCGGGGCGGTTATATCAGGATCACGGCATCATTCTTGGCGATGGTTCCCAAAACTACGAGGGCGGACGCCAGATGGCTGTTAAGTCACGCACGCTTTGGAAGGAATTGTTTGAGCAAAAGCCAAACGATGTCCATATCAAGTTCAACTATGCGGGCACGACGTATTATCTCGCAGTCACACTCTTTGATATTTATAAGACAAAGCACCAGCAAAGGGCTCTCACTGAGTCTTTGACGTTAGCGCAAGAAGCGCAAAAACTCGGCGAGGAGATCATCAGTTTCGACCCTTCAAATCAGGAGTTCCCAAGAATGGTGTCCGACGCAAAAAGCCTCCAGGCTCGTATTTTGCTTGCGGACGGCCGTGCAGTGGAAGGTGTTCCGATAATGACTGAAATCGTGAGCTATCTCCGGAAGGTTGTAAAAGACGTACCGGACGAAACGATCATGAAATACAATTTCGGAAAAGCGCTGACTCTTCTCGGTGACGTTCAGAAAGGAGCGGCGGAATCCAATGCCGTTACCGGCGAGGGCAAGCGGAAGCATTGGATTGACGCTAAAAACAGTTATACGGAGTCATTGAAAATCGCGGAGGAAATTCGAAAAGTTTCTGGAAACGATGTGATACCCGAAACCGAACCGGGACGCCTTCGCGCGCTTATCGCAGAATGCGAGAAAGCGCTTTAGGGAACGCGTGCCCCGACCGCCTCCGAGGCATTGGAGAAACCGTTTTTCTTAAGAAGTTCGGCGAGTTCCCGTGCCGCCGTGATTGGCATTGAGGGGCCGCCGTAGATAAATCCGGTGTAAGTCTGAACCAGGGATGCTCCGGCAAGTATTTTCTCAAAGGCGTCCCCGCCATCAAAAACCCCTCCGACTCCGACCAATGGAAGCTTGCCGTTTGTTAGCCGATACGCTCTGGAGAGCATTTCGGTCGATCGCGATAGCAGCGGCCTTCCGCTTATTCCTCCACCACCCATCTTTGCGACAAAACTTTGATCCGATTTGAGATTGGCCCTTGAAATCGTCGTGTTCGAAACGATTAGTCCCGAAACACCCGCGTCGATCGAAACTTCGACTATATTCTCGAGAGTCTCGTCATCGACATCAGGGGAAATCTTCAAAAGCAGCGGCAATCCGGGCCGTGATTCATTCCGAGCGGTCGAAACCGCCATCAGAAGCGCCGCAAGCTCGTTTCGATGCTGAAGATCCCTAAGGCCCGGCGTGTTTGGAGATGAAACATTCAGCACGACATAGTCGGCAAAATCATTGACGAGTTTGAAACATTCCAGATAGTCCTCCACCGCGTCTTCGTTGGGAACCTCTTTGTTTTTCCCTATATTTATTCCAACAACAAAATCCTTGTTTCGCCCTACTAGATTCCCAACCAATGCACCTGCGCCGTCGTTGTTGAAACCCATGCGATTCAGAATCGCACCGTCATCCGGCAAACGAAAAAGCCTTGGCTTCGGATTCCCCGGTTGTGGTTTTGGAGTTACGGTTCCCACCTCGACAAACCCAAATCCAAGGGCCTCCATTTGCGAAACCAACACGCCGTTCTTGTCGAATCCTGCCGCAAGTCCGATCGGGCTCTTGAAGTCGAGTCCGAAAACGTTGATTTTGAGGCATTCATCAAACTGATGTTTTGCTCCGAACAGGCCGCGAGTCAATGTCAAACCAATTCCTGAGCGCATCGCGCTGATCGTGCTCTCATGCACGAATTCGGCGTCCAAACGAAACAGGGCGGGCCGCAGAAGCTTTTGAAAAAGAGTTCCCATGAAAAATGAAATCAAATGATAAATGAAACAAGCCGATTGTTCGAATTCCCTCTTTGAACTTTGGCCGGTCGTTTGTTAGGATTTTGCCGAAAAGCGATATGTCAGATGAAGTAAAATTGGTCGAGAAATCCAGGATCATGGACTCGGATCAGATCAATCGCGCGATGGCGCGGCTGGCTTCCGAAATTGTGGAAGGCAATCACGGCACCCAAGGTTTGTATTTGGTTGGGATTAGAAGGCGCGGGGTTCCGCTCGCGGAATCGCTATGCGAAAGGATCGAGAGTCTCGAAGGCGTGAAACCGATTTTCGGAATCATCGACATCACCCTATACCGTGACGATCTTTCAACCGTCGGCGCAAACCCGGTCGTGAATCGAACCGAGTTAACCGAGGACATCGAGGACAAAACGATCGTGCTTGTCGATGATGTTCTTTATACGGGTCGAACGATTCGGGCGGCACTGGATCAGCTTATGGATTTCGGCAGACCGAAACGGGTTCAGCTTGCTGTACTTGTTGATCGGGGCCGCGAACATCGCGAACTCCCGATTCAGGCTGATTTCATTGGAAAAAACGTTCCGACCAAAAAGAGCGAGATCATAAAAGTGATGCTCAGCCAGTATGACGGCGTCGAAGCCGTCGGCATTTTTGAAATGCCATCAGAGTGATTGATTAAGCGAGGCTCGAAAGGCCTTGCTTTTTTTATATCCGAATTATGGAAAAGCCCTTTCATAGAAGAGATTTGCTGGGCATCCGAGATCTTACCGCGGATGAGATAATAGGGATTCTCGACACGGCGGAGAACTTCCGAGAGATTTCCGATCGGGAAATCAAAAAGGTTCCCACGCTCAGGGGAAAGACAGTTATCAATCTCTTTTTTGAGGCGTCGACGAGAACGCGTACTTCGTTTGAACTTGCCGCCAAACGCCTTTCGGCGGATGCCGTAAACGTATCTGTCTCGACATCAAGCGTTTCCAAAGGGGAAACGCTTGTCGATACCGCTTTGACGCTCGACGCGATGTCACCGGACTGCATCGTCGTACGCCATTCGAGTGCGGGCGTGCCCCATCAGTTGGCGAAGATATCGAGAGCGGCGGTTGTAAACGCCGGCGATGGTACGAACGAACATCCGACTCAGGCGCTTCTCGACGCGATGACAATCCGCGAACACAAAAAGCAGCTCGGCGGCTTGAGGGTCGCGATTCTCGGAGACATCCTTCATTCGCGTGTTGCCCGCTCGAACATACATCTCCTTACCAAGATGGGGGCGACGGTTAGCGTCGCCGGTCCGAAAACGCTTGTCCCCGATGAGTTTTCGGGATTGGTTGAGGAAGGACTCACGGTGGCCGACCATGTCGAGGATGCAATCAGGGATGCCGATGTCGTGATGATCCTGAGGATACAGAAAGAACGGCAGAATTCTGCCTACTTCCCGACTCTCGGCGAATATGCGGTGCATTACGGACTGACAAACGAACGCCTCGCGCTGGCTCGAAAGGATGCGATCGTGCTGCACCCCGGCCCGATGAATCGGGGTATCGAAATCGCATCGGATGTCGCCGATAGCGCGCGTTCGCGGATTTTGGATCAGGTCAAATACGGCGTCGCGGTTCGAATGGCGGTGCTTTATTTGGCGACCGGAGGCGCACGTCCGGAATAGAATTTCCTTAAAGCTGCCGGCAGTACATTTTTTGGCTAGGAACTAAGAACTTGGAACTAGGAATTCGCAACTCGGATTCCGCATCTCCCCTTCAAACTTGAATGAAGCTATTGATCGCGGGCGGGCATCTGATTGACCCGTCAGTAAACGAAAATACCGGAATGGACGTCCTGATCGAGGACGGAGTAGTAAAGGCGTGGCTCAGGCAGGGTGAGCCCCGACCCGCCGATGCGGAAGTTTTTGACGCTACCGGATTGCTCGTCGCACCCGGTTTTGTTGACCTCCACGTGCATCTGCGCGAGCCCGGCGAGGAACACAAGGAAACCATCGCGACCGGTGCGGCGGCGGCGGTCAGAGGCGGATGGACGAGCATCTGTCCGATGCCAAACACAAAACCGATCAACGACAATGCCGCGATTACGCGATTTATGATCGAGCAGGCCCAAAACGCGGGACTCGCCAACGTGTTTCCAATCGGAGCGATCACCAAAGGTTCGGACGGAAGCGAGCTGGCGGAAATGGGTGAGATGAAATCGGCCGGGGCGGTCGCAGTTTCAGACGACGGGCGACCCGTGCCCAACGCCGGGATGATGCGCCGTGCGATGGAATATGCGCGCGACTTCGATCTACCGGTAATCGATCATTGCGAGGACAAATCGCTTTCCGCTGGCGGCGTTATGCATGAAGGCAAGATGTCTTTGCTTCTTGGTCTGAAGGGCATGCCGGCGATTGCCGAGGTGCTGGACGCCGTACGGGACATCATGCTCGCAAAGGAAACCGGTGCGCACATACATATCGCGCATCTCTCTACAAGCGGCGCGGTTGAAGCCGTCAGACGCGCGAAAGAGGAGGGGGTTAGGGTCACCTGCGAGGTGGCGCCGCATCATTTCTCTTTGACAGATGCCGATGTCGAGGGATACGACACCAATACAAAAATGTCGCCGCCGCTTCGGAGCCGTGAACATCTTGAAGCGCTGTTTGAAGGAATCGCTGACGGGACAATCGACGCCATCGCTACCGACCACGCACCGCATCACTTGGATGAAAAGGCGCTTGAGTACGACGCCGCTCCATTTGGCATCACCGGCCTCGAAACGGCGGTCGGATTGGCGTTTGAGAAACTGGTCGCTCCCGGAATCATTGGTTTGGAACGTCTTGTGGAGATGTGCTCTACGAATCCGGCAAGGATCTTCGGCCTTGACGGCAAAGGAAGCCTAAAACCCGGCTCCGATGCGGATGTTACGCTTATTGATCCGACGATGGAATGGACCTACGAGCAAACCGAATCGAAGTCCCGAAACTCGCCGTTCTTTGGACACAGGTTCGAAGGGGGTGTTGTCGCCACAATCGTTGGCGGAAGAGTCGTGTTCAATCTGCGGGGTTGAACGTAAATTGAGTCTGCGGAGTGACTTGAACACTGATATCAAGTACTTTCAAGAACATGGCACCTACGAAAATTTGTGAAAATGAGAAAGCAGAGCGAAAAGCCTTCATTTGGCTTGCGCTGATAGTGTTTTTGGGAATGCTTGCAGTGTCTTGTACCTCTTCCGCGCCCACATCGCCCAAAGAAGACAATGCGCCCTCGCCTGCTGCCGGCGCCGATGGACCTGGAGATATTGCGGAATCCCCGTCCGAGGCAGTGGAGCCGGCCCCCGACAAGAAGTCTCCCTTAATCATTTCGGTTTACACCGATCTTACCGAAGACAAATGCACCGATGTTGAAGTCAATGAGGATGAAGGCTGGTCGGTACAGTCCTGCAAGGGGTTTGGCGAGTACAAACTAGAGGTTTCCGAAGGAGACCTAAGACAGTCGATCGATGTCATCGCACCCGACGGGCGGCGGCACAAACTCAATCTCCCAACGGTCGTATCTGCGGGGTTTTCCACAATAGGCGACAAAGCCGAATGGGTGCTGCGAAAGTCTGACAAAGGCCAGACACCGATAGCGCTCATCGTCAGATACAACGCCAACGAGGACCCTGAAAACCCCGATCAGGTCACTTCATATCTCACGGTATCGAAGATTACGAACGAAGGAGCTTGTGTAACCGATGTCGTCGGACCAATCAAGAACGCGAACGAGAAGGCACGACAATTAGCCCAAGGGGCGGCAGCAAAGCCTTGCAAATAAATTCAATACCAAAAGCGGCGGAAATATAATATCCTTCTCAAGCGATTTCCAGTTACAACCACGGACAGTTCCCGAACTCTTCAAGGCAGATTTCACTGAAAGAAGTCTTACGTCTTGAAACTCGTTTTTGATGCTTTAGGGTTCGGCTTCGCGCGTCGATTGCATCGGTAAAAGGCAATCGACCGCACCAATGTTTTCAGGGCGCATGGCATCCGATAGCGGTACCGAACCCGACCCGTATTGATCTAGGCAATCCCGGATTGGCAAGGAGTAAAAATGGCTTCTGGAAGTGTTCTGCATAAATGCGCCGCTGCAATTCTAACGTTCCTCTTTTTGTCACTCCCCACATTCGGACAGCGCCAAATTACTAACGATGAAAGCAATAGTCGTTCCGATTCATTTGATTTAGGAGCACCGGCAACGGGCTGCAACGACGGCTGGAACACCTCATTCACCTCAAACGGCGCGAATGCGAGAGTCGATGTCGTGACAACCGATGCCGCCGGTAATTTTTATATCGGCGGATCGTTTTCAACGGTAAACGGTGTCGCCGTCTCACGAATCGCAAAATTTGACGGCACGAATTGGTCCGCGATAGGAACGGGGTTTGACGGCACGATTCGTGCGATTGCCGTTTCGGGCTCCGATGTTTATGTCGGAGGCAGTTTCTCCACCGCAGGCGGAACACCGGCGCTGAACGTCGCAAAGTGGAACGGCACCTCGTGGTCCGCGTTGGGAACCGGACTCGGCAACACCGGCACCCACGGAGTCAACGCCCTCGCGATTTATGACGGAACGTTGTATGCAGGCGGGAATTTTTCGATCGTTGGGGGATCACCGACAAACTTTCTCGCGAGTTGGAATGGCTCGGCATGGGTCGATGTCGGAAGCGGCGTTTTTGGAGGCATCGAAGCGTTATATGTAAAAGACGGTTTGTTGTACGCCGGTGGCAATCTCTCCACTGCCGGTGGAAACCCTGCGTTTGGCGCTGCGGTTTGGAATGGCGCGACTTGGAATGCGGTTGGGAATCTGTCCACAAATACGATCATCAAAGGCTTTGCAACTTTGGGAACCGATTTGATCGCGATCGGTTCACGCATCGTGATTCCGGGACAGGCCGACTCGCATGTCGCCAAATGGAACGGAACGCAATGGACGCGAATGGCGTTTTTCGCCGATGGATTCGTTAACGCTGTTGCGGTATTGGATGGGACGCTTTATGTCGGCGGTGGATTGCCGACGCCGCCGAATTTGTTCAACAACATCGCGCGATGGGACGGTAGCAACTGGTCGGGAGTCGGAGGCGGTATTTCGGGAGGGTCAATCCCCGTGCGGGGAATGGCCGCGAGCAATGGAGTAATGCTCGTCGGCGGCAGCTTTGACACGGTCGGCGGTATTGGAGCCAGAAATCTCGCCATATATTCGAATGGAAATTGGGGAGCGTTTTCGGGGAACGGCCTAGATAATCTAGCGCTTGCGATCAATGCCTCGGGAGAGAATGTGTATGTCGGCGGAAGCTTTATTGCCGCCGGCCCCGTGACGGCCAACCGGATAGCAAAATGGAACGGGGTTTCCGCCGAATGGTCCGTCTTGGGAATCGGAATCAGCGGAATCGGCACCTCGAACAGCTCGATCAGGGCAATCGCCGCAGTCGGAAACAAGGTTTACGTGGGCGGCAGTTTCGGCACGATCGGTGGAATAGCTGCCAACAATGTCGCGATGTGGAATGGCACGAATTGGACGGCTCTTGGCACGGGCGTAAATTCTACCGTCTCGGCGATCATTGTAAAGGGTGAAGACGTGTATGTCGGCGGCGCTTTCACGACGGCGGGCGGAGTTGCCGCTAACCGAGTCGCGAAATGGAACGGATCTTCATGGAGCGGTCTCAACTCGTCGATTATTCCAAACAATGTGACTTCCATGGCACGGATGGGAGACGATATCTTTGTCGGCTCAGACACCACAACACTCGACAACCCGAATTATCTGGTCAAATACGACGGCACCGGCTGGACGACCTTTGGCACGGGAATTACCTTCGGCGGAATAACTTCGATCGCGGTTGCAGGCAACGATCTGTATGTTTCAGGTGGCTTTACAGCGATCGGAGGTGTTTCAGCGGCGAGAGTCGCCAAATGGAATGGAAAATCATGGTCCGCACTCGGAGCGGGCGTGCCGGGTAATAGCAATCAGGTAAAACTCACAAGATTCGGCAACGGAATAATCCTTTCCGGCGATTTTACAAACATCGGCAGCCTCCCGGCGAATAGAATCGCGCGTTGGGATGGAACGGAGTGGTTTCCACTCGGTACAGGGCTTGATGTTCCGGCATCGGTTTTGGCCGCAAAGGGTGGCGATCTTTTCGTTGGCGGCGGTTTTTCAACCGCCGGTTGCAACGTCTCCCCGTTTTTCGCACGATACCGGCCGTCCGAATGGACCGGCGCTCTGGATAGCGATTGGCACAATACGGGAAATTGGTCGGATTCCACCGTACCCGAATCGGGTTCGGATATAACGATTGCCGCGAGTGATGTATCGATCGCGTCGGCCGATGTCACTCTTTCGACCCTTGTCGTTTCCAATGGCAGAACCGTAACGATCGGCGGCGGAAGGGTCCTTACTGTCAACGAGTCACTCGATCTATCCAATGGCAATCTCGCGGGTGGCGGTTCGTTGGTTGTAAACGGTGATTTGATACTAAACGGCGGCGGAATCGGAGGACTGACTTCGATAGTTGTAAACGGGAATCTGTACCTCGATGAAGGGATCATTTCCTCGCCAGTAAATGTTTCCGCATGCCGTGCATCCGCGATCAGCGGCGGAAGCGCTGCTTCATTTATCGACGCTCCTTTAACCCGATGCGCGACCGGACCGGGGATCCATAAGTTCCCTGTCGGATCGGGTGGCGCTTATGCTCCGTTCGAAATCGGACCCGTTTCCGGAAATGGGAACGTAACCGTACAAGCACATTCCGGCGCCTATTCGGGTGCCGCCGCCGGGCTTCCTGTGGAACGTTTGACGCGTTGGTGGAGCACTGCGGGTTCGAACATCGGCGGACCGGTTACCCTTCAATACAACCAAACCGAGATCCAGGGATATGAGCCCCGCTATAAAGTTTTCAGCATCCTAAACGGATCGGCCACGCAGCAACCTACATCTCTTGACTCGGTTTCAAACCGCGCGACCGGTTCATGGGTGGAAGGCGCCGATTACACTCTCGCCGAAGGGGCTTCAACTCCCCAATTGTTGAAAGGACGCGTGACAACCGCCCGTGGACGCGGGGCGGAATCCGTGGTTGTAAAGCTTGTAACGGAATCCGGTGCAATCAGATATACGCTTACCAACCCATTTGGATACTATCGGTTCAAGGATGTGATGACTTGGGAGCCATATGTGATTTCGATCGCATCAAAGCGTTATCGTTTCAATACTCCAAGCCAGTCGTTTATTTTTCCGGAAAATTCGGCGGACTTTAATTTCCAATCGAATAATCCTTAGGAGGATTGCGTCGGTTTGATATTGGAGAATCCGGAGAAGCTCGATTGCCCTTGCGTCCGCAACGCCGATTAATCCAGGTAAGTCCTGTTTTTGCAAATCACCGTGCGGAATGACTTCCGCTCCCCGATCAAAAGCTTTTCGAAGCGGTCGTTTTCAATCGTTCGAGGCTTTTCGTAAACCGTGTTCTGGTTTATGATTTCAATCAAAATCCCGTTACAATAGAGTGACATTTCTAAAAAGTTCTTTAACACTTGGCGTTGGAATTTTGCGCCGGAGGTACAGCGAATGGGCAAGCAACCACATCAACCCATGCCTTTTCTTTCGATGGACGAATTAGACCGCCGTTGGCTTGATAAGAACATCCCCTGCCAAACGGCCTGTCCGATTCGTACCAACGTACCCGGATACATCGAGGCGATCCTTCATGAGGATTTTCAGAAAGCCTGGGAGATAAACCGTTTTGACAACGTATTCCCCGGCGTTTTGGGACGCGTCTGCAATCGTCCGTGCGAGCCCGCCTGCAGGCATGGACGCGAGGGTTTGGGAGACGCCGTTCAGATCTGTTTTTTAAAGCGCGCTTCTTCCGATTTCGGCGCCGTCGATCCTGCGCTTGAGATCACGCCCAATGGAAAATCAGCGCTCGTCATCGGGGCCGGCCCCGCAGGCCTTACAACGGCAAATGACCTTGCGATCCTGGGCTACGATGTCACGGTTTTTGAACAGTTTGAGGAACCCGGCGGAATGATGCGATACGGGATTCCGGAGTTCAGGCTTCCGCGCGAGATAGTTGCCGAAGACATCAAATCCATCACCGATCTCGGTGTCAAAATCGAAACAAACAGAAGAGTGGATTCGTGGGCCGAATTGGAAAGCCTTTCGGATCAATATGATGCGGTGGTCATTTCCGGCGGGTGCATGCTGCCGACGACGTTCGGGCTTCCCGGCCAAGACGCCGATGGCGTTTATTGGGGGCTCGACTACATGATGCAGGCGAACCGCCACGAGATGGATTTTCGCCCGGAAAAGGTGGTCGTTATCGGAGGCGGTTTTACGGCGCTTGACTGCGCGCGTACGAGTTACCGGCTTGGTTCGAAGGAAACGACGATCGCTTATCGACGAACCCGCGAGTTCATGCAGTTTTCCGGAGAGGAGGAATTGGAGCATCTCCACGAGGAAGGCATTAATCTCGAACTTCAGGTTTCACCGCTCGAGGTAATTGTCGAAAACGGCGTCACCAAAGGACTCAAACTGATTCGCAATGAAATCGCCGCCGATGGAAAGATGACGCCCGTTGAAGGCTCGGAATTCGTAATCGAGGCGGACTGCGTGATCCTTGCGATCGGGCAAAAGGCGGAAGATCTCGAAGGCGTCGAATCCAAAGAACCGGAAATTCCCGTAAAAAGCGGCAATTTGTTTTTGGCGGGCGATTTCCGAAACGGTTCGGGAACCGTGATTGAGGCCTGTGCCGATGGCAGGGCGATTGCGAGAAAGGTTCACGAGAAGCTCGAAAGCGTCGAATTTACGGAATGCGTCGAGATCACCGAATTGACGGTCGCCGATCTTCCGAGAACTCGCGAGCATGATTTTCTCCCAAAGGAAAAGATGCCGACGATTCCCGTCGCGGAAAGAACTTTTCCCGCCGAAGTCGAAACGGGTTTGCTTCGCGAGCAGGCGGTGACGGAAGCGCATCGCTGCTATCTTTGCCATTTCAATTTCCAAATCGATCTGGATCGATGCATCTATTGCATGAAATGCATCGACGTCATGCCTGTTGACTGCATTCATCTGACAAAGAATGTAGTTGTGAACGAGCATGGTGAGCTTGAATACGACCGAACGACCAACTGGAGCGAGGTTGAGGCGATCACGATCGACAATGACGAGTGCATTCGCTGCGGCAATTGCCTTAAAGCTTGTCCGGTGAAATGCATTTCGGTTTCAAAATACGAACTAAAGACGCTTTCTGCACCGGTGCAGATTACGCGTGAAAATACGGGGGCGGTTTGATGGGGCAAAAGGATCTGACAGTCAGATTTTGCGGTATCGCCGGAGATGGCATTGTTACCTCCGGGAAAATTTGGTCGAGGGCAAGCGCGCGTCTTGGACTCGATCTGATGGTAAACGACAATTTCAGCGCTGAAATCCGAGGTTTGGGAAAGAGCACGACGGACATTCGCATTTCATCCAATCGCGTTTTGAGCATGGGCGATGGTATCGATGTACTCGTAGCGATGACGGGAAAGGATGCGATTGCAGATCTCGCACATCTAAAAGACGGCGGATTTGTGATTTACGACACAGAAATCGACGACGACTCGATCGCGGATCATGTGTTGTCGGCAGAGATTCCCGATGGCATACGTTCGTATCCGATTCCGCTGACGAGAATCTCGAATGAAAACACTCAAAACACGATCGCACGAAACATCGTTTCGATGGGGGCGTTGAGCTATTTGGTCGGTCTGGATCCGTCGATGTTTGTCGACATTATCGAATCCATACTAAAACGCAAAAGCGAAAAACTCGCCGCCAAAAACGTCGCCGCGTTTCATGCCGGAAGACAATTCTGTGAAGAACATTACGGTGAGCATACTTCGATCGATGCGCCCGGCGGCGCCTCCGACGCGTCCCTTATCAATGGCAACGAAGCGATCGCGTATGGCGCTTTGGATTGCGGTCTCAAATTCTTTGCCGGTTATCCGATTACGCCCGCGACGAAAATCATGGAAATTTGCGCCAAAGAGCTTCCAAAGCTCGGCGGATGGATGCTTCAATCCGAAGACGAAATCGCGGCAATCAGCGCGGTCTTGGGAGGATGGTTTGCCGGCAAGCGCTCGATGACGTCAACCGCGGGTCCCGGTCTCGCGCTTATGAGCGAGATGATCAATCTCGGTGTGATGGCCGAGGTTCCGCTTGTGATTGCAAACGTGCAAAGGGGCGGCCCCTCGACCGGTTTGCCGACAAAGGTCGAGCAGGGAGATCTGAACATAGCGCTTTACGGAGGGTCGGGAGATTCGCCGAGAATCGTTATGGCGCCAACAAACGCTGAGGAATGTTATGCGGGAATAAAGCTCGCCTTCGATCTTGCTGAGAAATATCAATCACCTTTGATATTCCTGAGTGATCTTTTTCTCGGCCAACACACCGTTGTGAACCGCATCGATCGCAGCCAGGATTTGAACCGATCTACGCGCGTCAAGCCAAACGAGGGAGAACTCGCCGGATACAACCGTTTTGCGGATTCGGAAACTGGAATTTCCCCGTGGGTGGCTCCCGGCGAAGACGGTGCGTTTTACTCGATTACGGGTCTCGAACATTCGGACACCGGAAACCCCAATTTTGACGCAGCCGTTCATGAGCGCATGCAGGCGAAGCGTTATCGAAAATTTGAATCGATGATGGCCGAACTTCCCGCCCCGACGACCATTGGCGATGACGACGCCGAGATTGGGATCACCTGTTGGGGATCAGTGACAGGTTCGGTGATCGAAGCGATGGAATTGGCGCGGGAGGAAGGCATCAAATCAAAGCTTATGGTTTCGATGATGATCAATCCGCAGCCGGAAGCTTATTTTCGGGCGTTTTTCGATTCCTGTCGCGAAGTGATCATTCCCGAGATGAATTACTCGGGTCAGTATGCGGCGCTTATGAAGTCGCGGTACGGTATCAGACCCGTCGAAATGCAAATCCCGAGCGTGACTCTTCCAAGTCCAAAGGCGATAGCGGAAAAAATCAAAGAGGTACATTATGAACGTATTGCAGAAACGCCACGTCTTACAGTCGTTTGAACGTGCGAAGGAAAGAAAGGCGCGTGAGTTTCGCGACAATCTACCGACATGGTGTCCTGGTTGCGGTCACTTCACACCGCTTTTGGGGCTTTACGAGGCGGCTGACGAGCTCGGTATCGCGACAAAGGATTTTGTTTGTGTCAGCGGCATCGGTTGTTCAGGCAGATTCCCCTTCTTTATAAAGGGCTTTGGCCTTCACGCCCTTCACGGGCGCGCGATTCCGGTCGCGACCGGTGTAAAACTCGCTAATCCGGAACTTACCGTGGTCGCGGTTGGCGGCGATGGAGACGGCGTGGGCATCGGCGGCGGCCATTTCCCGCATGCCGCAAGAAGCAACTTCGATCTTACTTATCTGCTTCTCGACAATGCCATCTATGGTCTGACAAAAGGCCAAACTTCGCCGACCTCGCCGGTGGGAATGATTAGCGGAACATCGCCCTATGGAAATATCGCAAACCCGCTCAATCCGACGACAATGGCACTGACGTTTGGCGCGACTTATGTGGCGCGCGTCTTCTCACAAGACAGGGAGAATGTTTCGCGACTAATAAAAGAAGCCATCGCGCATCGCGGGTTTTCTTTTGTTCACGTTCTTTCGCCATGCGTCGAGTTTCACAAAACCGTAACTTACGATAGCTGGGAGGATCGCGTTTCTTCGCTTCCGGAAGAATACTCGCCGGATGACCGCGTTGCGGCGCTCGGGAGGTCGGAAAGCAAGGAACCGATTTACACGGGATTGTTTTTTAGGGAAACGGGTCCGTCGTACAAGGAAAAGGCGGCGGAGATTGTCGAGTCACTGAGAAACTAATCAATTATAGTGATTTAATGAAAAGTCCGGATTCCAAACCAAAAAGGTTTGGAATCCGGACTTTTTTAGTGAAATGGTTTTCGAAATCGTAAGATTTTAGGGATTAAAAAAGTAGCTTGACCGAAAACCTCACCGAACGCGGATCCTGATAAAGGTTTGGCAGGTTGTAGTCGTTTCTAAAACCTGTGGTACTTGTCCCGCGTGTGTTCAAGTAGTTTGTAACAAACTGGGAAATTCCGCCGTTGTTGAAGATCGTGTCGTAAACGCCGGGCTGAATCTGGCATGTTGTGCAACCGGCGGAAGTCAATGCAGTCGAAGTGAAATTGGTCGAGCTGATCTGCGTCTGTCTGTTTAACTCGGATTTTTCGTCAAACAAGTTGAAAACGTTTGCTGAAAAGCTGAGCGAGTATGCCTTATCTCTTCCAAATCCGATTCGGTGCGTCAGGCCAAGACTGGTTTCGGTAAATGGTTCTGTTCTTCCCAAATCCCCGCGCCCGTACAAAACCGAAGTCTGGATTTGATATAGGTTGTAGAAGGTTGTCAGCGGCGTACCCGAACGATACGTCGTAAATCCCGTCAACATGGTTTCTCCCGATCTCCCCCAATCAAAGCGATAGCTTCCCGAAAAATTGAAGATGTTTGGCCGATCTCCCGGAAGCGGCCCAAAATCGGGACTGCCGTCGGCGTCGAAGCCGGAGCTGGGCAAATCAAAAGTTCTGCTCGCATTCGGTGAGAGTCGTCCGCCCTCGTCCGAGGCGGTCAGGCCCGAATAGTTTCCACGTAGCTTGCTCCGAATGTACCCAAGATTAAAGTAATACCGAAAATCTTTGGACCATCTCGAAAGATGCATTTCAAGCGCATCGTATCGGCGCTTTGCGGACTGGCAGGGGAAACCCGATGTAAGACCGATTTCGCAAAATAGTCCCCTGCCGGGATTTGAATAGGCATAAGCCTCGCTCCCCTGATCATTGAACACACCCACATCTTCAATCGGATTCCTAAGGTCCGTATGGACAAAACTACCGCTTAATTCCAAGCCAAAGGCGATTTCCTGATTAATCGAGCCAAAGAAAAAATCTTGAAAAGTGGCTTTGAGCTCGGGATCGACTATTGGAAGCGGGTCGAATGGCTCCGGAAATCCGATGGTAAGGAATCCGAACCGACAAACCGAATATCCGGGACCTGTTCGCGGGCACTGCGGAGCAAACGAAGTGTCACCGCCAAGGATATTTGCATAGGTATAGGAGTCATAACTGGCTCCCCGCTGCGGAAGGATCTCAAAGTAGTCCCTGACAAAAAGCTCGCTCGTGAGGTTCTCGGCGATCTGATTCTTAAGCCTGTCATACGAACGGCTCCACGCGCCTCGCACAAGCGTTTTTCCATTTCCAAAGACGTCGGCCGCAAAGCCGATCTGAGGTGATAACTTGTCGCCCCAACCAAATCTGATCGGAACAAAGCTGTTTGGGTTCGAATCATCGGCCGGCCCCAAATATCGACCTCCGTCTTCCTTTTCGATCCGCAACCCGATCCTGGTGGTCAGTCGAGGCGTTATCCGCCAATCGGTTCCGGCGTAAGCGGATTGATTCGACGAAACCGCGTCTCCGACATTGCCGAACCTTTGAAGAAATCCCGATCCCAGATTTCCTTCGGTCGGCGTCAGGCCAATGAGCGTCGAAATCGGCACTCCGTAGTAAAGAGCGATTAACCCCGTGTCCGCATATCCATCGTCTATGTTCGCTTTGAAACGATCGTACTGGTAACCGAACCTCAAATGGTGCTTGCCGATGAGCGAGATACCAGCAATACCCCCATCCGCTCCAATGCTTGTAGAAACCTGCGCATCACTTTTCTTCAGGGAGTTAACTCCGGTGTCGAACCCAGGGAGACAATTGGAACCGGGCACATTTTGAGGAGTGCCCGAAGTTGAACAGAAATATCGGGTTGAACCGTCGATTCCATACGAACCGAGCTTGTCATTTGCAAACGTTCTCCCGAATCGAAACTCGGTATGGAAACGTTTTGCGGGCACCCAATTCAGACGCGCGCTGAACAGGTTTGAATTGAACCTTCCTCCCCGATCCGCCGCAAACGATGCTGCGGTTCCGAAACCTCCCGAAGGCGGAACCCCGGTCAGACCGCTTCCCGCATCCGGAAGAATACCGTCTCCGATTGTCGGGTTCCAAAGAAAACTGATCGCTCCCGTCAGATTTTTGGAGGCCGCAAAATCAAAACGTCCAAAGGCGAATTCCTGCTTGCGGGTTGCTCCGTAAACGACGGAATCAATAACTGTACGCGTTAGCGGATCGGGCGAGTCAAAATAGTCGATGGTTCGATTCAAGTCGTAGATCCTCGGCGTATATGAACCAAGAAACCAGATCCGGTCTTTAACAACGGGACCGGAAAGCAACATTACGGGCACAAAACCGTTTGAATCGTCCTTTTTCGGCTGGAAAGATTCGACCTCGCCGGCTCCGGCGCCAAAGCGATTGAGCACTGCCCGATTGCCAAAATTCAATGCCGAAGGAATAAATGTCAGACCGGCCTCGCCATGCCAATCATTATTTCCTCCACGCGTTGTGAAGCTGAGATAGCTTCCGATCGTCCCCTGATTGGCGCGTCCGAAATCGGGGGTAGTGGTTCGAACTTCGGAAAGCAATTCAAGTGGCAGGTCGAATGTTCTGTTTAGATTTCCCCGAACCACATTTCCAACTTGCTGACCGTCAACAAAATAAACATTGTCCGATTCGGTTGAGCCATCGATGGAAATTCCCGTGGTTGGCTGAATCCGAGCATATCCCGGATATCGAAGCTCTTCGGTTACGGATAGTCCCAACGGATGAAACGCGGATTGCTCGAAATAGAAATCCTTCTTCCGTGTTGGACCAGGATTTTTTCCGGGCAATCTGATTGTCAGGCGTTTCATCTTTCCGGAGGTGGCAGTTAAGCTTTCGGTAATGTCACCAGAGCCGCTCGCCGCAACTTTGATTTCATAATTCCCAGGTGCGAGTCCGAAAACAATGGCTTCGCCCGAGGCATTAGTCGATACGGCACGGATAACCCCAGAAGTACGAATGCCGGGAGATACGGATATCGCGGCGTTCTCCACAACATTGCCGTTTGCGTCCATCACCACAATCGTAATCTCACCCGTTTGCAACTGAGCGAATACAGCGATTGAAATCGACAATACAAAGAAAACTGAGAGCGAGACCGAACTGAGTTTTACCAACATTTTCCAACTCCGTTTCGAAATCAATGGCGGGCCAAGACCCGCGCCAAATGCGAGAAAATCCAAATCCTCGAATAAATGTCGCTAAATCTGCGAAATATCCGAGCCTTTTTGGTGATTTACGGGGTAGAGAGCCAACTAGGTACGAGGTTAGCAAGTCTCATGCCAACTGAAACGGGATTGAATTGAAACGCAGATGGCGGGCGCGAGTCGTTGCGCGTGTCATCTGGATGCGGGAAAAAAACGAAGGGGGCCGACAATCGAGATTTTCTAGAGCACTCTCTTTAAAGCTGCGCCGGTGTGGGAACTACCGCATTTTGCGACAGTCTCCGGCGTGCCGGCAACGACTACTTCGCCGCCCCCGGCTCCACCCTCTGGACCGAGGTCGATGACATGATCCGCGGATTTGATCACATCGAGATTGTGTTCGATCACGATTACGGAATTCCCGTTATCGACAAGCTTCTGGAGCACTTCCAAGAGCCTCCTGACATCCTCGAAATGAAGACCCGTCGTCGGCTCGTCGAGAATGTAGATCGTATTTCCGGTGGCGCGTTTCGAGAGTTCCTTTGAAAGTTTTACCCGCTGCGCCTCGCCGCCCGAGATCGTGGTCGCCGATTGTCCGAGTTTGAGGTATCCGAGCCCGACTTCGATCAAGGTCTGAAGCTTTTGCTTGATCGCTGGGATGTTCTCGAGAATCGGCAAGGCATCCTCGATGGTGGTATCGAGCATGTCGGCTATCGAAAGTCCCTTGTATTTCACCGAAAGTGTCTCGCGGTTATAGCGCATGCCATGGCACACATCGCAGGTTACGAATACGTCGGGAAGAAAATTCATCTCGATGCGCTTCATGCCAGCGCCCTCGCATGGCTCGCAGCGGCCTTCCTTTACGTTGAAAGAAAACCTGCCCGCCTTGTAGCCGCGCTCGCGGGATTCCGGGAGCATCGCATACAGCTCTCGAATCGGGCCAAACACTCCGGTGTAGGTGGCTGGGTTGGAACGCGGAGTTCGTCCGATCGGTTTCTGATCGATCTCGACGATTTTGTCGATCGTCTTGATCCCGACAATCTTTTTGTGTTCGAGCGGTTCTTTGTGCGATTTATAGATCTCACGGGAAAGCGCCCTATAAAGTATCTCGTCAACAAGTGTTGATTTTCCCGAACCCGAAACGCCGGTAACGACCGTCAAAACGCCAAGCGGAAAATTTACATCGACATCCTTGAGATTCCGTGCCGATGCGCCCTTTACGGTTATTCCTCGGCCCTTCGCTTTTCGACGCTTTTCCGGAACAGCGATTTTGAGCTTGCCCGAAAGATATTTCGCCGTCAGCGATTTCTTGCTCTTGAGGATCTCCTTCGGTGTGCCAACTCCGACGACCTCGCCGCCGCGCGATCCCGCGCCTGGGCCGAGATCGACAACATAATCCGCTTGTTCGATGGTTTCCTCGTCATGCTCTACTACGAGTACCGTATTTCCCAGATCCCTCAAACCGCGAAGCGTCTCGAGGAGTTTGAGGTTGTCCCGCGGATGAAGACCGATCGAAGGCTCGTCCAATACGTAAAGAACCCCGCGAAGCTTTGAACCGATCTGTGTGGCAAGGCGAATTCTCTGCCCTTCGCCCCCCGAAAGCGAGGCTGACGATCTGTCCAGCGTCAAATATCCCAACCCGACCGCGTTCAAAAAATTCAAACGATCGACGATCTCTCGCAATATCTGCCCCGCGATCTTCGATTCTCTTTCATTTAGTCTGACTGACTCAAACAGCAGAAGCGAATCCGAGATCGTCGAGCTGACGTAGTCTGCGATCCCGCGTCCGCCGACCTTTACCGCGAGCGAATCCTTTCTGAGTCGATGCCCGCCGCATTCCTCGCATGTGACGGGAGCGACAAGCTGTTCGAGCGAGGTCCGAATCTTCTCTGATCCCGCCGAATGCATCCTGCCCTTCAAAAATTGCGTTACGCCGCTCCACGGTTGCCGCGCGGTTCGGCCGTAAAGCGTCATCGGAACCCTTCCACGAACGCCGTCAAAAAAGTCCTTTTTGATCTTGTCCGGGAGATCGCGGTATTTCGCATCGACGCGCAACCCGGGTTTGTGCTTCTTCTCGTACTCCCTGATCAGACCTATCAGCGCAGCACGAAAATACCCCGAAGCGGCATTGTCGATGTCATCGAGAAGCGGAAGCTTGTTCGCCGCAAGCGAATCGTCCGGAATCAGTCTCGAAGGGCTTATTTCGGCAATCGTTCCGATTCCCTCGCAACGTTTGCAGGCGCCAAATGCGGTGTTGAACGAGAACGAGCGTGGTTCAAGAGGAGCGATGTTGATCTTGCAATTGACGCACGCCATCCTTTCGGAATAGAGCGTCTCTTCGCCATCGACAACCGACACGAGAACCGCCCCATCGGTAAGCTTGACAGCCGTTTTTACGGATTCGGAGAGACGCGGTTCGATTCCTTCCTTAATCAAGAGCCGATCGACCACGACCTCGATCGTGTGATTCAACTGCTTCTTGAGTTTTATCTCCTCATCCAGCGCGCGAAGCTCGCCGTCGATCCTGGCGCGCAGAAATCCTTCCTTGTGAAGCTTTTCAAGTTCCTTTTTGAACTCGCCCTTTCTGCCGCGTACGATCGGCGCGAGAATCATCACTCGCTCTCCGTCATCGATGCTGAGAATGTCCTCGATTATCTGTTCTACGGGCTGCCTCTGGATCGGTGCGTCGCAATTCGGACAATGCGGTATGCCGATCGAGGAAAAAAGGAGACGAATGTAGTCATAGATTTCGGTTACCGTGCCGACCGTCGAACGCGGTGATCTTGAAACCGTCTTCTGTTCGATCGAAATCGCCGGGGACAAACCTTCGACCGAGTCCACATCGGGCTTTTCGAGTTGATCAAGAAACTGACGCGCGTACGCCGAAAGCGATTCGACGTATCTCCTCTGCCCTTCGGCATAAATCGTGTCAAACGCAAGCGAGGACTTGCCCGAACCCGAAAGCCCCGTGATTACGGTAAACTTGTTGCGCGGGATATCGATATCGATATTTCTGAGGTTGTGTTGTCTGGCTCCGCGAACGGAGATGTTCTTGATCACCATATTCTCGCTCAGGCGTCCCCTTAAACTCAGGACACGCAACGTAGGTCTTGGGAAACGGGTCTGGTCGAAACCCACATTCTATAATTTCAACGGCTTCATGTGAAACCGCCCCAATACCGCTTCGCTCAACTTTGAAATCAAATCAGCCAACAATCAAAAACGCGGCGCCAAATCGACGCCGCGTTTTTAGGGGATTGCTCCGATTTACTATTTTAGAATGCCAAAGACATCGCGAAGAATCTGGGTAGTTCTTCCGATCGGGTCCTTACGAATCTTCTTTTCTTCTTGCGCGACCATGTAAAACGTGCCGTCAAGAGCCTTCTGAGTCACGTATCCGTCAAGATCCTGCGCGTCCTTGCCGGCAAACCGTGCCATCCAGCCCGCCTTTTCAACCATTCTCTTGTAGCTGCTGGTAACACCGGTTTCCGCGGTGAATTTCTCCACGATCGGTCTGAATTTCGTCCTGAGCTTTTCCTCGGACGTTCTTCTGAAGAACTGCGTCGCCGCATCGTCTTCGCCGCTAAAGAGGATTTTCCTGGCGTCATCAAAGGTCATCTGGGACAAGGCGTCAACAAAAACATCTTTTGCAACGGGAACCGCTTTCTCCGCTGCTCGGTTCATCGCAAGTTCAAACGAATCGACGCGCTCGCCGTATCCTGCAAAACGCGCCACACGGGCAACACTTTTAAGCGACTTCGGGAGCGGGATTTTTACATCGTTGTTTTTGTAAAACCCGTCTTCGACCCCGAGCGTGTCCACCGCGAAATCGATTCCCTTGGTCAGCGCCTCCTTCAAACCGAGGGCCGCGGCGGCATCCGATATTTTTTGCGCGTTCACAACGGGAACGAGAAACAACACAACGACTACCAGCAATAGCGACTTTTTCATTTTTCCTACTCCTTCGTTTTTCTCTAGCTAGTTGGAGGCAAAATTAATACGCGCGCAACTTTTGGCCTAATTGCCCGCCTTTCCCTGATTGGCAACCGCTTCCTCAAGTTTTCGAATCTCTTCCGGATCTCCGAGATAGTAATGCTTTAACGGCTTTAGCGACTCATCGAGTTCATATACAAGCGGAACCCCCGTGGGGATGTTGAGTTTGACGATTTCATCATCGGGAATGTTGTCAAGATATTTTACCAACGCCCGAAGCGAGTTTCCGTGTGCGGCGATGATCAGTCGCTTGCCCGATTTGATCGCCGGCGCCAAAACCGATTCCCAATAGGGCAGAAAACGGGCGACCGTGTCCTTCAAGCATTCCGTAAGCGGCACCTCGCCGCCGTCAAAATCGGCGTAACGCGGATCGCCCGCGCTGCTTCTCGGATCGTCGGCCGCGAGTGGTGGCGGCGGAATATCGTAGGAACGGCGCCAGATCAAAACCTGCTCCTCGCCAACCTTCTCGGCCATCTGAGCCTTGTTTAGCCCCTGAAGCTCGCCATAGTGCCGTTCGTTCAAACGCCAAGATTTATGAACCGGGAGCCACATCAAATCCATCTCATCGAGGATGATGTTCAGCGTTCTGATTGCGCGCTTGAGCAAGGACGTATAGGCAACATCAAATTCAAAGCCCTCTTCCTTCAGAAGCCTGCCCGCTTTTTTGGCTTCTTCCCTGCCTTGATCGGTCAAATCGACATCGGTCCAGCCCGTAAACTGGTTTGTCTTGTTCCATTCAGATTGCCCGTGTCTTACCAAAACCAACTTATACATCTCAATTTCCTGTAAAAATACCGATTATTCAAACTTTCCGGTGCGTTCTAAAACGCATCTCGTTACCAGCGATCCAAGCCTTGATCTCGCCGATTAGATAAAGAGACCCCGTAACGAGAAGCAACCCGTCTCCGGCCCTCCTCAGCCCCTCTTCAAACGCATCTCCGATATCGTCGATGGCCGAGACGCTCAGATCGGGAAGCGCGTTTTGAACCACCTCGGCGATTTCAGATGATGGCATCGCCCTAGGGTTTTCCGGCGTCGTGACGATTACTGATTCGGCCAATCCAAAAAGAATCCGAGCCATTTTCGACACATCTTTTCCACCCATGGCGGCGAACAAAATCGTCAAACGCTTTTCTATATTTTGTTCCAGATACTCTCTCAGAACAAGCGCCCCCGCCTCATTGTGGGCGCCGTCAAACAAAACGCCGTTTGAAAACTCCAACCTTCCGGGATGCCGCGCGCTGGAAATTCCAGACAATACGGCGGAATCCGGAATAGAAATCCCTCGCTCAGAAACCATTCGGGCAAGCAGCACCGCAGTTCTTGCGTTCTCAATCTGATGCTTCCCCGCGAGTCCGAGCCGAACCGTGCCGATCTCATCCGCATCGGCCGCTACGATGACGGTTTCGCCGGAAACATTGGAATCGCCAAAACGCTCCGGCGGTTTGGCTTCAATTCGAATTTCGGAAGCAAACCGTGGCTTGACGCCCGTTTCAACGCATCTCTCGGATAGCACGAGTGCGGGAATATCGGTTTGCGCCGAAATTGCTACAGCGACACCAGGCCTGATCACGGCGGCCTTTTCTCCGGCAATGTCGGCGAGGGTTGGCCCGAGCGTTTTAACATGATCCATGTCAATCGGCGTGATTCCCGCGATCTCGGAATTCGCGGCCGTAACGGCATCAAAGCGTCCGCCGAGCCCTGTTTCAAGAATCGCGATGTCCACGCCAGCTTCGGCAAAAGCCGTCAGGGCAATGGCCGTGACATGTTCGAAATATGTTGGCAGAGCCTGAAGCCGCCCATCCCGCACCAATTCCTCTGATACCTTTTTGACATGCGTGGCGAGCCGAGCAAACTCCTCTTCGGAAATATCATTCCCGCCGATTCTAACGCGCTCGGTGATCGAAACGAGATGCGGCGACGTGTTTACACCGACCTTCAGACCGGCCGCGAGGCAGATCGATTCGAGAAACGCGCAGGTCGAACCCTTGCCATTCGTCCCCGCAATCTGAACTTTTAGGAATCCGCGTTCGGGATTGCCAAGCGCCTCGAGCAGCACCGTCGTGTTCTCGAGTCCGAATTTCTTGACCGAAAGCTCGAATCCGAGACTCAAAAGATATTCCAGTGATTGTTCAAAATTCATTCTGATTCCTTGCAAGAGCGGGTTTTAACACTCGTTCTCGATTCGTAACAGAAACACGAAACTGCTAACTGCCCTTTTGGAAAGATTTTAGCGGATTTCAACCCCAAGGAGAAAAGAGATGAAAGTTAATTGGCTGCCGATCGCGATATTTGTGATTTTGACCGCAAGCCTTTCGGTATTCGCACAGGAAACGGCGGGCGGGAAGCGTATGGTCGATACTTTTTGGAAGGCGATTCAGGAAGAACGCGTCGTCTCCGCCGAGAACACTCTCAAGGCATTAAAACGCAGGGAACCAAAGATGGACTTTACGGCGATGGACAAGGCATTGAACGACCTCCAGAACAAGAGAGAGAAAGCCGTAACCACATCCCGAAACCGTTTGGACAACAAACTTGCCGTCCGGGAAGGCGTGGAGCAATTCCTCGGCGAAAACCTTCAGCTGGACAGTTTTACGAAACGCGATGCGATCGACAAGAGAATCGCCGACCACGCCAGATACGCCGATCTGATGGTGAATGCCGATAAAAGCGAAATCTCCGAAGAACTTGAGACAGGACTCAACTATGTGGAAATGACGCTTCGCAGAAACGACGAAATCACAAAACAACAGGCGAAGTTTGTTGCTGAGGCATTGACGCCGGAAATTGCCGAAACCAACTACATGGGACTCCTTCTGCGCGAATCGTATTGGAAAAACGTCTCCCGCGTTTATCCCGATCGATCCGATTTCTCCAAGATCGCCGCCGATACGGCCACGCTGGTAAAGGGCTTTGGAACACAGGAGGAACGCGCACAAAAGGCGATTGCGAACTACAACGCGAAGGTTGACGCCGAGCGCCTGCCGCGTCCGACGGTGAGCAATGCGTCTCTCGAAGCGCTATTCAAGAGCGTATTTATCAACGAATCCAAGGTAAAGAACCGCAACTACACTTTTCTGAAATCCGTCGTAACGACGAGCGATTGGGGAATACGTAGAAATCAGCTTACGGGGATAATCCTCGGACGCGGCAGGACGGGCGTGGTCGCCTTCAAGGACAACGGCGAGGGCAAATGCTTTTACGGCTACTACGGACTCTATCAGCAATACGTCGGCGGTAAATTCCTTTCAACAACCGCGGGTTCGTTTGACAGCCAATACACCGAGATCCGTTGCGAGAATGTCTTGAAATAGTGACCAGCATCACGATTCAGTTCACGAGGCGTTGTGATCCCAGTTCCCTGGAAGCGGGAATCTAAGTCCGCTTTCTTGGGGCTGGGACAACCCCGGGACTTCAAGGCAGAATGAGACGGATTCCTATCCAGTTGATGTGGAATATTCTTGCGCTCAATGTCGATAATAACTGTTTGTCGAATTCGTGCACGGGTTATTGTTGCCTGGGTGGAGGGAAGGTTCTACTGCAGTTCTTTCCATTCCTGATACTCGCTGGGTCGGATTCTGAATCTTGCGATGTTTCCTTCGTGCAAACTAACAAATTCATCTTCAATAAGGCCGAAGATCTGGTCTCTGTGATCGATCTCGAAGCCACCGAGGTCAACAAGTTCACGAATTCTATCCACGACAAATTCACCGCTGGTTTTCTCAAGGATTACCGATCTGACGATCTCTTGGATTTCTTTCCGGTATCTCAATTTCAGTGGATTCGGCTCGCCGATGGCCTGCTGAATTGCGGTGTACTTTTGAGACGAGCGATTGTAGGCCCAGATAAACAAATCGCGAAGCAGGCTTGTATCATTCTTCTCGTAAATCCCGAGTAGGGCATTCACGTAAATCCTACTGTCAACTTCAACAAATGAAAGTGGTTTCAGGTTCTTTTTCAGCAACGGTATGTTTGCCACGAGTCGTGCGGTTCTCTTGTTCACGTCCTCGAAAGCCTGCAGGTAGGAAAGATGGACCAGAGAGAAGAGCGACTGCTCGAATGGATCGTCAATTTGATTTACTTTCTCTACAAACAGATCCAGACACTCCCTAATCAGATGTGGGTTTTCGAGAGGCAAATAGCTTGAGCCGCCGATTCCCACGACCACCGATCTCAATCTTCCGGAGGCAGACGAATCACCGAGCAGGTTTTCAGATAACAAAGCATGGATGCTGCATATCTGATGTGAGGTAATTTGGTCTTCCTCTACAATGTCGACAATGTACTCAATCGCGGATTTGTGGTTGAGGATCATTTGAGCTTCAACAATATCTTTGCCCTCGGCCGCCTCACCGAGTTCGATGAGCCTCTTTGTTTCGAGGAGCGAATAGGTATTTCCTTCGAGACGGCTTGAGTTCCATGAAAGGTCGATTAGCAACCGATCGAGTATTTTCCGAGCATATGTGCCAGCGGGACGAACTTCTGCTTCCACTTGGCCGACCTGCTTCAATTTTTCTCGTTCCTCGGGTGTCAAGTAATTGGATTGGTCCGGTTCGTATGTGCGAATAAAATTCTGAATGTATCCAATCGGTTGCCTTACTTCGAGTGGTTGCGTTACGTACCGCAAAAGATTCATTGACTCTTTGGATAGCTTGATTCCGGGGACTTCAATTACCCCCTTGTTTGAATCGGTGGCTTTGGAGATACCGTGCGAATTCCCCTCGTCTTCCTGAACGTCTTTGCGAAGGACATAGACGCGTGACCTGGCATTTCCTTGAGCAATGATAAGATCCTGTTCGACCAACGATTTAAGGGCCCTTCGAATTGCTCTGCGCTCGGTTTCATCAGGGGGTACACCCGCCGCTTCCGCAATCGAACGGATCGAAACTTCAGGATTATCCTCCAATAGGCTCCTAATCAGTGCTTCAAACTTAGATTTCTTGCTTCTTTTTCGCATTGAGTCAATTGCACAACTCATAAATGGGACATCTAAATGTCCCATTTACAGTAATTGGGACATTATGCGGGGGAAAACGGACATTTTCAAGCTAATTGGGACATTTAAATGTCCCAATTAGTGAAAAATGCGCCATAAATGTCCCATTTACATAACAATGAAAATTCATCCAATGCACTTCAAACTCAGAATCTTATTACTTAATGGTACCCATCAGTCTAGATCCGAGTGTTGTCGATACCCTGAACTTCTAAAGAGGCAAAAAGAAGGTCTGCGGTAATCGCCTATCGACGATAGGCAACCTAAAAGGCGAGAAACGTTCAGCACAAGACTTCGACTCTTGAATGGCGCTTTCTCCTGAATCTCATTTCTACTTCGAACTTTGCCCAAGCAAAACGTAGCAGGCAAAAGCATAGCTGAAAAACAAGGGCAAAGCGGTAAGAAAAAGTCGAACGTCAAGCAGACTTAAGCTAAACCGGCGCACCAAGCCGAGATTGATCGCCGCCGAGACCATCGAAAATGGGAACGCAAAAACAATCGCTTTCTTTAAATCCATACTTAATCGCATCACGTCCAATAAGAAAATGAGACTTCGTACAGCCGAACCATTCGCCGCAAAGACCTATTTAACGACACCAGCACGAGTCGCCCGGGATCTCGGCCGGAGAATCAGCCAATAAACCGCCGTCAAAGAAACGAAATACACGATCGGGTAAAGGTAGTTGCCAAAAAATGAAAAGAAGACGGATTCGATAATCCGCCTGATAATGCCCGCATCAACCGTTCTGGAGCTAAGATCAGCGATTTCAACAATTGAATGCGACATGAATGCGCAGAGAAAGATTGAAATCATAAGAACCCATTCCTGTAGGGACCTTCTCGCCGGTGATTTGGTGGCGAAAGCAAAAAGCATCGGCAAAAGCGGCAACAGCAAGTCGATCGCTGCTAACATTTCTTTTCTAAACATAAAGACCGAAATTCCTCCAAATCTTCTGGAATTCGTCAATCAGCCGACGACGGTGCCGCAAAGTTATCGCAAATCAAACTTTTTGGCTTCACTACACGTCGAAAGGCCTACCATTTCGGACCTTTAGGAATTTTGTGGCGAAATTCCATTAATGAAGACATGTATTCTATGCTTATTGGGAACCGTTTCAGTTTAGATCCCGTTCCTCTTCAAGCAATTCGAGAGCAGCGAAGGCGAATGCTCACGAAGTGAGCTGAGATTTTTCGACACCAGAAGGAAAATTCCCAAGTACTTCGTCAACAAGCTCGCGGATCACACGCAACTCAAATTCTTCCCGCACGAAGTCATCGCGGCAAACAACAGACAATCTATCTTAAAGACGCGTGCGGGTTTCGGCATCGTCCAAAATCTTCCTGGCCGTAGCCATGGCTTTCTTTGTTTCGGGTTGCTCGCGAAATTTGTTGACTCCAAAGGTAGACAGAGCGTTTGAAAAGGAACTAAAAGTCCACTCAATTGCCATTTGGACGACCGACGTTTCCTCTGAATGACGGGATTCTTTACGACGCGCGGGAAACTCCCCGCTTTCGATTTCATTCAGGTATTTTAGTGAGGTGAGTTCACCAAATATTTGTGAGGCAAATTCTTTGTGAGAGATTCCAGCCATCAATTTATCCAAATCAAGTTACTTTCCAAAAAACCGCTCCCTGGCAGCTACCACTTTGGGGAAGAAAATCTTGATCGCTAGTGCTAACACAAACCCCAGGAATGCTAAATAGAATGAAAAGCCAAAAACATCTTGGTCAAGCGCCCTCCAAAAAACGGGATTCGGACGGAAAAATAATTCTTTTAAAGCCGGGATTCCGAAGAACATGCAACCAAACCCAATAGTAACTCTCCACCAAATCGAATAAACGCTCATTTCGTGGAAGTTGTGAAGCAGGCTGGGTTTCTTTTTGCTGTTCACTTTTCGAGCATCTTATCACCTCTTTTTAACCACAGGAAGAGGCAAATGTTATTGAGAAACGCTATCTAAATTTCCACTCAATCACCAACACCCAATCCAAGCGCAGTTTTTTAGTTATCCAAAGGTGATCGATGCAAAAAGCGGGGTTAAATTCCCCGCTCTGAGCTATTTACTAGTTTAGAGTCAAATGACGTGCCGCCGCGAAACTACTTCTTCGAACCGTCCTTCATCATAAAATCGAGCACTCTTATCAAGCGATCCCGGAGTTCCCTTCGATCAACTACCATGTCAAGCATTCCGTGCTCGAGCAGGAATTCGGATCGTTGAAAGCCCTTTGGAAGCTTTTGACGAATCGTTTGCTCGATAACCCTCGGCCCCGCGAAACCAATCAACGCCTTGGGTTCGGCGATATTTACATCGCCGAGCATCGCGAAACTTGCGGTTACACCGCCCGTTGTCGGGTCCGTCAGAACGGAAATAAACGGCAGACCGGCTTCGTCGAGCTGGGCAAGAGCCGCCGAGATCTTCGCCATTTGCATCAGAGACAGCGTTCCTTCCTGCATCCTCGCGCCGCCCGAGGCTGAAAAGACGATTACCGCGCCGCCCGTTTTTAGCGCCCTTTCGACAAGCCTCGTGATCTTCTCGCCGACCGCCGATCCCATCGAACCGCCGATAAACGACATGTCCATCGCGCCCGCAAACACCTTGTGGCCGCCGACCTTCCCTTTTCCTGAAACGATCGCTTCCGGCAAACCCGAACGCTTCATCGCCTCCTGGATCCGGTTCTTATACGGCTTGGAATCGACAAACTCCAGCGGATCGCCCGAGATCACTTCCTCATCAAGCAACTCGTACTCGCCCTCGTCAAAGATCATCTCGAGCCGTTCCTGACCCGAAAGCCTGAAATGATTCGAGCAATGAATACAGACATGATGCGATTCCATGAGCTCCTTGTGATAAAGGGGCTTCTCGCATTCCGAGCATTTTACAAAACGCCCTTCGGTAAATACCGTCTGCTCCTCAGAAAGCTTCTGTTCTTCGAGCTTGGGTTTATCTCTTCGAAACCACGCCATAACAACCTTGTTCATCGGCCAAGCGAAACCTGAAATCTAACGCCGGGTTGCGCTTGGGGAAGCAGAATCCGAATCTTGCAAATTTAAATCCCGGCCGTCACCAAAAGTCGGAAACCGGCCAAATGCCGGCGACCGATCTCATAAAGCGAGGCCGAATAATCTGAAATATACCACGCCCGCGGTGTGATTTACGATGCGGGATTGGTCTCGTTCAAGACCGCCAGCATTTCGTCGTGTATCGCGCCGTTTGTCGCGACGAATGGAGGCCTGTAGATGCTTGCCTCGCCGCCGTCGTATCCCGTTACGGTTCCGCCCGCTTCGCGTACCATGAGGATCCCGGCGGCAACGTCCCAGGGGTTCAATCCTTCCTCCCAAAAACCGTCGAAACGTCCGCAGGCGACATAGGCGAGATCGATCGCCGCCGAACCATCGCGTCTTACGGCCCGCGAGCGCATCAGAAATGTCTCGAAGGTTCTTGCCAAATTGCCTCGGTTCTTGATGTCGTAGGGAAACCCGGTTACGAGAAGCGAATCAGATAGCGCGGTTCGTTCGGAAACCGAAATCCGTTTGTTGTTCAGGCTCGCACCCTGTCGTCGCTCGGCGGCAAAAAGTTCGTCCCGAGTCGGGTCATACGAAACGCCGAGCACGAGTTCTCCGTTGTGTTCCAAAGCGATCGTGACGCAGAAGCACGGGTACCCATGCGCGTAATTCGTCGTGCCATCAAGCGGATCAATGATCCATTTCCAGGCCATGTCTCCGGCACGCGCGGTCGAACCCGATTCCTCCGCCAGAATCGAATGCTGAGGAAACCTGTTTTCGATCTGGTTGATAACGTATTTTTCAGACGCCAGATCGGCTTCTGTAACAAGGTCGATCTCTCCCTTTTTTGAAACACCGATCTTCTTGCCAAACTTTTCGAGCAAGATCCTGCCGGCGCCAAGCGCCGTCTCTATCGCAAATGCATACATGGGCCAAAAATAATTTGCCCGCAACATCCAACCAATTAAAAAATCGTGGTTTGCGGGCTTAAATCAAAGAAGCTTCACACTTTTCCGAAAAGTGCGGGAAGAACCCTTTACTTCCTCATATAGATGTCAACGTAGTCTGTCACACCATCGCACGGATTGTCCATTTCCTGCAATCGCCAGTATTTGCGTTTGCCGGTGATGGCAAAAGTCATGTCACCCTCGCGCACGCATTCCTCGCCTCCGGCGATGTGGCTTACCTTCGTGGTGATTTTTCCGTTGAACTTGAAATTGTAGCGATTGATCTCCGTTATCACTCCGTCTATCGTCAGAAGATCATCGTTCTCACGGCTTTTTTGGCTTCCCTTCAGATAGTAAACGCCTGCCTTGTTCGTCACGCTTGCAGAACCAAACCAGTCCCAGCTTATCCACTGGAGCGAAAACATATGCTTGCCCGAAAGAATTCTTTTTGCGTACTGGCTGTTGATAACGGTTTTCTCCTGCGCAAACGCGCTGGAGGCCATAAGAAACAAAAGGAGTGTTGCGATCAGTCTTTTCTTCATTGTTTTGGCACCTCGTCGCGGGCATTGTTTCTCGCGTCTTCCATTCTCGAAGCGATTCGCAGAAACTCCCCGATCTGTTTGCCCCAATAATTCCAGTCGTGACGACCCGGCAATTGCCGAAATTCATGGGGGATTTTTCTTTCGAGCAGTAGATTCGCAAAATCCGAACTCTGCCCCAACCTCGAATCCTCGGTTCCGCAATCGATATAGAAGAAAGGCAATTCGGCGTTCTTCTGCGGATCAAGCGATTCAACCATCTTGTAGATGTTGTTTTTCTCCCTTGTGATGCTTCCCATCGCACCAAACGCGTCGCGGTTTGAATCTGCAAGCAGTTGCCATTCAACCTTTTGCGCCGGATCGGTTTGGGGCGCTTTGAGCGCTCCGCTGAACGAACCCGCGAGAACAAACAGATCGGGATGAAGCAATGCGAACTTCATCGAACCAAATCCTCCCATCGAAAGCCCCGCGATATAAGTCGAATCACGTCCATCGGCGATGCGAAAATTTTGTTTTACCGAAGGCATCAATTCTTCGAAAAAGAATGATTCGTACTTGTCGAGGGGTTTTGTTGCGCTGTTTGTGTACCAACCGTTGCCGCCATCGGGCATGACGATCACAAAGCGCTGCCGTTCCTGCAACTTCGCAAGCGGAGTCCTGTCATACCAATCGACGCGGCTCCCGGAGAGCCCGTGAAGCAGATAAAGAACCGGATATCTGGTCTTCTTGCTTTTCCTGCTGTCGTAATCGGATGGAAGCAAAATCCTGTAAGTCGCGGTTCGTGAAAGCTCTTTGCTTTCAAAGGAAAACTCCCGAAGATCCGGCTTTTTGGCAAAACCGAACGCCACCGCCGTGAAGATGACGATGACAAGCGGGATCTTCGGGAATCTTCGGTATGCCCTAGTCAAAGAATCTCCTGAGCCAGCCCTGGCCCTCTTCCTTGTCCACTACCTGCGCGAGTTCACCGGCGTCCAGCCAGACACCCGAACATTTGTCGCACACATCAATCAAAATGTTTTCGTACTTTGTTTCCACGAGTTTTCCGTCGCATTTCGGACATTCCAAACCCAGTTCGCGGGTTTCTTCCTTGCCGAGCTTGGCCTTCATCTTTTCGATGAGTTCCTGCTCCTTGCGGCGAAAATACTCATTTTCAAGGGCTTTGCCTCTTTCTTCCAATTGTCCCGACATTATTTGTTCCTCACTGTTGAAAAAGTTGATTTTGATAGATTTTAGGACACCAGACCCGTAGTTTAAAATCGACGAGCGTGCGAAAAGCTTTTTTTGCTGAATAACTTTCGAGGCCAAAGCGAGAGAATCGTTTCAGGCGACTTTATTCCTTGTTTTGTGTTTGCTTGCCGGCTTTCTTGGCTCTTCTCTTTCGGGCGCGTTTGATCATGCGCTTTCTCGCTTCGGTCTCGGCCCAATCAGTCACCGATTGCAGTGGCCTCCATTCCATGCTGTCGCGATGCTCTACCTCACTCGTCGCTCCCCGCAACCTGAGCGAACCGATCGCCCATCCGACTACAACCGCGTTGAATAAAAATCCTACCGCGATTACCAATGCGCCCGGCGCAAGGCCAACCCTGGCACGTTCAACCATTTCGGTGAAGTCCTGCGCGGGTGTCGGATGAATATAGATCTTTAACGTCCAACTGAGTGCGAGAAGACCAAAAATCCATATATAGTTCGCACGCAATCTGCGCCCGACGGCCTCCCATTCGGTGATCGTAAAGTAGGGTCTCAGAAGATCCTCGCTCAGATGTTCCGCCCATTCCTTGTCCGGGGCAATCGTGTGGTAGGAAAGCATCGGCGCAAAATATCCTGCCTCAAGCGTCCTGACGCGGCTCGCCCAAACCTCGTAATAGCGATAGCGACGGGCCTCCATAAAAAGGAAAATCGCGACCAGCAGCGAGTTTATGGGAATTGCGAAATGCGGATTTTCGGGTGAGCTAAACACAAACGAAAGCGTGGCACCCGCCGTGATAACCGCCCAATTTGTAGTTGTATCCAGCCTTTTACGCCACTCGTTCGAACGGCTCAACTCTCCGCGATAGAAGTGGATCATCGCGGTATTGAACTCTGAAACGGAGAGTTTCCGAGGAACCGCAACGGGTTTTCGTCCCGGCTTGTTCTTGCGTTCGGCTACTTCTTCGGTGAGCTCCCTCAGAACAGGATTCTCGGTGCTGAGCCTTAGGTTCTCGACAAAAGCGTCTTCGGTTTCGTGAATGTTCCCCATTTTTCTTCCGATTGCTCGCCAACTGTATTCGAATAGTAGGTTTATCACGGGTGGAAGCAAACGACAAGAAATGTCGAATTTTCCGCTTCGATTCGATATTTCGCACATTCAAAAGTGCGAACGTCCGCCGTTGCGTTTGTAGATTGCTGCCGTGATGCTATCCAGAAGGCTCTTCGCGGATGTTCATTGGGTGATAGTGTGCGAGAATGTTCAAACGATCGGAGGCAATTAGCGTTGGTCCGTTCGAGGATATGACGGCAGACGAAAAATACATGCGTTTGGCGCTCGAGGCGGCCAACGCCGCAGGCGCGAATGGCGAGGTGCCGATCGGTGCCTGCATCACGGACGCGGAGGGAAATGTTCTTGCAACTGCGGGAAACACTACCATTTCCGACAATGACCCGACCGCTCATTCGGAGATCAATGCCTTGCGAATGGCGGCTCAAAAAATCGGCAACTACCGGTTGACTGAATGCGTTGTTTATACGACCATTGAACCTTGCGCCATGTGCGCCGGAGCGTTGGTCAATTCAAGAATCGGACGCCTCGTTTTCGGTGCCAGAGACAAGCGATATGGCGCTGTTCGTACGCTCTTTGAACTTTGTGACAACAAAAGCCTGAATCATCGCATGGAGATCTCCGAAGGGGTTCTTGGCGATGAATGCGGGGAGTTGGTCAGGGAGTTTTTCAAATGCAGACGATAGAGATCTTTTACAAGTTGGATTTGCGGAGAGGTGCGAGAGTGGTTGAATCGGGCGGTCTCGAAAATCGTTGTGCCCTAGCGGGTACCGTGGGTTCGAATCCCACCCTCTCCGCCATTGTTTGAAGGTCGTTTCGCGCCCGCGGAACGACCAAAAAAATATCAGCCGTTTATGGAAAGGTGCAGGAGTGGCTGAACTGGCAGCATTGGAAATGCTGTGTGCTCTAACGGGTACCGTGGGTTCGAATCCCACCCTTTCCGCCATCCACGCTTTGCCAAAAGCTTGGATACCATGTGGCTTCAGGCTCCGCACAAGGTCTGTATTGTGAATCCCGCCAGGCTGGGAACAGAGCAACGGTAGCGATTACAACCTGTGTTGCGGTTAAGTCTGAAGCCTCCAAAATTCTTGCCCTTTAGCTCCAAATCTTCCTGAAACATTTAGAAGCTCGCTTATTGCTGCCGGATTGTCCGCCGGAACATTTGGGTTTGATCTCCTTTCTGTCGCGAGTTTGTCTCAAAGGTGATGTCGACGACAAAAGGCGCAACAATCTAGAAAGCGATAGTAGGCGAGCTAGAAAGACCCCTGTCGGCTTGTCCGGCAGGGGGCAAAGGTCCGTAGCTACGGCCGTTAAGTATGTGGAGTGTCATGGTTTATTGTTCTGGAGGCTGCTGACCTCATTCACCTGCCACACAAGTTGGCAGGGGTCTTGCTTGGATTCTTTGGAAATCACTTTACCAGTCGATTTCAGCTTTGAAGCGACTAATGAGACGACCTCATTGAAAGGCCAATCAGTCGCGCTTCAAAGTTGTCCCATTGCTTGGCATCCCGCACATCGGAAATTCATCCTTATCGACTCGACTCACGCTACGGACTTCGAACAAACGAATTCGGAGTCGGCAGGTCGCCCGAGGCGCCAAATTGGAGCGCCGAAAATCCCGAGGTCGTGTTGAGCAAGTACCAAATTCCCGTACTCGGTCTGAACACCGCGATATCGCTCTTGCCATCGCCGTCGTAATCCGCCGCGACCGGCAAGTCCTCCTCAAGACCGAATTTCAAAATCGTAAACGTTCCCGACCCCAGCGAAAGTACGTACCATACACCTGTCGAAGGCCTATAGACCGCAAGATCCGTGCGCCCGTCCCCGTCGTAATCCGCCGGAACCGGTATATCCGTACTGATCCCCCAATGAACCGCCAGCTGCTGACCCGTCACCGACGAGCGATACCACCAATCGCCGCTCGAGGGTCTGAAAATCGCGGGGTCGGTTTTTCCGTCACCATCGAAATCTCCGACCAACGGCAAATCCGTTGGAATCCCGAAATTAACGATCTCAGTCGCGCCCGTCGAACCGAGCCGGTACCAGTTCCCTTCCGCCGGACGATAAACGACGAAGTCCGCTTTGCCATCACCGTCAAAATCACCCGGTCGCGGAATATCGCCCGCCCCGCCCCAATGTGCGGAATGTTCGATACCGGTGATGCTCGATACGTACCACCAGTCGCCGCTCGCAGCTCGATAGATCCCGATATCGGTTTTCCCGTCACCATCGTAATCGGCGGGCGCGGATACATCCCCCGAGCCGCCAAATGTCCTTTCTTCGACGGTAAGGGTCGAGCTCTTGAGCACGTACCAGCGGTTTGTCGAGGGTCGCAAGATCGATATGTCCGATTTTCCATCACCGTCATAGTCAAAATAGTCGATCTCCGGTACGGCGGCGTTGAGCAGTCTCACGACGCGGGTGGCGGATTCGTTGTTTAAGAGCACGAATTCCCCGCCCGCCAAAACCTTTTGATCGTCCTGGATTTCGAGCCCGTAAACACTCTTGTTCGCACGCGCGATAAACGTCGGATCGACCGTTCCTGTTTCGTTGAGCCTCACGATCCCGACATGCGACTGGCTTTGAATAAAGCCAAACGAGCCGCCGACTATTATCTTGCCTCCCGCTTCCAGCTTGATTGCCCGAACCGTGCCGTCAGCAGTTTGATTGAATCCAGCGTCAACCGATCCATCCGGTAGAAATCTCCCGATACGCAGATTGCTCCCGCCGTTTAGCGATGTAAAATCCCCGCCAACCAGTATCTTTCCATCGGGTTGGTACTCGACCGCAAAGACGGAAGCGTTCGCGCCGCCCGGCGGATTGAATGATGTATCGAGCGAACCGTCGGCATTAAGCCGCGCAACCCTACCACGTATCGAACCGCTGACGGATGTAAATGTGCCGCCTATCAGAATCTTCCCGTCCGGCTGGACCCTTACGCTTTGAACACCCGTAACCGAGGCCGAAAAAGTAGTGTCGTTGCTTCCGTTTGAATTGAGTCTTTTCAGCCCGTACGCGCCTCCGATCAAGATTTTCCCGTCCTGAAGAATTGCAATGTCCTTTGTCCTTCCAAAAAATGGCGGGCTAAACGCGGTTTCCTTCGAACCGTCCGTGTTGAGACGATATACCTGATCGGCGAATGTTTCCGCGACAAGGAGCTTCCCATCAGGTTGAATCGCAAGAGCGCTAAACTCGATCGGGATGTTAATCGAGTTCGAGTAGGGAACGAATGAGCCGTCAAGCGAACCATCGATGTTGAAGCGCGCCAAACCGTTTCTCTTTGTCTGATTCGCATACGGGAAGGTGCCCGCCACGACTATCTTCCCATCGTTTTGCTTGGCGATTTTCTCGACCCGCCCGTTGTAGGAAAATATCGGTCGAAATGCTGGATCCGGAGTTCCATCGGAAAAGTAGCGCCTGACGGTCAGTGGGTAGTCGGCGGAAGTCGCCCCGACCAGAACGGAGCCGCCCGGCTCGATCTCGAGATCATAAACTGAAGTGCCATTGATGAGCTCATCGTTTGAGGAAAAACCCTTGTCAAGGAGGCCGTTTGACTCGAGTCTGGCGAGACAATTGCGATCTACGTTGTTGTACTTCAAAAACCGGCCGCCAACCACGATCTTTCCGTCCGCCGCGATCTCGGCATCGTAGGCGTGTACGGATAAACCGGTACTGACACCGGTGTTGTTCTGATTGAAAGTGAGATCTATCGATCCATTGGAATTAAAGAGGGCGATGTGCCCAAGTGAGAAACCGTTGATTTGCGTAAAATCTCCGGTAACGAGTATCTGCCCGTTTGCTTTGAGCGCGACAGAATCAAATCCGCCAGAGGTTTGGATCTCCGGAAAACCGGGATCCTCCGTACCGTTCGGAAGCAGCTTTCGCAAAAGCCCCGTACTGGCAGACCCGGGCGTGTATCCGGCGAGAAGCATCGAACCGTCCGCCAATACAGCGATATCGTTGACCGCGATGTTTGCCGGCCCCGTAAAGCTAGAATCGACACTGCCGTCGGCATTTAGCCTGGCGATATGATGGGTTCCGCCTGGTCCCGAAAATGCGCCGCCGATCAGGATTTTTCCGTCTGCCAAAACTTCTATCGAATTAATTGAACCATCAAAAAGCGAGTAGGTCGTAAAGGAAGTGTCTCGGGCGGCGTTTGCTTCGATCCGTCTCAGGCCCGGAGACAAAACTCCCTCATCGGTATAGAAATAGCCTCCAACCAGTATTTTTCCATCGGGTTGCACAGCGATGGAAATGACATTCGCACCGTGCTTGAACGAATCGAATAAATTCTGCGAAGAAAACGTTTCGTCCACAGACCCATCGGCGTTCAACCTCGCGATGCTTCGCACCGCGGTGCCGTTTACATCGGTAAAATTTCCTCCAACAAGCACTTTCCCATCAGGTTGCCGCTTAACCGCGTTTATCGTTCCATTTGTCGAACCATGCAGATATCCTTGAAAGCTTGAATCGACCTCTCCGGCGCTAAAAATGGAAACGGGAAACCCGAGTACCGCAATTAGGAAGGTCAAGAAGACCAAGGAAAACATTTTGGTGGTGCCGGTCATTTAAAATCCTCTTTGTCAGTGCGCGCCGAATCGCAATCCGTCGATACGACTGAACTTTTGTTACAAAAACTTAAGAAGACGAACTTAATGGGAATCGTTCAATCCAAATAATAACAGCATCAAGATTCTGCCCTGTTTGAAACGAATACGTATAATGGATTCGCTTCACAGCTCGGAAATTTCGCATTTCGAGCAAAAAACTTCCACGAACTCGAATACGGCAAGAAACGATATGATTCGCCAATCATTTTAGCCTTTCCCGTGAGCGTTTGAAACAACAATCTCGAAAAAGCGCATGGTTCCATTGGTGCGCAGCAGCGTTGCCTCTTGATCGAAATTGAGTGGACTGCGGTCTTTTGAAGAGGATAGGCATTGATAGTTAAAACGAACTGAACTAAGATTTATCATTCAAAATGTCCTATCAAGTTATCGCAAGGAAATGGCGTCCTCAGGTTTTTGAGGAAGTCATCGGCCAGGAGCCGATTACGAGAACGCTTCGAAATGCCATCGAGCATGAGAGGCTCCATCACGCTTATATTTTTTCGGGCGCTCGGGGTGTTGGAAAAACAACAACCGCGAGACTGCTTGCCAAGGCGCTAAACTGCCGTAAATCAGACTCCGCGAACCCGACGCCATGCGATGTATCGATCGAGGGCGCCTGCGAATCGTGCGTTGAGGTGGCGGAAGGTCGTTCTCTTGATGTTCTTGAATTCGACGCCGCCTCGCATACCAAGGTCGAGGAAATCCGCGAGATAATTCTTGAGGGAATCAACGTAAATCCCGCCCGGGATCGAAACAAGATTTTTATTATCGACGAGGTTCACATGCTTTCGCGTTCCTCGTTCAACGCTCTCCTAAAAACACTTGAGGAACCTCCGCCCAACGTCGTCTTTATAATGGCGACGACCGAACTTCACAAGGTTCCCGATACGATTCTCTCGAGGTGCCAGGAATTTGAATTCCGTACGATTCCGCTCGCAAAGATCCAAGGGCGGCTTCGAACGATCGCCGATGCCGAGGGAATCGAAATCGAAGACAAGGTTTTGATCGAAATCGCGAGGTCGGGCGAGGGCTCGATGCGTGACGCGCAAAGCAACTTTGATCAGGTGATCAGTTTTGCCGAAGGTGCGGTTACCGCGGATGACGTCGCGTCGGCTCTTGGAATCGCGGGCGCCGAGGTTGTTGTCTCGACGCTAACCGCAATCGCCGAAAAGGATTCCGCCCGGCTTGTCGAGATTGTGTCTGAACTTTCGCGCAGCGGACACGACCTGACGAACTTTTGCGGACACTTGATGGTGGGAATACGCGACATACTGGTATTCAAACTTGCCGGTTCCTCCGAGACGCTCTTCGAAACTTCGGCTTTTGACGAGGAAGACATCAGGAAGATTTCCGAGCAATTCGGCGAGCGCGATCTGATCCGTTTTTTCAATTCCCTTTCCGAAACCTCTGCCAGACTGAGGGACGCCAACGAACCCAGATACCTCCTTGAGGTCGGACTTTTGAAACTCGCGGAAATGTCGCAACTTGCGCCGCTTGAGTCCATCCTTAATCGACTCGCCGAACTCGAGGAACGAATCGGGAACGGTTCCGAAAATCAGACGATGGCGGCAGCCCAAACGGGCGAAGTCAAAAAAAAAA
The DNA here is from genome assembly GCA_041394795.1 of Pyrinomonadaceae bacterium. Lineage (GTDB taxonomy): Bacteria > Acidobacteriota > Blastocatellia > Pyrinomonadales > Pyrinomonadaceae > Aridibacter. The sequence goes on along the minus strand of JAWKHN010000004.1, from coordinate 265,263 downwards.
CTTTAGCGACTGAATCGAAGACTCCTGACGAGGTGGAGACCGATCGACCGGAAGACACGCGGGAGACTCCTGTCGAGGTTGATTTGGGTGGTGCACAGTCAGCGGATAGTTCCAACATTTCCACAGTCACCGACCCATTTGGAGACTCATTGCCCGAATCCGAGAATTTCTACTATTCCGATCCGAAAATAGAATTCGAATCCGCGCCGGATCAATTTGAAGAAGAATTGATTCCTTCCGCGCCGTCATTTGATGCATCGATTCAGCTTTCCTCGGAAGATCTGGAACATTTCGAGGATCGACAAATGGATGCCGATTTCGAATCGTTTCTGGAACGCAAAGGCGACAATTTAAGGCCTGTAAAACTTCCGGAAACCGAACTTTTAAAGTTCCGCGTGAAAAAGGCGAATGAAGCTTACGAATTCCCGCCGATTTCGGTTGAAGAGGCAGCCAAAGACAATCGCGCCGTAAAGATTGCTGCTGATTTTCAAAACGAACCGGCGGAAGAAGCTGTTGAGGTTTACGAGCTCCCGGAAAATCCTACTGAAGAGGATCTTCTTAAACGAGCTCAGTCGGATACTCGGGTTAGGACGCTTGTCAGAATGTTTAAGGGCGAGATCGTCGATGTCAGGAAATCCAAATAGAAAATATTTTTTCGGTGTTGGGAACATGTACATATTGGGCTTCGTAACACATTCCGGAGGTAAGAAAAATGAGAGATCCGTTATTGGCTGGAATTCTTAGTTTGCTGGTACCCGGTGTCGGCCAGATTTACAACGGTAGGGTTATCGTAGGAATCATTTGGTTGGTTTTAACCGGATTTTCCTGGATCGGTACCGCTGGAATGCTGGGTTGGGTTGTGCACCTCATCTCCGCTTGGTGCGCGTACAGCTTTGCAAAGGACAATCCCGTCAGATAATCGGCAAATTGTTCTTTCTCCTTGAAATCCTCCAGAGCCCGGTTTCCTTTCGAAGCCGGGCCTTTTCCATTTTTCAAAGCGAAAGAACTGACGTAAGATAGACCGCATAGCTTCAAAGCCTGAATTCTTTCTGAATTTCGGGAATTCGTATGGACAAAGACGGTTTGCCATTTGTGGGTGTTCCGCTGGGAATCGCCCTGATATTCTTTTTTACCTCCTGGTGGTGGATGGGATTCCCCTTCCTTGCGATTGCGGGGTTTATGATTTTCTTTTTCCGCGATCCGGCACGGGTGATTCCAAATGACGAGGGAATTGTCGTATCATCGGCTGACGGAACCGTAACCAGGATTGAAAACAGGGAGTCGGGGGTTTTTGTAAGCGTCTTCCTTTCCCCGCTGAACGTTCATCTCAATCGCGCCCCGATAGCCGGGACCGTCAGCGAAGTCAGAATGTTCAAAGGGCTAAAACGTCCGGCGACGAGCAACAGCGCGAGTGAAACAAACGAACGAAACGCGATCACGATTGTGGACGGTGATACCAGCGTTACATGCACTCAAATTGTCGGAATACTTGCCCGAAGAATCGTTTGCAGGGTTTCCGAAGGGGACGCGCTTGAAAGGGGCCAAAAGTACGGCTTGATTAAATTTGGCTCGCGCACGGACCTGCTGATGCCGTCAGGTTCGGAGGTTTTGGTCGAGATCGGGCAAAAGGTAAAAGGCGGCGAAACCGTGATCGCGAAACTTCCCGGTTTTACGGGCGCAAAGGCGATTTGATTGATGGGCGAAGAAACACCACAACACAAGGGGATCCGAAAAGGTCTTTATCTGATACCGACGGCTTTCACTGCGGCGAACATCTGCATGGGTTTTCTTGCTGTAATTTTCAGCCTGCGCGGTTTTCGGATCGCCGACAAGAACGTTGTTCTGGCCTCGCAGAATTTTGACTACGCCGCTATCGCGATTGGGCTCGCCATTCTTTTTGATACGCTTGATGGAAGACTTGCGAGAATGACGCGAACCACGACCGAACTGGGCGTTCAGCTCGATTCGCTCGCAGATGCACTGACCTTCGGCATCGCTCCCGTGACGCTGCTATACGGCTGGGCCTTCGGAGTTTCGTTTCCTGATGGCACCTCGCTCAACAATATCGGTCTGTTTGCCCTTTTCGTCTATTTGATGTGCGGGGTTTTGCGGCTCGCGAGATTCAACTTGCAGGCGACAAGGCCGAGAATTCTTGCCGAAGGAACGCCGAAGATGGACAAAAAGAATTTTGTCGGGCTTCCCATTCCTCCCGCCGCCGGTTTGATAGCTTCGATCGTGCATTTCCATCCGGTCCCCTTGAACAGCTATGGGGTTGGATACGCCGAGTTCTATTCGATCCTTTTGATTCTTCTCTCACTCGCCCTCGGCACTCTGATGGTAAGCACCATCAAGCATACGAGTTTTAAGAACGTCGGTACGGGCCGGAACAATATCTATCTGATGATAATCCTGGGCGCCGCAGGGATGTTCATATGGCTTTATTCGCAGATCGCGCTGCTCGCGCTCTCGGTTACGTATGTTTCGCACGGAATTATTTGGTATCTGATTGGTTTGTTTAGGGGAAGGCCCGGCAAAGAGCCCGAGATGCAGCCAAGCGAGTAGCCATCCGAATTCCGGCGCTATCGAGAGCAATCTCTATCGTTCGGCGATCGACGTAACGTTGCCGGCGGGTTTCGTCGGAATTGGGACCTTTTCCGACCTTTTCAGCCTCAAGGCCGCAAAAACTAGACTGCACATCGAAAGAAACAGGACGGCGACGGCCGTCGTGTGAAGCACGAAGTCGAAAAGGCTGTGGACAAAAACCGCGAAGCAGCCTGCCAACGCTCCTGCAGCCGCCCCGCGCAAATACTTGTCATGTGCCTTTGAGGCTTCCAGCCCCGCCCTAAACAGCAAAACAATAAACGCCGCACCCAGAAGGATCCCGATCAATCCGCCGTCAGTCAACACTTGAAGGTAGTCGTTGTGCGCCTGCTCAACCCGCTCCATTCCGTTTTGCGAGTCATAGCGGGAATACGCAAAACCGTATGCACCAAGACCGACCCCAAATGGCAAGTTGGCACCGGCCATTTTGAGGCTGACCGACCAAATCTGAGACCGATTGGTTGTGATGTCTCGCGAAGCGGCGGTTTCAGCAAACCGGTTAAGCGAGGTTTCGCCACCCACCAGAATAGCTCCGGCAATAACCACTCCCAAAATAACCGCGGCTGCTCCGAGTTTTAACAGGACGCTTCTCTTGCCCTGCCGCCTTCCCAGCAGAAAGATCAGGAACGCGATCCCCGAGATCGCGGCAACGAGCCCTCCCCGTGATCCGCTCAGCAGCAATGCGATACCGATCACACCGATCGCCGTAAAATAAAGCAGTTTCTTGTCCTTGCCGATTGCGTCGGCGACAAGCAATCCCAGCGGAACCGAAAGACACATTTCGGCGTAAGCCGCAAAATTGTGACGGTTTACAAACGAACCAAAAGGGACCGCAAATTCGGAAGAATAGATTCCATATATCTTGTTCGGGCTGAGTACGCTTTGAAGTATCGCAAAAAAGGAAAAGCCAAACCCGAAAATCGTGATCAAACTGACGAGCGTTCCGAGTTTGCGACGCCCCTCGACAAAAACCATCGACGCGCAGAAAAAGAGACCCAGAAAAACAAAATGAAGCGCCGCCATACGGGTCGCAAAAGGCTCATAGCTGATGGTTCTCGAGACACCCGGAACACCGCCGGTTTCAGTAGTCCCAAAAGAAACAGACTGCAAAAACCCATAGGCAGCGGCCAAAAACAGAATTCCCTGAATCCAGGTCTTTTCAATCCTCAAATACCCTGAGGAGAACGAATCCCACATCCAAAACAAGGACATCAACCCAACCAATACGTAAAAAAGAGCGATCAAAGGCTGATGTACCGTGCCGTAGAACAATGCGGTGGACACGATTATCGAACACAACAGAAAGAAGCCCGCCTTTGAAGCGAATGTTTTCCGCACTTTGAGCGAAAGAGTAGGAGTGTTTTCGATATCGGTATTCATTCCGTCGTCTTTTGTGAGTCTTCCCCAACCACCGAGAAATCGTCGTACCAGAAGGTTCCCGTCAAGAGACATCCTCCACCGCAGATTTCACGCGCGGTCCTTATCATTACACCCTCCGCATCGCTGGGAACCCGGAACGAAACCCTCATCCTTTTCCAATCGAATGTTCCGGTTCCAAAAGCCTCGCTGCGCGCCAATTGTTTCGAGTCGTTTGCGGAAATCACCTCGAGGAACGGCGGCCCCGCCGAAGCAAGTGATTCTCCCTTCACCCAAAACTCGATCGCATAGCTTTTGCCCGGTTCGAGCGGAATCGTTTGATAAATGTTGTTTATTTCCGGGTTTTTGTAGCCGCCAAATCCCACTTCGAGGCTACGCTTTCCAGAGTGTTTCTTGAAGTTTGTAATTCTTGTTCGGATACCCTGGGCGGGAGAAACCTTCCACGAGAAGAAGACCTTTTCGGGTGCCAACAGATCCTTTTCGAACCCGCCGTTTAATATTTTGCCGGTGGCCGCGTCTTTCTCGATTTCCAGTTCGTCAATAAACTTCGCGGCCGAATTAAGATAACGCTTGTCGTAAAGAGCCTGAGCGATCAATTCCGCCGTTTGCCGATTCGCATCCCTGTCTTTTTGCGACAGCCGGTTCCAAACATCAAGACTCTTTTGCGGCAAATTCCTGGCGGCATAGAACTTTGCCAGCCCTGACAAAACCTCGGGTTTGCCGGCGGCAATTTCCTCGACTTTCGAAGGATCCTTTTCGTAATAATCCCATACAACCGAAAACACTTGCTCGCGATAGATCGGATCTCTCCGGGCCGCGGTTTTCAAAGCCTCCAACGCTTCCTTGTCCCGGCCCTGACGAAGATAGAAGTTACCGATTTGCCATTGCGGCAGAACGTATGCCGGTGCGATTTGCCGCGCATATAAAAATGCCTGTTCGGCTTGTTTTGACTTGTCCGCCTGCTCGAAAGCCCTTCCCAACTGCCCCCACCAACGGTAATCGTTTGGCGACATTCTGACGACATCCTCAAATCCCGAGGGATCATCAAAAGCGGCTTCCTGCCTAACGGAAGCCGCAAGCCAATTTGTGAGGGGGTCGGAAGGCGAAAGGCCCAGAGCCATCCTTGAGACCGAGGCCGCGTTTGGTTCGGTCGGTTTTGTAAAATCGGCGATCATGTTGCCGAACTGCCAGGCGACCGCGAACCAGACTGATCCAAGCATGAGCACTGCCATAAGCCCAAGTAGAATCCTGCCCAGCGCCGATCTGACGTCAAGACACAGAAATCCCTTGGAATCATTAACAAAAAAGCTCATAACGAACGAACACGCAAGATTTACGGTTTTCGAATATGCTCAAGTTTACCAAACTTTAGCCAATTTGCATTGGCCGTGCGGGGAAACACCCGGCCCGACTCGATACGATTCAAGCTGTTCGGCCAATACGCCGCTCGTTACACCAAACCACACCGCGTTTCGACATATCCGCTCAAATCTACGAAAATAGCCAAAACAATAATTTTTGGCGAAGCCCCTTCGCAATCACTTTGAAAATGGCAAAAGCACCGACGAAAAAGCAGCTCCAAGCGGACGAAATCATAAAAAGACTGGCGAAAATGTATCCTGATGCGCATTGCGCCTTAAACCACACGACGCCGTTCGAACTCTTGATCGCGACGATACTTTCGGCCCAATGCACCGACGAACGGGTGAACATCGTCACCGCGGATCTGTTCAGAAAATACAAAGGCCCCAAGGATTTGTCCGAAGCAGAACAATCCGAGCTGGAGGAAGACGTACGCTCGACGGGCTTTTTTAGAAACAAGGCGAAAAGCATTCGCGGGGCATCGGAAAGAATCATGTCGGAGTTTGGCGGTGAGGTTCCCAAGGATATGGATCAACTTTTATCGTTGCCGGGTGTCGCCCGAAAAACCGCCAATGTCGTACTTGGCAACGCCTTCAACATCGCTTCGGGAGTCGTCGTCGACACCCATGTCAAAAGACTTTCCTTCCGTCTCGGCCTCACGACCAATACCGTTCCCGAAAAGGTCGAGATCGACCTACAAAAGCTCGTCCCCGAAAAACACTGGGTGATGTTTTCGCACTGGCTGATCTATCACGGAAGGCAGGTATGCGACGCCAGGAAACCCAAGTGCGACGAATGCAAGCTTGCCGATATATGCCCCAGGAAAGGGGTCAAAAAGTAGCCGGCGCTTGAGTCGGCGATCCTAATTGGGGGTTGGCGGAGTTTATAATTTCGTCCACCCCGTTTTCGTGTCTCCTCAAATAAATCAAAAAGGTGTTTCCGAAATTTTGAAAATTGATCCATTTAAGAGATGGATCGACGAATTGACCCGAATTAACGGGCGAAGAGCGGTGGAATAAAAAGGACGGCTTCACCACCGAGAAAGATTCAAAGTTCCAAACAGTTTTTGACCGGGAAAGGCGGAGTGACCAAATTTCCCGAGTCAAACGCGGCTCTCACCAAGGGAGACGAACGCCGGATGGGGCGATTCGGTTCTCCTACTCACTCGGGGCGCCCGGGTCTCCATGGGCGTCCCGAACCGCAGAAGAACAAAGGACGGATTTCCAGCCCGCATTTCAAGCAAGCACGTATCCAAGAATACCGTGCTTCGATAAAACCTTTGGATTTCACTTCCCTGAATCGCAAATAAAGTAAAATTCGCAGTTCGGACAATCGCGCGAACTCGGCTTTGCGACGAATTTCTCGGCATTTATATCCTCGATCGCGGCCTCCGCCAATTTCAGACGGTTGGACAGCACTCGATCTGATACAACAACTTCCTTTTCCTCTTCCGATTCGATGTAAACATTCAGCAAGCGCACATCGTCCGTGCCGTATTGCGCGCGTGCTCCCGCAACAAGGAGCGCATCCCGATCATAGACCGTTTCTTTCGCAGGCGGGCTTCCCAGCTTGTATCTTCTGAGGACGATCGATCTACTTCCGCCGTTTTCCGAGATCTCGACGGAATCCGCGTCGAGTCTTACGGCGCCGTTTTCGAGAACACAATCAAACTTTGGTGCGGCCTCGTCCAGTCGGGTAGTCTCGATCATTCTCGCCGCCGATCTCGCAAGTTTCTCAGCCTGATCTTTATGCCTCGATGTGAGTTTTGCGTGATCTTCCTCTGATCCATTCCAATGATCGTTCAAAATCGAAATCGCAAGTTCTTCCGTTACAGGGACATTTGCTCCGGCCTTTATGCGGATCAACTCCTCGATCAACGAAAAAAGCGAGTTTTGATAGAAAGAATAGGCGGAATGTTCGTTCCGCGTCTTTATTCCCAGCTCGTGATAGTAGTAATAGCGAAGTCCGCATTTCAGAAACTTGTCTATCTCCGGCATGTAGAAGTTCTGGCGGTTTTTGCGTTCTGATTTTTTTGTTTCAGGCGGCTCGCTCGAGTCTTCGCCGGAATCGATTGCGACCGGCTCCGGAGCAGAGAATTCGAGCCTGCTCAGGAATTCGGACATGTTCGCGGTACGTCCGCCACTGCTCGAAGGATATGAAAGCAAAAGGTTGTCCCTCGCGCGAGAGAGCGCCACAAAAAACAGGCACTCCTCTTCCTCAAGATGGCGGTCCGAGTCGTCTCCGGCTAGTCCAACGGGAACCAGTCCTTCGGATTGCTTTCTTCCCGGAAAAACCCCTTTTTTTAGTCCCGGCAGATGAACTGTTCCAAACTCAAGCCCTTTCGCTCCATGTACCGTCAAAAACCTTACGGCATTGAAGTCCTCAATTCCCGACGGCAATTGCGAATAGCTTCGTTGTTCGTCCAGTTGTGCGATGCGTCGAACATGTCTGAGGAATCTCTTGCTTGGATCTTCGGCTTCAGCCGATTCCCTGCCTCGATGCGACTCGCAGAGATTGAGAAACATCTGAATCGCGGCGCGCTTGATCAGGTTTGAATTGGAATCGGTTTCGAAAATGTCCCTCAAATAGCGCGAACGATCAAAAAGATACCCGTTGAGGAAATCGGCTACATCCGAAACTTCGGAATCGAGTTCGAGATGCGCTCGGAGTTTTTCAAAGCCTATCAGGTCTTCGCCATTAAGAATTTGCGGCAAGTCCAGTTGCAGGAAACTCGCCGGATATGCTTCATCGCTGGCCTGCAACGCCGAATGTACCTCTCGAAAAGCCTCGCCGGAGACTGCGTATTCGGAAAAACGAGATACTCGCTGCATTCCCCTGATGCCTCTTTCAGTCCGGCACTCGACGAGCGATAACAGATCGCGTATCTCCGGTCTTTCGAAAAGCTTGCCGATGTAAAACACCGGAATATCATCATTTTCGAGGGCTTTTGCGAATTTCGCGAGCTGCGAGTGAGTGCGGCAAATCACCGCCTGATCGCGCCAGTCCCCGATTTCAGAGAATGCCCGCTTTGCATTGCGGCACAATAACGCAGATTCTAATTCCTCGTCGGCCGCGGCGGAAAACCGGACCGCGTTTTCACGCTCGGTTCTAAACGCCACCCAATCCCGAAAATCGCCGCTTCCCGCGATCATGCTTCCAGCGAACTCTGAAAAGAGACCAACGACTTCGGGGCGCGAACGATAATTAACCTCGAGACTCAAACGGTTCGCCTTGCCATATTCATTCTCAAACTCGGTTATATTCTGCGGAGACGCGCCACGCCAGCGATAGATCGATTGCCGCAAATCCCCCACAACCCAAATCTTCCCGCCGGTGGGATCGAGTAGATTCAAAAGCACGCCCGAAGCGCGATTCACATCCTGAAATTCATCAACCAAAATTGCAGCGTATTGATTCGATAGCGATTTGCAAACCGCTTCATTGCGTCGCAAAAGCTCTACGCTCTTAGAGATCAAATCGCCAAAATCGAGGAGGTTCTCTTCTTCAAGGTATTTTTGGTAAAAATCGTAAATGTCGGCGACTTCGAGTATTTCCTCGGCCTTTTTTGTTTCCTCATCTGTGGACGCGGTGCTTTGCATCGACTCGCCAAGCTTCCGAAACGCTTCAGGATTAACAAGCTCGTCCTTGGCTCTGGAAATGGAGTTGAAAACCTTCTTGAATTTCGCCGCCTGGTCCCGCAAGTCGAACAAATGCTTGAGATTAAGTTCGTCAGCGCGATCCTCCATGGCAAGCAAAGCATCCATCTCGTCAACCAAGCCGAATTCAACCGGAAGGTTTGCCTCGACATAGAACTTCCTGAGCACTTCGAACCCAAAGGCATGGAACGTCATGATCGTCATACGATGCGCGTCGTCGGGGTAGGAAACGGCAACGCGCTCCCGCATTTCTTCGGCGGCCTTGTTTGAAAATGTAAGTGCAAGAATTTCTTCCGCCCGAACGCCTTTGGAAAGAAGATGGATAATCCTACGGACAAGCGTTTCCGTCTTTCCCGTTCCCGGGCCTGCGGATATAAGCGCCGGAAGATCCTCGGTTTCGATAGCGGCGGACTGGCTTTCGTTCGGGCTAACCTTCTTTTTGGGTTGCGGGGAATCATCCGCTTCCATGGGCGGATCGATCAGAAAAAGCCCCGTTCGCAACTGCCGCTCGACAAAACTCTTTGGCAACCCGGTCTTTTCCGCGATCTGGTTCGAAGTAAGCGCTTCTTCCGCAAACAACTTAATCGCAACGCTCGCCGGCAGGAGAATCTCGGCCGCAAAAAGGTTTGCTTCCCGCTCACGCTTTTCTCTGGGGCCATAACCAAGGACATCCTCCGATGCCGACAGTGGATTTTTCGCCGCCAAATACTCGGCTTCCAAGTCGCCCGACTCGCATTTCGACTTTATTCTGTGGAGTTGATGATGACCGATTTCATGGGCAATTGAGAAGGCGCGATACCAATCGGGAAGCGTCTTGTTTACAAAGATGATGTCCCCGTCCAAGACGGCAAGCGCATTTTGCAGATTGACCGAACCATCGGATTCCTCGATTACGGTCAATCCGATTTCTTCGGCAAGTAGATTGACCCGTTCCAACGGAATGGTACCGTCCGCGCCAACGGCTGGCAGCGATCTTATCGTGCCTGCGGCGATCGCTCTGATGCGAGCATTTTCTGTCATAGTTGTAAGGATACGCGAACTTTTCGGGTTCGTTCGAACTGGATTAGGGCATAACTGAACCGCACCGTTTCGTCGATCCGAACTCCAGACTCAGTTCAGCCATTTTCGTCACTGAGAAGCAGAAAACCGCTCATGGCAGAAGGCCACGGAAAACAGGTACGGGCTCTAAGATATGAAACACTCCAAAACCTTACGGTCGAAGCGCCCATTGAGAAATTGCCTCTATCGACACCTCAACAACTGCGCATGATACGGTTCTTCATTTCTTCCGAAACCTCGGAATCGAGTTCCAAAACCGTTTCAAGATCCTGCGTCATGTTTGGATCAGGGCGTCCGGTAGATTTGTAACTCGCAGACGGTGCAATGATTCTATCCTGGCTCAAATAGTTGATCACGGCTTCTTTTGTAACCCTAAGAACCGTAGAGATCCTTTCGACAAATGAAGTCGGTATTGACTCGAAAGCAACTCTGCGACGATCAATGGCAAGTAGCGTAGAGAGCCCAATTCCGAGATCGGCGGCAAGTTTCATCTTGTTTGAGGCAATTTCATTTCCCCTATCCACAATCCCATGCAATTCGTTTTCCAATTCCGGAACCCCCGCGTTGCGCAAGATCCTGGCAGAGATTTCCCGCGCCTTGCGCTTTTCTTCAATCGTCAACTCCGGGTAATCAGTTTTCTGTGCGACAGCCCTTGAAGCGGCAAACTCAAGCAATTCGGCTTCAAACTGCGGATATTGTTTGATCCAACCATCAAGTACGACTGGATCATTTCCACTCGGGGTCTCAATCGCATAGCCCTCGATAACTTCATCAAGGTTCAATTGATTGTTCATAAACTCCTCCCCCGAGCCCCGTCATTATATTGCTCCCACGCCTCCCGAACCCAATTCCGAATCGTTCGAGACGACCTTCCCACCATCTTTGATACTGTTGCGATCTCACCATGTTTGCTCTCGATCGGAAAACCCTCTTCGAGAAGAGCAAATGCTCTTTTTCTCTCTTCCGGCAATCCGTCGAATACACCATCAAGTAGGTCACTGAACTCCAGCGATACATCAAACTCGCCATTTGGGTCAGCAATGGCCTTGCCATCATGTTCAAACCCGTCCAAACTGTCAGTCCTGTTTGACTTCGCAAGATTTCGCTTGCGAGACCTCCAACACGTCAAGAACTCGCCTTCAAAAAAATCCGAGAAATTTGCTTCGGCGAATTCCCAGCCATTTCCATCGGGAGGGGAAATTTTTCCAAAAAAGGAAAGCAAAACGTCATTGCAAACGTCATCCGCGTTCTCTTTTCCAAAATAATGCCACTTGTTTTTTGCAATCGCCAAAACACGTTCTGATATCCTGCCGAACAAAAAGTTGGTTAGTTCCCCCTTTTGCCCGACGATCGAATCTCGCAAAAAATACACGAGAGCCTCGTAACTTATATTTGCATTTTCGGGCGAAGTCGGAAATTCGATCTCTTGAATGAATTCGTTTTCCGGCAAACAGGACAGCCGAAGTATCTCTGCTGTAACCTCCGGTCTCCTAGTGTAAAGGTTTCCATTCCTTCCACGTTTGGTGAGTTTTCTCATTGATGACCCGCCGAATCTTGAGATTCCAAAATTGAAAAGTGTTGGAGTACCCAAGCAAGTTCGGTTTCAATGTTGGGAAGACTCATCTCGGTTATACGGTTGCGAAAAAGAATAGTCAATTCGGAGCGATTCGGAATACTCTCATTCCGCAGGAATCCGATATGAATCTTGCAATTGAGATAACAGTTTGCAGCATTTCCTTTGAAAGATTTCGGAATGCCTAAAGGATTGGCCGATTTCACCGATATGACGATTGTACGGAATTTCCGTCGCACGAACTTGCCTGCATCATTGGAGATTCCACAAATAATTCGAAACTCATTAAAGGGAAACTCAAAGATATGTCAATGGATTTTAATGCTGCGCTCAAGGCGCATTCTGATTGGAAAATTACACTTCGCACCGCGATGGCACGGAACGAACAGCTTGAGGTTCAGAAGATTGCAGTAGATAACGCGTGCATGCTTGGTTCATGGCTTCACGGCGAAGGAAAGAAAACGATAGGCTCAAGCGCAAGCTATTTGAAGCTGGTAACGGCACACGCGAAATTCCACCGGGAGGCCGCGCGTGTTGCTTCGGCGATCAATTTTCGGAACTACGAGGAGGCCGAAAAGCTCCTCGATGCGGGATCTGAGTATATGAGCGCATCAACAAACGTCGGTGTGGCGATCAACGCCGTCAGACGCGAGGTTGGCTAACCCCAACCTTCTGGCTAAAGCGCCAAAGCCTATCTGTTTGTCCGAGGGTTTCGGCGACCGAATCGATCGATTTGAGGGCATTGTTTGTGCTTTTCAAGAATGCAGAAACTAGAATAGGGACGCTTCTTAAGGGGAGCGTCCCTTTCGTTTATTGCCTATCCCGCAATAAACAATTTCTGGAAAGCGTGATGTGAAGTCCGATTTGAGTATTAATTGCATTGCTGGAGTCTGTTGCAAATATTCCGATCCACGCAACGACTCAGATGTGAAGGGAGCTGTACTCAAGCAGTATGAGACGAGCCACGCACTCCAAGCATCCGTGAACAAAAGCATTCTGATTGTACCGCCGCGCAATTTCAACTGACTCGTCCAAATTCAACCCGGGAATAAATAGACTGGGCTCTTCCCAATCTCCTCTCCTTCCGATTCCGGCACCTTGGTAGTACTTCTTCCCGTTCCGGGTGAGATGCGTTTTCAGATTCGACATCTCGATTTCGTTGACAAGCCTGTTTTGAGGTATCGAACGCGGGTTCCACGCCGTTATAAAAGCCCATTCCCGCTCTCCAACGCACTTGAGCAAGCCATCCACTCCCTCGTTCTTCTTTCCGATTTCGATCAAGTATTGTTGCTTTAGATACTCGAAGCAATAGTCGGTATTGAAATATTCGGATACCAACTCACGATCCGGCGAATCGTCAGCAGGCACTTCGCATCGGTCCAGTATCAGGTAGCCGTTACTCAAATCTCAACGCCTCAATCGGTTCCAAACTCGCCGCCTTCCAGGCGGGCCATAATCCAAACACGACTCCCAGTCCGGCGGAGACCGCAAATCCCACAATCGGTGCCCAAAGCGGTATGTAGGTCGGGAGTATCAATTTGATCAGCATCGTCAAACCAGCTCCTACCAATATGCCCGCAATCCCGCCGATACCGGTGAGAGTCGCCGCCTCGATAAGGAATTGGGTAACGATATCCATTCGCCGCGCACCGACGGCCTTCCTGATTCCGATCTCTTTTGTTCGTTCCGTAACCGAGACAAGCATGATGTTCATCACTCCGATTCCTCCGACCAAGAGTCCGACGCTCGAAATCGCTACCATCAAGACAAAAACCCCGCTTGTTATCTCGCCGAACTGTTCCAGTATTTGACCCGATGTTGAAAGCCCGAAATTATCGGGTTTCCCAAACGGAACCCGTCTTATCCGTCGGAGTATGACGCGCACCTCTTCGAGCGCCTCATCGGTTTTTCCGGGTTCGGCGGTGATCATGAAAAAGCAGTCCTCATTTGCCGGATACTGTTGCTTGATCGTTTTAAAAGGTATGTAAACCGCCTTGTTTTCATTGTTTGGATCATCAGCGCCGACAAGAAAGATCTCCCTGTTCTCCAACACTCCGATGACCTTGTAATGACGGCCCGCGATCTGTATAGATTCCCCGACGGGATTGGAAAACGGAAAAAGCGTATTGGCGACATCGCTCCCGATGACGGCAACTTTCGCGCGCGTCGTCTCTTCTTCAAGCGTAAAGAATCGTCCGTCCTCCAAATGGGAAACTCCCATTTTGAAGTAGTCCGCATAGACCCCCGAAACCGCCGCGTTCGACATTTCGATATCGGCGTTTCGCACCATAACGCGATCGACAAACGGTCCGCTGGTATAGTCAACCGGCGACATAAACGGCGAAACAAACTGGCAGGTCGCGCATTCCTCCCTCAAAATATCGGCGTCTTTTTCAGTAAGCGGCTTGCGGGTCCGCTCCTCCATCGATGGATTGAAATTGAATCCGGGGTCAAATTTGAAGGCGTAAATCGAGTTGGTTCCAAACGACTCGATTTCCTTTGAAACGCGAGCCTCGATTCCCGACACAAATGCCGCGATCACCATCACAGTGACGGTTCCTATCGCAACACCGAGAATCGTCAAAAACGAACGGAGTTTGTTCGACCAAAGCGTTTCAACCCCGATTCGCAGATTCTCTAGAAGATCGGTCCGAACCATACTCATATGGATTCAACATTTGAAGCGGGCCACCCCGCACTAATCGCAAAGTTTCGCCAACTATTCCGCTCTGAGCGCGTCTATCGGATTAAGGCTTGCTGCTCGCCACGCGGGATAGACACCCGAAACAAGGCCTACCCCTGATGACGCGACGAGCGCAATCGTAACCCATAAAAACGGCAGAGAGGTCGGAACCGACAAAAGCACGGTCACGAGCTTGGCCAGCAACCACGCCGCGAAAACACCGATCGCGCCTCCAACCAGCGCGAGCGCCGTAGATTCGGCAAGAAATTGTCTGACAATATCAGAATGCCTGGCGCCAATGCTTTTCCGTATCCCGATTTCCTTTCGTCTTTCGGTAACCGATACCAGCATGATGTTCATGATCACGATACCCCCGACAACAAGCGAAATGGATGTGACGCCTATTGCGGCGACCTGAATCGTACCAAAGATCTTGTCGCGCAATTCGTTGATCGCGCTCGGTGTGACGATACCGAAATTGTCTTTCTCCGAAGGGTTTAGCTTTCGCCGGACTCTCAAAAGCGTTCTTGTTTCCTCGATTGCATCTTCATACGCTTCCGCAGAGGTCGCCGTGACGCTAATCGAAATGGTCCGACGGATGCCGTAAATCGAAAGGAACGTGGAAAGCGGGATCGTCGCATACATGTCCCGTGTTTGCCCGAATGCCGAACCAAGTTCTTTTCCAACTCCAACGACACGAAATGTACGACCGTCTATCTTGATTTCCTTCCCAACGGGATCAATCTCTCCAAACAGCTTGATGGCCGCCTCCGATCCCAAAAAACAAACATACCGACGATTCTGTTCTTCGGCATCAAGCAAAAACCGACCGCGCGCCTCTTCAATGCTTTCGATTTCGGCAATGTTCGGAGTCATTGCGTTGAGCTGCACATTTCTCAATTCCTC
The DNA here is from genome assembly GCA_041394795.1 of Pyrinomonadaceae bacterium. GTDB lineage: Bacteria > Acidobacteriota > Blastocatellia > Pyrinomonadales > Pyrinomonadaceae > Aridibacter. The sequence continues at coordinate 250,046 of JAWKHN010000004.1, read as the reverse complement.
GTCACCAAACTTGATATCCGCCAACGTACCGGATTTTCCGCCTGCCTCTCCTACCGGGCCGCCAATTTGATTAATCGCTTTGAGATCTTCGAGTCGAACATCCTTGTTGCGCCGCTTCGCATTGTTGAGCGCCTCGACACTCGAAAAATCCTCGATCGAGAACTTCTGAACGCTAAAGGCGTTTGTCCCGATGTTCGCGATTTTTTCATCGACGTAGGAATTGAAACCCTCGATAACCGTGACGACCAAAATCACGGTCGCGACGCCGAAGACAACTCCGAGCAACGTCAAAAAGGACCTCAGCTTGTGGGCTCGCAAAGAACTAAACGCCAGTTTTAGTGCTTCCAGAAATGACATTCACGTCAATTCTATCCCGAACAGAAACCTAACTCACGCAAAGCGCAATTTTTTTTCGGATGCGATCTGCTTTTGCCGAACCAACCGACGACACGATGCGAAAAATCCCAAGCGCCTCGCCGTCGGGCGAGCACTCAGGATTTTGTGTCTGGAATCATGACAACTATATCGCGCGGATCGTGGCGAAAGGCCCTCGCATCAATTTAATGGATAAAACCAAACCGCTTCCGCCAAGCCAAACAATCCCGCTCCCACTCCGGCGCTGCCTCCGGCCGCGACATGGATAATCTGGTTGTAGTATTGCGTTCCATTCCATAGATCAATGTGATCACCGGTCGCCCGCGTATCCGTCCTGTTGCGTTTGAAACAGTTGTCAAAATAGACGACACCCGTTCGGCCGGCCAAAGTGCCGCCCGCGGAATGCGCCGCCGATCCGCGAAATGTTTCGGGCGCCCCCCACATACGGGTCAGATAGCCCGCGAGTTCGCGTGCGCCGAGAACATGCGGCCACGTGAGTTGGCAACGCATGCGTCCCTCATGCACCCGGTGATGGGGATCGAATGCACCCAGTGAAAACCCGCAACGTCCAAGCGCCACGCTCATCCGAACCGCGCATTGATTCGTCACGCCGCCCTTGCATGGCGCAGAATCCATGCGGTAATCCTCGTAAGCCCGCACCATGTCCATGAACCTTGGCTTCAGATAACATGCATCAACCAATTCTTCCCAATCCGGCATAATAGTCTCTCCTCTTCCGATCTTGCCCCGAAATGCGATAATGCTGGCTCAAGGCAAAGATCGGGCTGATTCGCTTTTGGTGCAAAACAATTGACAATGAATCGAAGGCTTCGGCGATGTTGTTCCCTCTAATACAATACGACGAAGAATCGCCACGGACGATTCGAACCAACACCGAAAGCAATTCCGTAAACGATATTCAGACGATACGCCGTTTCGACGTTCGAGGCACGGTTTTTTTGCCGGAAGACCGCGGAAGATCGTATATCAAACGCACGTTCCGTGGTGCGGGCCGAAGCAATCCCGAAGTTTTTGAAGTTGGAAAAAGCAAACAAAACACCGAATCTTGTTTCCAAATCGCTGGCGTTCGCAGTCCATCTGTTTTCATCGTTGGGCTTGGTGGCGGCGATTCTCGCGATGTCGGCGATAGCCGAAAAGGATTCCAAAACCGCGATGCTTTGGTTGTTTGCGGCACTGGTCGTGGACGGAGTCGATGGAACGCTGGCTAGGGCGTTTCGAGTCAGGGAGATATTGCCCGATTTTGACGGCAAGATGATCGACACCGTTGTGGATTTTTCAAACTACGCCGTCGTGCCCGCGTTTTTTGTCTATCGGTTCGAGGTCGGAGGCGATGCCGCCTCGGCGTTTCTCGCGTGCTTGATCGTCGTTGTATCGGCGATCTACTACGGGAAGGAGGGCATGGTTTCCGATGACTATTGTTTTGTGGGTTTTCCCGTGATGTGGAACATGGTCGTGTTTTATTTGTGGTTTGTCTTTGAATTTGGCGGTCTTGCGAATGCCGTGATTGTTGCCGTTGCGGCAGTCCTGCATTTCGTGCCCGTCAAATTCGCGTATCCGAGCCGCGCCCTCCGCCTTCGCGGAATGACTATCGTTGTTACGATCATCGGTCTCGCGGTTATGCCGGTGATTGCGCTTTCTCATCCCGAGACCGGTAGCGTCTCCAAGGCGGTCGCGATCGCATGCCTTCTCTACTTTGCGTTTATCGCGTTTCTTGACACTCTTATCCCGCCCGCTTTCGATACCACAAGCAAAACGTGATCCGGCCGGCCGATGATCGAATTTCGGCCGGATGTGACACTTCGTGATTTTGTAACATCGATACGAATCAATAGATGGAATTCGTGTAGGATCCTTTGTGTTCGGCCGAGGAAATCTTAGGGAATGTACCGTTATGTGCACAATATCGATCCGATCATCCTGTCGATCGGCGGCGTCCATGTTTGGTGGTATGGCCTGGGATTTTCGCTCGGATTCCTGAACATGCGTCTCGCCCTCGGCCGAGCCTCGAAAAGGCTCGACTTGATTCCATCCGAAGTTTGGCTTCTATCGGTATTGTTCGCTCTTGGCGTCCTGATCGGAGGCCGGTCGGTCGTTGTGTTCAACAACGAATGGGATTTCTACGGCCGGCATCTTTACTATATCCCCGCATTTTGGCTCGGCGGTTTCGCATCGCATGGCCTTATCGCCGGTGGCGCAACCGCGACTGCGGCTTTTGCTTGGATAAAAGGGAAGGATATGCGACGGCTTTTTGACGCGATCGCTCCCGCCGCATGTTTTATATTGGCATGCGGCCGAATCGGAAATTTTATCGATGGACAGATCGCGGGGATGCCGACCGATTCGGTTCTTGGAGTGAAGTTCCCCGAGGCAGAAGGATATAGACATGCCGTTGTGCTTTATGACGGGATCAAGAATCTGCTTTTGATACCCTTTCTGATTTGGTTAGAAAGACGCGACCCGTTTCCCGGACGAACCGCAGCCTGGTTTGTACTCCTTTATTCCGGCCTCCGCATCCCGATCGACATGTTTCGGGATTATCCGATATTCATGTGGGGATTCCCGACCGGCCAAACGTTGAATCTCTTGATGTTCGGCATCGGAATCGTACTCGTTTCACTGAGCTGCATACGCGAGCGCCATGGAGTAGAAATCAAACTTTCCAAACAGGATACTGCGCAATCCAAGTCAAAGACGCCGCGATATTTGTATTTCGCCTTCGCGCTTCTTCTCATCCTCCCGCCGTTGATCCCGAGCGACGCGACTAGGGACATACCCGCCCGCTACGGAAAACGGCACAGAGGCCTGGCCCACACCACGATGTATCCCGAAATTGATAATGAGGTGAACCAATAAGTCTTATAAACGGCAATTCGAAACACTGAAACCGCGCGCGAATCGAATCAGATGGATTGAAAGCAAACGGCTTTGTTTGGCCGCACCGCCAGATGGCTCCAACAGAGATCGTTTCGGATTGCCACACACCGGGTCCGTACATCCCCGCAACCGAACCCCAGTCAATCCGCCACCAACCGGACAGCACCACACCCGTTTCAAAGCCCTTTCAAATATTAAAGAATAATTGCCGTCAGCAAGAATCCGGCATGCACCATTCGCCGGAAACAGAAAGGAAAACTTAGTTTCACGATTTGGTTCGCAGCCATTGCGGGATCGGCTCCCGACAACTCCCGGCAAGCGACCTTTGGCGGTATTTTATGACATGGCTCCCATTCTCAAACAGAATCCTCTTTGGCGCATTACTCTTGCTCATTCCGCTTCTGCTCGTCGGCGCATTTACCGTCAGTGTCTGGCTTGATGTAGATTCTTCGCTGAATTCTTTGAGGCGTGAAGACAATACTTCGGGAGACATTGTCCACAAGCTCGTGCCTTTGGAACGAACCGTCCTGCGGTCGGCAATGGTATTCGGTGGCGTTCCAACTGCATTGGATATTGCTGAATACAATCAGAATCTCTATGTCGCTACGGACTCGGGCGTATATGTATTTTCGCAATCGGGGGTAGAGATCGGGCGCTATTCAACGCTGGACGGACTTCCAAACGCAAAAGTCACCGCGATCGCCGCATTTTCAGGAAAGCTTTATATGGGGACGGCCGCAGGCGAACTGTTTTCCTACGACGGGCGAAGCTTTACCCTTATTCAATTCGCAAAAATCTCCACGGGCTCGATAAATGCGATCCTTTCCGCCAAAGATTCGATGCTCATCGGCACCGAAACCGCCGGGCTGCTTCAATACGATGGAACGAGTTTTGTTGAGCTGAAAGTAAATCGACAATCCATCAAATCAATCATATCCCTAACAAGAAGCGCCGGAGGCCCGCTATTTGTTGGAACCCGGGAATCCGGCGTCGCTGTTTTTGACGGCAAATCCTGGAACGTCTTTGATACGGGAAACGGGTTGCATTCAAATCGAATCCTGGGGGCGACTCAAACCGCCACGGGCGCTTCAATCATTGCGACAGACCTCGGCCTATACACGATCGAGTCTGGCACCATCAAGCAGACACACGTCGTGCCAGCACTATCAGGTGTATTGGCACGCGAACGAAGGCTTGTTTATTCGCGAGAAAATTGCGAGGTATCCACATACCCGGAAAAGGAGATTTTGGTTTCCGGAAAGCAGTTGGTATCCGGATGCCGGCTTCGCACATCCGGCAACGATTCATATCTCCTTGGTCCCGGGCTTGTGCGAAGAATCGGTGAACGCGAATCATGGAGTGCCCGATTCAATTTGAATCCATCCGCTGCCAAAGACAAGTCATTCTCCGCACTCCTCTCAACCAAAGACGGCAAACTGCTTGCCGGAGATTTTAGAAATGGCGTCAGCGAAATATCCGAAATCGCGGGCCAACTGGTTGCGACCGATTTCGAGTCTCGTGTGAGCGAGATTAACGGGATTTCGGAAACCGAAGGCGGCTCTTACCTGATTTCCACGTCTCGCGGATTGTTTGAAAGAACCAGGAACGGAGAATTAGCCGAAATCGGAGCGGCGACCGGCGCCTCATACTTTCAAAGCCGTGAAGCGATTCATGCTTCGGCAAAAGGAATCGAAATCAATTCCGGCCGGAACCGAAAGGCACTAACCGTGGCGAATGGTCTCCCGCCCGGCGCGGCATACACGATCTTGCGAGTTGGTGATTACATTTTCGCGGGAACGATGGGCGGTCTGGCGTTGGTAAAAAACGGAAAGGTTGAAAAAGTTTGGAACTCGACGAACTCGAATTTGCAAGCAAACTGGGTATCGGCGTTGGCCGAATTCGAAGGCAGGTTTTTTGTCGCCACATACGGCGGCGGGGTGTTTGAGGTATCGACCGAACATTCTCTAAAACGCGTCGGAAATCTTGGGCGCAAACTGTTCGTGAACTTAAATGCTCTACTGGTTATCGAAGGAAAGCTTGTTGCCGGAACCACCGACGGGATATGGATGGCGGATCTGAAGACAGGCCTGTGGAGCAAGACGAAGCTGCCACTTCCCTCGCAAATGGTTTTGTCGCTCTGCATTTGGAGGGAACGTCTCGTGGTCGGAACCGACGCCGGCCTGTTCGCGATTTCGATAAGGGAATTTAGTTCATTGGAAAACAGCACGCCGAACTTTTGAAAGGACGCATGCCGCGACCCATCCGCGCCTGGGCACCGGGAACAAATCGATGGTCTGAATCTCCCAGCAGTATCGGGAGTTTGACTCATCGAACCAACCCACCATGGTCGTGCCGAGGCGCCGATGAGCCGCGGGACTCGTTCGCATTTCTTGTCACATAGGAGCGAAGAAAAAATGAAGTGCATTTGCCTCATTGCAATCCTTTTGATCACCGTAGACGCATATGGTTTTACCGGCTATCTAATGGTTGACGGCAAGAAGCAAGCGATATCAATTGACTCGATCGATATCGATGTTGTGGTGTCCAACCGCATGGCCTTGGTTCGTTATGTGCAGATATTTCACAACAACACAGATTCCGTTCTCGAGGGACGTTATTACTTCGCAATGCCTGAAACGGCTTCTGTTCACGACTTCGCGATTTGGGAAGGAGCAAAGCGAATCCCTGGCGTTATGCTGGAGAAAAAGAGCGCTGAGCGTCGCTATGAAAAGATAAAGCGCGACATCATCGATCCGGGACTTCTCTCGATAGATGACTCGAGGGGCGGGAGCTCGTTGTTCTCAGCTCGAGTTTTTCCGATACCCGCGATGGGTACAAAGCGGGTCGAGATCGAGTACCAACAGCGACTCCAGGTGAATGAACTGGATTCAACGCTCTTTGTTCCAATTTGGACTTTCGAAAACGACGACAGCCGGGCCGACAAGATTGTGCTCAACATGACGGTTTCCGATCGCTTCCCTTTCGACGTCGAGCTCCCAAAACGCGGCAATTGGAGAACGGGTATCAGCGAACCAAATAGATTCAGCGCAACCTTTTCCGCTTCCGATTTCCCCCTGACAGACGGCTTTCAATTCAGGACGAGATTTAGAAATTCCTCCGATGATCTAATTGTCACGGCTCACAGGAGTCCAAAAAAAATCTCTGTTTTTGATCTTTCAGATCCTACGGTTCAAACCCGTATCGACGACGGCTATTTCGAAGCAACGGCGATGATCGGAAGTGATCAGAAGAACGAATCGGATGTTTCGAATTTCATTTTCCTTTTCGACAACTCTCTCTCATCGTATGGCAACCATCTGCAAGACGCTCTCTCGGCATTGAACGCGATGTTGGGGGAACTGGATTCTTCGGATCGTTTTCTTGTCGGGACGTTTAACGAGGACGTTCAGTTTGCAAGCGAATCTCCACAAACCGCGACCGGCGCGAATGTTGGAAAAGCACGGCAATTCCTTTTAACCGAACCACTTCAAGGCTCGACGGATCTAAAGCGTGCGATCGAAAGAGCCATCGATTCCGCCTCCGGTTTTGGATCGGCACCCGTCTCGATCGTTGTCATATCCGATGCGAATCCGACGCTGCAAACAGCCCGCGCGGATCGGATAGTTCCCGAATCGATTCCCGGAAACGTCTCGATCAGTTTTTTGGCGGCAGGTGAAAACGCGAATTTGAACCTCGGGAAGGCGATTTCCGAGATGACCAATGGAGTTTCAGAGTCGGTCTCGTCCGGCGCCGATGCGGGCCAGGCCGCAAGGTACTTCTTCAGGCGCGTCAGATCAGGCAGATCCGCAAATTCGATTTTCGGTTCGGTTGGAAACGCAGGGATTTACGGCGTATATCCGATCGATAACGTGGCACGCGCCGGGACGGCAATAACCTTTGTCGGTCGTTACAGAAATCCCGGCTCCGCAGGATTCTATATGCTCCTTCCTTTTGCCGCCAAACCTCATCTTGCGGTCGGAAGCATGCTGCCCGAACTCGAAGAGTCGAACGGCTATATCGAAACGCTTTGGGCGCGAGCGCGCATCGATGAGTTGCTGCGACTCATTAATCGGAGCGGCGAAACAAAAGGAGCGATCAGCGAGATCGTCGCTTTGTCCAGAAAATACAAAATACTCACCCCTTATACCTCGTTTCTCGCCGCCCCGCGCGCACTCCTTCGCCCGCGTTTGATACAGCCCGGTGACCCTGTTATCCGCATTAAAGCCGATAGCAATATCGTTGAGATCTTTGCGGTTCTTCCCTTTGGCGAAACGCTTCCATTGAGGTATCTCAAACAGGAGGGCGTTTGGGAAACAAGATTTCTCGCGCCGGCGTCGATGACGGATGGCACCTATGCCTGCCGCCTGATAATGAAGGATCGGGATGGAAATGCATATGAGGAAAAGAAGACCTTTGTCATCGACTCCGCCGCCCCGGTTGTAAAACCAAAGTCCCTGATTTACTACGCCAGACCCGGCGAGGAAATCCTGCTTGAAGCGAACAGCGACAAGGATACGCTTCGTCTTACTGCGAGATTCGGCGGCGGGCGGGCGGTTCCGCTTAAGTGGGACGACGAACGAAAAACAAACACAGGCCTGATAACGATTCCATTTGGCACTCCAAGCGGATCATACAAATTGAGGTTTGAAGCGGAGGATTTCGCCCACAACCAGTCGAATACGGAAACCGAAGTGAGGATATCGAGATGAAGATTTCGCGCCAAAGGACCTTTTCGAAGTTCGGTAATCGTTTTACGTTCCGATTGGCGCTAGCGATTCTTCTGCCTGCTTTTGCGTTTCTTGTCCTTAAGCCTGACGTTTCAGGTGCTGAGGAATCCAAATGGGATGACGCGATTTCCGCCCGGTACTACGAGGAACAATTTGCCGGCACCTACGTGATTGTCCCGCGCACACTGCCCGATACGATTGAAAGACTACGGCGTTTTTCGGACAAAAGGCCTTCGGATCAGGAACTCAAAATCGTACTCGCGGAAAAGCTGGAATTGGCCGGCGATACGACCGAAGCGGAGAACATATTCGAAAGCCTCGCTTCCGACAACGAGAAATACGCCGTTAATTTGGCCGATTTCCTAAAACGGCATGGGAGGTTTGAGGAATATCTGGATGTAATTTCCAGCGCGGCTCTACGGGCGCGCGAAACCAATCGTCGGGATCTCGGCAAGAGATTGTTTGAAGGCTCGGTCATCCATGCGGATAGACGATTCCTTTCAAGCGAATTCGTCTCGCGTTTTGCAAAAGACTCCGATACTTCGCTGATATTGGATCTCAGCGAACTGCTTTCCAGTAAGGGAGAAAAGTCGGCGGCACTTAATCTTGCCCGAGAATTATTGAGCAGGGATCAGTCGGAAGCAATCGAGGGTGTAAGGGCGATCGTTGCGGTTCTTAGGAATGCGGGCGACGATGAAACCGCGCTTGGTATCTACAAGACTGCGTTTTCCCCGTTTTGGCATGAAACTGACGCAACCGGCTTTTTTGCGGATCTTTCCGAGGCCGGCGAATTGGCCAAGTTTCGTCGCGAAACGGCAAGGCGGTTTGCGCACAACCAGAAAGACTTCCTCGCCGGCCTTACCCTTGCAGCCTTGCTCAAGTATGAAAACGAATCCCCGGCAGATCTTCTGCGTGTGTTGCTCTCGCAAAAGTCGGATTGGTCAATCGAAGAATTGGAACTCGCGGCGCGTCTTATGATTGGCGACGATGACAAGCGTTTTTCGGCTTCGATCTTGTATGCTCTCATCCAAAAGCTGAAGAACGAGAAAAGAGGTGTCGCGCTCGAATCGCTTTTTCATCTATTTCTCTCGGCCGGAAAGGAACGCCTTCCCTTTTCCCCTGATTCCGCAACTTTATTTGGAGACATGGCAAAGTTCGACCGAAGCCCCGGCGCGTTTTCAGGGATGCTCGGTGTGCTCTTTGGCGATTCGCGGCTTTCAAAAGATTTCGAGGAATACACCGCTGAGGCGGCCGCGGCGGAAAATGCCGCCATAGCGTATTCGATCTACAAGGAATATCGCGAGAACAACGGTTTTGACATGCATTCTTCGCGAATGATCTACGATCTGATCGCGTTCTTCAACAAGGAAGGCACAAAGAGAACGGCGGATAGGCTTGTGTCCGATTTTGAAGAGGATTCATTGAAATCCGGATCGCCAGACGCTCCATATCTGCTTGGCGAGGCGTTTGCAAATAATGGGGATACAAAAAATGCAATTCGCGCTTTCAAGTTGTCACTCTCGCTTTTCAAAAGCGACGAGACAAGTTCCACACCGGAAACTGGTGGAAACCGAGGATCGGCAACCTCTGAACAATCTGCACAAACCATTCGTGCACTGGAGGCCTCCGTCGAATACAAAACGGTACTTCGACGGCTTCTCGAGAATGTCCGAATTTCCGATGTCAATAAAGAGGTGATTGAGATCCTCAATAACGAAATAGCAAGGTTCCCCAACAACGAAGATCTTTATCGGTTGCGGGCGTCCGAGGTTTCGGTCGTCGTAGATCCGGAAAAAAATTTGAACCAGATCAGGGAGTCGTACCGAAGATTCGGTACCGATAGCTGGCGCGACCGACTTGCTCGCATGCTCCTGTCGCGCGGCCTGCATGACGAATACCAAAGGCTTGCTGACGAGACGTCCGCCGCCCTTGAAGACAGAGAACTCGCGAGTTATCTCCAGACTTTTCCTGTTTCTTCAAATCGAGAGGATTTTCTTTCGAGAGTAAAACGACGAATCCTGGAAAAAGCGCTAACGCGGTTCCCGCTAAACACCGACTTTGCAGAATCGCTCTATGATTTGCATGTCACTCAAAATGATATCGAGGCTTCAAAGAAAATCGCGTACCGCTATCTGTTCCTTGCGCCGAAAATCCGTGAGAAATTCCTCGAAGGTGAGACCTTGGCAGGCCGGTTGCCAGCAACGCTTCCCACCTTCGAAAAAGGAAATGCAGCCGACTTTATTCGAGGTGAAATCCTTGTTAGACTTTCGCGCTTTGAGGAAGCAAGAGAAGTATTCCAAACCCTCAACCAAGATCTACACTTTGTTCCGGAAATCGCAAACCGGCATATCGAACTGAATCGATCAGAAGGGCAAAGAGATGCGCGGTTTATGGCGATCGCACGCAAAGCGGCGGACGACGCGCTCAGGACAGCACCATTTTCTACCGAGAACCTTGTGCTCGCCGGAGAGTTGCATGCCGAATCAGGGGACCTGCCCGGCGCTTCGAAATTCTGGAGTCGAATTCCAAAAGCAGAAGCGGGTAATCAATCACTCGCTCTTGATGCCGCGACGTTAAACTGGGACTACTTTCAGTTCCCAGATGCTGAGACCATCATCAAAAATGCACGGCGGAGCTCGGGTGACGCTCGTTTGTTTGCCTACGAGCTTGGCACGATCTTGCAGGATTCCCGAAAATCCGGGCCTGCAATTCATGAATTCGTAGCGGCAAGCCGGGAATCGGGAGGAGATTCACTTCCCGCAGTACGTCATTTGGCGTCTCTTGCAATCCGAGATCCCAAAATGAAGCACGTGATCGAGGCCGAGTTCGAAAAAGATCGTGGATCGCAATCACTTTTCGGTCTTGCCCGCTATCTGACATATTCCGGCCGCCTTGAAGAGGCCGATCACACCGCCGAAACGGCGTCTGCCAAGGCGGATGACTTTTCGATGCTCGATGATTTATCGAGTTTCTGTTACGAAAACGAACTTAAGCGATGCCGTCTGGCGGCCCTTAACCGAAAGGTTTCGCTTGCTGAATCTGATTCGCAACGTATTTCCTCGATGGTTGGTCTCGCGCAACGGTTGGAGGAAATCGGTGAACACAAGCAGGCGGCATTGACCTTTTCGGCGATATCAAAACGCATGCCGGTCAATCTTGATGCGATACGCGAGTCGACCCGAGGACTCGCGGGCCTTGGAAAAACCGGACCCGCGATTTCCATCTTCGAGCGGGCAATGCGAATCGCCGCCGAGGAGCACAAATCAGATATCGCCAAGATTGTTTCCGAGATTTCGAACAATCGCCTCACCAATCGGGAGAAGCGCACCGTTTTCAAGTTGGTCCGGAACAATCTGCCGCGCACGCCGGAGAATTTTGAAATATTGGCGCCGCTTGCCGAATCTGCGGTTTCGGCCGGAGAGTTCGTGGAACTGTCAAACGAATTCGCAATGGCCATTAAGAACAGCCCCGTTACCTACCGCGATTCCGACATCGCCAACATCCGTGCGGTCGCCGCCAGGTCGCTTATTTCAACCGGCAATACGGCACAGGCTCTCGATCAATACATCGAGTTGATAAGCGTCTCGAACGATTTTTTGCCGGTCGCTTCCGAAGTCGCGCGTTTTGCCGCCTCAAACGGCCAACTGCAAAGACTCGTTCAATACTACGAACGGGCCGCCATAACGTCGTTTCGAGACTATAGGTGGCCGACTGTTCTCGCGATGTGCCGTCTCGAGGACAGCGATGCCGAGTCCGCAGCGGAATCTTTTCGGCTCGCCATTGCCCTCAAACCCGACAACGCCGGACTGCATATCGAGCTCGCCCGTGTTTTGCTTTCAGCAAACAAGATCAACGAGGCGCTGGTCGAAGCCGAAGCCGCAACAAAATTGGATCCGGATTGGAAAAATTATCTTTCCGAACTCAAAAAACAATTCCCGAATGGTTCAACCGAAACGAAGGCGGGCGATACAAGCAATCACGACACCGATTTTGCGTTCATTCTGAAAAACTCCGACAACGCCGTCGAGAAGATCGAAAGCATCGTTGAGGGTTTTGTCGAAAATCCTCTTGAAGGTCCATTGAACGAGTCCAACATCCTCCAATACCTGCGAGCCGAAAGGACAATCGGAAAATCGGTTGATGCGGTTGAGGTAATTGTAAAGGTTCTGTCCCGGCTGGAAGCGCTTGAGAGAAATGGAAAAGAGGATGCGGGCATAACCGCCCGCGAGCGTTTTGATTTCTGCAATCGGGCGCTTCTTGAATTTTTGGAAAACGATATCAAACCGACCGGAACCTACGAGGAGATGTCCGAGCTTCATTTACTGGTTTCGAAAATCGCTGACGAAGATTCGATGTCTCCAAAGCAAATCGGTCGAGAGATATCGAACGCGCTCGGCTTTGGAGACTTGGAGGCGCGGCGGCTCGAATCGCTTTTGGAAGCCGCGAAAGGCGACGCCCTGAAAAATAGGATCCGCGATGATTTAGTCGGTTTCCATACAAAACGAGGGGCGTTTAAGAAGGCTCTTGAGATACTCAAAACCAACCCGGAAACGACTGATGCCGCACTTCTAGTTGCCGCGCGAAACGCAGGCGATAAGAAACTTGAAAACGACATCCTCCGCCGAGGATTCGAATCCTCCATCAGCGATCAAACAACCGCCGAATCGCGGCAATTCATGAAGCGACAGTATCAGGCGAACCCAAAGGAATTGATCCGAATAGCAAAAGCCCATCCATTGCGTGCCGAAACGATACTCGAGTTCTTGATCGAGAATAACGACGCGCAAACGGCGCACGACATGATAGACGCCAGCTTTTCGGATCCTATCGAAAATGCGATCAAACATGCGCGGACAACCGATCGATTTAAAGGCACTGACAGGAGAAACGGCGATTATCTGGACCTGCTTGCAGGGGGGGCGACAATTTTCGCGATTTCCCAAACCGATGTCACTGAAACAGCCCCCATTTGGTTTGAAATGAACGGATATTTTGCGGACTGGCTCAACCAATCTGACCGCGGCGGGAATCCATACTCGGGATCATTGATGGAAGAGTCACCCAAAGACAACGAAATTGCGACTACGGTTGCGGCAAAGGAGTTGTCGGCGGAAAATCCGCAGCGCGCGATGAAACGTTTGGAGTTGATTCTCGAACGCGACCCTGAAAACTTCGACGCGATGGTCTTGAAAGCGTTGGCTGATTCAGACATTAAAAACGATGAAAATCTTCTTTCCCGTTTGCGCGAACTTCTCGCCGAGAGGGACTTCGCAAGTCTCAATACGATGCTCTCGCTTCTCATTCGGACTAAGCGGGAATCGCTTGGAAGAGCAATCATTGAAAACGTTTTGGGTAACTCAAAGGCGATGCCGGAATTCGACTCCGAAGCGTTTGAGGAGTTCATAAAACTCACCAGAGAGACCGACTTCGACATCAATGATCTCAGCGGACTCCTTGCAAATGCTCTGGAAACTGAAGTCCTTGATGAGCAAGCGGCGGGAATAGTTCTCCGGAACGGATACAAATTCAAACGCGACAACGATCCGGTAGTCAGCTGGTACCTGCGAAACATGCGTAGCCTTGAAACGCTCGAATACCGGAGCGATTTCGCTTCAGCGAGCGATTCGACCGGAAACCCGCGAATTGCCGAATCGCTCGTCGCACACGATTCCGAACGTGAAGATCCAAATTCAATGCTTTGGATGATTTACAGCGGGTTGAAAGAATCCGAACAATTTGGACAAATGGCCGAGCTTATCGATAAAGCGAGCGAAATTTACTTCTCAAGCGGCAGTCTCCGACCGGATTGGGTTCGATTTGCAGAGATAGAGTCCCATTTGCTTTCCGGCGAAGACGCATCCGATATGGCAGAGTACTATGCGGCGGTCCACGACAAAGGACCGGCGACCGTCCCGGACGCAGCTAGATTCTCAAAAGTCATTCGGTTGCTCGGCAAACCCGGTAACGAAAACGTGATTTCTGATCTGAAAATCAGATTTTACTCGCGCTCCATACTTAGGGACGACATTTCTCCACAGACGATTTCGGGATTCTTCGATGCGCTCATCGAATCCGGCAAGCCTGAGGAAGCGGAAATCATCGTAGATTGCCTGTTGAGACTTGGAAGCACATCGGGTCGTTCCTCGGCAGTATTCGCGCTTTCCGTATTTGCAGGAAAGCATGCCGGCAACTTCGAGCAACGAACCGCCGCCGCCGTCCCGGACGAAGATAGATACGGTTACAAGAATGCCGCTGCAAATGGTCTGGAAAAGCTTGAACTCATCGAGCGCGCGATTTCGGTTAGGCTCGATATTGAATCCAAATTTCGCGATCGTGGTGCCAACAAGTTACGGTTGGCGCTCCTGTACGGAAAAGCCGGCAGACACAAGGACCAGGAAATCTCGTTGCGCGAGTTGGCGAATGATTCAAATGCATTGCGAATGATCAGATGGTCTGCGAAGGATCTCCTTCGGGAACCGCTTCCGGAAGCTGGCAAGGAAGGCGATTTCGTTGACGGCTTTCTTTTCCGGCGGCTCGCCCTCCAGCGGCTAAACGCCGCTGACACAAACGGTGCCCTGAGACTGCTCGAGACGGCACTCGTAGCAGACGACTATTCGAGAAGCGAGACGGTTGAATTGGCGGTGAGGATTTGCATTGATACTGGAAATATAACGGGCGCCGAGCTCCTCTCCAAAAATGAACGTTTACCTGAAGAGCTAAGAAAACGCCTCGATGCCGAATTGGAAAAGATCGCCGAACGCGAGGAGGAACTGAAATGAAAAAGCCTTTTGGAGTGATCCTATCGTTTGTGGTTGTTCTTTCGACAATCCTTGCCGTGTCGGTATTTTCGAACGAAAAAGAGCTGACGATCAATTCGATGTTCGTTGAGGAACCACTGCTCTATTTCGAAACCGAGGATTTGGGGCGACTATCGGAAATCGTAGATTTGGTATCGATCGAAAAAGACTCTTCCGGATCAACAATGTCGTCCGTTTTCAAAAGCGGCGCTGCTGGGTCAAAACTGCTTGATCTAAAAGATTCGATTGCGGCGACCACTGGTTTTGACCTGACACTTCAGGCGATGTCGAAAGCAGTCGACAAGGATGCCGCCGTCGCTCTCTACTCGACCGAAGGGCCGTCGTTCGTCTTTATTGCGCGGATCAAATGGGGTGCTTTCGCCGGGCCTTTCGAAAAGATGATCGGAAACGGCCTAAAGGCCGAAAGAACCCCAGATGACATAGAGTTTCATGTCATGAAAGTGCCGTTCGAGAATGGGAACAGAGAGACTGAAATCCTCTTTTCAAGGTTCGGTGAATTCCTCATTGCTTCGACCGACGCCGTGTTGCTTCAAAAGACGATAGCAAAAGCACGGGGTGTTACCACAAATGAAGCTTGGACCGAAGATCTGAAACCCGCGCGCGCCGGCGATTCCGAAACAGAGCGACCGCTTGCAGTTATCCGACAAAACTTGCGGGCCCTGTCTTCCAATCCGCATTTCAAGCGGCTTTCGATCGAACCGGAGAAGCCGCTCGGAGAATACGGTGATTCGGTGGTGAGCCGTATCGACGCGGACGCGGACACGATAGTTGAGACTCGATATTTTCCTCACGCCAAGCTTCATTCCGAGCGCTCATTGGACGAAGAAATCAATGCAGTCTCAAATCTGCTTCCTCAAGCGCCTTTCAGACAAATAAGCGAGGCGAGCGGCGCCGCAAAACAAACCCTCGAACTTCTTTTCAATCGAGTCTCGGCTTCCGAGAACCGCGCATCGTTAACGTTGAGGGACCTCGAAAATCGCTATTACAATTCTGTTTCGGATATTCGCGTCGCCTCAAAAATGATCGAACAAAGAAAATCTTGTAGCGAAAGCTTTCGAAAGGCGGGTTCCGGTACGCAAACTGACGGTGTTGTAGTTTCCGGATATACATTGACCCCGACTACGCGTCCTTCGCCGGAATTCATGAGAATGAAGATCGTATCGGTTTTCGGCTTTCGCACCGAAAAGGACGCCGGGCAATTTCGCGAAAGGGTTTTGGAAGCGTTTACCGAATCTACAAGCGAAAGCTGTGTCGGGCCGAAACCGGAATCGATGGTTGAAGGCAATAAGATGAAGCTTCAATTGCCCGAGCTTGGACTCGTCTATGAACTTACGATCGAAGGCAGGTTCCTCAAAGTTGAGCGGACAATAAACGAGCCGGATCCCAGCGCGGTAAATAAGCGGAGCGAGATCGAAAGTCTGCCGACCGGAACCACCGAATTGATCGAGATTGAGCCTCAAGGGCTGTATTTCGAATTTGATCAGTCGCTCAACAAACTGCCGGCTTACTCGGCGGCAAAACCCGATTCCTTTTCTGCGGTTTACGAGTTGATGCGCTTGAACAAAGGTGTTGGCCGAATCCGCATAACCAAAGGTGTTGATACCAAGATGCCGATTGAGAAATTGAAGATCAGTTTCTCAAAACCGAAAGACCCTGATGCTTCTCGGCCAAATAAAAAATGAGCCGGCCAACCCTTTCCAGAAAGAAGAAATTCGGGTTCCCGGCTCTGCAAATCGAATCAAGTTATTATTTAACCGAGAAAGAAATGTTGTATGAGGCATTTCCCCGGGTTCCGCCAACAATTATCACGTAGTTGCCGGTTGCCGGCAGCTCCCCCGTCCATCTTGTTGCATCATCGCCTTCGCCGGCACCCGGCAGATAACCGCGCGGACCTCGGATCTGAAAGACGGCATTGCTTTCAACGGACGAGATGGAAACAGTCATTGTCTGTGCGGAAGCGGCCCCGAGAGTGTATTTGTCGCGGTCACCTCGTACTACGGAATTGCTGTAAGAGGCGCTCGACTTACCCTTTGGGAAACGAACCGTTACGTTTCTTCCGCCCGAAGGGCCATCATCCGGATCATCATCCCCAACCTCTTCACTATCCATGTCGCCGGTGACATTGAACGATATCTTGTAATCCGCGCTGCCTTTGTTGCTTGAAACCTTGATCTTGTAGTTGCCGTCGGAATCGACCTGATCTTCGAAACCGATGTCTCCCTCCGTCCCTTCGTTTATCTTGTTCCCCGCAGGATCGTAAACATCAAAAATCGCGTTTGATTTGGCCGATGTGAGCTTGACGGACATTGTCTGCCCACTGGCGACGCCAATAACGAACGTATGAACGGCATCCGCCTTAATCGAGTTCGAATAGCCTCCGGAAGTCCTCCCCTTTGCGAATTTGACCGTAAAACTCTTCGTACCAATCGGCCCCGATTCCTTTTCGGTGGCGTCCGGCTCTCCCTCGGAGCTTAATTCGATCGTGCTTTCGCCGCCTTCAATTGCTTCTTCGGCTTGGTTCTCCTCGACTTGATCGTTTGAAACTTCCGTCTGCTTTTCGCTTGCGAACTGTCCGCATCCAAATACCGTCAATGCAATCAATATCAATACCGCTACGGAATACCGATTTTTATTCATTTTCTTAGCTCCTGATGTGATTGGGAGATTTTGGCATTTTTTCAACTCGGGTTCAAAGGCAAGGAATGGCCGGACGGTCGCCTTTGAGACAAATGAAGCAGATTTCGCTCATCGACTTCTAAGAATCCAAAAGAAATGAATATCGAAAAGACGACTGCTTGCCTTTGGTATGGTTGTGCTGAGAGCCTACAGTCGGATTCGTTGCGTTGGACTCGAAAAGCAATGCAAACAACGCGATTGGGTATTTGCGGGAATGCAATAAATAGGTTCGGAGCTGGGGAAAATTAGAACTCGATGCCCTGCTGCGCGTAAATACCGGCATGAAACGGATGTTTCACTTCCTTAATTTCCGAAACGAGATCAGCCGCCCGGATCAGGCTCTCGCTGGCATTCCTTCCTGTAACCACGATGTGCAGCGCCGGTTGCGCGGAACGAATATCCGAAATTTCCGCGAGAACCGCGTCTTCATCAAGAAATCCGTAATCGAGTACGTAAACAAGTTCGTCGAAAACAAGCAGGTCATAATCGCCGCTTCGAAGTTTTTCGACACAAAGAGCCCAGGTTTCCTCGCTTGTCTTGATATCCTGCGCCTTGTCGTTTGTGTCCCAGGTAAAGCCGTCGCCCATGGTATGTACTTCGACGCCGATTTTTTCCAAAGAATCATGCTCCCCGTAACGGTCGTTGCGAGACTTCATGAATTGAATCATGCAGCACTTGAGGCCCTGGCCGGCAGCACGGACCATAAGCCCGATCGCACACGTCGTTTTACCCTTGCCGTCGCCGGTATTGACGATCAGAAGGCCGCGGGTCTTCTCCCGATAATCCTCGCGCCTCCACTTGTACTTCTTTTCCGACATAACGACCCGCAAAATCCACGAACGCGCTTTACGCGATCAGGAGTTCCCTTTCCTTTTTGGCCGGAGCAAGCACCTCGGAGGCTTCGATCTCGAGTGATATGGCTTCAATCAGATCCGCCTCGAGTGAATCCCAGTCTCCTTCCAAGCGGCAACCGGCCGCGTTCTTGTGTCCTCCGCCTCCAAATGATTCCGCAACCTTCGCAATATTTATATCGCCTTTGGAACGAATCGAAACCCGGTATTTCCCTGGTTCCACCTCACGCATGTAGAACGACGAAACGACTTCCTTGACCGTCAGAGGAATATTTACAAAACCATTGTTGTCGCCATCGATCGCTTCCGACGACTCAACCATTTCGCGCGTTTGACGCATGTAGGCGATCCTGCCGTCTTCGCTTCTTTTCAATGTCGCAACCACCTTCTGCATCAGCGCCAAACGGCTCCAGCCATAGCTGTTGTAAACCGCCTCAGAAATTGAGGAGGGATCCGCGCCGGCCTTGACGAGCTCGGATGCGATCTTGAGTGTTCGATCTGAAGTATTTGAATAGTGGAATGAGCCGGTATCGGTAACGAGCGCCATGTAAACGCATTCAGCGATCTCTTTTGTTACGCGCCCGCCAATAGCCTTGCAAAGATTGTAGATCATCTCTCCGACCGCGGATGCCGTAGGATCTATCCAATTTACCGAACCAAAGCGTTCGCAAGTCGCGTGATGGTCTATATTTACGACAAATTCCTCAGAAAGGCCCTTAATGCCTGGCCGTTCGACATCGGAACATTCGATCACGAAAACGGCGTCGTAGCGACTGTCTATTTCTTCAACGACTCTGATAGACTCCGCGCCCGGAAGGCTCGAATAGGAATTGGGAACCTTATCCTTGACGATGACTTCGGCATCCTTGCCCAGAGCATTTAGAATCCACCACAAACCGAGGGAACTTCCCACTCCGTCCCCATCGGGTCTGACATGCGTTGTAATTCCAAACTTCGACTTGTTTTCAATTAACTCTACAACTTGACTTAACATCACTATCCCGGGGGCGAGACTTACCCTACCCGATCATCGAATCGGATGCCTTCTGAATTCGCTGCACCGGCTTGCGGGATGCGAATTCTGTTGGTGGGAGTCGTAAAACCCTTTAAGAGCCGCCCTTTATTCCTCTTCGCCCGAATCGTAGTTTTCTTCCGGAATTTCCATTGAATCCAGAAGCTGATCGACGCGCGCGGCGTTTTCCTCGACGGTATCCCGCAAAAAATGAAGTTGCGGCGCATACCTAAGATTCATATTCAGTGCCACCTGCTGCCTGACAAAAGGCGCGGCATGGTTTAGCGCGACGAGCGCCGACTGAATTTCCTGTTCGCTTCCTTCGGCAAGGATATAGACATTCGCGTTCCGAAGGTTTTCGGCGACTCTTACATCGGTCACCGTGACACGATCAAGCCTTGGATCGTCCAATTCATATCCGACGATTTCCGAAACTTCCTCAAGAAGCGTATCTGCAAGTCTCTCAGCACGATGCATGGTCAAACGAATCGGGGACCACAAAGCCCCCAAACCGGCTTATAGTTCGGTCGCCGCGATCTCCTCGATTACAAAGGCCTCGACCTCGTCATCGACCTTGATATCGTTGAAATTGACCAAACTGAGACCGCATTCGTATCCCTGCTTGACCTCGTTCGTGTCGTCCTTGAATCGTTTCAGCGATGCGATATCGCCCTGCCATATGACGACGCCGTCCCGAATAAGCCGCGCCTTCGCTTGACGGCGAATCAACCCATCCGTAACGCGGCAACCGGCGATCGTGCCAATCTTCGAAACCTTGTAAGTCTCTTGAACCAGCGCCTTTCCAAGAATAACTTCCTTCTCGATGGCATCCAGCATGCCGATCATCGCTGCCTTGATCTCTTCCTCTACCTTGTAAATTACGGAGTGCAAACGAATATCGACGTCTTCCTGTTTCGCCGTATCTACTGCGCGAACTCCCGGGCGAACGTTGAAACCGATTATAACAACCGCCGTGGATGCCTGTTCCGCTTGCGTAGCTGAAGCAAGAAGCACATCGGATTCCGTAATCGCGCCGACTCCGGATCTGATCACGCGAACCTGTACCTTTTCGGTAGAAAGCTTCTCGAGCGTCGCCCTGAGAACTTCGACCGAACCCTGCACATCCGCCTTGAGAATAACGAGCAACTCCTTGACGTCCGCCTGCCCCAGCGACTCGATGCCACGCTTGGTCGTCTTGAGCATTGCGATCTGTCGAGCCTGCGCTTGTCTTTGACCCGCGATATGCTGAGCCCGATCCAAATCCGAAACAACCTGGAAGGTGTCTCCCGCCTGCGGAACGCCTTGAAGCCCCAGCACTTCCACCGGAGTCGAGGGCTCGGCAACATCAACCTTGTCTCCCCGATCCGAATGCATCGCCCTAACCTTTCCGTAAACCTGACCAACGATAAAGGGGTCGCCAACATTGAGCGTTCCCTGCTGAACAAGTACGGTCGCAACCGAACCCCGCCCCTTGTCGAGTTTGGCTTCAAGTACGACGCCGCTCGCACGCCTCGTCGGGCTTGCGACAAGATTCATGATATCCGCCTGAAGCAAAACGGTTTCGAGCAAAGTATCGAGATTCTGATGCTGAACAGCGGACACCTCGACCATGTCGATGTCTCCACCCCATTCGGCGGTCTGAAGCCCCTGTCCGGCGAGCTCCGTTTTGACCTTGTCCGGATTCGCACCCGGCTTGTCGATCTTGTTTATTGCAACGATGATCGGAACCTTGGCGGCACGCGAGTGCTCGATCGCTTCGATCGTCTGCGGCATAACCCCGTCATCGGCGGCAACGACCAGAATAACGAGGTCGGTCGCCTTGGCGCCGCGGGCACGCATCATCGTAAATGCTTCGTGACCCGGAGTATCGAGGAAAACCACACGCCGCTTCTCATCCGGATTGTCGGGATTATCGACATAAACCGAATATGCACCGATATGCTGCGTGATTCCTCCGGCTTCGCCTTCGGCGACGTTTTCGGAACGGATCGCATCAAGCAAAGAAGTCTTACCGTGATCGACGTGTCCCATTACCGTAACTACAGGAGCACGCGGTACTTCGACATCATCGGAATCGGCGGCAATGATCTCCTCGAATTCCTGTTCGATAACCATTTCCTCGAACGGAACAAAGCTTACGCTGCAACCGAATTTTTCGCCCAGTTCATGGGCAACGTCTTCGTTGATGGTTTGGTTCAGAGTCGCGAAAACACCGCGTTTCACCAAAAGCTGAACGATGTCTCTCGGAGTAACTCCAAGCCCTTCCGCAAATTCCCGGATGGTCGCGCCTTCCGTTAGGCGAACTTCCCGATTCTCGCCTTCCTTGACAGTGCCAACCTGGTCAAAAATGCGTTCCTCGATCGAGCGCTTGCGCGGCGCCTCAAAACCAGTGTCTTGGAATTTGTCCTTCGCCGCTCCGCGGCCTTTGCGTCCGCCGCCTCGGCCTGGTCTCCGACCGTGGCTTGGGGGAGGCGTGTAAACCGTACGCGGCGTGGCGGTTTCGCCTGGTGTCGCTCGGAGCGTCCTATTGGCGGCTCCAACCGGTTTCTTCTCGCGTTTCTTGGCCTTGGTGCGGTCTGATTGAAGGTCTTCGGCTGTCGGCTTGGGAGTTACGATTCGTTCTCCCGGTTTGAGACCGGCCTCCAGCGCGTCCTTGGTCAGCTTGAGCTTTATAACTTGCTTGCCAGTCCTCGGCGTCACAGCAACAGGCTTTTGGACTTCGGGAGCAACTGCTTCCACCTCTTCGGCAGATTCTTCAGGGGCTGATTCCGTTTCGTCCGCGTCCGGGGCCTCGACGGTTTTCCGCAAACGCAGCTTCTTGGTTGTTGTCTTCGGCGCCTCATCCTCTGCAACGGCCGAAGGAGTTTCCTCTTCCGCTTCCTCGATCGGTTCCGAAACCGGCTCCTCGGCCGGCTTCTTCTTAAGTTTCAATACCTTGCGGGCTGGTTTTGGCTCTTCGGCAACAGCCTCCTCCAAAACATCCGGCGCTTCCTGGTGATCAAAATCATCTTCGTCCTCGTGGGCCTCGAAATGTTCATCACCATCAGCCTTGGCAACGGTTTTCTTCTTGATGACCTTGATCGCCCGCTTCGGAGTCTTGTCCGCTTTCGGAAAATACTTGTTGCGAACCTTGTCAGCGATTTCTTGCGAAACCGAATTCGAAGGCACACTGACATCCGCACCTTCGCGACGAAGGTCCTCGATGATGCGCTTTGTGTCCTGTTTCAGTTCACGCGCCAGGTCGTAAATGCGTACGTTTTTACTAGCCGCCATAAATCGTTATCTGAGCATTTGCCGCAACCCAATGGCGGCAAACCCTCATTGCTTACTCTTCCTCACCGGTTTCCAAATCGGATTCTCCGGATTCTTCAACTTCGGTTTCGGTCTCCTCTGAAATTTCATCCGAGGCTTCGGACGCTTCTTCCGAGGATTCAATTTCCTCGCCGTCGGTATCGACGTTCTCTTCGGCAACGTCAACCGTCTCTAACGGTTCTTCATCCGAGACAACTTCCGCTGCTTCCGCTTCGGTTCCTTCAACGGCCGCATCCGCGCCGGCCTCGTCCGGTTCAGCCTCGGGATCGGTCACAACTCCTGCATCCGCTTCATCGGCGGAATCGGTTGCTTCCGGTGCTTCCCCGTCGGCCGCTTCATCAACAGAATCAGCCGCGTCCGGCACTTCTTCTCCAGCCTCTTCCTCGACGGCTTCTTTGTCACCTTCTTCCGGTCCGTCGCGCATTTCCACCACCTGCTTGGCGGCCTCAAGTACGCTCTCGGCTTCGTCTAGGCTGACGTCAAGGATTTCAACAAGATCATCCACCGAAGTGTTGGCCAGCGATTCGATATCCTCGATGCCCGCGGCCGACAATGCATCCGCATTTACCGCAGATACGCCTTCCAAAGCCGTTACCGGAACCGCCTCGCCGGATGCCATCATCTCGCCCATCTGACGCGTGATTTCGCGCTTCAGAACTTCTTCGCTGACGATATCGATATCCCAACCGACAAGCCTTGTCGCAAGACGTACGTTCTGTCCGCGTTTTCCAATCGCAAGCGAAAGCTGGTCTTCGGAAACGATGACCTCCATCTTTCTCTCGTTGATGTCGGTGATGCGAACTTGAGACACCTTTGCGGGACTGAGTGCGTTTGCAGCGAAAACGGAAGGTTCATCAGACCACTCAATGATGTCGATTTTCTCGCCCCGCAATTCCTTGATAATGGACTGGACGCGCGATCCCTTCATGCCAACACAAGCTCCGACCGGATCGACATCCTTTTCATTGGATGCAACCGCGATCTTCGCCCTGTCGCCAGGCTCTCTGACGGCCGATTTGATAACAACCGTTTCGTCATAGATTTCCGGAACCTCCATCTCAAACAAACGCTTCAAAAGTTCCGCCGAAGCACGCGAAACAATGATCTGCTGACCGCGAAGTTCCTTGCTGATATCGGAGATGACAACACGGATCCTTTCACCGATGCTCCACATCTCTCCGCGGGTCTGTTCGCGCCGAGGCAGAATCGCCTCAAGATTGTTTCCCAAATCAACAATCATGTCCCCACGCTCAAAGCGCTTGACCATTCCGTTGATCAACTCACCCTTGCGATCGATGAATTCCTCGTAAACCTTTTCCCGAATCGCTTCCCTCACCTTTTGAACCAGGATCTGCTTGGCCGTCTGGGCCGCGATCCGTCCAAGTTCTTCGGTCGGCAACGGGAGCAGCAGGATATCTCCCAATTCGATCTCTTCATCACCCGTCAGTTCGATGGCTTCGGCAATCGAAATTTCCGTCGTCGGACTTTCAACTTCCTCGACGACCGCTTTTTGCGCGGAAATCTCAACGATTCCCTCTTCATCGTTCCAGTCGACCTGAATACCTTCCCCAGCCTTGTATTCGGATTTGAATTGTTTCCGAGCCGCCGCACGGACGGCGTCCTTCATGGCTTCGATAACCAATTCCCGGTCGAGACCGTACTCGTCCTTGAGAAGATCAATGCTTTGCCCGATGGATGTGATCATATTTACCTATCTAAACCGATTCCCTCAGCTACGGCTGCGATTCGATTCAAGCGAATCGTCATATTCAAGATTCGCCTTTTTTACAATTTCAAATTCAATCTGCACGCGACCAGTCGTCACGTCATTCAGAAAAATGGTTTGATCCTCAACGGCGACGATTTCACCGCGAAAATTCTTTTGGCCGTTTACCGGCTGCGAAGTTTTGATCCTGGCGCTTCGCCCGGCAAACTTCTTGAAATCATTGACCGAATAAAGCCCTCTCTCAATCCCCGGCGATGAGACCTCCAAGAGATAGGCTCCCTTGAGAGGATCTGATTCATCCAGTTTTTGCGACACCCGCTCGCTGACAAGGGCACAGTCTTCATGAGTTATCCCGTCTTCCCTGTCAATAAAAATCCGCAGGATCTTTTCTCTTCCCGATCCAGAAAGCTCCACATGAACGACTTCGATATTCGTTCCGGAGACCGAATCAAGTGCAAATCCCTCTACCTTTGCAATCGCTGCCGATTTTTCCTCAAGCGCTCTGTTTCGAACTTCAGGCATCTAAATCTCTCGAATCTGTAAGGGCAATCGGTTTCAAATTGCGTGCCGAAAAACGAGGGAAAGTCCCTAAAACACGCCATGGCCACGCCAATTTCATCCTGTCCGATAAAGGATCAAATATCGAATTCAACCCAAAATAAAAAGTGGGCGCGAACCCACAATTTGCGTTCCCACGCCCAGCAGGAAACGGATATCATATAAGAACCAAGACCGAAAAATCAAGCTAAAACGGGCACTTCTCCCGTCCCGCAGTCCTGGCCGGCAACTCAGGAAACCATTTGCACGTCTCCTCAATCGCCTTTTATATGATCAACAGAATAACCCGTAGCCAAACAAATCGTCGCGAATGGCGCCGGGACTCGCTAGAAGAACTTCTTCAGATCCGCAGCCGCGCCTTCAACGGCCTTTAGTTTTGCCTCGATCCGCTTGAGCGCGTCAGATTCCGGCGATCCCGCAAACTCGTCAACAAAAACGAGCAGTTCCCTAGTTTCGGAGCGCAGTTTTTCGGTACCGCGCGCGACATCCCTCGAATTGTCAGTAAAACCCTCGCCCAGTTTTTTTGCCTCGCGAATCCCCCAAGGCGTGATATTGACCTCTCCTTCACGGCGTCCTTCGGTGAGCCAACCATCGGCACTCATCTGCTTTAAGATATCCTTGTAACTCGGGAGAAATCCCAAATCCTTCACGATATCCCTTAGATAGACGGTTTTGCTTTCCCGGCCGCCCGTCACTTCATAGAGTTTTACCAAAACTTTTTGATAGACATTCATATCCACTAAAAGCGATCGAAACTACACGACCGGAGACGATTCAAATCCAAGCTTTGCGGCACCCAAAATTCCTGCGTTGTCCCCGAGCTCGGCAAGCACGATCTTAGCACGGGTGGCAGGCTCTACATAGGCCCTCGCCTTTATTTCGGAAACCAATGAGGGAAGGAACATATCGGCCGCCGCGGCCACCCCGCCGCCGATCACAACGACCTCCGGATTCAGCGTATTCAAAAGCCCGGCAAGCATGATTCCAAGATACTGCCCTTGATCGGTAAAAATCCTGATGGCTCTCTCATCGCCCTCAAGCGCTCTCTGAAACACATATTCCGAGGTAAACGAGTTGCCGTTTGAACTTCCGTTCGACACTTCGGCGGAATACGCCTCCTTCGCCATTCTTACAATCGCCGTCGCCGACGCGTACTGCTCAACGCATCCATGGCTTCCGCACCCGCACTTAACTCCCTTCGGCTCGACGCAGATATGGCCGATTTCTCCAGCGGTTCCATCGATTCCCCGGATCACTTCTCCGCCGATGATAATTCCGCCTCCAACTCCGGTTCCAAGCGTAACCATAATCGAGGACAAAGCACCGCGAGAGGCACCGATCCAATTTTCGCCGATCGCTGCGGCATTGGCGTCATTCTCAAGAAAAACCGGAAGTCCGGTGATTGCCGATACGGCTTTGGCAAGATCGAAATCGTCAAGCGTCGGGATATTCGGAGCGTTTGTAATAATTCCGGAGCTTGGGTTTACCGTCCCCGGCACTGCGAGGACCAGCGCCTTTGCTCCGCTTACTTCTTTTCGGCATGCCTCTACGGACTCAACGATCAAATCGACGATTTCCGCACTCGTACTCTCAAAGGGAGTTCTGTTCTTAACACGAGCCAGTATATCGCCACTACCACTGACGGCAGCCATTCTTAGATTTGTTCCGCCAAGATCGGCAGAGAGTACGATATCGCTCATATTTAACAGTCGGAGTGCACGCTCTAAGCGCAAAACGCAAACCTAATTATAACAATACTTTATTTATTCCCAAAGTTTTATAAACGCATGTTCGAGCCGGTCTCGCCAGGCGGGCGCATTGTGCCCCGTGTCACGCTCGATATAAGAAACCGAAAAACCTTTTTCGCGAAGCAATTTAACCGCGCTTCTGGTGTCCTCGACACCCTCAAACAAACCATCGTCGAAGTAGAAGACAAAATCATTGTCCGATTTTTGGAGGTTTTCCAATGCTCCGACAACCTGTTCGTCGTTGGCCCAAAAACTCGTACTTTGCCCCCCGACACGCCCAAAAACATCCGGATGTCGGAGCGATGTCCAAAGGCTCGCAAGCCCTCCAAACGAGGCGCCCATTACCGCCCTGTTTTTTCGACCAGTTTTTATCGTGCTGAAATACTTCTTCTCAACAGCGGGCACGACTTCGGTAGCGATATAGTCGGCATATTTGTCATTCAGCTTGTATTCGCCCGTACGATCGACCGGATCGGTAAAAACGATCATAAACGGTTCGACCTTCCGTTTTTCAATCAGATTCTCAAGCACGTCGATCGCCTTCCCGCGCTTGATATAATCCGTTCCATCAAAGAGATAGAGCACCGGGAGTTCGGGTGCGACTCCGCGCTTGAAATACTCGCTCGGCACGTAAATCTTTACTTTTCTGACACCAAATTCCTTGCTTTCAATCTCGAGTTCCGAAATCCCCGGGCCTGGAAGCCCCTTGTATTCGGCGGTATATTCGCTTTCCTTGTACCGCGGCATTTCCAGAACCGAGTTTTCACCGCCAACTCCGTTGTTTGATTTCAAAGGGTTAAGCGGATCCAGCTTCCATTTTCCGTCCTCGATAAATTGGTACTCAAAACGCGCGGCCGGCGAAACCTGAAATCCGGCGCATCGCATATCGGTGCCGGGTATCGAAATCAGTTTTATGCCTTCCTGGCTCCAACCCGTGACATCGCCGGTGAATCTGACGTCTTTGGCTGCACCCTTGTAAACAAACACCGCATGATCACCGCTCACAAAAGGATTTGAAACAAATTTCCCGGGATCGCTTTGATAAGCAAACTCGTCCGCGCATGTGTATTCGGTACCGTTGGTCGAAAACCCGCGTGGTTCTTGTTGTGTTTTGGAGTCTGCGTAGCGTTTTGAGACGATTTCGGGCTTGTCCAGATTTTTTCCTGCCTTCAGGTTTGTCGCGAGCCGTATAAACTGCGCCATCGACCATGCAAGCGGTGTCGCGGATCCGGTGCCTTCGCCGAACGAGAGCCGCGGCGAAAAAATGGATGGGTTTTCGGGCACCGCCTCGCGGTCCCAAATCTGCTCGGGAATCATAAGTCCGTCGTTGGCAAAGGCCTTCATTGCGCGCAATCTTGCCTTCGCTGATGCCCTGTGTCCGTCCGCGCCGTCGCCTCCAAGCAACGAACGCTCAAGCTCGAACTGGCCGCGCTCGCCCGCAAGCAGAGCCCAAAGCCGTCCCTTGCCCGTGTACTTACCGTCCCAGTTCCATCTCCGACCATCATCCATCTCGCCGTATCCATCGCCATTGTAGCGATAGAACGATTCACCGTTCGGGGTGTTTACCCTTATCTTCTCATCTATGACTTTAAGGGACTTCAGAATCAAAGGATCATCGGCACGCCTGATCCCCAAGCGGACCAATTCGAGAAACCCCGCATCTACCACCTGATCTTCGGGGAAAACCCCGGCGCCATTGTTGAGCTCGATCGGATTGCGTTCATTGGGATGTCCCTCCGAAGTAATCCTTAGGTAATAGTTGCCGTTACCAAATGGCCCGACGCTTGTGGCCGTCCAGCGTTCGAGATTTCGATTCCAAAAATCCGCGGTTGAACGGAACTTCCGCGCCGCGGCTCCGT
The DNA here is from genome assembly GCA_041394795.1 of Pyrinomonadaceae bacterium. Taxonomy (GTDB): domain Bacteria; phylum Acidobacteriota; class Blastocatellia; order Pyrinomonadales; family Pyrinomonadaceae; genus Aridibacter. Next base: position 221,489 of record JAWKHN010000004.1, on the reverse strand, counting down.
CCCCGTTCTTTTCCGCAATTTCGGCCGCGCAAACCAAACCCGCGATTTCGGCGGCGATCGTCGATGGCGAATACCCGGATTCCTCCTCCCAACGCTCTTGCGGAGTCATCGGTCCGTTCTCAACGATAAAGTTGGCGGCCGGACGCAAATGTTTTTTATAGGTTTCGGAATCATCCATTCCGATCTTATGCGCCATGATCAATGGATAGGCCACCTCGTCCAATTGGAGAGACCCCCAGAACGGTTTCCCGTCAAGCCAGGAATTCTGCGGAAAGCTTCCGTCCGGTTTCTGTTGCACCTTTAGAAGGAATTCCAGCGCGCGAGTTGCGGCCTCGCGGTCGCCGAGTGCGAGATATGCGGTAAAAACCTGATAAAGATCGCGCGACCAAACGAGATGATAGCCGCCGACGTTGTTTTCGTTTGCATTTGCGGCCCCGCCCCAGGGAACCGTCAGCGATGCGATGTTCGCTCCTCGAAATGTCTTGTCCTCATGTGCCTTGAGCGTCATCGCCGCCATTCGATACTGATCGAGGAACTCCGCATCCACAGACGGGATTGAAGCGAGATATCGCTTCCACCCCGACAAGTAATTGTCCGAAATCGCTTCAAAGCCTTTTGCAATCGTCTCCGTGGCGGCCTTTTTCGCTTCCGCCTCATTTGATCCAAATCCCAATGCGATTTCAAATCGCTTGGCGACGACCCTTCCATCGGTCACTATCCTCGCGAACTGAACGATGTTTCCGTTTGCCGCACGGGAATAGCGCTCCGTAACGCCTCCTTTCCTTAGTTGAGACAGACCGTCGTTGACGCCTAGAAATCCGTTCGTGCGATCCTCAAAACTGCACCCGCCGCAGCCAAGATATGAAACGACATCGCCGTCGGCCGCGGCAAAACCGTTTGCCGAATTCCACCCCGTATCTCCCATTCCCGAATTCGCTATAGAGGGATCGAAGAAAAGATAGAGCTTGAGACCTTCTTTTTTGGGTTTGAAATCGACGAGAAAAAGTACTGTGTTTTGATTGGCATCCGTGACGTATCTTTTCTCGATAGTCCACGCTCCATCCTTGGCCGCATTGATCTGCGTAAAGGCAAGAGAATTGACAATCGGTTTTCCATCATCGTCGATCCCCGCTCTGACGGAGTTTGCGACGGTTTCATCTCGCTCGGTCGTTATCGTGCCAAGACTCGTGTCTTCAACAACGAAGTACATCTGTGACACGTTATTGACGGTAACGTTCGGATAATAGATATCGGTCAGGGCACCGCCCTCAATCGTGTACCAGACCTTCGAGGCAAGTGACTCCGAGGTCCCAACACCCTGCTTTCCCGCGCTCGCCCATTGAGCGTCAATGCCCGGTCCGGAAGGCGCGTCGTTTGCGACGACAAACGCCGCAAGAATCAACGCGCAAAAAGATGTTTTGATTAATTTGGAAACTAGATCAGTCATTGGAAAATCCGTTCAAATGCCTTTCGATCCGAGAGTCAGTCGATTACCTCGAAGATTCGCTTTGCTTTTTCGATCGAATCGTCGCTGCCAAGAATCGTTAGTATGTCGTCCTGGCGGAGGATCGTTCCACCAAACGGCTGGATCACTTTTCCGTCCCGCCTCAAGGCAACCACCAGGAGATTTTCGAGGTTTAGTTTTGCAAGAGTCTTGTTGACGCTTCTCTTCGAACGAACCTGCACCTCATCGATTTTCTCATCGCCCGGTTTGGTCGAAGCCAGGAGTTTGAAAAGACTCGGCCGAAGGACCATATTCTCCAGTATCGCCGCCGAGGCTTGAACCGGAGTCATGGTTTCGATTCCTGCCTCTTTGAAAGCGTTGACATTGGACGTCGAGTTCGCGCGCGCCACGATCCGCTTGACGCCAAAGTTCGAGCGGACTACCTGACTGATCAAAAGATTGACCTTGTCGGAAGGTGTCGCGACGATCACCACCTTCGCATTCTCAGCCCCCGCCTCGCGAAGCACATCGGCGTCGCTCGCATCCTCGCAATAGACATTTGCGTTTTTGATGTCATGAGCGATGGCGCAATTGTCCTCATCGGTGTCGATGATGGAAACGGATTCCCCGGCATCGGTGAGTTTCGAGGCCAAAACACGGGCCGTTTCGTCGGCCCCAACGATTACTGTCAATCGTGGCATAACTTTGAAAAATTTGGCGCTGAATTTGGCAAAGCTTCCTTCCAGCAAAACGGTACCGAGAATGACGGCAAAAACCATCGAAACGAGCATTGTGGCCTCGTCCTTGTATCCTCGATCAGCAAGCTCGAGCGAAAAGAATGTCGCCACCGACGCCGCGACGATGCCTCTTGGCCCGAGAAACGATATAAACCACTTCTCGTTTCGTTTGAGTTCCGAACCCCAGGTCGAAAGAAATACGCGGATCGGGCGAACAAGAACCATCACCAAAAAGACAACCAACGGTCCCTTCCAACTCAGCTTCGCCAAATCAGAAAGCCGTAGGCTGGCGGCAAGGAGAATAAAAACGGCCGATATGGCGATTGACGCCAGATCGCCTTTGAACTCCTCGATCTCTTCCTTGTAGGGGATATCAAGCGTTCCGACCGCGATACCTGCAATAGCGGCGGCCAAAACCCCAGATTCATGAGCGAAAAGCTCGGCGATAGTATATGAAACCAGCGCCCCGCCCAGAATTCCGATCCGAGAGAATTTTGCCGGCAGAAGATGAAATCTCTTTGAGAGAATCCAAATCGTCAGCGCCGTCATCAAGCCTGAGAGAGTTCCCGCCAGCACGGTTGCGATGCCATGGGTTACGACATGCGTCCAATGGCCCGAATCGACGATGGCGGTGAAAATAATCGCAGCGAGGATCACTCCCAACGGGTCAGCCATGATTGATTCGCTTTCGAGCGTCGAACGAACCCTTCGGTTGACCTGCACCTTGTGGAGGATCGGGGTGATTACCGTCGGTCCGGTAACCGAGATCGTCGCTCCAAACAAAAGCGATATCTCCCAGGAAAGACCGAGAACATATCTCGCGCAAATCGCCGAAAGCACCGTCGTAATCAGCAGTCCGCCCGTTACAAGCCCCGAAACCGCGCGCGACGCATGCCTGATGTCATAGAGGCGAAGCAGTAGTCCGCCTTCAAAAACGATGATCGCCACCGCAAGCCTGACAATCAGTCCGAGTATTTCCTTTTGGCGCAGAATCTCCGGATTTACGACGCCAAGGATATCCGGGCCAAACAAGACGCCCGCAAAGAGCAACGGTCCGGTGGCGGGAATGCGAAATTTCTCGGCAAGAATCTGGGCAATCGTTCCAATCAGCAACACCGCGACAAGCGTTGCAAGTATCGCCATGACCGGAGTTTGCTGGTTGATTCCCAGAATTAAATGTTCCATGAGTTTTGGAGATTCTACATTCTGCGTACCGCGCACACAAAGCCGACCGCTCTATCTTCGCGAATCTCCCTAAGCGCCTGATTGAAAATTCACGTTCGGACGAGAGACGGCATTACTCAGGTCCGGCAAAAACACTATTTGTCCTGATCGGTTTTGCGCCTGAAAACGCGGAACTCCCAGCCCTCGAGTGGAACAAATGGCAAAGCGGAAACCGGATTTCTCCCCGTCGAGCGAAAATCGGGGGTGATCTCCTCAAATTCGCCCTTGACCTCGACGTTTCCGCGAAAGGGACTGCTCGAAAGATTTATGACAGCGAGAAGCTCTTCACCTTGAAAAGACCTTGTAAAGCTTAGAACCCTGTTTCCATCCGAATTTTTTACCCATCGGACATCTCCCTTCGTGAGCGCCGGATATTTCTTTCTGAGCGCGATCATTTGCTTGTAGAAGACAGCAAACTCCGGACGACGTTCGGCGAAAGCCCAATCAATCGGATTCTTTTCAAAAAGCGCGGGAGCCCCGGATTCGGCGGTGTCCCCTGCCTCCATGCCGTTGTATATCAGTGGAATTCCGTCATAAAGGAATACAAACGCATGCGCCGCCAAAACACCACGTTCGCCAAAGCGGGCTATCGCACGACGCTCATCATGATTGTCAACGAACCGCATATGGAGCGTTTTCTTTGGAAATCGCGCCCGCTCGCGTTCAAGTGTTTCGTGAATTTCTTGCGCCGGCTTGATGCCATGCATCACCTCATCGATCGAAGAATGAAGCGCCCAAGCATAATCGGCGTTAAAGGCGTTTACCATCAGATCCGGCTCATGCCATTCGGCAAGCCAAAAGGTATCGGACTTTACCTTATCGACTTCACGTCTCGCGTCTTCCCAAAAATCGGTCGGGATAAAGCCGGCGACGTCGCACCGAAAACCGTCGAGATCGTATTCGCTGATCCAAAACTTGAGCATGTCCTTCATATAGCTCCGAACGGCGGGGTTTGAATAATTCAAATCGGCAACGTCGGCCCAGTCCGGAACCGGAGGAACAATCTCTCCTTTCTCGTTCTTTGTGTAGAAATCAGGGTTCTTCATCAGAACCGAATCCCAGGAAGTGTGGTTTGCGACGATGTCGATGATCACCTTCATTCCGAGCTTGTGCGCACCGGCAACCAACTCGCGAAAATCGTCCTTTGTGCCGTAGTCGGGATTGATCGCGTAGTAATCCTTGATGGCGTAGGGCGAACCGATCGTCCCTTTTTTCTTAAGCTCGCCGATTGGCTGTACGGGCATTATCCACAAGATGTCGACGCCAAGAGCCTTGAGCCGCGGGAGATCCTTTGTGATCGAATCAAAATCACCCTTTTCGGAGTACTGCCTTGGATAGATTTGATAAATGACGCCTTCACGCGCCCAGTCGGGTGTCGAACGCGCGGTCATCGAAGAATAATCGATGGGTGACTGCTGCGCCGCAGCGACAATCACGGTCAAGAGTACGACGATTGCCGTCAGAATTCTTATCTTCAAGTTTTTCATAATTCCTTTCTTAGACCCGTTTGCCGAGATGCCCGGCCTTGGCTTCAGGGCTTTTCCCAGGATGGATACAAGATTTATGCGTTTTCGACCCGGGTGCTTGATTCCAATTTCCCAACCATACTGGGAATTTGCCGTTTTCCAGTTCGCGCGAATTCAGATTCGATCGCTATACGGGTTCCGCTTCAATTTCGGCCTGTTTTGAGCCCGCCTCGACTTCAATCGAATCCTCTTTTACCAATAACAAAGTCGCCACGGCCGCGATCAGCATGAAAACCCCGCCTGCGACTACCATATACAAGGGAGCGGCGGTGGAATTTTCGCCAAAGAAGGCGTTGATGATTTTTCCGAAAGTAAACGAAGCGATGATCTCGGGTATTACGATAAAGAAGTTGAAGATCCCCATGTAAACACCCATCCGTTCGGGCGGAAGCGCGCTCGAAAGCATCGCGTAAGGCATCGCGAGGATCGAAGCCCAGGCGATCCCGACCCCGATCATCGTCACATACTGCATGTTTGGCGATGAGACCAAAAGCATCGAGATCAGACCCAGCCCTCCGCACGCGAGCGCAAAAGCGTGCGTCGGCCGCCTGCCGATCTTCTTGGCGATTTCCGGAAGGCTAAACGCCACCAAAAAACAAACTAACGAATACACCGCAAACATCCAGCCGCCCCATTCCGAGCCCTGGTCAAACAACGGCGAATTTCGATCCGGTGCATTAAATACGTGATATGACGTAGCGAGTCCGTAGAACATCCACATCGAAAAAAGTCCGAGCCACGTAAAGAACTGCACGACGGCCAGTTGCTTCATCGCCGACGGCATCTCCTTCATCGCCGTAAAAATCTCGGAAACGAAATCGCCGACGCCCTTCTTCGATTCCTTGAGGCGTCGGAATTCCTCCATATCCTCCGGCGGATACTCTTTCGTCGTAAAAACCGTGTACAAAACGCAGAACAGGAACATCGCGGCGCCGATCTTGAACGAGTAATAGACGGTCAACGGAATGCCTGTCGCGGTATTTCCGGTAACGTTCAATTTGCTCAAGATAAGGGGAAGCGCGTTGGCAAGCGTTGCGCCGATTCCGATAAAGAAGGATTGCATTACGAATCCCTTGATCCGCTGCGCCTCGTTCAGTTTATCGGCGACAAACGCGCGGAACGGTTCCATCGAAACATTTATTGACGCATCCAAAACCCAAAGCAGCGTCGCGGCCGCCCAGAGAGCGGGAGAATCCGGCATCAGAAAGAGCGCTATGCAGGAAAGAATCGCGCCGATAGTGAAATAAGGACGCCGGCGTCCAAGCCAGTTCCAGGTTCTGTCTGAAAGCGAACCGATTATGGGTTGCACGAGCAGTCCCGTGACAGGCCCCGCCAGCCACAAAATCGGGATATCATCCGGGTTTGCTCCAAGCTTTGTATAGATCGCACTCATATTTGCGAGCTGAAGTCCCCAACCGAACTGAATACCCAAAAACCCGAAACTCATGTTCCAGATTTCCATATTGCTTAGATTTGGTTTAATCCGCATTTTTCTTTCCGCCTGTTTTCTGATTCTGGTATTTCGAAAATCCTTCTCTACTTTCCTTTGCCAAATTTCGAGGTTTGGCCGAATTCTGACGTCTTCCGCCCGGCACCAAGCCGATTCTGATCACTTGGAACCAGGAACTTGGAACCTGGAACGACCGCAAAGCCCGTCCTTCAAAAGACGTAAACCGCCGCGGTCCGAGGTTCGAGACGAACCTTGAATCTGCCGTTATCAATCGTAGCTTTCATCGAAACCCCAAGCGCGTCTTCCGCCTCGCCCGTTGCAATCTTGAGATCGTCGGTTCCAAATTCGATATCGGCGGCGGTCTTGTCGTTGTTGAAAACTACAAAGATTCTCTCCTTATCCAGATATCTCGCATACGCATATTGCTGAGGCTCGTCCAGAAGATCGATCGAAGCGCCAGTTCTCAGAGCACGATGCTTGAGCCTCAAACCGCCGAGTTTTGCGAGATGATTCCAAACATCGTTCTCGGCACGAGTTCTGCCGGATTGCGAAAATGCGTCGCGGCCATCACCCGAAAACCCTCCCGGAAAGTCTCGCCGATTGTCCGGATCACCGCCGCCGGGCATCGCGATTTCGTCTCCGTAATAGAGCAAGGGCGTGCCTCTTGAAGTCATGATCAACGTCTGCGCAAGCTTCAATCCCTCAATCGAGGCGCCGCGTTCGTTCATGAATCGTTCCATATCATGAACGCCGAGAAACGTCGTCAAAACGTCGGGGCGCGGATAAAGCCAGTCGTGCGCGAATATCTGCTGAATGCCCCGGATTTCACCCCCGCGAGCAAACGCGTCCCTGATCGCGTAAAACAGCGCGAAGTCATAAAGCGTATCGAGCTTTGTATCGATGCCGTCGTGTCCCTTTCGACCTCCCTGAAAATACGAGAGCAGAGCCGGATCGCCATCGAACAACTCTCCAAGCACATTTACGCGCGGAAACTCCGCCTTGATCGCCGTCATCCACCTGGCCCAGAATGTCCTCGGAACATGCGGAAGCGTGTCCATTCGGATCGCGTCGAAGCCATAGTTTTCAACCCACCAGATCGAATGCTGAATCAGGTAGCGTTCGACTTCCCTGTCGTTTTGATTGAAATCGGGGAGGATGTCGATAAACCAGCCATCGATGTTGCGCGCCTGGGTTTGTCGCGATGCGCGGGGATTCATCGCCGTCCATTTTTGCCAGTTGTTGTTCGGGTGATTTTGGACCGTGCCGTTCCACCAGGTTGGTGTCGGCGGATCATCAGCCCAAACATGATACGGGCCGGTGTGATTCACAACCTGATCCTGGATAACCTTGATCCCTTTGGCATGCGCCGCCTCGATCAATTCGAGCAGCTTCTTTTCGTCACCCAGATGCTCGTCAACCGCATACATGTCAACGGCGCCATATCCGTGATAGCCCGTTGTAAACGGCATGCCCGGGTACATTTCCTTGTAGTCGGGCTTGTCATTGTTGTCGTAAAACGGCGTCGTCCAAATCGCGGTAACACCGAGCGATTTGATGTAGTCGAGTTTTGAAATAACTCCATCGATGTCTCCGCCGTGATAATGGCGGCCCAGTCTGCGGTCAAAGAGCCCTTTTGATTTTGGCGGATCATTGTTTGCGGAATCACCATCCGCAAATCTGTCTGGGATGAGAAAATATATGACGTCGTCAGGGGAAAAACCCTGGAATCTTCCTTCGCGCGGAAGCCTTGATTTTACCGAAAATGGAAATCTTACTTCTCCATCCGCGTTTTTCGCGTATATCTCGTAGCTTCCGGGTTTAGTTTTTTTCCCGATCTTCAAATCGACGAACGCGTAGTGACCGTTGTCGCTATATGCGGCATTTGAAATCGAAAGTCCCTTTCCGCTCACCGACAACTTCGCGCCCTTGAGATCCCCTCCCTGAATCAGGATTCTTACCGGATTGATTGCCATACCCGCCCACCAACTCGGTGGGTCAAGCTTTTCGATCCTCGGCGCCGAAGCAAAAGCCTGGATCGAAAGCGCCGACAAGAACACCAAATTAATGACGCCAAATCTGATAAACGTGGTTCCGGTCATCGAGCCAAACATTTCGCTAGCGGTTTTCCCTGCCATAAACTTCCGTCAACTCCCTAAGTCTTTCGAAGACATCTTCGGACATCTCATCCGAAGTCATTCGCCACTTCCAATTTCCCGATTCCGATGCCGGCAAGTTCATACGGGCCTCGGTGCCAAGGCCAAGAACATCCTGCATGGGCACGACCGCCGTATCAGCGACCGAAGACCAAACAGCGCGAATAAAATCCCAATTTATTTCCCCGCCGTCGGAAGCAAGATAGGAGAGGCAGAAATCATGTTCGCGACTGATCGCCTCCTCGTCCCTGGTTGAGTTGCTGCCCACCTGCGAATTGAACCAGGCGAGGGTCGTATCGTTGTCGTGCGTGCCGGTATAAACCGCGCAGTTTCGAATGTAATTGTGGGGGAGATCGATGTTCTTTGTGTCGCCGCCAAAAGCGAACTGAAGAATCCGCATCCCGGGAAATCCAAACCCGTCGCGAAGTCTCTCGACATCCGGCGTTATCACACCCAGATCTTCGGCGATCACGGGCAGATCCCCCAATTCGCTCCGAAGCGCATGAAAAAGCCTCGCACCCGGAACATCAACCCAGCGTCCGTTTTCCGCCGTCTTGTCACCACCCGGCACTTCCCAGCTCGCCGCAAAGCCTCGGAAATGATCGATTCTCACGATATCAACGGTCTTGAGCGTGAATCTCACCCTTTCGATCCACCAGCTGAATTGCTCCGCTTCCATCAGTTCCCAATCGTAGATCGGGTTTCCCCAAAGCTGTCCGGTTTTTGAGAAGTAATCGGGCGGAACGCCGGCCACGACTCTCGGATTCAAATGCTCGTCGAGCTTGAACTGATCGGGATTGCACCAAACATCGGCCGAATCCAGTGAAACAAAAATCGGTATGTCGCCAATGATCTTGATTCCTTTGCCGTTGGCGTAATTCTTAAGCCGTGTCCATTGCTTGAAAAACAGGAATTGGTAAAACTTCTCGGCGCGTATCTCCTCCATCAGGTTTTCCCGTGCGGAGAGCAGTGCCTGCTCGTCACGAAGTCGAAACGGCTCATCCCATTCGAGCCAGAGCTTTTGGTCCTGCGTCGCCTTTATCGCCCGGAAAAGCGCGTATTCATCCAACCAATCGGAAACCTGTTGCGAGAAGGTTTCGAATGAGCCGCGTAGATTGACACTAGTCGTTAGCCGGAAGCGCTCATAGGCCTTCTCCAGCAATCCTCGTTTCCAGTCGATGACAGTTCCAAAATCAACCGAACCCTCTCCGAAATCGGGTCTATCGGCAACCTCTTCTTCGGTCAAAAGTTCCTCGGCAACAAGCTGCTCCGGCGATATCAGATTCGTGTTCCCCGCAAACGCCGAAAAACACTGATACGGCGAATCTCCATATCCCGTCGGACCGAGCGGCAACACCTGCCAATAACTCTGTTTGGCCCTCGCCAGCAAATCCACAAACCGATATGCCGAATCACCGAAATCGCCGATTCCAAACTCATTTGGAAGCGATGTCGGATGAAGCAAAACCCCTGAAGCTCTTGGAAATTCCATAATCTATTTTCCGAACATAAATCTTAGTGGAGTTTCAAACCGATTCCTCCAGGATTGTTCGCTGTGATCATCTCCGGGAAAGTATTTAGTAATCCAATTTTTCTTTCGATACCCGATCGTGACCAGAGTCTTATCGAGTTCTTCTTGCAACGGCGGATAAAGCGCGTCCAACGTTTTGTCGCCGTAGTCAAAATACAGTTTTGGCAGTCGCTCTCCCCGAAGCCTGTCCTCAAGATATCGTCTGAATGCTTCGGGCTCCTTGCCTGTGTATCCGTTTCGATCAACCATCAATGGCAAATGGGTCGACATGGCAATCGCTCCCCCGAAAACGCGCGGGTATTCGGCCGCCGCGTAAATCGAAATCAATCCCCCCATGCTTGAGCCTCCGACAAACGTGCATTCCTGTTTCGGACAAACACCGAGTTCGCGATCGATAAATGGTTTGAGTTCGTAAACAAGAAATTTCAGGTATCGATCGGCGCCGGGATCACTTTCCAAACCATTTTTCAATACCCGTTTTCGCGTTTCAGGTTCCAGATAATCGAGAACCCGTTGCGGGAAATACTCCTTCCAACGTTCACTCCCGGCGTTCCATACTCCGACAACGATGAGTTTCCGGATACGCTTTTCCTTAATCAGCCTGCCGGCCGTTTCATCGACGCCCCATTCCTGTTTGTTCCACGTATTCGCTGCATCAAACAGCATCTGGCCGTCATGCATGTAAAGAACTTCGTAATCTCCTTCCTTCTTGAATCCGTCGGGAAGCCAGATATCAACCGTGCGCTTTCCTATGAATTCGGAATCAAATCCCTCAATTCGTTTTACGCTTCCATTCCCAACTTTTGGAACATCGGCGGCAAACACAACTTCTGATGCAAGGAGGAAGATGCAAACCTGCAAGAACAATCTCATCTATACACTCCACGAGATCAGCGCTTCTTCAGCGCAATCGCTTCTTTCGGATTGAGGTCCAACACCAACCCATCTTTGCCGGAGCAGACCTCCGACCCCTTTTTCGGACCCACGGCAACCATGTAACAGTCTCCGTCGTTTCCGCCAACGAGGATAGATGATTGACGTTTATCCTCTGAGGTGTTGAATACGAAAACGAATTCTTCATTCTCGCTTGTCCGCGAAAATGCATAAATTGAATCGGAGTATTGCAGATCGCGAGTTGTTCCGCTTTGAATCGCCTTTGAGGCTCTCCTAAGTCTTATCCAACTCGAAACCCATTCGAACATTTCGTTTTCTTGCCCATTTCGACCACTCGGATCAAATTTGCTGATTTTGTCCTCATTCCATCCTCCGGGAAAATCATCGCGATTAAACGGGTCGTGTCCTCCCGCCATCAGGATTTCCTCGCCATAGTAAAGCTGCGGAATTCCGCGTACGGCGAGTGCAAATGCAACATGCAGCTTCGCGCCCTCGATCGTCGCGCCGTCGAGCGACATAAACCTTTCGGTGTCGTGGTTGTTGGTCAGTACCGTGACGTTGTTTATGTCGGGATATAGACCGTCATACTTCAGAACATCCCGAAGCGAACTTGCCGGCAACTTCCCTGTAAAGACATTTCGCGCCGTTTCCCAAAGCTTGAAATCAAACACGGAAGGCAATTCAGTGTCGATACCATCCCATCCCTTCTTTCCGCCTTGGAAGAATGCGGTCTGCGCGGAATCCCTTTCAAACACCTCGCCGACCATCCAAAATCCCGGATACGCTTCTCGGATCGAATGCGACCAATCCCTTATGAATTCGCGCGGCATGTACTGAATCGTGTCCTGCCTGATGCCCGAAATACCCGTCGTTTCGATCCACCAAATCGCATTCTGGCGTTCGTAAACGCTGACTTCGGGTTCGTATTGGTTCAGATCGGGAAGCAACTCGTTAAACCATCCCTCTAGGAGCGCCTGTCTGGCGCGTTTTGTCGAATTTGGCGAGAGCAGAACCGAGTTGGCGAATGTGTTTTGCTCGTAGGGCGAGAACCAGTTCGGAAGCGGACGTTTCTGCATCCAAGGGTGCGTGTGCCCGACATGATTGGCGACCTGGTCCTGAATAACCTTGATCCCACGCTTTCTGGCTTCACGGACCAGCGTCCTAAGTTCCTCCATCGAACCGAATCTATTCTCGACAGCGTAATAGTCGATCGCATGGTATCCGTGATAGTTGGTGTTCGGACACCAAGGCTTGTCGCAGTTCGTCTCGCTGTCGGGATTGTCATACCAAGGCGTCAACCAGATAGCCGTGACGCCGAGCTCTTTGAGATAGGACAAGCGGTCGATGATCCCGCGGAAATCTCCTCCGTGCCAGGTCCGCGGATTCGAGCGATCGTTTGCAAAAGCGGATGTCCCGGGAGGCGCGTCGTTGGTCGGATCGCCGTTTGCAAAACGGTCGGGCATTATCAGATAGATGATGTCGCTGTTTGAGACAGTTTGCGGTTTTTCGTCGGCACCAAGTCTTGGGGCAATTTCAAACGGAACCGATGTCTCTCCATCCGAATTCGATGCGACCAGCGGATATCTCCCGGGCGCGAGGCCTTTGGCAATTTTGATATCGGCAAAGAGATAGGTTCCCTCCCCGTTTACGCGGATGTTGGCAACGGAGATTCCCGCCTTTGAGGGCAAAAGCCTGGTATTGGCAGTAAATCCCGAACCTCTTACAAGAAGCCGAACTTCGCTCACCGGGTGATCGGACCACCAGTTCGGCGGCTCTACCTTTTCGACAACGGGTTTGGAAAACGCGATTGCCGCAAATGCAAAGAACAGGAGCGACAACAATGCTATTCGAATTGGTTTCATTGTTCGGGTTTTATCGAATCCGGAATATCCGCCGATTCGCTCGAAACCGCCGAACCGGAAGGCGGTCGTTGCTCGGCCTCAAGACGCTTGAATTCGGCAAAGGCCAATTTGGCCTTTTCCTTCTGTTTGGTCCTCGTATATGCAAGAAAAAGCTGGTACTGAATCCCGGGATCGTCCGCTCCGACCTCGGCTCCCTTCTCGAGAAAGGGTATCGCCTCGTCAAATCTTCCGGAACGCATCAGCAGCCTGCCAAGGTCGTAATGCGCGGAAAGGTTGGAAGGATCCAGTTTCAGACACTGCCTAAGAATCGACTCCGCACGCTCGTCTTCACCGCGCTGATAGGCAAGAAAGCCGAGGTTTGCCAAAACGTCCGCGTTGTCCGGCATTCCCTTTCGCGCCTTTTCGAAAGATTCGATCGCTTCGTCGTAATCACCTTCGGCACGCGCCAGATATCCCTGCAAATAGATCAGATTCAGATCTTCCGGGTACTTCCTTATTTCCTTTGCAAAAACCTGTCGCGCTTCCTGATAAAGACGAAGCCTTACATAATTGACTCCGTACCTTATTTGATAAAGCCTGTTATCCGGCTGCGCGTCCGCCGCCTTTTTGTAAAAATCGATGGCGCCGTTGTACGCCTTTCTGCCGGAAAGCTCCTCACCGATCAGGAAGTTGGCCTCGTGCATTTCCGGATTGATCTCAAGAGCCTTCAGCCATAGCCCGATTGCGTTCTCTGTTTCCTTTTTCGCGGATGCCACCAATCCAAGCCTGTAGAAGACTTCGGATGAGCGGGGGTTTACATTCAGCGCGTTCTGAAATGCGGTCCACGAAGCATCGAGCTCATTGAGGTTATATCTCGCGATTCCAAGATTGTATTCAACCTCAAACCTTTTGCCGACAAGCGCCTCAACGGACGTAAAAAACTCGGCCGCGGTTTTGTACTCGCGTGCGTCCGCAAGAATCAACGCAAGTGTAAAACCAAGCCGCGAATCGTTTGGAAACTTGTCGCGAAATGCCTTGGCAACCGCAACCGCCCTTTCGACCTTTCCATCCGAGGCGTAGGCCGAAACAAGCGTCGTCACCAAAACCTGATCGGTTGAAGCGGGAATCCCGCTGGTTTTTCCGACGCCGGTCAGGCGTTCCAAAATCGGGATCGCTTTCGCGTATTGCTTTCCGTTGACATAGAGCGAAGCGAGATTGAACGAGGCCTGCAGATGCCCCGGGGATAATTTCAAAACCCGCTCAAGCGTTTTCGTCGCTTCGGCCTCGCGTTTTGTCTTGATCAAAACTATCGCCAGATTCGAAAGCGCTGAAACATCGTTCGGGCGCAGCTTTAGCACCTGCCTGTAATTCTTCTCGGCGTCCTCGGTTTTCCCCTGTTGATCCTGTGAAACGCCAAGCAAAACCCTTGCCGTCGAACTGGCGGGGTTTTTGATCAAAAACTCCGTAAGAATCTTCTCGGCCTCGGCGGCCTGTCCGGCTTCGATTTTCTCCGATGCGTCCTTGAGCGGATTACTCTGGCCCAATCCCGCGGGCGGCAACGCAAGCAGAACAAGGATGAGCAAAACGGCGAAACCGGGCCAGTTTCGAAACCATGCCTCGTTTTCGTTTCGCGTCGCTCGCCGCCTTGGGTCTGCTGTACTAATCATTTGCTTGGTTCTTGTAGCCGGAGTCTAGGGTTTCCGGAGGCCCGGTCAATCGCTCACAAAACATCGGTGCGCCGAAACTTAGTCCAGACCGAACGCTTTACGAAATTGCTTTTCCTTTCCAGGCTTCACGCCAAGCGCCTTTACCGCGATCGTTTGCCACCACAATTGGCCGTCCTTAAGGGAATTGCCGGAAATAAACGAAACTCTGATTTCATAGTCACCAGACTTCTCATCCCGCCACCAAAGCTTCTCTTGCTTTTTCCTGTCAACAAATCCGATCGAATAACGATCATCAAAACGCTCACCGGTCGCCGCGACTCCGATATCAGAAGAAGACGCCAATCGCAGGGACTCGATCGAGGGGCGCGATTTGTAAAATAGAGCGACTTCCCTGACGATCTTGCCGCCTTCAAAAACTATCTGTAGTTCTCCAAGCGGCAGGCTGTTGTAAACGACGCGAATATCGGCGTTGTTTTTTCCTTCTCTGCGCTGGGCGTCGGGTTTCTCTTCCCCGGGCTTTCTTTCGGCGTTGACGAAAACCGCTTCAAGCGCCTCGGGAACCGTCATACCGATCTTGACGCCATAGATGTCGGACGAGTGCTGGGCACCGCCGATACTCGTTTCCTTCTCATCCTTCTTTGCGTTTTCGTCCTGGCCAAATGCCGCTACGGAAAACAAAGCTATCAACAACAAAATCAAAAATGAACGCAATTTCATAATACTTTTTCAAAACTCAAATTGTGATTGCCTGATTTAGGCGATCGTTCTTTCCCGATGTGAACAGCTACATCTGTTTGCCGTCGCCCCTTCGCGCCGCATGAATTTCGCGAACCCGCTTGTTCGCCTCGTCGGCCTCTGTTTTCATGCCGAGCCGTCCATAGGCGATCGCGAGTTGATAAAACGGTTCGGGATTGTCCGGCCTAACAGAGGCTGCAACCTTCAGATGACCGATCGCCTCCTCGTATTTCTTTCTTCGCGAGAGCGCTTTCCCAAGCGCGAGTCGGGCCTCATAAGTTTTTGGTTCGATTTCCAGAACCTTGCGAAGACTGGCGAGTCCATCATTCGAATCATCGCCTTCGGTCTTTACGAGCAATACTCCCAATCCAAGATTTCCCTCGACGCTATCCGGATTCGACTTCACGATCGCCCTGTAAACCAAAAGCGCCTCTTCCGTCTCACCCAAATTCTCAAGCGAGGTGGCAAGGAGAAACTTCGGTCTCAAATCCCAGCTTCTTATCGCCGAGGCTTTCCTAAAGGCCGTAACGGCCGATTTCAAATCGCCATTTCCCGCGTACGCCCGTCCCAGCGAAAACATCGCGTCGAAATTTTCGGGTCGCAAATTCACGGCCCTTTCGAGGTCTTTGACGGCGGCGCCATTGTCGCCCTTTTTCGCCATCACAACCGCTCTCAGCACCAGGCAGTCTGTTATCGCGTCCTTGTTTCCACCCTTATCAAGTACGGCCAACGCCCTGTTCACGCATGATTCGGCATCAACGGTTTTACCCAGATTAAACTTCGCCAACGCAGCCCCGTAGAGCCCGGAAGGAGAATCGGGCGCAATTTTCAATACCTCGTCAAAATCGCTTTCGGCCGCGGCCCACGCTCCATTCCCAAGGTTCGAATACCCTGATGAGAGCAGCTTTGTCAGCAGATCGGCGTCCGGCAGCCGATCCGCCGATTGGGCAAACACCGCCCCGCCCGCCAAGGCAAGCGAGAACAAGAGCAAAAGACATCTATGAAACAGCGAATGCAAAACCTGTGACTTTAGTCGGGTGCACCAACAAACGGATTCAAAGAGTTAAATAACCTTGAAACCAATTTACTGCGGTCATTCCGCCTCAACCAAATATGGCGGACAAACCAAAAACGCATCACCGGAAATCGGGTTACCCGCAACTGGTATCTTACGTAGGGGATCGCCTTCTTTCTGAGTCCTAATTGGACGGCCGCGTTGCAAAAAGTTTCCTTCAAAATCCCGTTCGAGTCTTGAAAATTCAGAGACTCTCTGGTTAGTTCGCGCGTGCCTGTCCCGGCAAACCAAAAACTAATAAAAAACGGACGGCGAGTGCACACACGCGCCGTCCAAGTTAGTGCAGAACAAATTCGAAATCAGGCTAGAAGATGATCTTCAAACCAAACTCCGTCTGTCTGCGGCGCTGTTCCGAAAAGTCCTTACCGAAGTTTCCATCTTCGATATTTCCGTTCGGAGTAGAGCGGTTGACATGATTCAATACATTGTAGAGTTGAATTCTGAGCTGAACGTTAAACGCTTCCGAAATCGCTGGAATGCGGAAATTCTTAAAGATCGAAGCATCCCAGTATTCTTGTCGCTCACCCGTAAACGTGTTTCGTCCAAGCGTACCGATCATCGGGCAGTTTCCGTTCGGAGCGCCGCTCGAAAAACAATTCGTATCCGATGCAAACACTTGTTGCGACGGAGCCGAAAACGCGGCAACGTTCAAATAAATACCATTGGCAAGCATGTCGGCGGTTGGAGTCGGATCGCCAACGAGATCCGGGCGACCGCCCCTCCACGATACCGAATAGGCCGGACCGCTTTGGATTGTAATGATGTTGTTGAACTGCCATCCGCCAATAACGGCATCAAGCGCCGCAGGCATGTCGCTCAGGTACGAACGTCCTCGTCCGATCGGAAGGTCATAAACACTTCCGAATGTGAACCTGTGCGGCACATCGAGATCCGATCGTCCGCGATCAAGTTCCGGTCTCAACGGATCATCGGGACCGCAGGTGCGGGCGCCGGTACCGCCAAAACAGAAGCCACCCGGATTGTCGTCGATCGCTTTGGAGAAGGTATAAGTCGATAGAATCGAAAGTCCCTTCGTAAAGCGCTTCTCAAGCTTCGCCTGCATCGAATCATACTTGGCCGTGGCCGTATATTCTGAAGCCGAAACCGTACCGATATTTGTTACCTGTCTTGAGCCGGGTCCACCCTGGTCATTCGCGTTGCCAATGTTCCTTACGATCAGCAGGTTCTTGGTTTGCGAACCTACGTATGCGATCTCTGCCAACCAGTTCGGCATGAATTCATACTGAAGCGTCAGGTTGTACTGGTGAACATAAGCATCTTTGCGGTTCGGGTCGTTGTAGATCAACGCACCGCCTGTCGGGGCTGCGAAGATCGATCCCGGGGCCGCCGAGACTTCGGTTCCCGGAGCAAAAGGAATACCCTGTTCGAAAGGATAGCTTCCGGTCGGATAATTGCCGGGGCATCCGCCGATATTCGTAATCGGGGTGCAGTTAAAGTTTGCGGCACCCGTTCCCGGGTTCGTCGTCAACGGCTGAACACCGCTAACGTCGGTTGTGTAAACGATCCCATAACCGCCGCGAACTACGAGTTTGTTGTTGTCAAGAAGTCCGCTGTATGCGAAACCGAGACGCGGACCGAAATTGTTAAGGTCGTTCTTGGCAAGATCCCTGCCGTTCGGAGCGCTTTCACCCGCCACCACAATATTGCCCGTTGCCGGATCAAAATTCGATTGGCGATCATATCGCTCGGTCGGCGCGGTAAAGATGTCGTAACGGAGACCGAGGTTGAGCGTCAAATCCGAGCTGACCTTCCAATCATCCTGTACGAAGAATGCGAGCTCCGCATTCTGAATTGTGTACGGACCACCCGGCGAACCACGTCCAACGAAACCCGGTTGATATCCAAGAAGGAAGTTTGCAACGGCGTTTCCGCTATCGCTGGGTCCGATACCGTTATAGTTGCCCGACGCAAATCCACCTCTGGAAATGAATTGGCCCGGATTGTTCGGATCGGGAATTTGATAGGTGGACATACCGTACTGATATTGCCCCTTGATTCCGCCGTTTCTACCGCCATCGAAGTTGCTGTTTCTTCTGTTGCGAAGATCGGCACCGAATTTCAAAATCGAGTTTCCTTTAACAACAGTTACCGTATCGGCAAAATTGTAGTTGTTTGAAAGGAAGTAGAAAGGACCGCCGTCACCAACGAACTCCTGGCTCAGGTCGTTTCTGTCAACGATACCGAGAAGAATAATTCCCTCGCACGTACCGCAAACGTTGATGTTGTTTCCGCCAAGCGTAGCTGTTACGTTCGGATCGATTCCGAGCGAACCATTGATGCCGGGGTTGTTGATTCCGATTTCAACCTTGGTCCAGCCAAGACGAAGATCGTTGATAACGGTCGGCGAAAACACGTGCGTGTCGCCAAGCGTCAACCCGCGGGAGTTTCCGAATTCGTCACCGGCTCCAAAACCCGAAGGAAGAATGCTGCCGTTTGGCGAATCCGGGAAGTTGTTGTCCCTGATCCTAGAGTTTTTCGAAGTGCTGTAACGAACAAACATCGAGTTGTTGTCCGTGATGCGGTGATCAAACTTGAGATCCCAGCTATCGACGTTCGAACGCTCTGCGCGGTTTCGGCGATAGTTGTTTTGAAGGCCGGCTTCGGTCGGAAGCGGATAAGCATTCAAAAGATTGGAACCAAATGTCGAGAACGGTCCGCATGCCAGGCAGTTGACCAAATTGTTTCCAGCGATCGGATTTCCGAATTGATCGAAGATCGTTCCTTCGGGCGCTACCACCGTACCGCCGCCGGCGAGCGTATATGTCGCCATGACGCTCGGGTTCAGCCATTCACTAAAGTCCCCGGCACGCATGCGGGCAGTGGGAACCGTAACAAACGGAAATTCACCGCCACCGAAGGCCGGTGTGCCATTTCTTTGACCCGCGAGCGAGAAAAAGAAGAAGGTGCGGTTTCGACCGTCGTAAATATAAGGATCTTTGTTGTTGTAACCCGGACGGGGAAGGAAAATCGGACCACCGATCGTGCCTCCGTAGTTATGAGTTACATAATTCGGGTTGTTGCCGCTGTTGGTTCCGTTTTCGTCGAATTGCGCAGCACCGGCACTCAAGAATCTTCCCTGATAGTTTTCGAAAATCGTACCGGCAAAGTCGTTTCCACCCGATTTGAAAGTCGTTGAAATAATCGCACCCGCCGCTCGTCCCGATTCCGCAGAAGGAACACTCGTTTCGATTTTGAATTCGGCAATCGCATCCGGATTCGGATAAACCGCGATCTGACCGAACTGCGATTCGTTGTTGTCAACGCCGTCGAGCGAAAAATTGTTCTGGGTAACACGAGCACCGTTTGCGGAGATAACCGAGCCGCCGGATTCGCGGAAACGGGTCGATTCCGTCGAACTCGAACCGCCGTTTACAAATCCTCCGCCACCACCGAGTACGCCAACCGAAGTCGAATTCGGACGCGTAACTCCGGGAGACAAACCTGCAAGCAGTGTAAAGTTGCGTTGCGGGATCGGAAGATCGGTTACTTCCCTGCCGGTAATGATGTCACCGCGAACACTGGTTTCGCTTTCCACCAAAGGCGCTGATTCCGTATCAACATTTACAATCGTGTCCCCGCCGGTGTCGATATCCGAAAAGGTCACGTCAACCGGAACGCGGGCATTCGTCTCAAGCGTAACGGCGGCTAGAACCACCTTCTTGAAACCTGACGCTTCCACGGAAACGCTGTAAACTCCCGGCTCAAGGTTGGTAACGGCAAACTCGCCGGTGTCGTTGGTAACAACCTCGCGAGTGCTTCCATTTGCGTTGTTCTTAACAACTACAGTGGCATTTGGAACAAGCGCGCCGGACGGATCCTTTACGCTGCCGATAATGCTACCGGTGTTCTTCTGCCCCCAAGCTGTGGCGGCAAGCATCAAAAACAACGAAAATAGAGAGAAGCAAAAGAACCCTTTCCTTAATGCTCTACCCATTATGAATTTATGTCTCCCAGACAGATGCGCGATTTGGTCTGTCTTTCTTTCCTTGGTTTTTTTTTCAAATGTCTGCTGCAAAACGTCTAAAAAAGCCCTGAAAATCCGCTCAAATGAGATTTGAAGTGGGTCGGTACGACCAGACGCAGCGATCTTTGCGATTGCGCTACACCTTTATCCCCCGATTGGCCGAAGTTCCGACCCAAACTCGTAAAATCAAGTTTCGCTATAACTTAGCGACGCACTATTCAATTCTATTTTGACGGAAAAGGAACTTTGTTGGTTTTGCAAACAAAGTTTTAACAGAATGATAGCAGTTATTACAAAAACTGCAAACTAAAAAAACTAATATTTATAAGGCTGAGGCGAATTTCTTGGCTAGAACCAGCGCCACAGCACCGGTTAGTGTGGGTTGGTTGCGGAGCGAGGAAGCTGTAATGACGGATGGCGGAAGTTCCCTTCGGATCCCCTTTTCAACGGAACGCCGGATTTCATCGACCACCAAATCCCAAACCTCGGCGATATCTCCGCTGATGACGATCGCTTGCGGACTCAATCCGGAGAGAAGGTTTGAAATGCCCATCCCAAGGAAGCGAGCTGTTTCGAGAACCGCATCGAGCGCCTTTTGGTTCCCCTCCGCCGCCGCCGCATAGACCGATTTTCCGTTCTCACCGCTCCCGTTAACATTATTGAGATACCGCGCCCGTGTCGCGTTGTTTGAGGCGAATGCTTCCCAGCATTCGAAGCTCCCGCAGGAACATGCAACCGGAGCATCCTTGCCGACGATCATGTGGCCGAACTCGCCGGCAAATCCCTTCTCGCCGCGATAAACCTGTCCCTCGAAAACGATTCCCGTTCCGATACCTTCAGATACGAGAACCGTAATGAAGTTTTGCGCTTTCCGAATCTTATCTCTTCCAAACCAGAGTTCGGCAAGCGCGACGGCATTGGCATCGTTGTCAACAGTTACCTTGAGTCCCGTCGCCGCCTTGATTTGCTTGCAAATATCCCAATCGCTCCAATCGAAATAAGGAATATAGGCGACACTGGAATTCGCATGGTCGGCAACGCCGGGAACACTCAATCCAACTTCAAGCGAATTTCCCTTGTAGGTCTCGGCGAATCGCTTGACGCATTCGATGATTTTTTCTGATTGCCGGTCGGCGTCAGTGAGGGTTTGGAATTCCTTTTTTGCGAGGATCTGACCGGCAAGATCGGCGACCGCCGCAGTTGTTATACGCGGGCCGACGTCAATGCCGATCGCGACCGCATTCCCTGTTCGGATTCGAAGCAAGTTGGGTTTTCGGCCACCCGTTGAATCGCCGGTACCGATGTCCTCGATCAACTCCGCCCTTTCAAGTGCATCGACTATCGAAGAAACTGTCGAACGCTGAAGGTTGGTGGCACGCGCGATCTCAGCACGTGAAATCGGTGCCAGATCGCGGACGTAGTTGAGCACGATCTGACGATTTATCTCTCTTATTTTTTTCGGACCTGCTATTTCACTGCTCGCGTTCCGAAGATCGATTTTCTTCATTGTTAGATTGTGAAATTTCCCGGTCCAAACAAACCTCTGAGGGCCGATGAATGAAAAGTCTTTTCATCTCGGCGACTCCCGAAAAATCAAAAGCCGATAAAACTTTATGTCTTTTCTTTATTCCGGCCCTAACGGCCGTAATTTGTAAACCTTACGCACACAACTATTTCAATGTTCAGAAGAATTTTGGTGATTCCGAAACGACTAATCGATCCGGCCTCCCTTGCCCTGCTTCAAAACGATGATTTTGTTTATCTCGGAATTTTTGAATGATTCCCTTGTTCCATTGGGCCACCGAACAACGATTTTCTCAACGGAGCCGGCCGTGCCGATTCCAAACCGCAGCACTTGTTCGTTTTGAGACGCGTATCCAGCTCCGCTCGTCATGTCCTGCCGCTGCGTTAGTCCCCCGGCCGTCAAAAGCACGACTGCACCAATGCCGTCTCTTGGCACATTGTTGTCACCCACCAGTCTTACTCCGAGCCAATTCCCGCTTTGTTCGGTAACGTTTTTCAGAAGCGCCGGACCGGAATCGACTAGATTCATCACGACATCGACCTTGCCGTCTCCATCAAAATCTCCCGTCGCGATCCCGCGCGTTACAAACGACTCGGCCAGAGCGGTTCCTTTCTTTCCGCCGACCCTTTCAAACTTGACACGCTTTTTCTCATCTGGCCCCAGGTTTTTGAAAAGCAATGGTTGCTCGGCAAAACTGGTTCCCCATTGAAATTCATCAACGACCGGATAAACATGCCCGTTGCCGACAAAGATGTCCTTCCAGCCATCGTTGTTGTAATCGAGAAACGAGGTGCCCCAGCCAAGAAATGGTATCGAAGCCTCGCCGATTCCCGATTGGAAGGTTATGTCGGTAAAGTTCCCTTCACCGTCATTGCGGTATAGCGTGTTGGAATCGTCCGAGAAATTGGTGATGTGGAAATCCACTCGGAGATCATTGTCAAAATCGCCGACACCGAGCCCCATGCCTGCCTGCTCCCGACCATTTTCGTTCAGCGCAATTCCCGATGGGTATCCCAATTCCTCAAACTTGCCCTTATCATTGATATAGAGTTGCTTCGCAGTTGAATCGTTTACGACAACGATGTCCAAATCTCCGTCGTCATCGACATCGACAAAGACAGAAGAAAATCCATAGAGATTGTCACTATCCGTAACTCCTACTTCCTTGCCCACTTCCTCAAAAACGCCTCCGGCCTTCTGCCTGAACAGTCTGTCCTTGCCGCCCTTTAATCCTCTCGGTCCGCACATCACGGGCTCGCCTCGAAACTGGCAGTAATTGCTTCCGGCCTTTTTGTTTTTCAAAGCATCGACCGGGCTCATCGGGAGTTTGTTCAAATCAAAATCAAGATAGGAGGGAATAAAAAGATCTAGCAACCCATCTTTGTCGAAGTCACCAAATGTCGCTCCGGAATACCAGCCTTCGATCGCGAGACCCGATTTTTCAGCGACGTCGGTAAAAGTACCGTTGCCGTTATTCCTGTACAATCGCGGCTTCCCGTAGTTGCCGACAAAAATATCTACAAACCCGTCATTGTTGTAATCCGCCGTAGCAACGCCCATCGTCCAGCGTCCGTTGGCGACTCCTGCTTCGGCCGTGACGTCCTTGAACTTCCAGTTCCCCAAGTTTTTGAAAAGAGCCGCACTGTAAGCGTCTTCTCCGGCTTTCGCACGTGCGACATTGGAGCCGTTCAAAAGATAAATGTCGGGAAGGCCGTCATTGTCATAATCAAAGACAGCAACCGTGCAGGCGGTCGCTTCGATAATGAACTCCTTATCTTTTGTTCCTGAATGGCAAACAAACGACGAGAGCGCGGTTTGAGACGCGACATTCGAAAAGACCGCCGGAGCCGTGTCATCGGTAATTCCCGTTGTACGACGAGAGCTGTAAGCCTTGGCCTCGCCCGTGGAGACACCGCCCTCATTACCATCCTGCGCACCGGCGATTCCAACCAGCCCGATAGACAAAATCAACGCCAAACCTAATAACTTCATAAAATCTCCGAGTCAACACTTCGCAGACTCCATAGATGCGGAACCGACAATCACCGTTTCCAAAAAATTTGCAGACTACTGAAACAAACCGCGTCTTTCGGCTATTTCCCGTTGCTCTCAAAATCCGCGGAGGTCGTCATCGGGCCGGTCCAAAGCAGATCCTCAATCAGCGGGTACTGCGAGAATTCCGATTCGGGAGAATATGGCGCCAACCTGTGAAGATGAAACGGACGGCTTTCGTTTCCAATCTCGCTGTTCTCCTCAAGAAAATCCGCCGCGATGTATGCAACCTGCGTATCGTCCTTTTGGTCTTTGAAAAGTTCCGAATACTTGTATGCGCCGTCGCGATCACCGAGCTTTCTCGTGATCAGCATCATATTGTAAATCGCAGACAAATCCTCCGGATCGATTCGAAGAATTTGTTCAAAATAGTCCGCCGCCCTCTGAAGCTTGGCCTCCCTTGATTCTTCGTCGGCGGTCTCGGCCCGCACCTTTGAAAGTTCCCCAAGCTGCTGAAGCGAATTCCGATCATCCGGGTATGTCTCCAGCACTTTCTTGAATTTCTCCTCGGCCTCATCCAATCTTCCGAAGGTCTTATCGATTCGAGCTTGCTGAAAAAGCGAACGAAGGTTGTCAGGCTCTGCCTTCAGGCTCTTGGAAACAAGCTGTGACGCTTCACGCCAGGCTCCGATTTCCATAAGCGCCAGCGCCTTGTTGGTGTAGGCGACCGTGCGATAGTCGTTCTTGAAATCGATCACTTCGTCAAACGCATCCGCGGCCTGGGGAAACTGCTTGTTGTCGAGAAGCGCTATCCCGTAATTATTCCATCGGCGCCAATCATTTTTCTCATCAACGTCTCCGGCAGGCTTGGTTTTCTCTCCGACTACGATCGTTTCCGAGGCCTTTGCCATATCAACTATCGGAAGATTCACGTCTCGGCCAAAAACATAGTCGCTGAATACCCTTGTGAAGCGCCGATATCGAACCGAGGCCGAAAGCTTGAGATCGCCCTCATATCCTTCGGGAATCGAAAAGCCGTATCGGGCGACATCCGAACGTCCGCTCTGGATCAGATTGTTGTAACCGACAACCTTCGTTCGCCAAATATGATGTAAATCGTTGAGTTTGCCATCTGCGAAAACAAGATGGGTTTTGTAGCTGTGCGCCGCATCCTCAAGTTTGCCGTTTGGCTTGATGACACCTGATTTGAACAGGATTTTCCCGTCCGCATCGCTTACGGAAAACTCGACAAAAGCCTCGTAGAAATCTCTGAGTTCCGGGGGAAATGAATGCCCGATATTCTTGTTCGAGACGACAACATCCACGACTATATCGTCGCCCCCCTTTACCTTGAATGACTTGCGATTGAGTGGCGCGTACAGCTTGGGTTTTCCATTCCCGCCCTCGCGGCGGGTAATCGCAAAAATATCGACCGCAACCTTGTCGTCCTGTAAAAACGATACAACTTCGTCAAACTGGCGTTTCGAATTGAAAACCATCGGGATCGCCGTGTTCGCTGCTGCAAAACGATGCGAAACGATCGTGTCGTTCTTGACCGAAACATCGAATTTTTCGGTTGGAACCCGTTTCATGTGACACGAATTGCAGGTTTCCTTTTCACGAGTATAGAAAGGATGAGGTGTTTCCTTCGCAAACGAGGATCTTTGGTATTCATCGGCGACCATGAAGGCCCGCATGAATTTGTAGTCATTCAACTCTTTCGGCACTTGCGATTTATGGCACGCACCGCAAAATTCGGGTTTCTTTAAAAGGTCGCGCATCACCGCGCGCTTGTGCCCCTCGACATCATTCGTTATGTCCTGATCTGTGACGTTAAGAAGCTTGTTTCCCGCCTTGTCGACAATCATCGCAGGTTGTCCCATGACGTAGCCGCCGATCCCTTTCCCGGTAACGGCCTCGATCGAATGGCAGACGATGCATGAAACTCCATCCTTATCGAAAGGTCGCTCCTTAACCAGAGGATTGTCGGTTAGCGCCCCGGAAAAAAGCGCCGCAGGGTTGTGGCACGATTCGCAGTGCCTGGTAAAAGCAATATTCTTTTCACGCTGAAGATCTTGAACGTTCTTCTGATAGAAAGGCTCTATAAAGGATCTCGCGTGCGCCGAATCGGCCCACTGAGGGTGTACGTCTCTATGACACGACGCGCATCTGGCAGAGGCTACAAAGTCCTTCCCTTCAATAAACTCGCCATTGAAGGTGTTGGCATTGCCGGGAGCAAAGGGGCGGTCTCGACCAAAACGATAATCGTATGACTCGGAAACGCGTTCCGAATAATCCCGGTTCGAAAACGCAAGGCTTTTTCCTTCGCTCCATAGAAAGAGCAAAAACACCACCAAACCAAACAGGACCAATGCCGCAATGCGCATCCCGTTTAAAACAATCGGATTGAAATTACTGCGTGCCAAAACGCCTCCTCGCATTTTGATCCGACGATCGCGATTCCGGAAAAACTCCGTCAACGCCTCGTTCGATGTTCCCAATGTCTATTGATCGGTCCGTGGTGTTCTTATTCTCGCAAACTTAATTCGTATTTACAACAAAGTATCCTGGCAAGAGCGCCGGGTACGACTTCCGCATTTCTTCATTTCGGAACCGTGCCCGTTTGGGGCTATTGCACAAGTTCCGACAACTTGACTGAAGCGTCATCCAGCATTCCGACCGGATAAACGCCTATACGCTGATCGTAATAGGGCGAGTTTTCATAAAGGAATCGCATTCGAGCACGGGGATTGGCGGCAAAATCCTTGTCCTCGAGCGCCTTTTCATACCTCTTTCTCAGATCTTCGTCCTTGGCAAGCAAATCAGCTGCTATTTGATCGAATATATAACTTTCGCCATATTCCTTCTGTTCAAAGACCGCGTTGAAGAAGCCCCAGAAAACCGCGGAGTCAGGAGCGCTTGGTTCGAGGATATTGACCGCCACGCGAGAGTTAACCTGCCTCATCGGCACCGCCACGGTATCCTTCGGAAACTCAACTTCCTCTTCGAATGCCTCAGTACGGACAGACAAATTCAAGCGGCCCTCGAAAGGAAACGCCGCCCATTTCGGATTCTTTAGCCTGTATCTTCTGACCTTTAGTTTCTTTGCCCGCGAAAACCTAGAAGTTTCTACACCATGAGCGTCAAGCAGGTCGATCACTTCCCTCCATTGCGGAGGAACCAGATAAAAATTGGGTGTCTCGACGGTTCTATCCGGCAAACCTTCATCGTATTGTGGAATTCGGTAAGTAACCTTTTCGCGGTTGTAGGTTAGTTTCTTGCCTCCCGTAACGCTCGAAACGCCGACATCGAAACCAAAACCCTTGAAATCGATCATTTTCTCGCCATCACCGATTTTAAGGCTCAACACCTCCTCCCGCACCGGATTGTCCAAGTAGTAAGCCTCGGCGGCACGATTCGCCGCAAACAGCGACTCCCGATTGGCGCCGGCTTCAGCTATCATGTGGTTCAGCACATCATAGGTTCCACGCACGCGGCTTCGGTAGTCTTTTACAGAATGCGCCTCTATAAGGAGTCCGTTTCGAAGCCGGAGCGGCGTGTATCCAGTGGCGAATCTTGGAGTTGCGATAAACGAGACGATTCCCCGGCCGGGTTCCGAGGGGTCGATCATTTGCACGTATCTGGTAAGCAAATTCCCTTCTTTCTCGACTTTCTGTACGACGTTTTTTTCGAAATGCTCCGCCATCCATTCTCTTAGTGCCGGATGGGCGTCTTGATGGTGCGCGTATTCCCAAGTGATGTTGTATTGAAAATCCGCGCCATCGGTAACATGGCAATCGATAAACAAATCCGGTTTCCATTCGTTCCAGAGCCTTAGCCAAGCACGGGTTTCGCTGGTATCGGCCTTTACGTAATCTCGATTCAGGTTTTGATTGGCGGAATTTGCACGGAAACCCATTTCTTCGGGTCCGTTTTGGTTGATCCGGTTGTAGGGACCGAAGAGTTCATGCCCATCGACGTTATAGATAGGTATGAACAAAATGATCGCGTCCCGAAGAAGTTCCTTGCGGGAGCCCGTAATGGCGATATCCCTCAATAAAGCGAGTCCGGCATCCTTTCCGTCGGATTCGCCGGCATGTATCGCCGCCTGAATCAGTATCAGCGCCTTGCCGGATTTCTTTGCCTTCTCAACGGTGAACTCGCCATTTGACGCGGCGATCAACAACGGTAGATCACGGCCTTCAGAACTCTTCCCAAAAGATTTATAGACAATCAGTCTCGACTTGGCGTCCAATCTTTTGGAAAACTCGATGGTTTCTTGATACCTCGGAGTACTTTTGTAATGGTTGGCCTCGGCGTGGGTTTGCCATCCGCGGGGAACGGCACCTTCGTCGCTTTGGGCAAATAAAAGCGAAGCAAACGTCAAGATGACTGAAGCAAGAAATGGAAGGGCCGTCGGAAAGCGTGTTTTGAGTTTCATTTATCGGTTGTTTTTTGGCTTGAAAAGTGTATTTTTGACAAGATAACACAGACTGTATAGGTGATGCTTTTAGCGAGGTTGGCGGGCGATTGAAAAAACGTCCAACTTTTTCGTTTTTTTGCTTTTGCGGAAAGCCGTCCCTGTGGTATAAGTATTTTGAAATCTTGTTATTTAGCGTTTACCGCGAGTCGTTCAAAAGACATGAGGAAACACGTCTTTTGAATACCCGCATTTGTTGACAATGTGATCCGTTTGTGTAATTGTTTCAAAGGGTTCCATCAGATTTTTATTGAAAGGTTGAGACAGAGGAGAATTATGAAAATCAGGACATTTGGAAAGAGCGCTCTTTCATTGCTGCTCGTTATTGCTTTTGTTGCCGGTTCATCGGTTGCCGCGTTGGCCGCCGATACCAAGATTACAGGTGAAGTAACCGTTTCCGGCGGGAGCAATGCAGCCGTTTTGGTTAATGGCGAGGCAGTCAAGAGTGGAAGAACAATCTTCACTTCCAGCGTGATTTCTACCCCGGCGGACGCCAGCGCTGTTGTTAGCGTAAAGAACCTCGGTTCGTTGAAATTGGCTCCGAAGACCGAAATGGTCGTAAGCTTTGGCGAGAATGGAATCTCGGGTTCGATCAGCAGCGGCAAGGTTACTGTCCTGAATGCGAAGGACAAAGTGATGATCACCGCGCCAAACGGCAAAGTGGCGGCCCTCAATTCGGGTGATGCAGTAGTTACCGCTCAAGATGATGACGATGACGACGATAAGGATGGTTCGGGCTGGTGGCTCTGGGCTCTCGTTTTCGGTGGAGCGGCCGCAGCAATCGTTATCGCGGCAACCTCGACCAACAATCGCGTTGATCTCGGTGGTGGAACCGTCGTAGTCAGCCCGAACGTATAGATTTTCTCCAGTAAATTTTGCTGGTTGGCACTTTTTGAGATATCATTTGTTTTTGTCCAGAGGAGGACCTTTTAGAATGCTCGGCTATACCAAGATACAAAGAACTTTATCAGCCATTGCGGGCTTGGCGCTTGTATGCGTTTCGTCGCTGACGGCATTTGCTGCCCCGGGAGATGTAAAAGCTCAAATCACCGTGACTGGTCAGGTTACTGTAAACGGCCAAGCTGCCGTTTCGAACTCGACCATCGCCAGTGGTAGCACCATTACGACCGGATCGAATTCGTCCGCGGTTATCGGCCTTGCCGGAAACGGAAAGGTTGAACTGATGCCGGAAACATCGATCACGCTTCGTTACACTGAAAACAGCGTAGTCGCGATGCTGACGGCCGGTAAGGTTCGCATGGCGAATTCCGCTGGTATCGGTGCGACTGTTACGACTCGTACGGCTACGGTTGTGGCTGATGCCGGTCAAAACAACGACTTCACTGTTGATATCGGTTGTGGCGATGACATCAAATGTACGCAAACGATGGTTCAAACGACATCGGGATTGGTAACGCTTAAGACTGCAAATACGACCAAGCAGGTATCTGCTGGTACCGATGCTGTCGCCGGCGGTTCGCAAACGGGTTGCAAACCCTGCTTCCGTCCTGGCTCCGCTCCTCCGGTCGCTACGGCCGGTATCGGAAATGGTGGACTAGCCGCCCTCCTTATCGGAGCGGGTGCTGCTGCAGTTGCCGCGATCATCTATGGTTCCAAGAACGAAGGTGACCAGAATGGTGGCGTGATCGTAGTCAGCCCGGTTCAGTAGCTTTAAGTTTTAACCTTTTGATTTATTGCGGGTTGTGTAAATTGCATGGCCCGCAATTCTTTTGTTTGATTTGTGAAAGTATTAACAAGTAGGATTTTGAAATGCATATAGCTGTTATAGGTACTGGATACGTAGGATTGGTAACCGGCGCGTGTTTCGCCGAATTTGGTGTTGAAGTTACTTGTGTCGATGTCGATGAAAAGAAGATCGATGCGTTGAACAACGGTGAGATTCCGATTTACGAACCGGGCTTGAACAAGATCGTGGAGAAGAATGCCAAGGCCGGCAGGCTCCACTTTACTACCGATATCAAATCCGCTGTTGAGGAAGCATTGGTTGTGTTTCTTGCGGTTGGAACCCCACCTAAACCGGACGGCTCTCCCGACATGAGTTATTACCAACAGGCTGCCAAGGACATCGCGGAAGCGATGAACGGTTACAAGGTGCTTGTGACAAAATCGACAGTTCCAGTCGGTACCGGACAATGGTTGCGTGAATTCGTGAATGAAAATCTTGCCGAGCCGACAAACTTTGGCGTAGCCTCGAATCCGGAGTTTTTGCGCGAAGGCGCGGCAATCGAAGATTTTATGAGACCCGATCGGGTCGTAATCGGCAGCAACGAAGAGGACGCAATTGCGATAATGAAGGATCTTTATCGTCCTCTTTACTTGATCGAAACGCCGATCGTCATCACTTCCCTCGAGGCGGCCGAATTGATCAAGTATGCGGCAAACGCATTTCTTGCAACAAAAATCACCTTCATCAACGAAATAGCCAATCTCTGTGATGCCATCGGTTGCGACGTGCATGATGTCGCAAGAGGCATGGGAATGGACAAGCGAATCGGCAACAAGTTTCTGCATCCCGGTCCGGGCTACGGAGGATCATGTTTTCCAAAAGATACAAGAGCGCTCACTTCCGTCGCGGACAAGTTTGGGGTTGAGACGAGAATCGTCGATGCCGTCGTCTCGGCCAACGAACATCAGCGCCTGGCGATGATCCCGAAAATTGAGAATTTGGTCGGTGATCTTAACGGCAAGAAGATCGGAGTTCTCGGGCTTTCCTTTAAGCCCGAAACTGACGATATGCGTGAATCTCCGGCAACAGATATCATTAAAGCAATGGTCGAGAAAGGAGCCGTTGTCCGAGCATTCGACCCGGTGGCGATGGAAGAGGCAAAACATGATCTTCCCGACATCGAGTACGCAGAGGACGAATACGACGCCATAAAGGACGCTGATGCATTGGTTATCGTGACCGAATGGAACCAATTCAGGGCCCTGGATCTTGAAAAGGTTAAGTCGCTTTTGAAGGCTCCAAAGGTTGTTGACCTAAGAAATATCTACGAGCCTGCCGATATGAGAAGCCTCGGCTTCGAGTACGTCGGAGTTGGAAGATAAACCCAATTCGAACTTTGTTTGAGGAGAATTCCCCAAACCAGCCATCTGGCGTGGGTTTCAATAGGGTGAATCTCCTTAAAACAGAGATTCCCGGCACCAATTGGTTCGTGTCCGAATAATCGGGATCAATTCTTGGGTTTTGGCGCGTTCCTTTATTCTGTCGAAAGAGTGATGGTGGCCTTTTCGCCTAAATGCTCGTTTGGGGAAAACTTGCGAGAATTTTTATGTCATTAACTTCAAAAGTTTTGGTTACGGGTGGCGCCGGTTTTGTTGGTTCCAATTTGGCTGATGGGCTTATTGACGCCGGTGCGAAGGTCGTAATCATCGATAATCTCGTGACCGGTTTTCGCGAGAATCTCGAGGAAATCAAAGGCGACTTTGAGTTTGTTGAAGCAGACCTCAACGATTCCGAGACTCTTTCGAAAGTAATCAAGGATGTTGAGGTAGTGTTCCATCAAGCGGCGCTTCCTTCGGTTCCGAGGTCGGTAGACAATCCGAGAGAAACCCACGAAGCCTGCGTGAACGCCACATTCAATTTGCTTGTGCACTCGAAAGAGGCAAACGTTCGGAGAGTCGTTTACGCGGCTTCGAGCTCAGCATACGGGAATCAGCCGATTCTGCCGAAGGTCGAAACCATGAGACCTGATCCGCTTTCCCCCTATGCGGCGGCAAAGCTTATGGGCGAGCACTATTGTCGTGTTTTCAACAATGTCTATGGTCTTGAAACCGTAGCTCTTCGGTACTTCAATGTCTTCGGACCGCGACAGAATCCATCTTCCCATTACTCCGGTGTTATTTCGCGTTTCATCGATGCGTTGATGAGCGGGCAGACTCCGGTTATTTTTGGCGATGGGGAACAGTCTCGCGATTTTACATATGTCGCGAATGTTGTCGATGCGAATATCAAGGCTTCGCAGTCCGCGGACTGCGTGGGTCTCGCGATCAACACCGCAAACGGCAACAGGGTAACCCTCAACGAGCTCTTGGAAGTGCTGAAAGAAATCACGGACAACAATGACGTAACAGCGAACTACGAGGATACCCGAACAGGAGACGTAAAAGATTCGCAGGCGGACAATCGTTTGGCGGTCGAAGCGTACGGTTACGAGGAAATCATTGGACTTGAAGAAGGCCTTAGGAGAACGATAGATTGGTGGAAGGACAGCCGCTTTAATCCTGCAAACGCCGATGCCAACGGAGCCCAATCCGCCGGCTAGATCTCAACGAATTGATTCAGATTTTTTACTGAAAAGGGAGGGCGATGCCCTCCCTTTTTTATCTTGGTTTCGGCATTTCTTCCGCCGAATATCGAGGAAGCAGTTCATCTCTCGTGGATAGGTCATAGACCGCCGCCGCGATGATCGCCGCCGAAGCTTTTACGTCACTTTCAACGATTCGCTCGTACGTATCGAGATTCGTGTGCCAGGTGTGCGTAAAATACTCGATCGGATCCTGCATGACGCCTATGCCCGGCAGGCCGGCCATGTTAAAGGAAGTATGATCCGAACCGCCCAATCCCCGGCTTGCCGTCGTCGTGACCCCCGCAAACCCCAGATCGCGGAAACTTGCCGTCGATGAATCCAAAATCGGAGCCGCCGCATCGGGGCCGAATACGGAAAATACCCTGGCACGTCCGGTTCCCGAATCGATGTTGAAATACCCGCCAAACTTCTTGTAATCGGGTTTTGGATCTTCAAAGGTGCCGAAGTGCCGCATTACGTAGGCCTGAGATCCCAAGAGACCCTGCTCCTCACCGCTCCATAGCGCCACTCTAATCGTTCTCCTCGGTTTTACCCCAACCGCTTTAAGGATCCTCGCCGCCTCCATCATCACGGCACAGCCGATCGCATTGTCCGTGGCACCGGTGGCCGAATGCCATGAATCGAGGTGACCGCCAAGCATTATCACCTCGTCCTTCTTGTCCCGCCCCGTGATTTCACCGAGCACGTTGTAGACCGTTTTTCCATTCGGATAAATGGAGTTTCGAATGTAAAACTGGAGTTTCACATTCGTGCCGTCACCAAGAATGCGGTGAATCCTTCCAAAATCCTCGTTTCTCATTACAACGGTCGGCACGGTCGTCGTCGGGTCATAGCTCCTGTTTGAAAATGCACGGATCTGGCCATGCTCCCTGCCGGCATCATCGATTCGAACCAGCACCTCCGAGTCAACGATGAACTTTTCAACCTGAGTCATGACCTCTCGAAAGCTTAATACATCCGGGGCAGGTTCAGGATTGTTTATTGCCGGACGTCTCGGACCTTGGGGGTTCGGGTTTCGCGAAAGCCGTTGGGCCAATTGTTCGTCATCGATTCGTTTTGGCGGCGGTTCAAAATTTACCGGCACCGCACGAGGGTTTCCGACGAGCACGATCTTGCCTCGTATTTTCGCTCGCCATTCGTCGAAATAGGCATCAAGTTGGCTTTGCGTCTGTGGACCGTTCGGCATCGTCATGCTTACCGCATCAGCTTCGACAACTCCCTTCGTCGAAGGTGTCCATGCCAGCACCTCGAACACCAATGCGTCTTTTACCGGGGAAATGATATGGCCGGTGGCAACATCGTTTTCCCATCCGACATGCCCCCAATCCCATTCTTCGCGGTACGTTTTGTCAAAACCCCAGCGATTCATTTCCTCCATCGCCCATTTGCCCGCCATTTCAAGTTTCGGAGAACCCGTCAGCCTCGGGCCATAAACGTCGGTGAACATATGAAGGGTTTTCATAATCTGCGAATTATCCATCGCCTCGGTCCGGATCTTCGCAATCACGTCTTCCCTGCTTCCCTGCGCAAATGCCACTTGCGAAAGACAGATGGTGAAAAGCAAAATTGCCGCCAAATTTCGTTTCATTTCATTTCTCCAGATAGTTCCAATTACGATGTATCGCCGTCTCTTGAACATTGGGAAATTCAGCGATACCAAACCAATACTTTTCCAACTCCATTGTGCCCGATCAACACTGCCCCAAAACGGGCAAGCTTTGGCAACAACGCAACCGGTTTCAAACCATTGACGCAAACCAAAACCGCGATCGAAGCCCGACGCTGATCCAGCGTGTCCGAATGCTTGAAAAAGTGTTTTTAGGATTCCTCGGCCATTTTACGAAGACTCTCGGTATAGGGTTTCCGGGCAACGCCTTTTTCTGTAATGATCGCATCGACAAGTTCGTTCGGTGTAACGTCGAACGCGACATTGCTCACTCCAACGCCTTCAGGTGCGAGTCTTATATCTTTGACATGCGTGACTTCCCTCTCATCGCGTTCCTCAATCGGAATCTCATCGCCGGTTGGGCAATTCATGTCAACCGTAGACATCGGTGCCGCGACATAGAACGGGATACCGTGCTGGCGCGCCAGAACCGCAACCATATATGTCCCGATCTTGTTTGCAACATCCCCGTTGGCTGCGATTCGGTCGGATCCAACGACAACCGCCTGAACCCTTCCTTTTTTCATCAGGTGACCGCTCTGATTATCCGGAATCAGCGTTACCGGAATATTGTCTTCCATCAATTCCCAAGCGGTTAGTCTCGCGCCCTGCAAATAAGGTCTCGTTTCATCCGCGATTACTGATATTGCCTTACCCTGATCAACAGCTCCTCGGATCACCCCAAGCGCGGTGCCCCAAACTCCACCCGTCGCCAACGCACCCGCATTGCAGTGCGTCAAAACAGTCGAATCGTTTTCGAGCAATTCTCCGCCGAATTGGGCGATAAGTCTCTGCGACTCAATATCCTCGTCGTGAATCGCTTTCGACTCGTCGATCAAGATCTGTTTGATTTCCGTAACCGATTTTCCATCGGTTTTGGCTTTGGCGAATGTCCGTTTCATTCTGTCGATCGCCCAAAACAGATTAACTGCCGTTGGGCGGGTCGCGCCAAGGACTTCGCAGACGTAGTCGAGTTCCTCTTCCATGTCGTCAACATTCATTCCGACGAATCCCTTCATTCCAAGGGCAATTCCATAGGCGCACGAGACTCCGATTGCAGGTGCGCCGCGAACGGCCATGTCGCGGATTCCAACTGCGACATCCTTGAACGTCTTAAGCTTCAGCCATACTTCTTCGGTCGGCAAAAGCCTCTGATCAAGCATTTCCACACATTCGTCCGTCCATTTTACGGGTATGATCATTTTGTTACTTCCTTATTTGGCAGGCGGATTTCGCATTGAACGCATTTCGGTCGAACCCCTTTAAAAATAAAAAAGGACCAATTTCCGACGCGTACAAGCAACTCGCCGAGGTATCAATAGCGGTTTAATTTGAAAAACTCTTTGATGATATCGCAAAACATTGGCAATTTCTATTCCGGCACGGATTCGCATTGTGAGGATCCCCAATCCTTCTTGCGGGCATTGAAAGCGGTTATTAAAAGCGCTTTCATGTTTGCAAAACTCCGGACATCAAATTGAGGCTGAAACTACTTGTCTGTCAGTTGCGTTCTTCCTCTGTTATGAGATTTGAAAAATACCTTGATAGTCTTCATTTGGCGGTGACGGGATTCACGCCTCTTGTAGTGTTTACGGCATTTGTCCGCGTGCTCCTGGCACTCGCATTTATTCCGCCAAGCATACCCAAGATTCTTCACCGTCCATTTACGCTTCTTCCGCCAACAGATCCCGTGGGAGACTATTTTGCGGCCCTCTTCAGGACCGGTTTCTATTATGACTTTCTCGGATGGTGCCAGTTAACCGCGGCCATCCTTCTTTTGTTACCGAGGGCATCGCATATCGGAGCACTCTTATTTTTCCCGATTGTGGCCAATATCATGGTTTTGACGATTTCCGTCGGATTCAAGGGAACGTGGGTGATCACGAGCCTTATGTTCGTTGCTTGTCTTTATCTGGTTTGCTGGGAATACCCGAGATGGAAGTCGATTTTGTTTGGCGATGCCGGTCGCCGGCGCAGTTTTTCTTTTTTCTGGTACGCTCTGCCGCCTGCCGTATGCGGGGTTATTACGGCGACAGCCATACTCCTGGGAAAAGCCATAGGCATCGGTGGCCGTGGCTGGAGTCTCTCATTCTTGCTGTTCGTTCCAGGCTTTTTGTTCGGGGGCGCCGTTTCCCTACACCTTTGGTTCATTAGAACACCGGCGATCCACCCGGAGGATTTCGAGGATCGTCTTCGATCATGACGTTCCATATTGGAACTTCATGATTCTGCCGATATGGAGATGGCGCATTTGCGTGTTTGCTGTTTCTACGGCGATAATTTATATTTCCATGTTTCGCTTGTAGGGTTATGCTTGGTAGGCATGCACCCCGGAATCAATTCAAGCCCCCGGGATCAACAGAATTTCTTGATAGATGAATTACGAAAACGATAACAGTCCGATGCAGGGAAAACAGAGAGTTAGTTTGGAACCGCAACAAAGTTCGTCATTTACGATGCAGAAAAAACCGGAACTTCCCAAAGGCCTGGAGTTTCTCAACGCTCTTTCCTCCAATTTCTATTGGTGCTGGGATAATGATTGCGTCTCATTGTTCAGAAGCATCGACCCGGCGCTTTGGGATCAATGCGAACAGAATCCGTTGCAGTTGCTTGATCGTGTAAATCCTCTTCGGCTCTGGCAAAAAGCGGAAGATCCCGGATTTTTAACGGCGCTTGATGAATTGAAGAACAGATTTGAAAACTATCTGTCTCAAGAACCCGCCAGCGCCAATGAAATCTCGAGCTCGAATCCGATCGCCTATTTTTGCGCTGAATATGGCATCCACAATTCCCTGCCCATTTATTCGGGCGGACTCGGCATACTTGCTGGCGACCATTTGAAATCGGCCAGCGATTTGAATTTCCCATTGGTTGCGATCGGCCTCTTTTACCGATACGGGTATTTTCGTCAGAAAATCGCGCACGACGGTTGGCAGGAAGAGAACTATCTCGATTCGATGAACAACAGGCTCCCGCTTGAACTCCTGCGTGACGAGGCCGGTGAACCTATTGAGATTGAAGTCACGATGCGCGGTCGCGGCGTCAAGGCTCGTGCATGGAAAGCGTCAGTTGGCCGAATTCCTCTTTATCTTTTGGATACCAATATCGAAGACAACGATCCAATAGATCGTTATATCACCGGGCATCTTTACGGCGGGGATTCGGAAACGCGAATCGTGCAGGAAAAGCTTCTTGGAATCGGTGGGGTTAGGCTGTTGCGCCAGTTGAACATCGAACCGTCGGTCTATCACCTGAATGAAGGGCACTCGGCGTTCCTGACTCTCGAACTTGCCCGCGAAAAGATCGCAGAATCGACAGAATTGACTTTTGAAGAAGCGGCTTCGAAGATCAGAAGCTCTTGCGTATTCACAACCCATACCCCGGTCGAGGCCGGAAATGACACTTTTGATCCGACTTTGATCGATGAGTGCTTCGAAGACGAGTATTTTGAATCTCTTGGGCTCGACCTTGAGAGCTTTCTCAGACTTGGCAAAACCAATCCCGATGACGAAACCGAGTGGTTCGGGATGACGCCGCTCGCGATCCGTATGTGCCGCTCCGCCAACGGAGTCAGCGAAAAACACGGCGAGGTTTCCAGAAACCTTTGGCACAAGATGTTTCCTCAAAAGGAATCGGCGACGGAGGTTCCGATAACACACATTACAAACGGCGTGCACCCTTCGACATGGATCAGTCCGTTGCTCCAAGATCTTTTCAAAAAACGAATCGGTGAAAACTGGGTGGAAGTCTCCCGTGACAAGGATCGTTGGAGCGCGGCCGTTGATTCCCTGCCGGACGAAGAACTTTGGAAAGCGCATCAAACCTCGAAATCCCTGCTTGTAGCGTTTATCCGCGAACGTACGCTTCGAAAGAATACCGGGCGTGAAAACACCATCAACGAGCACGAAAACACGGCGAATCTTTTCGACGACGATGTCTTGACGATCGGTTTTGCGCGTCGCGTCGCGGCCTACAAGCGCTGGAATCTCCTGATGACGGATATCGACAGGCTCCTAAAGATGGTCGATGATCGCGAGAGGCCGGTTCAATTCGTCTTTGCCGGAAAAGCGCATCCGCAGGATAGAAAAGCAAAGGCTATCCTCCAGGAATTGATGTCAATCAACCATGAATCAAACTGGCAAAACCGCGCCGTCTTCATCGAAGATTATGATCAGGAAGTTGCGCGTTATCTGGTCAGGGGTGTCGACGTTTGGTTGAACGTACCGCGTCGTCCTTTGGAGGCATCCGGAACCAGCGGACAAAAAGTGGCGATGAACGGAGGGTTGAACTTCAGCATCCTTGATGGTTGGTGGCTTGAGGGTTACAACGGCAAGAATGGATTCGCGATCGGTCCCGAATCCGATCCTGCCGGGAAAACCGAGGACGAACTCGACGAAATGGACGCGGAGGCGCTATACGCAGTTTTGGAAGAAACGATCATTCCAAAATTTTACGAGCGCGATTCGAGAGGGATCTCAGCCGAATGGCTCTCCGCGATGAAGAATTCGATCTCAACTCTCACACATGAATTCAGTAGTGATAGAATGGTGTCCGATTATTTGCGTAAAATTTATGCGAGATGATCTCCGCATGATTTGACTCCGAACTTTTTTGTTCAGTGAAGAACCCGTTATGGATCAAGAAATTGAATTCAAAAAAGGCGCTATCAACCCGATTGAGTGCTACAAGGAAGCCTGGGAGTTCGTAAAACCAAATTTCGGAATTCTTTTTGCATCGTCCGTTTTGGCGATGCTAATCGGAGGAATCTCATTTTACATTCTGCTTGGTGCGTTTCTGTGCGGGGTGTATATGATGATTTTTCAGGCGATGGACGGCCGAAAACCCGAGCTCGATACGATGTTCAAGGGAATGGAGGTTCTCAAACCATCGCTTGTCGTCACCGCAATATTTGTCGTTCCCGCTTTTATCGTCTTCGGCCTTCTCTATCTTCCCGTAATCGGAATGGCAGTTGCCGGACAGAACATGAGCCCCGATGAACTGATGGCGTTTATATCGGGAATTTTTGTCGTTGACGTATTTTTCGCGCTGATCATGGTCTGCGTCCATACGCTTCTGATGTTCGCGTTTCCGTTGGTTGCTGATAAGCGAATGTCGGGGTGGAGCGCGATAAAGCTGAGTGCACGCGCCTCTCTGTCGAATCTCGGCGGACTTGCCGGCTTGTGGACAGTTGGATTCGTCCTTTCGCTCGCCGGCACTCTAGTATTTTGCATTGGTACATATCTTGTTATTCCGATCATACTTGCCGCGACCGCTGTTGCTTATCGGAAGGTCTTTCCTGAGATTGTTGTTCAAACGGAGGATCGCTTCGTTGGCTGACTTCGTCGAAATCAGTGATCCTTCTGAATTCACGGTAGTTGAGGAGCAATCTGCTGCAATGCCGCTGTTGTTGTTCAAACACAGCAATAGCTGCTCTATAAGCTCGGATCTCTTTCGCGAGGTTTCGGCGCTTGATTCGCGGGTTTACCTCGTTGTCGTACAGCGCTCCAGAGCTCTCTCCGATGAAATCTCGAGTCGCCTTCAATTACGCCACGAATCCCCGCAGGCGATTGTTTTGAAGAATTCAGGCGTTGTTTACCACGCTTCGCATTACGACATAGATATTCCAAAAATTCGCGAGCTTCTGGAGAAATAGAAAGATGTTGGAACCAACGGCGATTATAGAGGAGAGCGAGTCGGAGATCTCCATCCAATGGACCGACGGAGCCGATGAAAGCTTTAAAGCTTTTGAGCTTCGTTCGAATTGTCCTTGTGCGGAATGCGTCAATGAATGGACGGGCGAAAAGATACTCGATCCGAAATCCGTTGACAGCGAAATCAAGTTCTCATCAATCTCGGTCGTCGGTCGTTATGCCTTGAATTTTCATTTCTCCGACGGACACGATACGGGTATTTTTAGTTTCAAATTCCTGCGCGATCTTGCGGATAGCCGTTAACCCGCATTTGATATAGAATCAAACCCAGCGATGGAAGAAAGGGATATTTTTGACGAACGAGAGGAGACAAAGAAGGCTGATTTCTCGTGTCCTTTTTGTCGTGAACGGCACAGCTATGATGTCCGCTGGTTAAAGCGGACAAAAAAGAAAAGTCCGCGCGGGCGACTTGATGAAAGGGATCGCGCAAGATTTGAGAAATCACGCGATTATCTCGTGAGAATCGACGATATGCTGGTTTGCAAAAACAATCGTTGCCGCAAGAGATTCGAAATCCCCTATTCACAATCCGTGGTTTTTCTTTAATCGAAGCATTTTCCGAAGAAAAAAAATCCAAAGGCGGGAACCGATCTAAACCGGCACCCGCCTTTATTTGTTTTCGTCGTTCTTTCGGAAATCTGAGGATCCGATCCGCAAAGGGTGATCAGTCACCGTAGATTTCGACCACTGGTTTGCCCTCATGATCGATGTACGCCCTGTACATCCCTTCTGAATTGAACGAAATTCCCATGTTTCCAAACTTGTCGATGGCTATCACGCCTCCATCCCCGCCCATCTGCTGGAGTTGGGTTTTGATCACATTGTCGACCGCGGCCTGAACCGGCATCGCCCTGTATTTCATAAGCGATGAAATTTCTTTTGCCACTCCAAGTCTTATGAAATACTCGCCCCATCCCGTGGCCGAAATCGCACAACTTTCGTTATCGGCGTATGTTCCAGCCCCGATTACCGGAACGTCTCCAACTCGTCCGTACTTCTTGTAGGTCATTCCACCGGTCGACGTTCCGGCGGCGACGTTCCCATCCTTATCCAGGGCCACTGCGCCTACGGTTCCAAACTTGTTTTCAGGTTCAGCGCGCAATCCTGAAACCTTCGCCTTTTCAGCGGCCTTTTTTGCTTTTTCCTGTTTTATGATTCTCTGGAGCGAATCCCAACGCGGTTGTGTCCAAAAATACTTTGGAGAAACAAGCTCGATGTTCATCTCCTTTGCAAATTTCTCCGCTCCTTCGCCGATCATCATCACATGCTCGGATTTCTCCATCACAGCGCGGGCCAAGGTAATCGGATTCTTTACGCGATGAAGGCCGGCAACCGCTCCGGCGTTGCGGCTCTTGCCGTCCATAATCGCCGCATCCAGTTCGTTCTTTCCATCGGCGGTAAACACGGCGCCCTTGCCGGCGTTAAACAGTGGCGAATCCTCCATAAGAGTGATCGCGGCCACGACCGCATCGAGTCCGGTTCCACCGTCCTGCAACACTTTGTAACCGGCCTGTACCGCTTCAGTTAGCTTTGTGCGATACTCGGCTTCCCTCTCGGGGGTAAGCGAGCCTCTTCGGATCACACCCGCACCACCATGTATCAGAAACCCCAAACGCGGATTCTGTGGCGACTGCAACTGTTTGATTCCGGCAGGAGCGACCTTTTGTGCTGATATCTGAACTGGGACGGCCATGAAGGCCAAAACAATAATGACGGCGATTCTTCTCATCGTGCATGCACCTTTTTTCAGTTTTCTTGGATCTCGGGGGCTTTGTTGCCTTTTGGTCGGATTTTACTCTGTAAAGGTCGGTGGAAACAATAGTCGCCGGAATGACTCAAGGGAATTACAATTCAGGCCTTTGCCGAATCCCCGAAGGAATCGAATCGGATGTCTAATCTGAACTAGAAAGAATATCGCAAAGATCGGACAATGCATTTTTGGCAATTGAATCGGCAAACTCCTCTGCCAGTACGAGTTTTGCGTTTTCGATGGAGCCCGAAACAAGAAGCGAGGTGTCCGCAACACCTTCCAAAACACTCGGATCGGAACTCGCACCAATCTTTTTATTGCCATCGGCGGCAAACGACGAACTTCCCCGCCGCATGCGCAAGGCATCTCCCAGATACTCGCCAAACCGTGTGATCGAAGCGATCTCGATATAATCGGCGCCCGAAAGAAGGGCGCCGAGCCTCAAACCAAGTGGAACCGGCGCCGAAGTTTTAAAAATGCTCTTATTCGAAGAAGTACCGAATTCGAATCTTTCCTCGCCAAACCCACGGGAAATAGAGTCTTCGCCGAACATCGGCAAAAACGCGCCTATGCATTCAACCAATTCGGAATGTGCAGCAAGCGAACGCCCGGGAAAGTCGGAATGGTTCGTTAAAACGAGGGGATAGGCTCCGTTTAGCAGCGCGATCGCCACCCTAACCCCGAGGTCCTTATCTTCGAAATCCTCCGCTTCGCGATCTTCACTTCGATCGAAAATCGGCCGCGTCGTCTTCCATTCGTTAAGAAGTGCAAAGGCCCTGGTGACATACTCTACCGCCGTCGCGGCCGGCAACGTTAATTCCGGAGAACCGCCAACGAGTTCAGCGCCCATCAAAACCAGAAAAGGATGAAATCGATCTTCGGCATTCAAAACCGCGCTTCTTGCAAGCTTGTTGAAATCACTCCCTGTCGCATCAGGCAATCCGGGTAGATTGTCGGAAATCGATCTTTCTACCGCCTCAAGATATTTTTCTCGGTAGGCCCTGAAGGCCGAGTTCCCTTTTTCATCAACTGCCATCATCATTTCGTTCGGGTAGTGGCCATGGGGAAGACCACTTGTGAAGAATCCACTCTTTTCCAACAGTCCCGCGGAGTCGCTTCGATCCGCAAACGCTTTTGCAAATTTGCACTTCGTAGCCGTTTCGGATTTCAGCATCCGCTAGTTATGATCTCGGCTACCTCTTTTACAAATTTACCATTTTCCGCGAATGACGATAAAAACAGTTTTTGTCGCGCGACGTTGTAGTGGTCACCGACATATAGCAGGAGATCGGGAAGCGAGTCACCGTCGATGTCGCCAACCCATTTTACCGACCAATAACAAAAGACGCATTCTCCGACTTCAAACAACACCTGTTTTCGTCTGTTATCGGCGAGGATCAGACGCGCGTTGTTTGGGATGTAATTCGAATCAGCCTTGGAGGGACTCTCGACATAGAGTTCGAAGTGACGTTTTCCCAAATCGATGTTGATCGGCGCCCCCGCTTTGATTTCTTTTTCCAAGATACCTGTACTCGGGCATGGCGCGGAACACGCGGGAACGATGCCGCGAAGCAGAAACTGTGGTTTGCGTTCGTCGTTTATCG
Source organism: Pyrinomonadaceae bacterium (assembly GCA_041394795.1). Taxonomy (GTDB): domain Bacteria; phylum Acidobacteriota; class Blastocatellia; order Pyrinomonadales; family Pyrinomonadaceae; genus Aridibacter. Next base: position 178,168 of record JAWKHN010000004.1, on the reverse strand, counting down.
TCACCTCGATACCGGTTTTTGCGCCTTCGTCGTCAACCACCGGATCATAAGCATCTTTCAAAGTTGTAATCACGGGAATGAACTCCGTCGTCTTGCCGTCGTCGAAAACGGCGATCCAGTTTCCCGCCTTTTCGGAGGAAATTTCCTCGCCGTGATATAGGACGGTCTCCAGGATGGAAATCTTCTGCGCGCTTGCAGCCTGAAAAAACAATACAAAAAGACTACAAATCATCAAGCTTTTTCGCATTTCAATCTCCTTTTGCAATCAACATCCGGTTCGAAACCGACTCAACCGGCATTCACTTCGGTAGTTGCGTTGCGCTCATTCTTTGTGCGACCGAAAAAACTCAAGCGCGTCTTTGCCGACTTTCTCCGGAACAACGAAACGAAAGGGATGCTTGGCGACATAATCCGGCACCTCGGTTACTTCGGCCCCCAGATTTCGCAATGTATCCGCTACGATGCGGTCGTCCAGGGGGAGAATGTCGAAAATCCCATATGCACGCTTTAGCGCTCCCATCAATCGGTCAAGCGCCAATTCCCTGCCGGCAAGTTCGAATCCGCGATCGGCAAAATCTCCCAATGCAAATCTAACGACATCAAGGGACGAAAATTCCGTGTTCGCGTCAAACAACCCGGGTTGATCGCTTGTATTGTCTCTTCTTTTCACAAATTGATTTTACCAAAGCGTCGCGCCAAACCGTGTTCCATTCGCAAACTTGAGTCAAGATCAAAATCAACCCGACATTCGGACACAGTTCCCGAAAGAATCCAACCGGGCACCGAGCTATGCCCGGTTGGCGAAACAATGGTAAAATCCACCAAAGCTTCATAAGTATGAATGAGAAAAAAGCCGAATTTTGCGTTGCGCTTGCAGTAACGGGCGGCATCGCAGTGTATAAGGCCGCCGAGGTTCTTCGTGCGTTGCAGCGCGAGGGTTGCCGCGTGAAGGTTGCGATGACGAAACATGCGGCGGAATTTGTCAGCCCGCTTACTTTTAGGGCTCTTTCGTACGAACCCGTTGTGATTGATGATTATGATCCCGCGAACCAGGATCCTATCGCGCACATAAACTATTCGCAAAACGCCGATCTGCTCTTGGTGGTTCCCGCGACCGCCAATTCGATTGCAAAATTCGCGAATGGAATCGCAGATGATTTTGTTTCGACCACGTTGCTTGCATCGACCGCGCCCGTACTGATCGCGCCGGCGATGAACACAACGATGTGGGAAAACGCGGCAACGCAGAGAAACATAAGCTTTTTGAAGGAAACCGGCGTCAGGTTTGTTGAGCCGAATGCCGGTGAGTTGGCCTGCGGCACGGTTGGCATTGGGAAACTATCCGATGTCGAAAACATCGCAAGGCAGGCGATGGAGATCTTGCGCGGGAAATCTCATTCGAATGATCTTGAAGGCGAGTCGTTTCTAATTACGGTTGGCGGCACACGAGAGGCATTGGATCCGGTCAGATTTATTTCCAACCATTCGTCCGGAAAGATGGGATTCGCTATCGCCCAGCGAGCGCAAAAACGCGGGGCCAAGGTAACGATCGTTATCGGTTCTCATTCCGCTCCGGTACCCAATAATTGCGAGGTCGTTGAAGTTGTTTCGGCACAGGACATGTATGAAGCTGTCTCGGAACGATTCTCCGATTCCACCGTTTTTGTCGGCGCTGCGGCCGTTGCGGACTATCGCCCCAAAAAGCCCGCTGCGACCAAGATCAAGAAAACCGAGGCGGATGAGATGGTTTTGGAGCTGGAAAAAACTCCAGACATTTTGGCCACCGTCGCAGCCCAAAAAACTGCCGGACAGATTGTCGCCGGCTTTGCCGCCGAAACGACGAATGTCCTTGAATACGCCGAACAGAAACTGGAACGCAAAAAGCTCGATCTCGTTGTCGCGAATGACATCACAAAGGAAGGGGCGGGTTTTAATAGCGACACGAACATCGCGACGATCATCGTGCGCGGTAAAACGGAATCCACGGAACTCCCCAAAATGTCGAAATTGGATCTGGCTGATCGCATTTTGGATGAAATAGCCGCCTTGCGAGCCGTTGGAAAGTCGGGAGCTACTTCGCAGGATTAGGCGGCAACAGTGATCAGGATGTCCGAGAAATCGAGTCAATTATTGGCAGACATTGGCGAATTCAGCCGTTATTTGAGCGAGCTTGGCGTAGAGGGTTTTCAAGTTTCTTTCTCCGAAGTGCCGGCAAGGACGAAAGCGCCGGTTGCCAAGAGTTTCGATGGTGCAAATCGTATTCCGGCCTCGGATTTCGGTGTCTTGCGCGAATCGCTCCATGCGGCCGCTCCTCAAAACTCGATAGATTCTAGCAAGAACAATCCGCGAAGAGCCGAAGGGCTTCTCGGCTCGACGAGAATTGCCGATATACCCGCTCCCGCCAGGGCTTCCGCACCGCGCCAAAAAATCGAATCGGCGCCGATTGAAAACACTTCTATAAGAGAAAGCGAGATTGACACTGTGAAACCAAAACGCTCGGGTGAAACACTATTGGACATAAGGTCGGAAATCGGCACTGATTGCAGCCGTTGCGGACTTTGCGAGAACAGAACCCAAATTGTAAACAGCATCGGAAACGAGAAAGCCGATTTGATGATTGTCGGTGAAGCGCCGGGCGCGGATGAGGACTTTCAAGGAAAGCCGTTTGTCGGGAAGGCCGGAAAACTCCTGACCAAGATACTTGAGGCCATCGGTTTTGAAAGGGATGACGTGTTCATCGGCAACATAAATCGGTGTCGCCCTCCGGGCAACCGACAGCCTTCGCTTGAAGAATCGGCGATGTGCAAACCGTTTTTGTTGAGGGAAATCGCTGCCGTGGCTCCGAAAGTAATCGTTGTTCTGGGAAATACGGCAACAAAAAACCTGCTTGATACGACAACCGGGATCACGCAGCTCAGGGGCAATTTTCAAGAGAGGTTCGGCGCAAAGGTCATGCCCACGTTTCACCCCGCATATCTCCTTAGGGATCCCCGCAAAAAGCGCGAGGTTTGGGACGACATGAAAAAGGTTCGCGATTTTCTGTCCTGATCAAACAGCGAAATGTCCCGGATGCAATGTGGTTTTTCGTATTGCACGATTCCGCCGGCAACTTCCCTTGAGAAAATGAAGACTCCAAAGGTTTTGAACAAGCGCACCGCATACGACGGGAAGATAGTCGGCGTCGATATCGTAACGATTGACGACGAAGGGGTCGTTTATGAACGTGAGATCATCGAGCATCCGGGCAGCGCCGTCGTCATCCCGCTTTTTGAGAACCGAGATGTGATGTTGATTAGGCAGTATCGTCATGCGGCCGGCGAATACCTATACGAGGTTCCTGCGGGCACGCTTGAATCGGGTGAGTCGCCTGAGAGCTGCGCCGTTCGCGAATTGAGCGAAGAAACCGGCCTCGGCTGCAGATCGATCGAAAAGCTGACTGAGTTTTATGTCTCCCCCGGATTCCTTGGCGAGAAAATGCATCTTTTCCTTGCGACCGATCTTTTTGAGAAACCGGGCAATCTCGATGAAGACGAAATCCTCGAACCCATGCGAATTAATTTGAGCGCGGCGCTCGAAATGATGGAAGGGGGAAAGATCCCCGATGCCAAAACAATAATCGCCCTGAACATGCTTGCCAGACGCTTTCAGATGTAACCGGCGGGAGATCGGTAACACCAGCGATCGCTTGCTGAACCCGCCTCTGCTTTGCCGGCCATTTCAAGTACCGATGCAAGGACCAATCGCCATGTCTGTTTGGGCTAGCAGACACACCTCGATGGCCTTGGTTTTGCCGACTTTTAAGACCCGTTCCGGCTTGACGACGGCTGGTTACTTCGATATTCTAACGGTTCGCGTTTTTGCGAAAATCTTTGATAGAGACGCTTAAGTTATGAGTACCTATTTCCCCAGCGGAAAGAATCTCGCTGAAAACCGCAAATGGTTTGTGGTTGATGCGAAAGATAAAACTTTGGGACGCCTTTCTACGGAAGTCGCGGTCATCTTGATGGGCAAGAACAAGCCCGAATGGACCCCGTTTCTCGACATGGGCGACCACGTGATCGTCATCAATGCGAAACACGTTAAGATCTCGGGTTCGAAGGCCGATACGAAGAATTACTATCGCCATTCGGGCTATCCGGGCGGATTGAAGACGACTCCCTACAAGAAAATGATTGAGGAAAAGCCGGAGAAGGTTTTTGAGTTTGCGGTTCAGCGCATGCTCCCCAAAACCAAGCTCGGACGTGCGATGCTCAAGAAGCTCAATGTTTACGCCGAAGCGGATCATCCGCATACGGCTCAAAAACCCGAGCCGCTTGAAATCCCGGCTCGCTAGCGAACGCTGGCCTTTAAAAGTTTATGGCAGACACACAATATTACGGAACAGGAAGAAGAAAGAATGCGGTGGCCCGCGTATATCTTCGCCCGGGCAACGGCCAGATCACGGTCAATCGTCGCGAATTCGAAAACTATTTTCCGAACGAAGCGCTGCAGATGATCATTCGTCAGCCGTTGAGTCTTACGGAGACCGTCGAGAAGTTCGACATCCTTGTTAATGTTGCCGGAGGAGGAAATTCGGGACAGGCCGGCGCGGTTCGTCATGGAATCACGCGCGCGCTTCTCGATTATGACTCGGAATTCCGTGCGACTCTCAAGAAAGCCGGATTGGTTACACGCGATCCCCGTAAGAAAGAGCGTAAGAAATACGGACAGAAAGGCGCCCGCGCCAGATTCCAGTTCTCAAAACGTTAATTTCGCTGGCGCTTCGGTTTTTACGAGGCGCCTTATTCCATTGCCCTTTCGGATTGGTTGAACCACGGAAGAGCGAGTACATAAACCAATCAATTAGGAGAATTTGCTTTGGCTACAGTAACGATGAAAGAACTCCTCGAAGCGGGGGTTCACTTTGGTCACCAAGTTCGCCGTTGGAACCCGAAGATGAAAGATTACATCTTTGGCGAAAGAAACGGCATTTATATTATTGACCTTCAAAAAACGCAGAAGCTTTTCCGCGACGCCCTGGCTTACGTTCAGGATTTTATGGCGGAAAGACCTTCGGCCAAGGTGCTGTTTGTAGGCACCAAGCGACAGGCTCAGGAAGCGATTGCGGAAGAAGCGCTTCGCTGCGGACAGTATTACATCAATAATCGCTGGCTTGGCGGTTTGATGACGAATTTCCAAACGGTTCAGAACTCGATTCGCAAGTTGAATGAAATCGAGGACATGCGTGAAGACGGCAGAGCTGAAAAGCTTACCAAGAAGGAACGCCTCGGACTCGAAAGGGAGCATGGAAAACTCATGAAGAACCTTTCGGGAATCAAGGACATGAACGGACTTCCCGATCTGCTTTTTGTTATCGACGTTCGAAAGGAAGAGATCGCGATTACGGAAGCGAATCGTCTTGGAATTCCCATCGTAGCGGTTGTCGATACGAACTGTTCGCCGGACGGCATCGACCACGTGATCCCCGGAAATGACGACGCATTGAGAGCGATCCGCTTGTTTACGTCGCGAGTCGCGGATGCGATTCTTGAAGGCAAGAACGTAGGAACCGAGGGAATGGGCGAGGAATTCGCTGAAGGTGCCGAAGAAGGCGCGACGGCTCCTGAAGCAAAAGCGGCCGAAGAAGCTCCGGCAACGGCGGAAGCTGCAGTTGCGGAACCGAGTGAATCCGCCGAACCGGCGGAAGCGGTGGCGGCCCCAGCGGAAACGCCTTCGGCTGAAGAAGACAAGACTGAAAGCACTTCAAACTAAGTTTTTAGGTTTTACTTTCAATAAACGTAGCTCTTGTCTTTAAGAAAACGGGCTACGTTTTTTTATGAGTTTGTATAGAGGTAAGAAATGGCAGATATTACAGCAAGTATGGTGAAAGAGCTCCGCGAAAAGACCGGAGCGGGAATGGTTGATTGCAAAAACGCATTGGTCGAAGCCGAAGGCAATATCGAAACGGCCATCGAAGTTCTTCGCAAGAAAGGAATGGCCACCGCCAGCAAGAAGGCGGGTCGTGTTGCCGCGGAAGGCGCGGTCGGAAGCTATATCCACATGGGCGGAAAAGTAGGCGTTTTGGTTGAAATCAATTGCGAAAGCGATTTCGTCGCGCGCGGCGACGAATTCCAGGGTTTGATCAAGGACGTCGCGATGCATATCGCGGCCGCCGAACCGACTTATGTTCGTCGCGATGAGGTTCCGGCCGACGAGATCGAAAAGGAAAGAACGATTTTGATCGAACAATTGAAGAACGATCCTTCAAACCAAAGCAAGCCGGAAGAAGTGATTCAAAAGATCGTTGAGGGAAGGCTAAACAAGTTTTATGAGGAGAATGTACTTTCCGATCAAGCCTTCGTAAAGGATCCTTCGAAGACAATCGGCGATCTGATTACAGAGAAAATCGCTTCGATCAAGGAAAACATCACCATCCGGCGCTTTACCCGTTATAAGATGGGCGAAGGCATCGAAAAGCGTCAAGATGATTTTGCCGCCGAAGTCGCTTCGATGGTTGGACAATAACGCACTTCGCGGACGGTATTGCTTATGAAACCCGCATTCGGAAGAATTCTCCTAAAGCTCTCGGGCGAAGCCCTGATGGGTGATCAGAATTATGGAATCGATACCAAGGTGGCGAAAGCCGTCGCCGAGGAAATCAAATCGGTTCACGAACGCGGCGTTGAAATTGCGATCGTTGTCGGCGGTGGAAACATCTTCAGGGGTGTTTCAAAATCCGCCGGCAACATGGATCGCGGCAGTGCGGATTATATCGGCATGCTGGCTACGGTTATGAATGCGGTGGTGCTTCAGGACGCTTTGGAAAAATGCCACGTCTATACGCGTGTGCTTTCCGCCATCGATATTCCCCAGCTCGCCGAGCCGTTCATACGAAGGCGCGCTATAAGGCATCTTGAAAAAGGCAGGGTCGTTCTCTTTGGAGCCGGCACCGGAAATCCCTATTTTACGACCGATTCCGCCGCGGCGCTGCGAGCACTCGAAGTTCGGGCGGAAGTTATCATGAAGGCCACCAAGGTCGATGGAATCTATAGCGATGATCCTGTTACAAACCCCGAAGCCACCAGATTCGACAAAATTTCGTATCAGGACGTTCTCGAGCGCCGGCTAAAAGTGATGGACACTTCGGCCATATCGCTTTGCATGGACAACAACCTGCCGATCATGGTGTTCAACATGACAGAATCAGGCAACATCATGAAGGCCGTAAATGGCGATCTCTCGATCGGCACCCTCGTTACGGCGGATGGCAAGACTCAGATCGCCGGTTAGGCCGCTTTCCTTTATGTTCCGCATCTGCCGTGAATTGATCCCGCGCGGATAGCGATATAGGATATAACGAACTTCCAGAGGCATTTCAGATTTGTGGAGGAATTATGGATCTCAATACGATTCTCAAGGAAACAAAACCAAAAATGCAGGCCGTTGTTGAAGATTTGATGCGGCAGCTCGCAGCGGTGCGTACCGGCCGCGCGGCTAGTTCGATTCTCGACAATATCGTCGTGGATTATTACGGAACCGCGACGCCGCTAAACCAGATGGCATCGATCGCCGTTCCGGAGCCGCAGATGCTGACGGTACAGCCTTGGGATGCGACGCAAATTGGTGCGATTGAAAAGGCTATCAATTCGGCCAACCTGGGGATTTCCCCTTCCAACGATGGAAAACTAATTAGATTGCCGATCCCGCCCTTGAACGAGGAAAGGCGTCAGCAGCTTGCCCGCCAGGTTCACGAGATCGCCGAGGAACATCGGGTAGCGATCAGAAATGTTCGCCACGCATCAAACAATGCGTTGAAGAAGCTTTTGAACGACAAGGAGATCTCGGAAGACGCGGAACGATCCGCCCTTGATGACGTGCAGAAGTTTACAAACGATTTTGTTTCGAAGGTCGATGAATTGTCGAAGAAGAAGGAAGAGGAGATTTTAACCGTTTAGAAGAGTCTTCTTTCAAGGCGAAGTTGTGTGCCGATTGGTTTCGGAATCGCTCGAATTTAAGGATTGGAAAAATGGCTGGATTCCCGGCCTTTTTTACTTTCCGGAAACGGTAAAGGAAGCGTCGGAGATGTCGCCGTCAACCTCGATCGTAGCTGCCTTGTACTCCGCATAAATCGTCATGCCGGCTCCCTCGAACCGCTGCGCAAATTTTGATGGAACCGCGACTCCGTTCGACTCTTCGTATTTATCGATTTCAACCAAAGTTGTTAGGTCCTTTCCACCTTGCGAATAGTGCGCTTCGAATGACTTGATCCGTCCCGTTTTCTTGTCGGGAAAAAAATCGGTGATATATCCGGCGGGAGATTCGATCCTAAAGCCATTCTTCTTGTCCGGCACTGCGCCTACCTTGTACCCCTCTTTCGTTGCGAACCTCAAAAGAAGAATCCCGGACTCCGTGACGGGCGGCAACGCGAATCCCCTTGCAGGCGAAGTCGTTGTCGCAACTCCATCAAAGACCTGCACAAATTTTACGATCCCGCCATCGACTTCAATTCTGTATTTGTCACCGGAAACGATCTGCACAAAACTTGCGGGAAGCGCCTGGTTCATCGCCGACGCCGTAACATCAACCTTCCCCGCCATATAGATCCGCTGGATCGACTTGAACTTGTCACCGCCATGAGCCTCGAGGCTCTTCTTGGCCAAAGCGACGGCTTCTTCCGTACTCTTGTCCTTCTTGGTATCATCCTGTGCCAAAACGGTTGAAACCAAAAACAAGAGAGCAACAATCAATAGAATCTTCTTTTTCATGCGAGTCAATTATCGATGGCTGAGTGAAAAATGCAATCCACAAAAATAAATGGCGAGGATCAATGATCCCCGCCAGGCAATTCCAAATGACGGTGCTACCACCTGAATCTCAACGAAAGGTCAACCCTGCGATTGCCGCCTCCGCCACCGCCTCGTCCGAATCCACCAATCGTGTTCGTGGATTCTCCAAAAAGAGCCGAACTTATGGTGCCAACTGGCGAATTCGGATTGTTGGTGTTCAGAAGGTTATTGATCCTGACACCGACCGTAAGATTGTACGGCTTGCGTTCGCCGCCGCCAAACCCGCCGAACGGACCGCCCATCATCATACCGCCACGTCCGCCTCGACCGCCGCTACGACCACCGCGATCTCCACCACCCGAGTCACCTCCACTGTTCGCTGGGGCCGAATCGCCCTTGCCTCCAAAACCAAACGTCTTGTCGATGCTCAGGTTTACGGTAGCGAATGCCGGACCGCGTCCAAAATTCCTGGGGATGATTGCATTTGCATCATACCCGGAAACGTTGCACCAATCGGCGGTCAATCCGCGTGCCTGACATGCTGAAGCGAGTTCGCCAAACGTCGGTCGATCATTGAAAATCGAATCGCCGTTTCGATCCTGCCCCGCGGTGATGTCAAACGGTCTGCCTGAGCCGGCTATAATAAACGGTCTGAGGCTGATTCCGCCAAACGGGAGCCCGAAGGAGCCTCCGAAGAAGAACATCTGTCGTTGGTCAGCGAACGAATTTCCATAATCAAGATTCGGATCGTAGCTGTAAGAAGGAAATCCTCCATCGGAGTTGCCCTCGGCTTTCGAAATCCTGTAATTGCTGAAAATCGTAAAGTTGCTGCTCAGGATCGTGCGGAAGTTGAAGATCAATTGGTGCTGATCAAGGACTCCGCTTGATTCATACTGGTAGATGTTGCCGGTAGTCGGGTCGGGTCTGAGCGCCTGAAGCGCCGTCGCATCGCCGATCGGGCAATCAAATCCCGGAGGACAAACCGGTGCGTTGATGTTCCTCGAGCGAATCAAATGCAGATCTCTCGAACCGACGTAATAGACCGAAAACGTCGAACGTGCCGGAAGCTGTCTTTCCCAGCTGAGTGCCATTTGGATCGTGTATGGAGCCTGCAAATCATTCGCCAAAACCCGCGGAGTGCTTGAAAGCGGTGCTATAGCCGAAAGTTGGTCGATCGTCGGCACATTCGTAACACCATTCAAAGTAAATACGGGTTGCGACAATAGAGCGTTTCCATTGCCGACGATGTATTGTTGCTGGCTGACACCATCAAGCCTCTCGGCGGTCAATACGTTGTTATCGCTAAATCTGCTGTAAAACACACCAAATCCACCGCGGAAAACCGACTTTGGAGCTTTCGCGCCACCGGCTCCCGGGGAAAACGCAAAACTGAATCTCGGAGCGAAATTCAGATTGTCGTTGATGTTGGTCTGATTTTCATATCTCAGTCCAAAACTCATCGTCAATCCGGGATTGACCTTCCAATCTTCGGTTATGAAAGCTCCGACGTCATATTGGGAGACTGAGGCCAATGGGTTTCCGGTTGTAATGCTGAATTGATTTGGATTGAATCTCGGATCCGCGTTGCCAAGAAGCTTTTGCCTGTATTGCTCGATGGAGCTAACAAAAACATCATCGGATGTGTCGCCCGGAGTACCGTTGTCATCCAAAAAACCTGAGAATGTAAACGTGCCGTTGTAATTGGAGTCGGAACGGTCTTCGACGGTGGTTCCTCTGAGCCTCACGCCGAACTTGATGCCGTGTTCCGATCTCTTGCCAAGAGCGGTCGTCGTATAGTTTTGAATCTCCCAGTATTTTTCCTTGTTGAAGCTGAGACCGGTAGATGATCCGCCACCAACAAATCCCGATTGAACATTGATGCCGGGCTGTGTCGAATCTCCCGTTCTCTCGGTATCGTCGATGCGGTATTGAAACCGGGTTTCGTTAACCGTTTTTGAGTTGAGAATCGCGGTTTCAGTCAGTTGAATGTTGTGTTCCGTATTGGTACTGGAAGTCGCACGGGTCGGCAGGGTAAAGTCGCCAATTCCCTGATTGTCACTCGTCCGTCTTTCGAATTCGTATCGTCCGATTATCGTGTTCGTATCGTTGAGTTGGTAATCGATTCTCGGACTGATCGAGAACCTGCGGTTGGGGACGGGAAATTCCTGTTGGAAAGGTACGATATTGAAACCCGAATCGATGATCGTCGCATTTACGATGGTACCGCTGTCAACATCCCTGTTGTCCAGGTTAAGAAAGAATGAAGCTTTGTTTTTGATAAGCGGACCACTGATGTTGCCGCCATAGAATTTGGTCTGGCTGTTCGCCTTGTTTTCCGAAAACGGATTTCTCGAATTAAAGGCCGAATCGTTGAAGTTGAAAAACGCCTGTCCGCGGAATTTGTCCGAGCCGGGCTTGGTTAGAATTTCGATTCTTCCAAATCCGATCCTGTCATATTCGGCCGAGAAAGGATTCTGATTGATTCTGATCTCGCGGATCGCTTCTTTCGGCGGAATGTTTCCCTGTAGCCCGTCGATCAGAATCTGGCCTCCGTTTGGACCTGCGGCACCGCCGGCAAGCGCTTGCAGAGCCTGCTCAAGATCATCGGGATCATCGGGCAACGCCTTTAGTTCGTCTTCCTTCAACACCAACGAACTCGCGTTGTTCTGGGCCTCAGTCGAAACTCCCTCATCGGGATTAACGGCAACCTCTTCCTCAATTTGACCAACACTCAACATTACGGGCAACGAAACGGATTCCCCACCCTTGACCGCGACATCGCTTGCGATAAAAACTCCAAATCCTTCCGCCGAAACTCCAATAGTGTAAACTCCTGGTGCGAGACCGGTTACCCGATATTTTCCATCCGGCCCCGAAACCGCAGACTTCTGCTTGCCGGAACTGTCGGTAACCGTTACCGATGCTCCTACCACGATCGCTCCCTGGGCATCTACGATGTCGCCCGAAACCGATCCGGTTTGTTGCCCGAATACCGAAAGCGTCAGGGCCGTCAGTAAGATGATCGCCCCCGACAGGGGCTTAATGTATTTCATGATGATTCCTCTTGAATAAAATAAAAACTGCTAAATCTTAAAAATCCACGCTATCGAGACCCGGAATTGACAATCCGCCCTGGATTCCGCCGCGTCCGCCACCGGTGCTTGGCGCCCTTAGAAAAGGCTCGATTCCGGCCAGAACGCGAATCGCGCTGATGGCCGAACCGTCTTTGGGTTTGGAACTCGATATGGCGATATACTCGCCCTTGTTCAAATCTGCGACCGTGATCGTCGGGAATCTGTTCAGCATCTGGTTGATGTCTCCGCCTGCCATGCCTCTTCCCTGCCCAGAACCGTCGCCGCGACCGCCTCCCTGGGGCCTCTGGCCGTCGCCTTGAGGACTTTGCCCTCCGCCCGAAGGGGGCGCGGGAAGGCTTCCCGAACGGCTCATCGCCTGAAACATCGCCATCCGCGTTGCGATCTCTTCAGGAAATTTCTTCATCAACGAAACCTTCGCAAATGAAACCGTTACGTCCTTTTTGCTGGCGATGTCGGCGATAACAACCTGATTCTTTTCGGCATCGACCGACTTGATCTCTCCGGCGAAAGTTACAAACGACCCGCTGAGAACCTCTTCGGCGGCGAGCGTCAATCCGTCTGCGGACTTATCGCCCTTCGCCTGAATAGTGTCCCCGGCCGAAATGTCTTCAAACTTTCCAAGCGTTGCATCGGCGTACGCCGCGGATGTTTCAGAATATCGCTTGAACACGGTGCCTTCGCCCCGTACGACTTTTACAACATTTGACGAACCGACAAGACTGGACACCTTAACCAAAATAATCCCACCGGCGGAATCAATCGACTCCACGCGGCCTGCGACTCCGCGCATCGTCCATTCCCTTCGCTGCCGTTCCGCCTGCTGTGCCAGATCTTCTCCCTTAACCAAGAAGATCTTGTTTGCATAAATCGAATTCTTGTTTTCCGAGACCTTTCCCGTCACAAGCAGTCTGTCGCCAACCGAAATATCCGACAGCGCGGAATCCGTCGCAGCCGAGAGTTTCAGGTTGTCGGGCGGAAGCCGTTTGAATTGCGTGATCGATTGATAAACAACGTCGATTTCCCCATCTTTTGTGGAGAGCCGCAATTTTTCAGCGCCAACGGACTTCACTTCGCCAAGCGCCATGTTGGTTTGGATCCCGATATCGGGAAGTTGCTGTCCGAAGGCGACAACTGCAAGTACAAAAACCGTAATAATTGCAAAGATATTTTTCATAGTGTTTTCGAACCGAACTCCAGTTTTTGTTGGTCTTCAAAACAGTCCGGCAATCCTTGAGTTCGATGTCGTTTGTCACGGCAAAGTTTCAATAAAAGTCCTTCTTAAGAGATCTCTTTACGCAGTCCACCGCGACCATAAATCTAATTTTATCCGCTGAAACATCGTGGTTTTGTAAAGAATTGTAAAACGTTGTGTGTATTGCGTAAGTTCTCGGAAGCCCCCAATCTGAATTTTGAGAAACCCCTTGAAAGGCGCTTTTCACCATCGCCGAGCAAAAGCTACAGGCCTGGTTCGGTCTGCGCGCCGGTAGTACGCGCGAAACCCAAAATCGACTGGTTTCTCATGGTGACGATGATGCCGATACTGACAAAAAACAAAAACGCGAGGAAAATCGCCCAAATATATGGAATCGATAGCGCCAAGGTCCAAAATAGCGTTCCCGCAAAGATTGCAAAGGTATCCGAAGGATTTCTTTTGGATGTGAGTATTCTCAAGAGGTATTTTCCAACGCTAAGTTGAAGCACGATGCGCCCGAAAATGTACGCCAAAACTATCAGAATAAAGGACATCAAGCCGAGCATGCCGCTGATGGCACCCGGAAAAAGCGCCACACCCAACAGTACGATCAGGGTAACGGCAAAAAATCCCGCCGCACCCAAAAGCGTGATTCTGAGCGGAGACAATCCGATACGCGCCGCCGACCTTGAAATCGCGCCCGGCGAGAGCAACGTCATAAGGATCCCGACCGTAAACCAAAAAAGGAGCGAAAACAGCCGTTGAACAAGGAAATTGATGCTGAAATTAGGTGCGAAGAGCAGCGACGGATTTCGGGCGTAGGTTCTTAGTTCCTGTTCGTAACCCGCATAGACGAGTGTTTCTCTATCTTTTCCGCGAAGCGGATGATGCGTTTCGACATTGTATTTGCCGCCGACAATAAAAATGTCTCCGGAAATTCGGCTTGTCTTTTTCTGGTGAAGCGATCCGCCTATAACCCCGACATCGCCGGTAACATTGCCATGGATTATCGCATCGCCGCCAAAAACGAGAACCCCCTTTACATCACCCTTGATCTCGAGGTTTTTCGAAAACGCGATTACCTCTTGATCGGGCGCTGCCTCGATCGTCATCGTCTCGACATCGGAGGGTCGTGGCGAATGCTGTGCGAAAACGGAAACGAGTCCAACCCAGAAAGTCAGAAACGCAACGCCCAAGGCTCTTGGGGTCGGTCCGGGAAAGTATCTTTTGGAGGTAAAAGGAAGTCCGTTATGCACGAGGCATTAACGTTGTTGACGTGAGAAATGTTTCGAAAAAACAAGAAAAGAAACGATTGCGAGGATTGCTGCAAACATTGCCAGAAGCGTCGACTTAAAAACGTAATTGACGCAAACTCCGCCCAGAATATGTGAGAAAGCGAGGGCCAACGAATAGACAAAGTGACCGAATAAATTTGCAACTACCAAAACCTGAGCTGCCACCGCGCCAAGAAACGGCAAGAAGTCGGTAGGCCTGGCAACGATCGCTCCCCCAAGCAAAACCATAAGTCCCAAAAGAACCAATAGCGCACGCGATCGTTCCTTCCGATCCTTTAGGCCCTCGACATTGTTTTGCGCAACTGCCGTGATTTCACGCGTAAAGCTTTCGGACAATTCCGGCTCATTGTCGTCAAGATAGATTTCGATTGAGGACGAAACCATCTTTAGCGAGTTCAAGTACTTTCGGCATGCGGAACACTCGTCAAGATGCTTCTCAAACGACAACTCTTCCGCAACAGCCATCTCGCCGTCAAAATATGACGCTACGAACGTTTTGCCGCAATTTGTATTGGAAGAGTCCTTCATTCTACTTCAGGAATTTGATAGTCAGCGGATATTCAAAGAACTCACCGTTGTTGGCCTTGATCGCACCCATAATCGGAAACACGATCCCCAAAACCATAAGAGCGAGGAACCCGAGGAGCCCTATAAAGACGAATGCCAATACAAACGAAATTAACCCGTAGATTACCGAAGAAATGATCCAATTCGTGACCATCTTCCCGTGGGCATCAATTCCGGGCATCTTGTCCTTTTGGGTCTGCCAAATGACGATCGGAACAATGATTCCGGCAATCGGAATCAGGAGATTGGCGAGCTGCGACAAATGGAGAAAAAGGCCCATTTGCCTCTCTGCGCTTGTGGTCAAATAGCCTTGTTGCTGCGGTTCCATATAATTCATAAAAGCCTCCAACACCTCGTCCGGCAAAATAAAAACCGGAATTAGAATCCGTCAACTCCTCTTTCCAAAAACATGTCGCGCATCATTTCTCGGGCGCGGAAGAGTCGATTCTTTACGGTACCAAGAGGAAGATTCGTAATCTCCGCGATCTCGCCATAACTAAGATCCTCGCCATGCCGCAGCACGATCAGTTCCCGATACGCCGCCGGAAGACACTTGACTACGGCCTCTATCTCCCTTCTCCACTCGCTCTTTTGCCTGTCCTGTTCCGGAGTTGGTCGCGGCGATTCAATCTGCAGCTCGTACGCGCCATCCGATCCCTCGGTCTCCAAGCTCTGCTCGTTCTTTGAATTTCTGCGAATATGGTCGATGGCTGCATTGTGGGCAATGCGGTAAAGCCATGTGGAAAACTTGTAGTCCGAGCTGTAGCGGTCAAGCGAATTGTAAACCTTTATAAAGACTTCCTGCGTCACGTCAAGCGCGGCATCGTAGTCGTTCAGCATGCGGTAAACATAACTGACGATCGGTCTTTGGTATCTGCCAACAAGCGCTTCGAACTCGTCCTCGCTTCCGGCCAGCGCTGCCGCTATCAAATCAAGATCGGTCAGCGCTCTGATGTTTAGGTTTCTAATCGGCATCCAAATCAAACTACGCAGAGAATGGCGTTCATGTTCACGAAAATATCACTAGGCACGCCTTTCGCGCAAAATTCTCAATACGATTTATCGCCGGCATGCGTCCTTGCGGGGTTGAAACTTGGCACTAACGCCGCAACAAAAGCTGGCAGGAGTGGTACTAACGTGCAACCCCGAATCCTTGTTAGATTGCATCCCTACCAATGAATCAGTTGTTGCGGTAAATGCCCGAAAAGGTTTGACCAAACTACAACCAGGCAAGTGCGGCCAATCCGGCGGGCGCCGCCAGATCTCCAAATCGAAGCCCGCCTGCAGGAATTTCAAACCCAAGTTCCTCGGGGCGCGCAACCGGCAATGATCTCCCCATCGCTTCATCGGTTATGCTCCCAATTCGCTCGCTGGAAATATTATCTCCCAAAACAAGAAGCCGGGTAAGTCCCTGCCCGGTTGCCGAGGCCGCGACCCTGTCTTGATAATAAACAAGCAAACGATAAACCTCGTCGTCGATCTCAGACTCGCGGCAGGTAACGGAACGAACGACGACGGGTTCGTTGTCGCGCATTAGAAGCGCGGTAAATCCGTCATCCTGGGTACTGATCAAAAGCGAGTCACCATGAGCACGCGAAAACCAGCGCGATTCGCTTACCGCGCGTGGAAGTATCATTCCAACATGCCAACCAAGTTCCGAAAAAAGATCTTCGTACTGCTCCAAAACCGAAAGACGTACGGCGGTCGCGAAATAACGCGCACGCCCCTCGATTGAATCCGCAATTTTGTCTCTCGAGACTCTCAACTGATTTATCGGAGCACCAAAGGCAATCTCGGACTTCCAGTCAAGCATCTCCTCAAGTTCCGTTCTCGATGTCGGGGTGTCGTCAAGAGTGATTATCGAGGTTCGGGCAGAACTGGCAGGCAGCGCCACCGACCATCTCTTTTGCGATCCCAATCCGGCGTCGGTAACCAATACCCCGAGAATTCTCATCAAAGCGGAGAAATCCATGATATTGAGATCGTCGAACGACGGGATCAAAATCGTCTCATCAAAATCCGAAGTCGCCGCTCTTCTGATCGTAAACCGTCCGCTGCCGATTTTCTGCAAGGAAACCGCGGTGACGGTTTTGTTTCCAAATCCGAGCGCAACATGAGGACATTTTGGATAGACAAGTGATTCGAACATCGGCAAGTATTATTTTCTTAACTAAAACCCTGATCAGTTTGGAAATCCAAAGCGGTTCGCGGCAGGCGAGTCAGAGATCGCCCCCTCAAAGGACACGCCATTCTTCAATAGTTGCTGTATGAGACTCCGTCAGAGTCTTCACCCTCGGCCTTGCTTTTGACGTTTACGACGCCTTCCTCGCCATCCGGAAGTGCCGGATCAGTGCCGGTCACCACTTCCCAATCCCTTTGCTCAAGGTTGACCGGATCAACGGGAATTTCCCGAAGGTATCCGGCCGTGACAAGATCTTCGAGATTCGATGGAGGCGCGTTTTTGTCGGCGCTGTATTGATTGATGGCGTATCGAAGCTGATAGAGATTTTCCTTGAGAACGGTTTCTCTGGCATGCTGAACCGAATTTCTGTACGTCGGAACCGCAACCGCAAGAAGTATTATCAGGATAAACATCGCGATCATCAGTTCGAGGATCGAAAATCCCGATTCTCGTTTCACGCGACTGCCTGATTCGTTTTTCAAGCATGAAAGATTCATTAGGCAAAACCCTACCAACTACTGTATTTCTCTCCGTTCAACGCCGTCTCTTCCGAAGCCGATCGGACATCAAAAACGTTTATGTTGTCCCACGACGTCGAATCGGCTGATTGATACGAAGACCGCAGGATCCAGTCGTCCTCGCCGGTTATCGGATCTTTTGGAATCTCGCGAAGATAAACCTTTGTAATCTCCTTTTCTTCCGCAAGCTCGGTAGCGTTCTTATCGGAAAAAGCGCCTCGGGATACCGCCTGCGCGGGCAGTCCTCTTGCTTTTACCTTTACTCCGTCAACAAGAACTTCCAGAGAAGGCGGCAACCTGTCCAAATTCTCGGTATCGAATATCTCGCAATCGTCAATCACAACCCTGCTTCGAGGATCGGCCGGCAGGTTCGCCCCGCCGGGATTCACCGCGGGATTTCCCGTCCGTATCGAACCTTCCAAACACGCACCGACCGCATCCCGCTTAAAGGCATCAATCGCCTCTCGAATTTCGCGCAAATTCTGACGAAGCCGCATCTCTTTCTGACGCTTTACCGCGTTGTGCATCAACGGAAGCGTGCCCAGAATCAAGATTGAAAGAACGGTCAGCGTTGCGATCAACTCGAAAAGCGTAAACCCGCCGATTTTGGATTCTGATTGTCGAGGTCCAAATATCAAACCTTCACCGCCTGCTAAAACGTAACCCTAAAGCTGCTGCCACCGGCGGTCATGAAATTGACCATTTCCGAATCGAATTCGATCTGCGGCACTCCATCCTCCAGCGCTTCGATTTCTACGATGCAAAGGATTCCCGAACTGTTCACCGAAAGATCAGTGTCCGAAGAAAGCGATACGAACAGCTTGCCATTTTGGTTAAAGAACGGCTTCGCTTCGGTTTGCGCGATCTGGCTTCCAAACACATCCCCAAATCTGACACCATTGATCGCGACTTTGCTTGAATCGAATTTGAAGCCCATTACCGCAGATCGGAACTGCTTCGCACTTCGAATAAGAACCGCCGCATTTAACTTCTCGCCAGCCTTCATTTCAGGAAGCTTTGGCAAAAACTCAAGCGAGGCGACATCGTTCGAACCGCTGGTTTTAGCCGTATCAAGCGAAGTCTGACCAACCTTTACATTCTCGTCTCCTTGATTCTTCATGGCATCGGAAAGCGAGAGCGTTCTGGTCTTTGTCTCAATCGGCTTCACGCTGCTGCCAAGCAATTTGGAGACTGCGGTTTGGGTATCAATCTTCCCATCGGTCGTTTCTGGAACTTCGGGTTGCGGATCCTTGTCGGAAACAAATGGAGCGGTGTTTTGCGAAACCGCTTCATCCGTCGAGTTTGTCTTTACGTATTCAGGAGTTGTCGCGCCGGGAAGTTCGATCGTTTCCTTCTTCTGATTCTGCCTTGCGAGAATCTGCTGTCGTTCAACTTCTTCCTGCACAAGCAGCGCATCCAGGCTACCGGTGGTCGGAACCGCGAGGCTTCCCGTCGGGCGTTCGATTACATCTTCCGGCAATACGCTTGGCGCTCTAATAACTCGCGGCGTAACCGCTATAACTATATCGACCTGTTTGTTGTCCTTGGTCGGAGCCGTAAACAGCCTTCCGAGAATCGGAATCAAACCAAGCAGCGGCAATCCGGATCTTCCTTCGCTTTCGATTCCCTGAGCAACACTGGCAAGCAAAAGCGTTTTGTTGTTCTGAACGCGCGCCGTTCCCTTTATCGTACGCTCCGTAAACGTTGGTGTCAGCGAAGACGCGTTGACGACATCCTTTGATTCGATTTCCATCGAAACCTGAACGTCTTGATTTGGAAAGACTATCGGCTTGAACTTTAGCGTCAATCCAACCTGTTCATAGTTGATAACCGGATAACCCGTTCCAAAAACATTTCCGTTGGACTGTCCCGTGCCGGTGCTAAATCCTGAAACCGACGCGGTTTGAACGGGGACGCGCTGACCGATCCTTGCGGATGAATCCTCGTTATTGAATGCGTGAATCTGCGTTGATGCGAGAAGTTTTGTGTTGTCCTTCTTTTGGAATGCGGCGATATTGGCCGATGGCACGCTGAGAAAGACCCCGAAGACGTCGGTCAAATCCTTTCCTATGATATCCAGCGGCGCGCCATTGCCCCGAACGATTCCCGTCGTGGTACCGCCAAGATTCGTCAACGAAGCCTGATTGCCGATCTGATTTCCCAACTGCAGAAGATCGTTTTTCGAAACCTCGTAAATCTGAACATCCATCACAACTTCGGCGCGATCCTTGTCGAGCGATTTGATGAGCTTTTCGATAAGGCGGATATTCTCGACGGTATCCCTGACAGTAATGCTATTGGTGTCTTCATCCGTCAAAACGATGGTCGGAGTTCTTCCCGGCTGGACCGGAATCGCGCCCTTGATCGTTTTCTCGACATCCGCGGGATCGGCATTTCCCAGATAGAACGTCTTTAAAACCAACTGCTGGAAAAATTGGCGCCGATTTGAAACAGCAACGATTATCGTACGCGGAGCGACCTTCTCAAAAAACAATCCTTCCTGAATAAATATCGCATCCAGCGCCTGGGCCGCCGTCACATTCTTAAGCTCTATCTTTACCTTTCTCGGCCGTGCAAAACTGGTCGAATCAAAAAGTACGTTCAGATCAAGATCCTTCGCGAGCGTTCTAATCAAATACTCAAGATCGATGCCGCTCGGAAACGGGACATCGCGAAGCTTTTCATATCTCTGCGGTACCGTTACGTCATCGGGCACTCCCGGTGTTGAAGCGCTCGTTTTTACAATCTGAACATCGCCTTCTTTGGGGCTGTCACCGGCACCTTCGCCAAGTTCACCTTTCTGGAGCCGAATCATTCGCGCCATCTCGCTTTTTGCCAGTTCGTTGACGGGGTCATACCCATATGCCTTTCGGAATGCAATATAGGCTCCTGCATAATCCCCCTGATCGGCCGCCATTCTCGCTTGCTTCATGTACATCTGCGAGGCGTTAAACAAAGCCCGTCTGTAATGAAGACGGTATTCCGGATTCTTGGGATTGTCGGCAATCGCCAAAGCGAATGCCTCGGCGGCCTTGTCCCATTCCTCGGCAACTTCGTATTTAAGACCTAGTTTGAATTGCTTCTTGCCCTCTCCAAACGCCATTGCGGCGGTCGGCATCAAGAGCGTGAAAAGCACTAGAAGCGAAAGCATGTACTTGAATCTGGCAGTAGTATTCATAATTGATTTTCCAAACGCGAGTCAGACCATTTCGCGGTCAGTCAGTTGGAAACTACACGAAATTTGAGAATCAAAGTTTCAAAAACGGGCGCACATCCGATATTGTCCCCACAAGAAGGCTTTTTTGCAAACATCAGGGATCGCTATCGGCCATTTCCGGGCATCAATCAACAAAGGTCACGCGGTTCACCTCATGAAGAGTCGTAATTCCTGAAAACACTTTGAGTATTGCGGATTGCCGAAGGCTCTTGAGACCCTCGGTTTCCGCGATTTTTCTGATTTCAGATCCCGGCCGGCGTTCAATGATCATCTCCCGGATTCTGTCTGACATGTCGAGCAATTCATGTATGGCGGTTCTTCCCCGGTACCCGGTATGGTTGCACGCATCGCAGCCAACATTCTGGAACACCGTGCTCCCAATGTATTTCTTGGGATCAAGGTTTGATTCCACGAGCTCGTTCTCGGTGATCTGGTACGGACGCTTGCAAACAGGACACAGCACCCTGACAAGCCTTTGCGCCAATACGCAGTTCAACGAGGCGACAAAGTTGTAAAGATCAACCTTCATGTTCAGAAAACGACCGATCACATCGATAACGTTGTTGGCGTGAACCGTTGTAAAAACAAGGTGACCGGTAAGCGCTGAATTGATCGCGATATCAGCCGTCTCCTCGTCGCGAATTTCCCCAACCATGATCTTGTCGGGATCATGTCGAAGAATCGAACGCAACCCGCGAGCGAACGTCAGCCCCTTCTTCTCGTTGACGGGAATCTGGACAATACCGTGAAGCTGGTATTCGACCGGGTCTTCGATAGTAATGATCTTGTCTTCAATGTTTCTGATCTCGTTAAGCGCACCGTAGAGTGTCGTGGTTTTACCCGAACCGGTTGGTCCTGTAACGAGAACCATTCCGTAGGGTTCCTTTATGAAATGGCGGAATCTAACCAGATCCGACTCCTCAAATCCAACGACATCAAGGCTCAGATTCTTGAACTCTTCGGAGATCTGTTCTTTGTCGAGAATACGGATTACCGCATCTTCCCCAAAAACGGTCGGCATGATCGACACACGAAAATCGACCGTCCTTCCTTTGTATTTCACGCGGAATCGCCCATCCTGCGGGATTCTCCGTTCCGCGATATCGAGTTCGCTCATCACCTTGATACGCGAAATTAGCGTCTGGTGAAAGGCAATATCGATCGGATCGACTTTGGCGTAAAGCGCGCCATCGATCCTGAACTTTACCTGAACGTCACGTTCGCGCGTCTCGATGTGTATGTCGGACGCCCTCGATTCCATAGCGTTGTAAATTACAGTATCGACCAATTTGATAATCGGCGACATGTCCGAATCGGATGCCAAGCGGTCGAGGTCAAGCACCTCCTCGCCCTGCTCGGTTTCCTTTACAAGCGAGATTTTAAAGGTCGAAGCGGCCTCCTGCATCACCCGCTGCGTCGCGTCTCCTTTTTTGAGCACGACGTCGATCGCACCGGCGGTCGCAACATACGGAACGATCCGCACATTCAGTGCATTCTCGAGCTCATCCAAAGTTTCGAGGTTTGTGGGATCCGAAAGGGCGGCATGGAGTTCCCGTCCTTCCCTGCGGAGCGGAACGAAGTGGTTGCGGAGCATGAGATCGACCGGTGTCTTGGCAAGCTCGTCGTAATCGATCGGCGACTCACCGTCCGGTGGCAGAAGGTCGACGTAAGGCAAACGGTACCGCTTTGCAACCGCTTTCGCCGAAGTCACCTCGGGGGGTTCGTTCTCGATAAAATCCGTTATCTCGATTTTTGGTGAAGAGGTGTAGTTGTCTCTTCCATTTGTTTGGTTTTCCATTGCAATCTTTTGCGCTTAACGTGACCAGCTTCTGCCGGGTCGGTTCTCTCCAAAGCCGGAAATAAAAGTCTCTACCGTTTTCCAAACGGCCCCGACGATATTGCCTGAATAATTGGAAGATAAATCGCAAGCAGGATCACGATCACAACCCCCGCCATAAACACGAGAATCGCGGGTTCCATCAACGAAGTGAGCTGCTCCAGCTTTACCTCCGATTCGGCATCGTAGAACTCGGCCACTTCGTCCAGCATTTCCTTAAGGCTTCCGGCGTTTTCGCCGATTCCGATCATATCGAGCCCAAGTTCGGGCATCCAATTGGCGGTTTCGAGAGCTTCCGTGAACGATCTGCCTTCGCGGATCATTGGTAGGACACCCTGACTACGCCTTCTCAATTCAAGATTTGTGATCGCCTGTGACGAAATATCCCACGATTCGGGCACCGTTAGACCGCCATTGATCAGCGTCGAAAGCGATCTCGCGAGTTGCGCGGCGGTCATCTGTCTGACCAATTCGCCGGCAACCGGAATCCTCAACACCAATCGATGCAAAAACAAGCGCCCGTTATTGGTTCGAATCCAAAAAAACAACGAGACCGCCGTCACAAGCAGGAGCGGAACCAACCACCAGTAACTCGCGACAAGGAAATTGGAAAGCCCCAGTATAAAAAGCGTTATAGAAGGAAGACCCTTTGATGTGCTCAAATTCTCAAACAGCTGCGACATCCTCGGGATGATGTAAACAACGAGAAAAGTAACCATCAGAATCGCGGCTCCGAGCAGAAACGCCGGATACGCCAACGCACCCCGAATCTTGCGCCCGATCGACACGCTTCTTCTTAGATAGTTTACGAACCGCGCCAATACCTCATCCAGCGATCCGCTTCGCTCCCCGGCCAAGATCGAAGCCGTATAGATCCTTGGGAAAATCCCTTGGGCTTCGAATGCTTCCGAGAGCGGAACGCCGGTTCGGATCTTCTCTTCGACGTCCGCAAGTACGATCCTAAGCGCACCGGACGTTGACCTTTGGCGAAGAAGGCCAATCGCCTGAAGCACCGGAATTCCAGCACGCAAAAGCGCTGAAAGCTGCTGGTTGAAAAGCAGAAAATCGCCCGGTTTTACCCTCGATACTTTTGACTGCGATCCACCGACGAGCGCGGAAAGCCCGGAGCCGGGGGAACTAACCTTAAACACGCGAAAGCCTTCCGCCTCAAGCAAGGACTTTGCTTCGCGTTGATTTCCGGCCTCAACGAGCTTTGTGATTATGTCGCCGGACGGGGTACCTATCCGGCAAAGAAATTCGGCCATTCCAAGAAATTTCCCGAGTCAGAAAAATCTGCAAAACGATTAAACTGCGACATGAGTTTGATTCCTAAGGCGGACTTCAATAAATGAATCCATCGACGTTTTTGCGCAAATCGTTTTCGAGAGTATAGCACGCTTTGTTTTACGCAAGGTTCCCGCATTTCCTCGTAGAGGACGCCTTTTTCGGCTTTCGAGAACTGCGGGACTTAAACCCTCTTTCGGTCCGACGATTTGAAGAATTCGGGTTGTTTGCAAAAGAAGCAATTTTGGGTACCGTCAGCGCAACCCGCCAACTGATTCCTGCATCGGAATAAATATCTTGCAACCAAGCATTGAAGTTTCATAAGATTGCTTAATCAATCCGGTCACCAAGGAGCAAGCGATGGCTTTAGTCCTCAAGCGTAGTTTTTGTGGCCCGGCTGGACGTTTTTTAACTGTCCTGTCGGCGCTTGTTTTGTTGTCCTCGGCTCTTTTTGCGCAGGACCCCGAACCGATTCCGACACCTCCCTCGCAAGGCGACGTGGATAAAGAGGTCGTTAACGTTGATACCGACCTCGTCACGCTAACTCTCACCGTCACCGATCAATACAACAGATTCGTATCCGGATTGACCAAAGAATCCTTTTCTGTTTGGGATGAGGACGAAAAGCAGAAGATCACATATTTCAGTGATTCCGACGCTCCCGCATCGGTTGGCATCCTTTTTGATGTATCGGGTTCGATGAGCGGCGCCAAGATCGCGAAGGCCAGGAATGCGCTGGAGAGGTTTATCAACACAAGCCATCCTCGCGACGAGTACTATTTGATAGCCTTTAACCGTCGAGCCCAGCTTTTGATGGACAGGACCCGCGACGGAGATGCCGTCCTCAACAAGCTAACCTTGGTCGAACCCAAGCACAATACGGCACTTTATGACGCGTGCTACCTCGGAGTCGAAAGGGTTTCGCGCGGTACGCATCAAAAGAAGGCGTTGTTGATCATCAGTGACGGGCAGGACAATGCCTCGCGTTATACCTTCAAGGAAGTCAGAAGATTGATGAAGGAATCCGATGTCGTGATCTACTCGGTCGGAATCATGGATGCCAGAGACTCCTCGACCTTTGATGGAATGCAAGGGCAGTCATTTCTAGATGAGCTGGCTTCGGTAACTGGCGGGAAGTCTTTTTACCCGACATCCGAAGTCGAAATGGATGAGATTTTCGAGAGAATCGCATTGGAACTTCGCCATCAGTATTCAATCGGTTACACTCCGGATAACTTCAATCCCAACGGCGATTGGAGAAAAGTAAAAGTTAAGGTCAAACGAATTAGCAGTTTGGGGCGTCTAACCGTTCGTTATAGGAGCGGATATTACGCCACTCCAAAAGTTAAATAGTTGTCCGATCCGAAGTTACCATTTATGCAGGCTTTTCGTTTTTTCTTCTTTCTGACCGCTCTAGCGGCAATGGCGTTGACCTTCAGTTTTTCTGATCCGAGCGTGGCCGTAGAAGCGCAGACCACCGCTTCTCCGACGCCGCCGACGATCGGGACGCCTCCTCCGCTTATCATTGATTCGGGCGAGGTCATAAAGATCGATACCGAGCTTGTAAATCTCAATGTTCGGGTCGTTGACCGTTTGAACCGTCCAATCTCCAACCTATCCAAGGAAGATTTTTCGATATTCGAAGACAACGAACGGCAATCGATCGAGTTCTTTTCCTTCTCCGAAGTACCGACCAATTACACACTTGTCGTGGACAATTCGGGTTCGATGAGGGAGCAGATCGAACAGGTTATCGAGGCCGGAAAGACCCTGATCGGTACGAACAGGGCTGACGACGAAACGAGCATTATACGCTTTATAAACTCCCAGAACATCGAGATTTTGGAGGACTTCACATCCGACCGCGAGGAACTTTTTGACGCCCTCGACAACATGTACATTGATGGCGGTCGAACGGCCGTGATCGATGCGATTTATTTGGCTGCGGACAGCGTCAGCGAATATGAAAAGGTAAGGAATGACACGAAACGGCGGGCATTGATTTTGGTTTCCGACGGCGAAGACCGTGAAAGCACATATGACGAAAAGCAGCTTTTCGAATTGCTTCGCGAAACCAATGTGCAGATTTATGCGATTGGATTCGTCGATCAGCTTGATAGTGAAGGCGGATTTATCAAAAAGAGTCCGCAGAAAAAAGCGGTCTCTTTTTTGAAGCGTCTTGCGGAAGAGACCGGCGGCAAGGTTTACTTTCCAAAATCGGTCAATGAACTTCAGGGTATTGCCGAGGATATCGCAAAGGAAATGCGGACCCAATATTCGATTGGATACATTCCGACAAACGACCGAAAGGATGGCACGTATCGGAATATAAAGGTTAGCGTCAAGGATGGCGCGAACAAAGAAAAGCGGATCGCGATTACGAAAACGGGACGAATTGCCGAGGCGTCGTCAAAATTGAAATAGGCAAAAGCAGTTCCCCGTCAACCATCAAAAAGCCGGAACCCAAATTCGAAATTGGGTTCCGGCTTTTCTTTGGTTTCATTTTCAGTGCCTTTCGATGATCGTTTCCCCAGGGACGCGAATTCAACCTCGCACCGCGATGAACACGACCTGGCCGGCGACCCCCAAAAATTCACGCGGCGAAAATCAAATGGCGTTAAATCGTTGTTTCCCCAAAGCTTCGAAACTTCAGCCGCGGCCACGTCTTCTCAGCATGATCAGAAAGGCGGCCAGCAATCCGATGCCGGTAAAGATCGCGCCAAATACCACTAAAATCGCTATCGTCATAAGCGTGACCAGCCGTTGCCAGATATCAAAATCAGTTCGCAAGCCTTCCGGCCAGGAAGCCAGCGACTACTTGAAGTAGAAGGCAAGAAAAAACAATACGACACAAACGATCGTCAGAATCGCTCCGGTGAGTATAAACCCCCAACCGGAAGGCTGATTTCCGGAATCCCAACTCACGACCACATGCCTCCTGCCGGTAGGCTTGGGGCGCTTTCTCAAATCTGCGGCCGACGTGAGCTTTGAATCCGAATTCGAACTCTCAACGACTGTTTTCGCTCGAACTTGATTTGATTTGGAGGATTGTTCGGGTTCGACCTTTCCAGCGCCTTCGCCAGCAGCAACCTCCACTGGAGACGCCGCAAAACCGCCAAGATCGCCAGATGGCTTCGGCACCGCGGAAGCCTCGATTATGTCGCCCTTAAACCACGCGGAACTGACCTCTTCGTCTTGTTCCTGCAATTGGGGTTCGATAATCGCCCCGCCGCACGCAAAACAAAACTGCGCGCCGGGTCTGGCGTCTTCACCGCATTTGGAACACACTGGCTTTATGAGCAACTCTGCCATTTTTCTGCCGAAAGAGTTCTAATTCAAACTTCAACAAAAACCGCTTTCTCATTCCCCAGATCTCGCGCCGCCGGGGTAACAATCGTCTTCTCAGAAATATAGATACGCTGTCCGGCCTTTACCGCATCGCGGACGTCATCCTCACACACAAATTCCACCGGAGAAGTGTTGGGAACCTCTTCCTTGGGCAGCAATGAATGAACCACCGCCGGAGGAGCTTGGGGCACCGATTCCACGCTTGGCCTTTCCGAAAGCTTTGCCGAAAGAAATCCGTCCACCAATGCCGCGATGTCTTCCCTCGTAATTTTCGGTCTCTTGGTGCCCGATGTTTCCCTCGAAGCGGAGTTTACCGGCCGCGTTTCGAATGCGACTCTTTTGACATCCATCAGATGAAGCGGTGAAACGTTGTCCGATGTAACGTTTCCTCCCCATGAACCGCAGCCAAGAGTCATCGAAGGCGAAAGATCTGTCGAAAACCCAATCGCTCCATGCGTCGTTGGCGAATTGATGACAACGCGCGATGCCGGCATTTTCTCGCCAAAACTCACTGCGGCATCCCGGTCGCCGGTATGCATCCCGGCCGTATGTCCCATGCCGCCGAATCTAAGGATTTTCTCGCAAAGCGCCGCTCCCTCGGCAACTCCATTGACTTCAAAAAACGCCAAAGTCGGCGAAAGTTTTTCGACGCTCCATGGATATTCCCTTCCGACTCCGCCGCAATCCGCCAGCAAACAGCGCGTTTCCGAAGGAACTGCGACACCGGCGAGATCGGCAATATACTTCGCAGGTTTGCCAACGATTCCCGCGTTCAGCTTTCCTTCTCCGGTAACCAGTACCGAACCAACCTTTTCTGCTTCCCGGGGATTCAGGAAATGTCCGCCCCGCGCTGTGAATTCGTTTCGAACCGCGCTCGCGATTGAAGCGTCAACAACGACCGATTGTTCGGACGCGCAAATCGTACCATTGTCAAAACACGTGCCGGTTAGAATATCCGCTACGGCCTTCGACACATTCGCGCTTTTCTCGATAAACACCGGAACATTGCCCGGACCAACACCAAATGCGGGTTTCCCTGAAGAATACGCGGCTCGAACCAATCCGGGGCCGCCGGTCGCAAGGATGACCGCCGTTTTCCGATGCTTCATCAATTCATCGGTTGCAGATTGGGACGCGTTTTCTAGACATTGGATGGCATCGCCGTTAAGACCGGCGGCCATTCCCGCGGCTTTCATGATTCTGGCAGTTTCCAAAATTGACTTGGCTGCTGCCGGATGCGGCGAAAGAACGATCGCGTTGCGGGATTTGATGGAAATGATGATCTTGAAGATCGTGGTTGAAGTTGGGTTGGTCGAGGGAATGATCGCCGCAACGACACCTCTGGGAGATACGATCTCCACGCGGCTCTCCGTCGTCGAAACGACTCCGACTGTTCGAAGCCCCTTAAAGTAGTTCCAGACGTCCTCCGCCGCAAACCGATTCTTTTCCCTTTTGTCATCCGCAACGCCAAATCCAGTCTCCTCGAAGGCCATCTGGCCAAGACGCGCAGCATCTCGCAGGGCCGCCGAAGCCATCGCCTCACAAATCGCATCAACCTTCGACTGATCGCAAGTCATTAGGTCAAGAAATGCGTTGTGAGCGGATTCTACGGCGTCACTGGCGGACTGATCTGATAATGAACCTTTGTCGGCCATCACTTAAGCAGACTCAACTGGCGAGCTATTTCGATTTTCCGGCAGATTTGGAGGAAGCGGCACGAACCGATTTTCCGGTCGAAACACTGGCTCCCGGCAGGATTCCCTCTACTTCACCATGCGGACGAGGAATCACATGAACGCTGATCAATTCGCCCACTCGACGAGCCGCCGCCGCTCCGGCATCGGTGGCCGCCTTGACTGCCCCGACATCGCCTCGGACAAATATCGTCACATACGCGGCACCAATATACTCCCTTCCGATAAGGGTTACATTGGCGGCTTTGACCATCGCGTCCGCGGCCTCAACGGCACCGACAAAGCCTTTTGTTTCAACCATTCCAAGCGCTTCGAGACTCATTAGAGATTCCTCACTAAAATAAAATTAAGTTGCAAGCTGAGATGTTCAGATTAGGGTTAAACTTAGCATGCAATATGTTGAATAGGCAAGAGCCGTCAATCCCCAAAAACGATTGAAACGATTGACACAAGCGCATTTCGGACTATATATTTCAGTTTTAGATTTTTAGCACCTGAAAAGATCTGTAAGGGCTCTCGATACAAATAAATGGCAGAATCGTTGGGGGAAAAACTGCGTCAAGCGCGGGAAGCGCGGGATATCACTATTAGTGAAGTCGCCGAGCAGACCCGTATCTCGGCTTTGTACCTTGAAGCCATCGAAAAGGATGATTACCGGACCTTGCCGGGCGGCATCTTTAACAAGGGCTTTGTAAAGTCGTTCGCGAAATACGTTGGTGTTGAAGAAGATGAAGCGCTTCAAGATTACGCGCGAATCGTCGCGAGTCAAGAGACCGATCAGCCGGAACAAGAAACACGAAGCTACCGGCCCGAAGTGTTGACGGATGATTCGAGAAGCGGTTCGATGCTTCCTACAATCATTTTCGCGGTTCTAATCCTCGGATTGATAAGCTGGGGAGTTTTGGCTCTCGTAAAGTACATTCAATCCCAGCAAAGTTCTGTCACCGGAACCGACAGCATCGCGGAATCAAACACGAAACCTGAAGAAACCCCAAGCGCCGATGCCAATTCAAACGCCGCCAATTCCAATACCGCCGAGCCTTTGCCATCAACTGAGTCGATAAAATTGAAGCTTTCAACCTCGGCCGACGAGTTGGCGATAACTTCCATGGTTGACGGCAAACGCGAGACCGTCCTCCTTACCGGAGATATCAAGGAGCGCGAGTTTGATGCCGAAGAATCGGTAAAAATCAGCTATTACAAAGGTTCCGCGGAGTTTGTGAATCTTGAATTGAATGGTAAAAAGATCGCAACCCCGATGCCTCCCGAGAATTATCGGAAAAATGGCTTTGAATATGAAATCAACATGTCGAATCTGAAACAGATTCTTCAGGAAGGAAAGATTGTATTTGCGGATCCGTCCGCCTCGCCTGCTCCGTCAGCGGAAAATGCCAATACGGCCCCTTCGGGCGATAACGCAAACGTAGGAAATGCGCAGTAAGATTTTGCGATTTATTAAAATTAATAACCCGGCTGAAAAATGCCTTTGAACGGACACGCCCGCAGAAATGCGGGTTTTTTTGTATTGAAATGAATATCGATAACATAACAGAAGGCCTGACCTTCGATGACGTTTTGCTCATACCTGCGTATTCGGACGTACTTCCCAGTGAAACGGACACATCTACGGTTTTTTCACGCGGAATAAACATCAACATTCCTTTGTGCTCCTCGGCGATGGATACCGTGACAGAGGCCGCCCTTGCCATCGCACTTGCCCAGCAGGGCGGGATCGGCGTGATTCATAAGAATCTGTCGATCGAGCAGCAATGCGAGGAGGTCGATAAGGTAAAGCGATCCGAAAGCGGAATGATCGTTGATCCCGTCACGGTCCACAAAGATGCATTGGTTTCCGATGCACTGGACATTATGGAACGCTACCGGATCAGTGGCGTGCCCGTTGTTGACGATGCCGGGGTGCTTGTAGGGATCATTACAAACCGCGATCTTCGGTTCGAAACGAGGTTTGGCGTACCGGTATCGGAAGTGATGACTCCTCAGCCTCTCGTGACGGTTCCAACCGGTACAACTCTGGATGCGGCCAAGGGAAAACTCCAGCAACACAAGATTGAGAAGCTTCTCGTTGTCGATGAAGAGGGTTATCTAAAGGGACTGATCACCGTAAAAGACATCCAAAAGGCGATCAAATACCCGTCGGCCGCAAAGGACGAACTTGGAAGGCTTAGATGTGCCGCGGCTGTTGGTGCAACCGGAGATTTTCTCGAAAGAGCCCAGGCACTTGTCGAATCAAGGGTTGACGCGGTTGTCGTTGATACGGCGCACGGACATTCGAGCAGGGTGTTGGAGGCGGTGGGTGCGATAAAGAAATCGAGACCGGACGTCCAGCTCGTCGCCGGAAATGTCGCGACTGGCGAAGCGGTTCGGGCGCTTATCGATAAAGGTGTTGACGCAATAAAAGTGGGAATCGGCCCCGGGTCTATTTGTACTACCAGGGTAGTCACCGGTGCGGGCGTTCCCCAGATCACGGCGATCATGGAATGCGTTGAGGCAGCAAAGGGATCCGGCATACCGATAATCGCGGATGGCGGTCTTAAGTTCTCCGGCGATATCTCAAAGGCAATCGCGGCCGGTGCCGATTCGGTAATGATCGGTTCGCTTTTTGCCGGAACCGAGGAAGCGCCCGGAGAAGTGATTTTGTATCAGGGTCGGTCTTTCAAGTCGTACAGGGGAATGGGTTCGATCGGCGCGATGAAACGCGGCTCGTCTGACCGTTATTCGCAGGAAGGCGTTGTTTCAGATTCGAAGTTTGTACCGGAAGGAATCGAAGCCAGGATTGCGTACAAGGGATCCTTGGCGGATATGGTCAATCAGCTTGTGGGCGGGTTAAAGTCCGGAATGGGATATACCGGTTGCAAGTCGATCTCCGAATTGCAGACAAACGCAAAGTTTGTGCGGATAACTTCCGCCGGCCTTCGTGAATCCCACGTGCATGATGTGATCATCACAAAGGAGGCTCCGAATTACAGGATCGAAAGCTAAAATTCGATAACTGGAACCTTAGTTCGTGATCGTGCGCGATGATTGACATGCCCCCGTCTCCGGATTGGGGGCCTAAGAGTTAGTCTTCGGGCAATTCTCCCAACACCTCTTCCCACTCGGAATAGTATTGTGCCAATTCATGCTCGAGTTTGGCGTAGTCGCTAGTCGCTTCTTCAAGGCGTTCCGAGTCCCCGGCAACCATTGGATCGGAAATCAGCCCCGCGAGCACCTTTAGTCCGGCCTCATTTTCTTGAATTCGCTGTTCAAGTGTCTCGGCACGTTCCTTAAGCTTTCGAATCTCGTTTTTGCTTTTTGACGATTCGCGGCCGCTTGACTGGATTTCCACTTGTTCCTCAGACAGATCCGTTCCCTTGATTTGAGAACCGTCGAGCAGCCCTCTCGATTCCATCCATTCATGAAACTGGCTGTAGTTGCCGTTATAGTCGGTGACGGTTCCATCGGCTCCAAACGCGAGAATTCGATTCGCGATTCGATCGAGGAAAAATCTGTCGTGACTGACCGAAATGATCGTTCCCTTAAAGTCCTCGAGCGCCCTTTCAAGCGCTTCCCGTGAGGGAATATCGAGGTGGTTTGTGGGCTCATCGAGAATCAGCACGTTGACGTTCGAATAGACGAGCTTTGCGAGCGCCATTCTTCCCTTTTCACCCCCGGAAAGATCCCTTACCTTTTTGAAAACGTCATCGCCAAAGAACAAAAATCCCGCGAGAAACGATCTCAGTTCACCGTTTTCCGCCGATGGGCGCACCGAACGCAGCTCCGAGATCAGGTCGTTTGAATCGTTTAAATTTTCGAGCTGTTGGGAATAGTATCCTGTAAGGACCTTCGTCCCCCAGACTATCGAACCTGAAAGTTCGCGTATTTCGCCCAATACGGTCTTTAGAAGCGTCGATTTGCCGGTACCGTTTGCGCCGATCACTCCCAGAGATTCACCCCTGTGGATCGTAAAATTCAGTCCTTTGGCAAGGGTAGTCCCCGGATAGCCAATTTCCAAATCCTCAACCTTCAAAACATTGGCACCCGCTCTTATGATATCGCCAAGCGCGAAACCGGCGGTTGGTGCATCGCCGCCGAGATCGGTTTTGCGTTCCAATCGTTCGAGCATGTTTCTGCGGGACTTGGCCTGTTTGGTTTTTTGCCCGGCGAGGTTTTTCCGGATAAACGCCTCGGTTTTCTGTATGAACGCGCGCTGGTTCTCGAATTCCCTTTTGAGTTGTTCTTTTCTCAAGGCCGATTCAACCAGGTACTTCGAATAGTTGCCTTTATAAGAGGCGGCGACGCCGCCGTCTATCTCGATGATACGTTCACAGGTTCGATCAAGGAAATACCTGTCATGACTGATAACCACGTATGAGAGGTCCGTGGCCGAAAGATGATTCTCCAGCCATTCGACCGTTTCGACATCCAAATGGTTTGTCGGCTCATCGAGTAAAAGAAGATCCACATCTGCAAGCAGAAGACGCACCATGCCGAGCCGGTTCATTTGCCCTCCCGAAAGCTCTTTGGTGTTCATATCCCAAAGACTCTTGTCGAATTTCAGTCCCAACAAGACCGCTTCCGCACGTGCGACATAATCAAACCCGCCTTCCCTTTCAAACCTTGTCTGCAGCGCTGCGTAGTCTTCGAGAATCTGTTCCGAATGATCCTCAACCATTCGAAGCTCGAGCCGTCTCATCTCCGCCTCGATATCATGTAATTCTCGAAATGCGGATAGGGCTGCCGTATGTACGGATTCGCTCTCCGAAAAATCGACATGTTGATCGAGCATGCCGATCCTAAGCCGGTTGATCTTCTCCACAGTTCCCGAATCGGGATTCTCGCCCCCGGTTATCATCCTGAAGACAGTGGTTTTGCCGGCACCATTTCTTCCGACGAGCCCGACCTTTTCGCCCGGATTTATCTGGAACGATACATCGCGGAGCACATCATGGCCGCCGTAGCTTTTTGTTACATCTGTAAGCTTGAAGAGCATTTCAGCAAAAAAGGCGGATTGCTCCGCCTTTTCTAAGTCCGGGAAGTTCCCTGGAACTACTTGGTGTTGGCATTCGAATTGGAATCCGCACCGGCCGCCGGTTTGGCATTCGCATCAGACCCTTCGGTCTTTGCTGCCGCATCATCCTTCTTTGCCCCATCCGCCGCGTTGGCATTCGAATTCGAATCGACGGCGGTGTTCGTGTTTCCGGTATTGGTGTTATCGGCGGTGTTCGAATTGGATTCATCCGTCTTGGCCGCGTCATCCTTCTTGTCGTCTGACGTAACCGGTCTGGCTCCGCTCAACTCATTCGGGTTGTCGATGATTTGCTGGGCAAGGAAATTGACCACCTTTGCCTCGTTCATTGCGACCGCGGTGTACGAAGCGGCAAGAAGCTGCTTCTTGGTGTTGGTCAGAGTTTCCGTGATTTGCTGCTTGACGCCCGGGCTTTCAAGTGTCAGATCCTCATCTTTCTCGATTCTATTCTTGAGCTTGAAGATATAAAACTTGCCTTGGATCGGAACGGGACCGAGGACAGCACCGATTTGCGTCTTGTCGCTCATAAACGTGGCGGCAAGATCAGCCGAGAACGACTTCTTAAGATCTTCTTCAGAAATGTTTCCAAGGTCGCCGCCGCGCGCCGCACTCGGATCCTCACTCTTTTCCCTCGCAACCGACGCAAAGTCCACAGACTGCAGTTGAAGACCGATTTCCTTGAATCGCTGAATGGCGTCCGCTTCGCTCTTTGTCGGGTCATTCGGACCGCTTACCGAGGGATCAACCACGATCGCGGCAAGTTCCACACCGCGCTTCTTTACAAAAAATGCTTTGTTACCGTTGTAGAAACCCGTTACTTCAGCTTCCGAAGGGGCTTCGATTTTGCCGGTAATCTTCTCGATCAGCTTCCTCGACGCGATTTCCTTTTTGAGGGATTCCTTGAGCAATTCCTCAGTCTGGCCGGCATCCTTGAGCTTTTTCTCAAACTCTTCTTTGGAAACTCCGGCACCGCTTTTCAGCTTGTTGAGCTCCGCGTTTACTTCCTCGTCATTGGGAATCGTATTTTCCTTTTGCGCCTTTTGGTACATCACCTCCTGGCTGATCAACTGTTCAAGCACCTGGAGACGAGCCTGCGCCAACTCCATCTGAGAAAGCTTCAGCTCCTGCCCTTGAGCGCTCGATTTGATCGCTCTCTCGACTTCCTGCAACATGATTGGCGTACCGTTCACCGTAGCAGCGACCTTGTCGTTGGCTGCCGGACCGCCACCCTTCGGACACGCCCCCGCAAGAAGTGCCAAAATGACCGTCAAGGTCAATACCAAAAACCTACCGTTAAAGATTTGCACGTTGGATTCAACTCCTCTCATTTTGTTAATACTAATCATTGCTTGCCTCAATGGGCTATTTTTGCTATAAATCTAGTTTTTGAGTTTCTCGAAACTCATGATCATACCTCGTCGTTTGAACTGGAGGCATAATTTCAATGGCTAAAAAATGTGATATCTGCGGCAAAGGCCCAATGTTTGGCAACAACGTTTCGCACGCAAACAACAAGACTCGTCGTCGGTTTGAACCGAATCTTCAAAGCGTTCGCGTTCAACTTCCCGCCGGTGGCGTCGGTCGCAAAAAGGTTTGCACCCGTTGCATAAAATCCGGAAAGATCACCAAAGCCGTGCGCGCTGCATAGGACTTTGAAACCCGAGAACTTTGTTAGGTTGCCAAGCGCCAATCGGCGTTTGGCTTTTCTTTTTGCTTGGCTTCGCTGCAAGACAAAAGTACCCGCCGGCCGGAATTCACCCGATTCCAACCCATCTCAATGGATTCATGAGACACTCGATTCAGAAATTCACAAAGATCAACTAGTCGCGAGTGCGACGCACTCGATTTCAACCATCGCGCCTTTCGGCAAAGCAGACGCCTCAACGGTTGCGCGGGCGGGCTTTGAATCTCCAAATACACCCTCGTAAACCGCATTCATTTCCGCGAAATTTGCCATATCGCTCAAAAACACCGTCGTTTTGACAACATCGCCAAAACTGCAACCGGCGGCCGACAGAACCGCGCCAAGATTCTTTAAAACCTGACCGGTTTGTTCCGTTATTCCACCCGCGACAAATTCTCCTGTCTCGGGATCTATCGGAATTTGCCCCGAACAGAAGACAAACCCACCGGCGACCACGGCCTGCGAATAAGGACCGATCGCTCCGGGAGCATCATTGGTTGCAATAGTTTTCATCTTCAAAACCATCAAAACTTGGAAAACAAAACGCCAATGTTAACAGAATAGGGGCCAAAATAAAAGCCCAAGCCGCAGCCAACTCCGCTTCGTTTCTGGTTACTTGGACCTCGATGTATGTACGCGTTCGACATCGATTACACCGGGGACGTTTCGCACCGACACCATCACCTTGTCGAGATGCTTCTTGTCGTAAACCTCAACCGTGACTTCGATCATTCCCTCGTCCCTCGGAGAAACCCTCGCCCGCGCGTTCCGGATATTGGTTTTGATATCGGAAATCGCGTTTGTTATTCCGGCCAGCATTCCCTGCCTGTCCTCGGTTGTGACGAAAAGCGTTACGGATTGGATCACGTCCCTTTCGTCGCGGGCCCAGTCCACATCGACGATGCGGTCTTTGTTCACCATCAAATTGGCGACGTTTTTGCACCGCTTGTTGTGAACCACGATCCCTTTTCCAAGGGAAATGTAGCCAACAATCTCCTCGCCCCGAATCGGATTGCAACACCTCGCCCGTGTCGTCAAAAGGTTGTCCACGCCTCGAACAACGATCGCGTCGTCACCCAGCCCAATGAGCTTTCTGACCGCTTTTATCCCCGAACCGAACCTTGTTTCCCTCTTTTCCTCCGGATCGAGTTTTGAGAACTTCTCCGGTCCCAAATACTTCGCAATCACATTGCGAGGCAGCGTTTTGCCATAGCCAACGGACGCCAGCAAATCCTCGCCTCTGCCAAGCCCATACTCCTGCGCGACCCTCCGCATACCGCCATCGTCATTGAGCATCTTCCGGCCTGAAACCCCGAACTTTCGTGCCTCCTTCTCAAGAAGTTTCCGGCCGATGTCTATCGAATCTTCCCTTTGTTGCTTTGCGATCCAATGGCGAATGCGGGTTCTCGCCCGCGATGTCGCGACATGCCCGAGCCAGTCCCTAGAGGGTTTTGAATTCGGTGTCGTCAGAATCTCGACGATGTTTCCATTTTGCAGCTTTGTTCTGAGCGGAACTATTCGGCCGTTGATTTTGGCTCCGGTACAGGTATCGCCGACCTCGGAGTGGATGGCATAGGCAAAATCGATCGGCGTCGCCCCGCGCGGGAGTTCGATCACCTTGCCAAGCGGCGTAAACGTATAAACATCCTTTGGGAAGAGATCAAGTTTGAGCGATTCCAAGAAATCTTCCGAGTCCTCGTTGTCTTCCGTCGTCTCGACCAACGGAAGGAGCAGGCGCTCAACCGTTTTCCGAAGTTCATCGATTGAAGCGTCGTCATCCTCGCCAAGCTTGCTCTGTTTATAACGCCAATGCGCCGCTACCCCTTCCTCGGCGATGAAATGCATTTCCTCGGTTCTTATCTGAACTTCGAAGGCCTGTCCGCCCTTCCCTACAACCGAGGTATGAAGTGCCTGATATAGATTGTCTCGGGGGCTTCCAATCCAGTCCTTGAATCTTTCCGGAACCGGCGTCCACTCGTTATGAATCACGCTCAGAGCAAGGTAGCAATTCTTTCTGTCGTTTTCGGTAATGATCCTAACTGCAATCAGGTCATACACTTCCTCGATTGCGAGTTTTCGTTTCTTGATCTTCTTCCAGAGCGAATAGAGACGCTTTACTCTGCTTTGGATTTCAACAAACGGAACCTCGTTCTCTTCGAGCTTCTTTCGCATAACGGAGGTAATCTGCTCAAGCGCCGCCTCGAGCTCGGCCCTCCTCGATTCCACGAGTTTTGACAATCGCTTGTATTCCTGAGGATGAAGATTCTTGAAAGAAAGATCCTCGAGTTCGCTCCTGAGCTTACCCATCCCGAGCCTGTGGGCGATCGGAGCATAAATATCGAGCGTTTCCTGTGAGATCCGGGCGCGCTTTTCGGGTTTTAGAAACTCCATCGTCCGCATGTTGTGCAGACGATCGGCGAGTTTGATGATAACCACACGGACATCGGTGATCATCGCCAGAACCATTTTTCTGACGTTTTCGGCCTGTTGCTTTTCTTTTGGAAGGCTCGAGATGTGTGCGATCTTTGTCAGACCATCGACAAGGCTTGTGATTTTGTCTCCAAAAAAGTTTCTAAGCGTGTCGAGATCGACAAGCGTATCTTCAACAACATCGTGTAGAAGCCCTGTGGCGACCGATACATCGTCAAGCCGCATTTCGGCAATGATATTGGCCACAGCAAGCGGATGAACCAAATACGGCTCGCCAGAGGCCCGTGTCTGCCCCTTGTGATGGAGCGCGGAGAACATATAGGCACGACGAATCATCTCAACATCGGTGTTGGGATGATTGCTCTGAACCGTTTCAATTATGTCCTCAATTCTGATCATTCCGCTTTAGCTCAAAGTACTAAATATACCAGTTTGGCCGCGTCGAAATAAGTGCCGAATTCCGCCTTTTTCGGTGCTCCGTCGTCCCTCGCGCGAACTGCAACGATATTGCGCCGCAACCCAATTCCAAGATCTAATCAGTTCAAACTTCGAGAAAGACTTACAAGAAAAGGCCGCCGGTTGAACGGACAGCCTTTTCCAGTTTTCTGCAATTATAAAGAGGTTTTATTCGGGATTGAGCTCTTTTTCGAGTTCTTCCACTTTCTTGCCCTCTTTCTTTGCTCTTTCTTCAAGAGCCTTCCTAGCCTCGGCCTCTTCGGCCTTCTTCCTCTTCGCAGCCAATTCCTCGAATTTCTTCTTGGCTTTCTCAGATTCGGTCTTGAACTTCTCCTTTCCTTCGGAATCACCGTTCATTTCGGCGATTCTTGATTCCTGGATAAGAAGGCTAGTCTTGTACGACCAACCCGAGTCGCTTTCAGGATCAAGCTTGAGTGCGGCGTCAATATATTCCTGGCCTTTCGCCACACATTCCTTAAGCTTGTCGAAATCCTCGGTTTTCTCGGGCTTGGAGAATTGATACGCGGGTTCCCCGTCAACGGTTACGGTCTTCTTGACCGGTTCGTTGTCGGAAATCTCATTCGCACAATTGTAATCCTTGGCACCCATCGAAATATACGATGCGGCCCGAACCCTTGCTGGAAGCTTTTCGTTCTTGGCCTGTTCTGTCTGCCAAGCTTTCCACTTGTCCTGCTGCTGAAGGTTTTCGTAAAGTCCGGCGACGGCCCTTACAATGCTTCCGACGGTGTCCTCCGAAGCCTTTAGCTCCTTAACGGCCATCTCGTTGCCCGGATTGGCCTTCACCGCGGCTTGCTTTTCGGCAACATCCGCCATGAATGCCGGAAGCACCTTTTTGTATTCAGCAATAGCAGACTCCGCTAATTTCGTTTCGCCTCTATTTCCGGCGTAACCAGAGTGAATAGTACGGGCTAGAAAAAGCTGGGCGGTTCTGCTTTCAAAAGTCGAGAGACTATCATCGTAACCGGCGGCCTTTCGGAACTCATTCTCGGCCTCATCGAATTTGCGGTCGTTATAAGCCTTCGCTCCATCGACCAATGCTTTCCGGGACATTATTCGGTAGTAAAACGAACAGCTTCCCGTAAGCATGGTCAAAATCACGACCGAGGCCAATATCCCTACTCTAGAGATCTTCATTATTCTTGACTCCATATTTGCCCCCCGGAACTCCTCCGAGGGGCCGTAACCGAGACTTCCGGTCTATTCAACCAGATCGTCAACCTGCAAACCGATCGGCTGGGCCCCGGCCTGTTTCATGCCGTCAATTACCTTAACCACATCGCCATAGCGCACCGATTTAGGCGCTTTGAGAAACACGGTTTTTTCAACCTCGCTTGTTCCTTCCCTAAACACACCGTTGGTTTCACGTTCTTTGAAAATAGCGGTGAGTTTATCGGTCAAAGGCTTTGTATCGGTCGCGTTTCCAATTCCGTCGTTGTTCAATTTGAGACCGAGATTGTTTCGGTCGATCGCAACAACAAGCGCAAGAGGATTCGGTTTAACGATCGCCTGCAATTGATCGTCTTTTGGTTCCGCCGGCACCTTTGCCTCAAACCTGTGGGGCTTGGAAGGCGAGATGATCATGAAAATGATCAGGAGCACGAGCAAAACGTCGATCAAAGGCGTTACGTTGATATTTGGGGTGGCTTCATCACTGGAGCCGCCACCTGTTGACATACCCATCTGTTTAACTCCCTGTCAGTCTACTTCTTCGCTACCTTTTTCTTATCAGCAACAAGACCGATCTTGTCGATATCCTGCTTACGGATAGCGTCGATCGCAGTAACGACCGTACCGTAATTGACATCAATACCGCTCTTTACATACACGATCCTCTTGCTCGCTTGTTTGTTTTTCATAAGCGAACCGATCTTTTCGCCGAGCGTTTCGATCGGATAGGGATCCTTGCCGATATAAAATTGGTTGTTGTTCGGAATAGCGACAATCACCGACGTGTCTTTCGCGATATCCTGATCTTCCGTAGGACTAATCATTTCCTTCGGAAGATTTACCGAAACACCCTGCTGGAGCAACGGGGTTACGATCATAAAGATGATCAGCAACACCAACATCACGTCCACCATCGGCGTCACGTTGATCTCGGAATTATATTCGTCGGTTCCGCCAACTTTAGCTGCCATAACAAAACTCCTTAAGGCTTAAAAACAGACTAGCTTTCAAGACGCTTGGTGCGCTGCTTGAGGAAGTAGTCGACAAGCTCCGAAGCGGAGTTTTCCATTTCAACACCAAAGCTGGTTACCTTGTTTGTGAAGTAGTTGAACAACCATACAGCCGGAACCGCAACAGCGATACCGAAAGCGGTAGCAACGAGCGCTTCAGCGATGGCACCACCAACGAGACCGATACCAGCCGATTCGTTTGAAGCCAAGCGAACAAAAGCACCGATGATACCCACAACCGTTCCAAACAGTCCTACGAACGGAGCTGTCGAACCAACAGTTGCAAGACCGGCAAGGCCGCGCTTGAGTTCCGCGGTTTTAACGGCGATCGCACGTTGCAGAGCACGTTTTGAAGACTCCATTTCGTCAGCGGAAATGTCATCGCTTCCCTGATGGGCGCTGAACTCCTTAAGACCGGAAGATACAACCATAGCAAGGTGCGAATCCTTGTGCTTGTCCGAAATGCTGATCGCTTCATCAATGTTGCTGCTCTTGAGAGCCTGCGCAACCTTCGGAGCATATTGACGCGATTGCTGTTTCGCCTTGTTGTAGGTCAGGAAACGCTCAATACCGATAGCGATGATGAAGATCGACTGAATCAGAAGAATAAAGATTACGATCCAACCAGGAATCGTAAGCTCTTTCGCGATCTGATAAAAACTGAATTGAAATTTTTGCGCCTCTTCAGCGAAGGCCAGAAATGTGCCGAAAAGGCTAGCTAGAAAAGTCATTGTTTTTCCTCCAAAAAAATCGAAAAAATTATTGCAGAAAACATAAATATAGGGCTGCGGGGCTGAATCAAACGACCAGATCCACAGCCACTGTCAAATACTACTGGAAGTTGTAGACGATCACTCCGGATACTTCAACGGGCTGACCGGACAACAACGTTGGACGGAATCTCGCGCCTCTCGCCGCGGAAACAGCAGCGGCTCTCAGAAGCGGGTGACCGCTTACCGCATTGGCCGACATCACCGATCCATCTTTCGAGATAACAATCGCTACCGAAACCGAGCCTTTGGCGTTAACGGCCTTGGCCGAGGGCGGATATGCCGGCTTGGGCAAACTAATCGCCGAACCATTTACTACCCCTTTGGAAATCCGCTTGGGAACTGCTGGCGGTGGCGGTGGCGGTGGCGGTGGCGGAGGTGCAGCAGGTTTCGGCGGTTCCGGTTTTGGCGGCTCGGGAGCTTTCGGGGCCGAAGGAGT
Organism: Pyrinomonadaceae bacterium; assembly: GCA_041394795.1. Lineage (GTDB taxonomy): Bacteria > Acidobacteriota > Blastocatellia > Pyrinomonadales > Pyrinomonadaceae > Aridibacter. The sequence goes on along the minus strand of JAWKHN010000004.1, from coordinate 136,171 downwards.
TATCGGACCTCCAGAACCCGGTCTAGCCGGTCCGGTTGCCGCGCCAGGCGCAACATCCGTGTTCGACGAGCCAACCGTTACCATCCCCGACTTGGGTACCGGCGGAACATTGTTTCGCTGAACGCTGACTTTGTCAGGAATCTTCGGCGACATATCAAGCCTGGCGATCAACTCAGTACGAGTAGCAACCTTGGGCTGATTGTCATCCTGCTGCTGTTGTTTCTTGGGTTGATCCGGCTCAGGTTCCGGCGGCGGCGGCGCCTCCTCTGGAATAGGTGGCGCGACGAGCGTCGACAACTCAAGTCCATCGCCCCCAACTAGAAAGCTTTGGTTAAAAAGGCTGACTCCCAATGCAGAAACAAAACCCGAAAACACAAGCAAAAGCGTTAAAAGCAAAAGCGTGTTGCGAATCTTGCCTTGTTTTGAGTTGTCAGTTGATTCGACTAACTGATCTAACATTTATATACCTCCCCTCGTCCGGTGCCGTTTGGGTCAAGGGATTTTTCTTGCCGGTTGGATTTACCGACATCGCCCGATACAGCTCTTTAAAGACACTGCATCGCCATCTTTCAAAAATGTCTTTCGATCTTGTCCAAAACTCGTGGGATAAACGAATACTAGCCAGACTTGAAACTACAAAAGTACAGCTCAAATCCGAACTTCCATAGAGCTTTCGGAAAGAATCATTGAGACATATTCAATTGACCAGCAACGTTATGGAGTCTAAATAGTAATCACTTGAAAGTCAAGGTAATTGTTAAAATTAAAACAAATATTTACCTTCGGGGCGACTCCCGATAGTGCTAGTCCGCTCAATGGGTTACAGACTTTAAGCGAAAGTGCAGGCGATTCCTTGTATCCGCAATTCTCCGGGCTTTGAATTCGCATTGGTCTCGCGGCATTTGAACTCAAATTGCGTTTTCGGCACTCCGGCCAGGCTGATTCGAGGCCTGATTTCCATCACTTTGGCGTTAAAAAACACCTGAATTCATTTCTGGATAGAGAAGTTCACAACTTTTCTATAGGTTTTTCAAACGGTTTCTTTTGAAGCCAGCACTTCCCATCCATGAGCCATGATTCGAATCCTCGGACTCATCTGTTTTCAACCAAGAAGCCAAAAGCGCCCCGTTAAAAGGTTCACTTGATTCCACCATATTCGGAAATCAACCATTTAACGAGGCGCTTCAAAACCTGAAAGACTAGAACTAGATCGCCGCTACCCTGTGACGGGTCTGCGTTTAACGGATTTGCGAGCCGCTGAAGCGAGTCCTTTTGACTCTTCAACGGCTACTTCCTTCATTTCCGCTTCGCCGAGCTTGCTTTGCCACCAGATCGCAATCGGGCTGGCAATCGCAATCGTCGAATACGTTCCCGAAATCGAGCCCACGAACAACGCGAGCGAAAATCCGCGAAGTACCTCGCCACCAAACAACACCAACGCCAACACCGTCAAGAATACGAGTCCGTTTGTCACGATCGTTCTCGACATCGTTTGGTTGATCGAATCGTTGGTAAGCGCAAACAACGATTTGCCCTTTTTGAGCGTTAGATTCTCGCGTATTCGGTCAAAAATAACGATCGAGTCGTTTACCGAAAATCCGACCAAGGTCAGAAAGGCCGCGAGCACGGTCAGGCTGACTTCCCACTGGAACACAGTAAAAAACGCAAGCGTTATCAAAACGTCATGGAAAACCGCGATTACCGCTCCGGCTGCATACGTCCAGTCGTAGCGGAAAGCGATAAAAAGGAGAATGCCCCCCATTCCAAGCAATGTCGCGATAACGGCTTGCGTACGAAGTTGGTCCCCCGCTACCGGTCCGACCGAGTCTGTTCCTACAATCTTGTATTTCGCTTCCTTGTCGGCCGCCAGCGTCAATTCCGGCTTTGCTTCCTTACCGAAAGTCTTGAGCGCGGAATTAACCAAATCGCGCCCCCCGCTTACCTGGTTGGAAGTACTGTCGGACTTAGTGTCCCCGGCCTTGCCGTCATCGCTTTGTCCCTTGTCCGATTCAGAATCCTTGCCGGAACTTTCCGCCTTTGTTTCTTCGCCGTTCGCTTTCGCTTCTTCCGGCTTTTCCGGCTTTTGCGCCGGGGCGGGTTCCTTCGAATCACTCCCCTCGATGAGCGGAATCTTGATCAGGACCTCATCCTGCTTGTCAGTGGACGACTGGATAACCGCATCTCCGACACCCTTTGCCGCCAAGGCCTTGCGAAGTTCTTCAGGAGATGGTTTTCCGCCCTTGAATTTGGCGGTTATAACCGAACCGCCCTGAAAGTCCACGCCCAGATTGAATGCGGAGGTTCCGCCGGGCGTCAGCTGCCTTACAAGCGCCGAGCCAAGCCCTGCCAGAAGTACCACTACCGAAACCGCGATGAGCGGTTTGCGAAGCCCCATCCAATTGACGTTGATATTGGTAAACAGATCAAACATTTTCTTCAAATTGCGACGATCCCCGCCCAAAACAAGGAACGGATCGTCAAATTCCTAAACACTAAGCTTTTGCATGTTCGGATTGCGCTCAAGCAACCACATGAAAATCGTCCTCGATACGTAAACCGCGGAGAAAAGATTGATAAGCAGACCGAGAACAAGCGTTACCGCAAATCCACGAATCGGTCCCGAACCCCACAAATAAAGAATCGCGGCCGCGATGATCGTTGTGATGTGGGTATCGATGATCGTGATGAACGCACGATCAAAACCAAGTTGAACCGCCTTGGCTATCGACTTTCCGGCTCTTAACTCTTCTCTCATCCTTTCGAAGATAAGCACGTTCGAGTCAACCGCCATACCGATGCCGAGAATCAGTCCGGCGATACCCGGAAGCGTCAGCGTGGATTTCAAAACCACGATCGCGGCAAGCGTCAAAAGCATGTTGAGCAAAAGCGCTACAACCGCATTGATACCGGCTCCACGGTAATAGAACAACATGAACAGAACCACGAAGATCAAGCCGCCGATCGAAGCCGTTACACCGGATCTGATCGAATCCGCTCCGAGACTGGGGCCAACCGTTCTTTCCTCCAAATACTCGATCTCGGTCGGCAATGCACCGGACTTCAAGGTCAGAGCGAGATCTTCAGCCGATTCCTTGGAGAATCTTCCATCGATCTGCCCGCTATCGAATATCTGCGACTTGATGAATGCCACCGACTTGACCTGGTTGTTAAGAACCACGGCCATGTAATTGTTGATATTCTTGCCGGTCCAGTCGCCGAACTTCTGGGCTCCTGATTGCTTGAGACTGAAGGTAATTTGATAGTCTTTTGAATTCGCGGTAGATGTTACGGCCGAAGCGTTTCGAAGATCATTTCCCTCCACGATTGCCGGATATTCAACCACCACATACTGCTTGGGTTTGTTTGGATCCGGCGTCGCGCTTGGAGTCGGAGAATCGTCCCGCTCGAGATATTCAAAAACCTTTCTGGTCGGAGTTTCCGCGCCTCCGATAGTGGCAAGCGCCGCCTCTTTCGAGGGATAGGTAGTAACGGGGCTTGGATTCGGAGCGCTTACTACTTTCATTAGTGAAAGCTTGGCAGTCACGTTGAGCGTGTTCTTGACCCTTTCCGGATCCTCTACGCCCGGCATCTGAAGAAGAATCTCTCCGGAATCCTCACGCCCGCGCGTCTGAATCGTCGGTTCCTTGACGCCAAATGCGTCAATACGCGAGGTGATGATCTGGAGCGCCTGATCCCTGGCTTCTTTTTTGAGACGAGTTTGAGCCGCCACCGGCAGTGAATATGTAACGGAATTTGCACCAATCGATTCGTTCCAAGCCAATGTGTCGACTTTCGACTTAATCGCTTTCGCAACCGCTTCGCCCTGTTTCGGATCGGAATACTCAACCGTGAAACTGTAGCTGCCCTCGTTCGTTACGGACGATGCCTTGGTTACGGGAAGCTTGGCTTCCTTGGCCGCATTGAATGCGGCATCCTGATCGCTGATCGTAAGTTCCTTAAGGTATTGTTCGGTTTTCACCCTCATAACGAGGTGGGAACCGCCCTTCAGATCGAGACCAAGATTGATGTTCGATTCGACGTTTTTCTTGATTCCGGCCCAGGTAAAGTCCTTGGAAGTAATTCCGCCCCGCGGACCGATTACCAAATAGGTGCCAAAAACAAGAACCGCGAGCACTATCGCGGTGCGTATCCAGAGATTACTGTTCTTCATTTCACAAAAACCTTAGCTGGCGACATCTTCGGGCTTACGCCCCACAACCGCCGCCTTGCCGATTTCAATATTCGATTTTTCCGCGCTTCTGACTATGAAACTCGTCGCCCTAACTTCGATGATCTTCCCGATCACGCCGCCATTCGTCACCACCTCATCCCCGATCTTAAGAGCGGCAACCATTTCCTTCAGCTTCTGCTGCTGATTGCGTTGCGGTCTTATGACAAGAAAGTAAAAGATCGCGAAGATGGCTACGAATGGGAGGATCGTGCCCGCAAGACCGAATCCGCCTCCCTGAAAAAGCAAAAACATATTCATAATCAATTTTCCAAAATGCGCAAAACAGCAATTATAAAGTAAAGATTGTAAAGAAGGAAACTCGAAAAGGATCAATTTGAGGATTTTTCAAAATGATTCCAGTTGGACCCAAATGCTTAAAAAACGCATTCAACACGGCTTTACCAATCCGTAGTCATGTGTCCCGAGTCGGTTGCCTACCTCCACGCCCTCTTGCAAACAACTGAATCCGAGTATTTTGAACGTCTTCTAAAATTCACGGAGAAGCCCGGTCGGCACTGCAATCCGGTTCACTGAACAAGATATCCCCGCTTTAGGCCTCACTTTTATTCGACGTTTCCGCCAATCTTTTTCGCCCTTCCAAAAACTCATCGCGAAAACTCGCGAAACGCCCGTTGATGATTGCCTCTCTCGCTTTTCTCATCGTAGCGATAAAGAACGCGAGATTGTGGTGTGAAATCAGCATCGCGGCGAGCATTTCCTTTGCCTGATACAAATGCCTCAAATACGCCTTCGAATACCTCGTACAAACCGAGCATCCGCATTCCGGATCAAGCGGCGATTCGTCTTCGGCATAAACCGCGTTTCGAATATTGACGTCTCCGGAAGATGTAAACGCACCGCCGGTTCTGCCGTTCCTTGTTGGGATGACACAATCAAACATATCGACGCCGCAACCAACCGACTCAATAAGATCCTCCGGAGTACCAACCCCCATCAGATATCTTGGAGAATTCCTGGGCATCTGCGGAGCCATTCTTTCGACCACGCCGTACATAACCTCTTTTGATTCGCCGACACTCAATCCTCCGATCGCATATCCGTCAAAACCGGCATCGACGCATCGCTTTAGGCTTTCCTCACGCAAATCCATATGTCCCGCGCCCTGAAAGATTCCGAAAAGCGCCTGGCTCCCGCTAAGTCCCTTTGGCGCGTTCGCAACAAATCCCGTGTCCGAACCATTTTCCTGCAGCTCAAGAAACCTCTTCTTGGACCGCCTCGCCCAACGATCTGTCAGTTCGAGGCTCGTTCTGGTGAATTCGTGTCCGGCGTCACCCGGCGGGCATTCGTCGAGAACCATCACAATCTCCGAACCAAGCGCGGATTGAATCTCCATCGATACCTCGGGAGACATGAACATCCGCGTACCATCCAAATGGGACTGAAAGGCGACTCCCTCTTCCGTCAATTTTCGAAGACCGCTCAGAGAGAAAACCTGAAATCCGCCCGAATCTGTAAGCAGCGCGCGGTCCCAAGTCGAAAACTTGTGGAGCCCACCCAATTTTCGAAGCGTCTCAACACCGGGCCGCAACCAAAGATGATACGTATTGCCGAGAATTATCCTCGCATCGAGTTCATCCTCAAGCGATTCGAACCTTACGCCCTTTACCGTACCGGCCGTCCCGACCGGCATGAAAACAGGTGTCTCAATTTGCCCGCGTCTTGTTTCAATAACTCCGGCGCGAGCCTCGCCATCCGTCGCGAGTATCGAAAAATCGATGTTCTTCATGTCTTCATTCTTATCCGTCTGAGGATGGCACTCACGCCACCCCTAGGAGATGCCGTATCTCGCGGGCACCGCGCGCGGTTTCAGAAGCGACGCGCCCTTTGGCTGATATCACAACGGCCGATGGAGTACCAGATTTCCCTATCAAATTCGAGATTCCAAAACCCGGATCGATTACATACGCTCCGAGCCTTTCGGCGTAAGCGGCCGGAAGCGGTTTATCGGTGAAGAGAAATATCTCCGCTTTCTCTATCCGACTCCGCCATTCGGGAAGTTCGTCGCAAATCTCCTCGCAGAATTCGCATTCGGGATTCCAAAATATGATGTAGTTTTCGCGAGCGGCCAGATCGCGGTTTGTCAGTCTGCGGGAACCGTACTCGAGGTCGAATTCGGGAACCGATTCACCGAACCGATCGCAAATTGGAGACAAACGAAGTTCTATTCCCATCTCCTCTTCTCCACGTGCTTCAAGCAGGTTTTCTCCAAGCTCAACGATTTCGTCAATACCGGTCGCGAGTCGCCCGCCGACTCTGCCATTTGCGGAAACAACGACGGCCGATGGAACCCACTTTCCGCCAAATTTTTCCAGGGCGTCGCCTTCATTCGCGATCAGTAGAAAATCTTTAACCTCGCCGCCCATCTTTCGGAGCGTCGCCTCGAATGATCCTTTTGAAATGACGATCAAACCGAGATCAGCTTTGGCCAGCTTCCGCCATTCGATGATTTCCTTTGTTAGTTCCGAACAAAGCGTGCAACCGGATTCGACGAACACAACCAAAGTGGCAAGATTTTTCGCTACCAGATTTCGAAGATCAAACGATTTTCCGTCGTTGTCTGAAACCAGCAAGTTAGGAATCGGAGCCCCGATCAAAAGGCCCGCACTAACAGCGTCTTCGGAAGCAATTGATCCCAGGCTTTCAAAGGCGGAGATTCTTTCCTCAACTTCCCTTTGCAGCACTCCCAACTCAAACGCCTTTGAAGCGGCAAACGAAGCCAATGCAAACGCACCAAATGCAAACGCGTCTTTTGCCAAATCATCCGGTATTCCGATCATTGCCGTTTCGGGCCTGTTCAGTACGACGATGATCGAAAAGCCGAAAAGCAATAGATTTCGGATCACCGTCCGGCCGTCAATTTGTTTGCGGAAAAGACTGCCGAAACAGTAGCAGTCGGTATGCTTGTTTCGAACGAAATCCAGCGAAACCAAAACCAGGAAAACAAGCATCAACCCCGCCGCGGAAGTGCGCGAAAAAGCCAGGTCGGCAAAAAGCGCGAAGCCCACCCCCAACTCCAAAATAGCAACTGCTACACCGACAAAGCGCGCAATCTTCCCGGAAATTCCAAACCCCTGCACCGTCCTCGCGGTCAAGTCAATTGCACCGAGTTTTGCTGCGCCTGAAAAGGCCAGCAATGCCGAGAGCAAGTATTTAAGGACTTCAGCGAGAATTTCCATCGGAAAGTTTGCGTAGTCGGGCGCGGATTGGATTTCCACCGCCAAAATTCAAGGATTTTAGTAAAACCAACTCCTCCATCGAAAAACTAGGACAGAATAAATAGTTGGCCGGTGTTCAATTTTCCGGCATTTGAGCTGCGACTATTTTTTTGAGCTTTTATGCCTTTCCTTGATTCGCAAGGGAGTGCCAAAAAATTCGAATTTGGCCCGCAACTGGTTTTCGATGTAACGAACGTACGAAAAATGAAGTTCGTTTCGCCCCTGGCCACCGGATGTAAAAAGCACAAACAAAGGAGGACGGATTCCTGCCTGCGTTATAAACTTTACATTCAGCTTCGCGCCCCCGCGTTTCGAGGGTGCAAGTCCGCTGCCGCCATAGGGCTGCATCACCGATTCCTCGAAAAACTCGTTCAAATCAGAGGTCCTGATTCTAAGGTTTCGTGCCTGATTCGCTCTCTCCACCAACGGAAGCAAGCGCTCGATACGCTGGCCTGAAAGCGCCGAAGTGGTGACTATGGGCGCCCAATCAAGGAATTTCATTTTCCTTCTGAATTCCCTTTCGACTTCCGAGACAGAACCCGAATCCTTTTCGGGAACCAAATCCCATTTGTTTACAACAACTATCACAGAGCATCCGGCATCAACCGCATACCCCGCGATGTTCGCGTCGAGATTTGTAAAACCTTCAGATGCGTCAACGACCAAAACGGCGACATCGGCCCGTTCGAGCGATTTTCTCGCCATAACGACCGAAAGCTTTTCCGCCATTTCGACGGTCTTGCCTTTTCTCCGTATGCCGGCCGTATCGATCAAAAGATACTCGTTTCCCTCAAAAACAAAACGGGTATCAATGGCGTCGCGAGTGGTGCCCGCGATCGGAGATACGATTACACGCTCCTCGCCAAGTATCTTGTTTAGAATCGAGGACTTCCCGACATTCGGACGCCCAATGATCGCCAATTTTGTAAGGCCGTCTTCCTCGGCAACCGCGTCTTCTGAAAACCCGACCTCGTCGTAAAGCAAGTCGAGCAGGTCGCCGATGTTGGTTCCGTGTTCCGCCGAAATCGGGATCAGCTCGAATCCAAAACGATAGAATTCATTCGCTTCGTCCGCCGTGCGCCTCGATTCGGCCTTGTTGGCGGCTATAAACACCGGTTTGCCGACGTTTCTGAGCAATACGGCAAGCTCCTCATCAAGCGGAGTGACTCCGGCACGAACATCTACGACCCAGATGATTGCAGCCGATTCATTGATCGCAAAATCCGCCTGTTTGAAGATGTTCGCGGGGATCACGGCTTCATCATCGGGAACGATTCCGCCCGTATCGACAAGCGCGAACGTCTTGGTTCGCCACTCTACTTCGCCGTAAATCCGATCCCGCGTGATTCCCGGCTCATCGCCGACAATCGATTTTCGCGATTCCGTTAATCTGTTGAACAGCGTGGATTTACCGACATTCGGGCGACCGATCACTGCAATCAATGGTTGCGTCATAATTTATAACCGCCCTCGAAAAGCGGGTCTGCAAGCCATGCTTGCGATTGATGCCGTTTTGCATCTAGGGCCAGATTGAGAATTCGTCTGGATTCAACTGCCTGACACCAATAAAAATCGAATCACAGAGTGTAACAAACCGTAGTGATGAAATCACGCCGGTTACAAGGCAAAACCACATTCGCAAGCCCAATGCAAAAAAGGGCCGGATCACCTCGTGACCCGACCCTTTGGGCTATTTGATCGACGTCTCCGACGACCTTGTTACGTGTTCGTTAGAAGAGGCTTATCAGGAGCAATCCTCCCAAGATGCCGCTCAGAAGATTGTACCGCCCGCTGTTGTAGGCGCCGTAGTTGTAGCGTCCGTAGTAGCCGTCCTCGTATCCTCTTCTGAATCCTTCCCTGAAGTAATACTGATATTCGCTGTAGCTCACATAGTAGCTGTCGTATCCATACGATGCATCGCTATAGCCGAAGTTTCCGTAGGGATCGTAGCCCCAACCGTCGTAACGATCGGATTGCCCCGCTCTGTAGCCCTGATCGTAGCCGTCGTTCAGCGCACGTCTGAGCATCGACGCGCCATAGCTGCTTGTGTAGTAATAGCGGTTGTTTCGCGAATAGCGGTAGTTGTAAACGAGCGAATTGTAGTACCTGGCGTTTTGAAGCCTTCGCCTGTCATTTTCGAGACGTCGCCAATAGGATTGTTGATAGCGGAGTCTGCGAAGCTGGTTTTGTTGCTTCAACCAACGCTCGTTTCGCTCCCAATTCTGCTTGCGATTGCGGAAACGATCTTCATAGTCGTTCCAAACCTGCTTTTGCATCTTTCGCTGCTGTTCGCGGTTATAGCTTTGGTAGTTACCGTTTCGATTGCCTCGGTTCGAACCGTTATCCCAACGGCCGTCATTCCGGTCTTGGGAACGATTGTTCGAACGCGTCTGCGAATTGCGTCGATCCTGATTTTGCTGATTTGCTCGACGCTGGTTTTCATCTCGTTGACGCCGTTCGTTAGCCTGCCGCTGACTATCTCTCTGTTGTTGCGCGCGGCGCTGATTCTCCATTTGCTGGCGCTGCTGTTCCTCCGCCCGCTTGTCGCCAGACCGCTGTGTCCTGCGTTGATTTTCTTGCTGTGCTCTTCGCTGGTTTTCCTGTTGTGCACGGCGTTGATTATCCTGCTGCCAACGACGCTCATTCTCCTGCTGAGCACGGCGTTGGTTTTCCTGTTGGGCGCGGCGTTGATTTTCCTGCTGCGCGCGACGTTGGTTTTCCTGCTGGGCGCGGCGCTGATTTTCCTGCTGAGCGCGACGCTGGTTATCCTGTTGCGCGCGACGTTGGTTTTCCTGTTGGGCGCGGCGTTGGTTTTCCTGTTGGGCGCGGCGTTGGTTTTCCTGTTGGGCGCGGCGTTGGTTTTCCTGTTGCGCGCGACGTTGGTTCTCCTGTTGCGCGCGGCGTTGGTTCTCTTGCTGTTGCTGCCTTGCCTTGTCCTGATTGGTATCGCGACGCTGATCGGTGCTCCTCGTATTGCGGCTTTCGTTTTGACGGGAACGGTTGCGCTGAGCATCCGCTGTTCCCGCCGCGCCGACAAGGACGGCCAATCCGAGTCCTGCGATGGCCAGATGATTTGTAAATCTACGTAAATTCATAAGTTTCCCCTTTCTAAAAACTGGCCCTTCAAATTCCACAATCTCTCCAGTGCAAATATCGTACCCTTTTCACGTCACTACGTATTTAATGGGTTTCAGAAACACTTCCTGCCGAATCGGACACCGTATGGTGCATCGCGTCAACCATTTGGTTCGGGTGCCTGGCCGGCGCACGTTTTTCGGGAGATACCGAAATCTCAAAAACGCGCTTCGTTAACCAAATATGCGGATTAACCCTTCTTGAATCTGTATTTGAGAAATACGCTGATTTCCTTTTCACCTACCACGTGCCGCATGCCAACCGCCTCCATGCGTAATTTTCCGGCATTCTGAACCGGTGCGGTAAACGACAGACGGTCAAGCGCGATGATCTCCAAAGGGTTTACTTTCTTGTCGATTGAATTCTGCACCATGCGGGCGATCAAGGAGCTTCCCGTACCGCCTGTTCCACTCAAATTTACATTTAAAACCTTCGCATCCCCGACCAAAGCGTTTTTCGCCTTATCGAACTTCAAATCGATGTTGGTATCCGCCCAGCCCGAAAAATCAACGCAACCGAAAAGCGGGACGTCATAGCTTCCTTCAAACGCGATTGGCGCAACGATTTTTCCATTGCGAAATTTGACCGCTGTTCTTACGCCTTCAACGTCCTTTCGCAAACGAACCGTTTCGTCGCACGCCGCAATCAAGGCGTCGCCGGCAACCATCGGTCCGCGCGCAGATTCGCCTCTCTCACCCGCACCGGCACCGGTCGAGGCGATCGGAACCTTCGGCTGTTCGAGATTGGTGAATACCGCTTCAAACAACGCATCGAAAAACTGCTCCGAAAGAGTGATCTTCACCTCGGTCTCCTGAGAAAACGCGGTGTGCGAAAAGAACACCAAAAGTAGTGCGACGGAAAATAGTTTTTTTGTCATGATTTGAAAAACAATACCGAATTTCAGGATTCGCGGCCGTTCCACCAAGCGGTTCCGAAGTTTTGACGCCGGTTGGAAGCGACTCCCATGGATTCGGTCCCAAACATTGATGAAAAACACGCGGAAAGAGATGGAAGTTTTATGCGATGCCGGAAGGGGGAGTGTCCCCAAAAGACTATCAAATGCCGTGTTTAAGAATGTCATGCAGACGCAGAAGTCCGATTGGAGCGCCCTCGCTATCGACGACGGGAAGCACCGAAATTTGGGACTCCCTGTCTTCCATCCTTTTCAAAGCCGAAAATGCGAGCTCATTCGGACCGATGGTTATGGGCTTCGCCGTCATCATCGTTTCGGCAATCAAAGTCCCAAAGTCTTCCGGAGCCGTCTTCTCAACCGTCCGCCGCAAGTCGCCATCGGTTACGATCCCCAGAAGCGAGCCGTCCTCGCCGACAACGTTAACGGCTCCCAGCGCAAACTTTGAGATGCTTCTGACGACGTCAAGCCAACCGTCCGTTGGGGATACATTCGGGCTCGGCCCCATCAGGTCCGCAACTCGAACGGTCAAGCGCTTGCCCAAACGACCCGCCGGATGATTCTCCGCAAATTGTTCGGCGGTGAGCCCCTTGGATTGCATAAGCGTCATCGCGATCGCGTCGCCGATCGAAAGCGCGACCGTTGTCGAGGTAGTCGGGGCGAGATTAAGCGGGCAGGCTTCATGATCCACCGAAGCATCGAGCGCGACATCCGCTTCCCTGGCAAGCGTTGATTCCATGTTCCCGACAATCGCGATCACCGGAACCTTCCGGTGCTTAAGCGCCGGCAAAAGCGCCAGCAGTTCATCTGTTTCGCCCGAATTGCTCAATGCGATAACGGCATCGCCGGCCGTAATCATTCCAAGGCTTCCGTGCATAGCGTCCGATGGATGCACAAAAACGGAAACAGTTCCGGTGCTCGTCATGGTCTGCGCGATCTTTTGGGCGATCACGCCCGACTTCCCAACACCCGCAACGACGACCTTCCCGCCACAGTCACGAAGGATTTCGAGAGTCTTCGCTACCGCTGATTCCTCAAGCCGCTCGGCGGCGATTTCGATCGCCTCCGATTCTATTCTCAAGAGCGCGACCACATTTTGAAATTCGCTATTCACTAATTTTTCCGTTTCGATATTCTAACCGAATTCCCCGGCAGTTGCAGTCGTCGATCGACGCGTCATCCCTCGGCTTCTTCGGACAACTTCTTCAACGCACGTTTGCTGAGTACGCTCAAAACCACGATAACCGCAATCGTCGCACCAATATTTATCAGCAACGAGACATTGCTCAGCGGATGTTTCAAATCCAATTTTTCCAAGCTCAAACCAACGATCACCCAACCGATCGTTCTCGGAATATATCCCAAAACGGTTGCCGCGAAATACGTCCAAAAAGACACTCCGGCGGCGGAAATCAAATAGTTCGTCGCGGCAAATGGCGTCAGGGAAAAACGCAAAAGAAGGATAAGCAGAAAGACCTTGGCGAGGTGTCCGGCAAGCAGTTCCCGTTTTACAGCCATCATCTTGGGCTTCTTTTCGAGCAGCACCGCAAGTTTCTCGGCGGCTATTCTTCGTCCGAAATAGTAGTGGATGGTGATCGCGCCGGCGATTCCCAAAACGATCACGAAAACGCCCCACCAAAGACCGAACGCCCATCCGGCAACAATGGAAATCACGTTTGTCGTTAGGATCGCAAAACCGCAAAACAAGACGACCAAAACCGTAAACACGGGAATTCCCGCCGGATGCGATTTGAACCATGGCCCCGTCTGGTAAATCGCGGCCGAGAGAAGCATCAAACCGATCGCAGGCATAACCAATGAATACACCGCCCAAAACCCGACGCGACCGTATTCGGTGCGTAGCGAATTGATTCGTTGGGCGAGTTTTCTCATGGATTTCAAGAACGGCACTAAAACGTGGATGCGGAAATCCTAATCGGGCCAATCCCCGCAATATTCTCAATTTGCGGCATCCCGCACTCCACTTTGGCTTGTCGGCCTGTGAACGTAAGACTCCCGGCGGGCGGCGAAAAAATAGTCTGAAAGAAAGACGCTCTTTTGGCAAACCCCGCGGCGTTGATACCATGCCGTCCGCTCTATTGCTGTATTTCACTGTCGCTCGAAAAGCAGGATTTTGAGTGCTCGAACAAAATTTTGCGGCCTTCAGATCTCTCTTATACTCGGCGTTGGCGGTTGACTGGTTTGAGCAGTTCAAAACAAACGCCGATTCTTCAACTTCAAAGCAAATCGGGGACTTCGCTTCAAACCCGTTGTCGATTCCCGCCATGCATAGTAGAATCTGGCAAAAGAAAATCGAGGTAAATATGAGAAACACAGTTGTTACGGGTTTATTGCTGTTGTGCACGGCGCTCAGCGGAGCGGTTTTTGGCCAGGGTTCGTTTGACTATCCAAAGGCTCGACAGAGCGATCAAAAAGACGATTTTTTTGGTACGACTGTCGCCGATCCATATAGATGGATGGAGGATCCTGATTCAGCGGAAACCCAGGCTTGGGTTAGGGCCCAAAACAAATTGACGGGTGATTATCTAAACACGCTCCCTTCGAGAACCCGTATAAAGGAAAGACTCACAAAGCTTTGGAATTACGAGAAATACTCGACACCGTTTCGTGAGGGCGAAAAGTATTTTTATTTCAAGAATGACGGGCTTCAGAATCAAAGCGTGCTCTATGTTGCCAATGGTTTGAGCGACGCCGGAAAGATTTTGCTGGATCCAAATGGCCTCTCGGACGACGGCACGGTGGCATTGGCGGGAATCGCGGTTTCTCCCAATGGGAAAACTCTCGCCTATGGTCTTGCGCGTTCGGGCTCGGATTGGCGCGAGTATCGTTTCAGGGACATCGAAACGGGCAAGGATCTTAAGGACGTTCTGATTGACATCAAGTTTTCAGGTGTTTCCTGGACAAAGGACGGCAAGGGCGTTTTTTACAGCCGCTATCCCAAGCCAAATGACGAAACAAAGCTTGAGGACGCCAATCTCAACAGAAAGCTCTATTTCCACAAGCTGGGAACAAAACAAGCAACCGATCCCCTGATTTATGAAAGGCCTGATGATCCCAAAATGGGTGTAAACGGTTTTGTCACCGAAGATGGCGCCTGGCTTCTCATATATTTGAGCAAGGGCACTTCGAACATGGACCAGATTTACTACAAAAATCTTTGGGACCAGGATTCGGAAATCAAGCCTCTGATCGATCGATTCGAAAACGACTACTCGTTTATCGGCAATATCGGCGGCAACTTCTATTTCAGCACCGACAAGGACGCGACGCGGGGTCGCGTGGTTTCTGTCAATATGTTTGATCCCGACCGCAAATGGCGCCAGATAATTCCTGAAGGCAAGGAAACGATCGAAGGCGTTTCGCTGATCAACAACCAGTTTGTCGTCAACTATCTCAAGGATGCCTATTCGAAGGTAAGGATCTTCGATCTATGGGGCAACGCCGTCCGCGACGTCGAACTTCCGGGCATCGGCACCGCGTCGGGATTTGGCGGAAGACGCTCGGACCGCGAAACTTTCTTTACCTATTCGAGCTACAACGTTCCGCCGACGACTTATCGCTACGATATGGCGACGGGCGAGAGCTCGATTTACCGCAAAGCGGATGTTGACTTCAATCCCAACGACTACGAGGTCAACCAGGTTTTTTATACAAGCAAGGATGGCACCCGAGTGCCGATGTTTATCGTCAGCAAAAAGGGTATAAAACTCGATGGCTCGAATCCGACGATCCTTTACGGCTACGGCGGCTTCAACATCAGCATGACGCCCGGCTTCAGCGTCTCGAGACTTATGTGGCTTGAAATGGGCGGAGTTTACGCGGTTGCGAATCTTCGCGGTGGCGGGGAATATGGCGAGGAATGGCATGAGGCCGGCACCAAACTCAAGAAACAAAACGTTTTTGACGACTTTATCTCGGCGGCCGAATATCTGATCGCGGAAGGCTATACTTCGAGTCCGAAGATTGCGATCCAGGGCGGCTCGAACGGCGGATTGCTCGTCGGCGCGACGCTCAACCAGCGACCGGATTTGTTTGGCGCGGCGCTTCCAGCAGTCGGCGTGATGGACATGCTCAGATTCCATCGGTTCACGATCGGGTTTGCATGGACATCCGATTATGGATCGAGCGAGAATCCGGACGAATTCCGCGCACTTTACGCGTATTCGCCGATTCACAACATCAAGAAAGGAACCAAGTATCCCGCCGTACTCATAACGACGGCCGATCACGATGATCGAGTCGTTCCGGCGCATAGTTTCAAATACGCCGCGACGATGCAGGCCGCTCAAGGGGGCGACGCACCTGTACTCATCCGTATCGAAACCAAAGCCGGCCACGGCGCGGGAAAACCGACTTCGAAACAGATCGAGGAAATCGCGGATATCTATGGCTTTTTGGTGAAGAATTTGGGGATGGAGTAAGGATCGGAAGAGTTCCAAGGACAGTCCGGAAGAGTTCCAAGTTCCGTCCGGAAACGTTCCAAGTTCCAAGTTCCAAGTTCCAAGCTAGAGATCATAAACTTGGCTTTTGAATTCCTGCGGCCATTTCGAAAGAAATAAATGAATTGGAGCTACGGGTTTTTCTTGAAACTTGGAACCAGCAATTCGAAACTCCGCCGATCCACACATGGAACTTGGAACTCTTCCGGACGGAACTTGGAACTCGTTCTTATTGCGCCTTCCCTGTGTGGAACCGACAAAAATCCTTTGGCTCCGAGCCCTTTGCAAAAACCTTGGAGACCTTTTCCGGACAGTTCGAAGTGGCGCGATCTCCCGATAGCGGGCACCACATCAGCGTCACGGTTTCGACCTTTGGCAGCGTCTCGCCTCCATTTTCAACATCGGGTTTAGCGCCTTCCGAGGCGTTCTCCCAAGTGGTAAATGGAGTCGGTTTTGGATCCGGATTGTCTTTTTCCGTATCCGTCGGATCTACTATCGGAACCAGTGCCTTGTTTGGAACCGTACCGCTTATGAAGTATTCGATACGCCTGAATTCTTCAGGCACGTTGGTCACATAAAGATTTTTTACGGGGGTAAGTTCTGGAGCGTCAGGATCCTGCACGTTCGTGTTCGAGTTCGCGTTCTCGAGTACTTTCTTCTGTGCCGCAACCGAATCCGCTTCGTTGGTTGTAAGTTCCCTGATCAAGCTTCCGTTTCTGATATCGATTTCGGCTCTGCGTATCGTTTCCGGTCTTTTCCAGTCACCGTTCCATTCGGGGTGAAGCCTCAACGCCTCCCGCACGAACTCCGCCCAGATCGGCATCGCCGAATCCGAGCCCTTCAGATTGAGATCCGAACCATCGTCAAACCCGACGTAAACCACGCATACAATCTCGGGTGTAAAACCCGCAAACCAACCGTCCCTCGAAGTACCCGTTTTTCCAGCGTAACCCTTCTTGCCGTCAACATTCTGAAAACCCCAGGCGCGGGCCTCGGCCGCAGTACCGCGGTTTATCACGTCCTTCATCATGTCGTTCATGATGTAAGCGACATCGGGACGCATTACGTTTTTCTTGTCCGGCGTCGGCACCGAAACCGTGCGCCCGTCGCCCGCCGTAACCCTCGAGATTCCCATCGGAACCACGCGATCTCCAAGATTCGCAAAGCTCGTGTAAGCACCCGCCATCTCAAGCGGGGTCGCTTCCGCGGTTCCAAGCGCCATCGAAGGAAATGCGCGGTTTACCTTTGGCAATCCGGCGCGATGCGCAAAATTCATCACCTTGCCGACATTGAGTTCCATCGCGATATCGACAGTGATCACGTTTTTGCTCTTTACAAGCGCGTCGCGGAGCGTCAGTTCCTTGTTTGAAAAGAAGTCGCCATAGTTATTCGGCGAATAGGTTTCCTGGTTGAAGTTGAAAACCTTCTTTTCATCCATGAAAACGGTCGCCGGCGTGATCGTGCGGCTCGATGAATCATAGGCGGTGTTTATCGCCGAGGCGTAAACAAAGGGCTTGAATACCGAACCGGGCTGGCGCTTGGCGTCTGTCGCACGATTGAACTGATTCTCCTCGTAATCCTTTCCGCCAACCATCGCCACGATTTCGCCCGTTTGCGGCCGCAAGGCGACCAACGCGGCGTTCAACTTACCGCGCTTTTCAGCGGAATAGTATTTCTCGAGCTTCTTCAGCCTGCGGTTTACGGTCTCATACGCGATCTTTTGCAGATCCGGATCGATCGTCGTATAAACCCGCAGATGCTGGAGCGCCTCCGGATCGCTAACGACATTCGGAACCTGTTCCACCGCGTACTGCGAGAAATATGGCATCCCGGTTTTGTCCTTGAGCTTTTCCGGTTTGTTCAGCCCGAGGCCGGTATCCTTTGCGTCGTCAGCCTTCTTGTGCGTAATCACTCCGACTTCGGCCATCGAATCGAGAACCTGATTGCGTCTTGATTTGCTTTTCTCGGGATTTTTGAACGGACTGTAGCGGTTCGGGCTTCTGATGATCCCGGCAAGCATCGCCGCTTCCTGGAGCGTGAGCGCGGAAACATCCTTTCCAAAATAGATGTTGCTTGCTTCGCCGACTCCGTAAATCGACATCCCGCCGTATTGGCCAAGATAAATCTGATTGGCGTAAAGCGTAAAAATCTCTTCCTTTGACAAACGTGTCTCCAGAATCAGAGACATATAGGCTTCCTTTGCCTTGCGTTCATAGCTCTGTTCGGGAGAAAGCAAAAGGTTTTTTACAAGCTGCTGCGTGATCGACGATCCGCCCTGATTTTCAAGCGGCGTGTTCGCGCCCTCGCCATCGTATTTTCGCCACAATGCGCGAGCGATGCCGCGGAAGTTGACGCCGTAATGCTCGAAAAACGCTCGATCCTCGGTAACGACGATCGCCTTCACGAGATGAGGCGGAAGATCCTTGAAGGTTACAACCTTTCGTCTTCCATCGCCTTCGGCGGCAACCGAGCTTAGTATTACGGGCTCAAGCGCAGTCTTTTTTAGGCTTTCCTCTGATTCCAGATCGGTCAAAGTTTCGACCGACTCATCGCTCTTGTTGAATCCAACGACGACGCTTCGGAAAACGCGCTTGCCGTCAATCAACGCGCTGTTCCCCGGCTCGATCGTCAGCTTGTGTTCCGAAGACTCGAAACGGCTCCTTGTCGGATCGGCCTTTCTTTCCTTTTTTATATAACCGGCAGATTTTAGATAATCCTCAAGCTCTTTTTTTCCGATCTTCTCACCAGCCCGGAGCGTTTTCGGGGCGGAGTAGATGCCGGCGTTTTTTGTAAATACTTCGCCCGCCAGCAAGAGATTTATGCGATCCGAAAACTCAAACCAGAAATATGTCGCCGTCAGAAACACACCCAAAACGACGAGCGCCAAAACGGCCGCCGTCAGGGGGTTGAAAATCATGCGAAGAACACGCCTGAAAAGCGATCTTCTCGGCTTTTTGTACGAACGAACGCTTTGCCGAGCTCCGCGTTTCAAATTTCCCTTTGGTTTCAAACCGGTTTTTTTATTTGGAAGCGGCATAAATAAGGAAAACGGGGAGTTTCCAAACAAGATCGGATGGGTGACGGACAGCCGAAAACTTCTCGGCGCCAATTACTAATTCTATCCATTTAGCATCGGGGCTGTCCATAGGATTTTCCCGTTACGCTGAAAAGCGGTTTGTTCGCGACACCCGACGCGAGCGGTTGCAAGGCGCGAATCGGTGCGGAAAACGGAAACAAATGCCGCTCCGTAACATCCGTTATTTGAAAGATTTGCGTCGCTGGATTCCCAATCTTTAGACCTTTGCTATACTCTTGTTGTTCGTTGGAACATCTTGCGCAGGGACACGAAATCGGCCGATATATCGGAAGCTCGAATGCCATTTTCGTCGCCTTGAATTTCACAAGAGGTTTTGCGCCAAACGATGTCGATTTCAAACTTCGCCAGACGAT
Source organism: Pyrinomonadaceae bacterium (assembly GCA_041394795.1). Lineage (GTDB taxonomy): Bacteria > Acidobacteriota > Blastocatellia > Pyrinomonadales > Pyrinomonadaceae > Aridibacter. Next base: position 116,749 of record JAWKHN010000004.1, on the reverse strand, counting down.
TCAACAGAAGACTTACATGGACACATCTCTTGATTTTGTTCGTGCTGGCCTTGGGCACCGTCGGTTTTCATCTTATCGAGGGTCTTAGTTTTCTCGACAGCATTTACCTTACAACCACAACCGTAACTACGATCGGCTATGGCGACGTGGTGCCCACAACCCGTGCGGGAAAGGCATTCGCGGTTTTTCTGGCACTTTTCGGCGTGGGAACCGTGCTCTACGCGCTTTCGATGTTCGCGCAATACGTGGTTCAGTCCCAGGTACTCGACGCGATGGGTCTCAGGCGGAGAAACAGGGAGATGGATAGACTTTCAAATCATTTTATAATCTGCGGCGCCGGTCGCGTTGGGCGAAAGGTGATCAAATCGCTCAAGCGCGATGGCTTTAAGTTTGTTGTTATCGAGTTCAAACCCGATGCGATTGCCAAGCTCGGAGACGATGTGCTCGTTGTCGAGGGCGACGCGACGCTTGATGAAAACCTCAAGCGCGCCGGTGTTGAAAGGGCGGCCGGAATCGCTACGTGTCTTTCCGACGACGCAAAAAATGTATATGTCGTTTTGACGGCAAGACACATAAACCCAACGATCCACATCGTCGCCAGAGCGGATGAGGAACAAGCCGAGCCAAAGCTCATAAGAGCAGGTGCGAATCGCGTCGTTTCACCGATCATCATCGGCGGCCAGGGCATGGCGCGTTCTTTGACGCGTCCGGCAATCGCCGATTTCATGGATTCGATCATCGCCGAAAACCTGGATCTGGTTTTTGAGGAAATACAGATCTCGCCGGGCTCGAAGTTCATCGGCTGCCAGTTAAAAGACGCGGATATCAGCCGCAGGCTGAACCTTTTGATCGTCGCGATCAGAAGAAAGGACGGCGAGATGATCTTCAACCCCGATGGTACGGCCAAGATCAAAGAGGGCGATCTACTGATCGTGATCGGCAAGGCTGAAGGCGTGAAGGAGTTTTTGCAGAAGTAGCGCGATTTCGCGTCTCGCAATTTTCATCTTATGAAAACACTCGTCACAGGGGGCACAGGTTATCTCGGAACACATGTCCGGCAGTTTTTTGACGCCGATGACTTTTCCAGGGAATCGGGCTTCGACGTCTTGAATCCTTCGGACACCAAAATTGCGGCCAATTACGACCTGATAATCCACATGGCGGCGCTTTTGGACAAATCCCCAGAATCAAGTGAAGAGGTTTTTCTGACCAATGTCGAAGGCACTTTGAATCTTCTGAAGTCGGTAAACGAAAACGCAGTCTTCGTATTTGTTTCGACAAAGGACGTTTACGGGCGATTCGCAGACAAATACGGCGTTGTGCCGGAAGATTGTCCGACGAGTTATTCCGGGCAGTCGGCGCTCGAATGGTCAAAGCTGATTGCCGAGCGTTATGTCGAGTTTTACGGCAATCAAAGGAATTTTCGGACCTGCATTTTCCGTCTCTCAACCGTATATGCGCCGCCGACAAAGGGCACGATGCCGAATTTTGTCGGACATTACGTCGATGCGATCAACACCGGCGAAAGCGTACGGCTTCCCGGCGGGGGCGCACCGGTTAGGGATTTTCTTGATGTCAGGGATTTCGCTTCGGCCTGCCAGGCGTTTGAAAGATCGATAATCCGTCACGGACTTTACAACCTCGGAGGCGGGCCAAAGAACAGGCTTTCGATCCTCGAGTTGTTTCGAAAACTCGAAGAGGTTTCGGGGTATCAGGGTGTTATCGACGAAAGCAATCCGCTTCCGCCCCCCGTTCCGCTCAACTATGTTTCGGATATCTCGCTGATTACACGGGAACTCGACTGGACGCCACGCATCAGCCTCGATGCCGGTCTTGCGAATCTCTTTCAGCCGGAGACCTGGGAATGAGGATCGTGGTTCAGGGCACGAACTGGATCGGCGATGCTGTGATGTCGATTCCCGCGTTGCGTTTTCTACGCGAAGCAAGGCCCGAAGCCCACATTACTCTTTTTACGCGTCCCTGGGCGGAAGGTGTTTTTGGCGATTGCGATTTTATCGATGAAATCCTTCCCTCTCAATCCGGCACCAAAACAAAGGATCTAGCGACGGATGCAAAGACGCTTCGAAAAGGCGGTTTTGATGCCGGTCTTCTTTTGACGAATTCATTTCGGACGGCTTTTGTCCTAAGACTTGCCGGCATTCGCGAGCGCGTTGGATATGCCAACGAGGGCAGGTCTTTTTTGCTTACAAGATCCTTTGAATTTCCCGATTGGAAAAATCAGCGGCACGAGAGCGGTTTCTATTTGAATCTAGTCGAGAGCTGGACCGGAAAGATCGCCGCGGAAACGCCATCGGCGGTGATCGATGTTTCGCAAGCGCGCAGGGATGAGGCGCGATTGCTTCTTTCAGAAATCGGCGCGGCGCAACCGATCGTGGCGCTCGGAGTCGGCTCGCAAAATTCGCGCGCCAAGCGATGGCCGACGGAACATTTCGCCGAGGTTGCAAAGCGTATGATCGAAGAACGCGGGGCATCGATCGTGCTCCTCGGATCGGAGTCGGAACACGAAGTCGCGGAGCGGGTTCTGGAGATTTGCGGGGGGCGAGCGGTAAACCTCTGCGGCAAGACCACGCTCTCTTCGGCGGTCGGCATTTTGGCCACGGTTGACCTCTTTATTTCAAACGACATGGGTCTCGCGCATATCGCCGCCGCCACCCAAACACCGTCGCTGACGATTTTTGGTCCGACAAACCCTTTGACAACAAAGCCCTTTGGCGGTGAAATCATCAAAGAGGAAGGAATCGATTGCGCGCCGTGCATGCTCAGGGATTGTCCGATCGATCATCGATGCATGACGCGGATTACAGCATCGGAAGTTTTTGAAAAAGCCTGCGGAATGCTCTCGGAAAGATTCCTGGACGGTATTTGATTGAAGCTTTTCTCATGGATGGCGCGTGGGGCGGGTTCGGCCCTTGCGAGCCCCACGAAGTTCTGCAGGTTCCAAAAAATGAAACCGAATCCTATTGGTAAACGATTCGTTTACAGGCTTTACGGTTCACAAGATTCAAGCCAAAATACGGAAGTTTGAAACACCGAATCTGGAACGCAATTTTTATTCATTTATGAAAGACAAGTTTATCTTCTTTGACCGCGACGGGACTTTGATCGAAGAGGTCGATTTTCTATCGACGGTTTCGGAGACAAAGCTTTTCCCGTTTACGATCGAGGCGTTGCAGATCTTGAAAGAGAACGGTTTCCGCTTTGCCGTTACGACAAATCAATCCGGCGTTGCTCGCGGATATTTTGACGAGTCGGCGGTCTTTGCGATTCATGACCGAATTCAGGAACTTCTCTCCGTCGCCGGACTCGTGATCGACAGCTTTCATTTCTGCCCGCATATGCCCGACGCCGGATGCGACTGCCGAAAACCCGGTACGGGGATGATCATCCAAGCGACCAAGATCTTCGACATCGACCTCGGCGAAAGCTGGGTAATCGGCGACAAGAAGCTCGACATCGGCATGGGCATCAACGCCGGCACAAAAACCGCGTTGGTGGAAACCGGCTACGGCGCCGAACACGCCAACCTCCTCGAATCCAAACCAAACATCATAGCCGCCAACCTCCTCGAAGCCGCCCGACTGATAGCGCACGGCGAGCAACGCGAATCCCGAATGGCAAAAGGACGCAAAGAGTAGAAACCGCCACTGAAACTATCATGTTCCAAGCGAGAGGTTGTCTCATAAGTCAATTCAAAGCTGAAATCGACAATTACAGTGATTTCCAAAGAATCCACGCTAGCCCCCTGCCGCCTTGTGTGGCAGGTGAATGAGGTCAGCGGCTAGTCCAAACCACTTTGATTCATCCGGAGACCCCTGCCGCCTTGTGCGGCAGGTGAATAAGGTCCGCCCCTTCCAAAACAACCATACACCTCAGCACAACATGTATTTAACGGCTGTAGCTAAGGACCTTTGCCTCCTGCCGGACAAGCCGGCAGGGGTCTTGCCAGCTAGCTTACTTTCGCTTCCGAGATTGTCGTGCCTCTTGTTGCTAATTTCACTTATGAGACGGCCTCGGAAAAACTCAAGCCAGACGCAAGCTTTGCCCCGCGTCCGGTAAAAGTTCAAAATTGGATTTGCGCCCTGAATGCGCGAATTGGCATTTGGCTTCAAGACATATCTGATTTGGCGCTCATTTGACAATTCCACAAAAGTCGGAGAACATTCGGGCATCGCAGAAGTTAAACGGTCCGCCAACTCCCGGCAGCTTATTGTACATCTCCCCGGAAGGCGGGCCTGGGATAGACACTCATAAACGACAGGGCGCGAATGCTTCCACGGGCACAAAAGTCAATCAATGTCGAGACCTTTCCGGGTTCCTTTCCCGGGAGGCTTTTCTTTTGTCCGCCGTTTGGATGGAGGGCGTTGCGCGCCGGTCCGGTTGAAAAGATCGCGGGGTGAGCAGTTTGGCCGCAGGATCCCCGGGGCGATCATCGCTTGAAGGCGATTTGGTCACCTTGGGAGCCGCGGATTGAACTGGCTTTTTGGGATTCCCCGCCGGAAGGAGCCTTGCCGAAATGAACCGAAAAGAACCCGTTGCCGTCCGCCTGTCCGTGCGACTGATCGTAACTGCTGCAATCATTGCACTTGTCGCCCCCCCCCTTCTTCCTTTTGAGTGATTTCGGGCAAAAGACGCCGAAGAAAAGGCCCGGGGCCGCGAAGGCTCCGGTGCTCCCCGCCCCGCTTCCATACGATTTTTCGGACAAGTCCGGTTCGCTTTCGGCCGCAAACAGGTTTTTCTCCGCGGGTTCGTCACTTGCGGACTACGTTTCCGCGCCCGAACTTCCCGAGGGGTTCGAGAACGCCTCGCCCGAATCGCCTCTTTCGCGCGATCTCGCGGGGGTTCTGAGGGGCGCGTCGGAAAGGATTCTCGGCTCTCCGGCGAAGGCGGCGACAAACGCGGCGGGCGATCCGTCGTATGATTTCGACGGCGACGGAAAGGCGGACATGTCGGTCTGGAATCCTTCCTCAAGCGAGTGGAGCGTATCTCAAAGCAACGGGCAGGGCACGGTTTCCGAGGTTCTCGGAACAAGCTCGTCCGCTCCCGTCCCCGGAGACTACGACGGAGACTCGAAAACGGACATGGCGGTGTTCGCGTCGGGCGCGTGGCTCGCGAAGCCCTCGGCGGGCGGAGCCGATCTGACGCATTCCTTCGGAACGGCGGGAGACGTTCCCGTTCCCGGAGACTACGACGGAGGCGGAAAGACGGACTGGGCCGTTTTCCGTCCCTCGACAAGCACCTGGTGGGTCCAGAGCCGCGAGACGGGGGCGATCACATCGACGGCTTTCGGAGCAGCGGGGGACATTCCCGTCCAGGGCAACTTCGACGGCGACTCGAAGACCGACCTCGCCGTCTTCCGACCCTCGACCGGCGACTGGCACGTGCTTGGAACAACCGCCGGGTACTACGCCTTTCACTGGGGCGTCGCGACGGACACGCCCGTCCCCGCGGATTACGACGGCGACGGAAAGACCGATTTCGCGGTCTTCCGGCCCTCGACCGGTACATGGTACGCGCACCACTCGGACGGCTCGGGCTACACGGCCTTCGCCTGGGGGAACTTCGGCGACCAGCCCGCCCCGGCGGACTTCGACGGAGACTCGAAGGCGGATTTTGCGGTCTGGCGCCCGACGACCGGCGTCTGGTTCGTCCGCAAGTCGGCGACGAACGCCTACGCGTACGAATCGCTCGGGATGAACGGGGACGTTCCCGCACAGGCGGCGTACGTCAGGAAGGTCGGCGGGTTTTACGCCGAATACGATTTCGCAAAGGACAGGCTTTCGCCGAAAAACGCCACCGGCGGAACGGACCTCTACTCGGGGAACGTCTCGTGGGGGGCGGGTCTCGCGGGGCTTCCCGGAAGGGCGGGAATGTCGGCGGGGATAGGCATCTCCTACAACTCGCTTGTCTGGACAAAGGACACCAAGAACTCCGTCATGGTCTTCGACGCCGACGCGTCAAACGTCTCGCCCGGCTTCACGCTCGGTTTTGGCGCGATCGAGCCCGTTTACTGGGACAAGGCGAACGGAAGGTTCGCGTATCTGATGACGACGCCCTCGGGAGCGAGGGTCGAGTTCAGGCAGATCGGCGCTACAAACGCCTACGAGACAAAGGATTCCTCCTACGCGCTTCTTGAAACCTTCGGAAACTCCAACCCGAACGATCCGGTCGAGGACATCACGATCGCCGTCACCTCCGCCGGAGGGACGAAAACCGAATACGAGTGGAACTCGGGCGCCTTCCGACCCTCGAAAACGACGGACAGGAACGGCAACTTCGTCTCGGTCTCGCACAACCAGTACGGTCTGCTCGAATCCTTTACCGACACGCTCGGCCGCGTTGTCAATGTCAACTATGATTCCGCGCTGAGGCCGGTTTCGGTCACCCAGCAATGGAGGGACCAGAACGGCTCGGGATCGCCCGTGACGCGCACCTACGCCGAGTTCGAATACTCGCAGACGGCGGTCGATCCCTCGTTTGACCAGTCCCTCGGCGTTTTCGGCCCCGACGGAGGAACGCTTCTGACGGTTCTCTCGAAGGTGACGTACGGAACATCGTCGTCAAACACCGGATCGACCTCGTTCGAATACAACTCCTTCGGACAGGTTTCAAAGATCACCAACCGCGCCGGCGACGGCCATATCCTCTCATACAGCCGGACGAACCTCGAAACCCCGGGAACCGGGCTTATGGACGTTCCGAAACTCTCCGAAACGAGAAACTGGACAGAAAACTTCAACCTCGACCAGAACGGCTCGGAACAGGAGACCGTCTTCAGGAACACAATCGCGACCGGCGCGGCGATACCCGCCGCGGGCGGAGGCGGAACGGGCACAAAGATCGAGGCGTGGATGGAGGGCCATCCGACATCGAACCGGTCCGTAAGCTATGTCGGCGGAAGCGGCTGGATGGAATCGCTTCCGATCCTCTCCGAGGACTGGGCGGACGACGGCGGCGGGCTTGAGAGAAAGCGCTGGAGCGCGACCCAGTGGACGCAGGACGACACGAACCTTTCAAGGCCCGACAATCCGCGCGCCACCGTGTCGAGGATCGGCGACGACGACAACGGGTATGTGCGCAGGACCGAGACGACCTACAGGCTTTATCCCAATTCAACCGTTTCCGAATACGGGCTTGTCGAAAAAACGGAGCTTTTCGACGAATCGAGCCCCTCGGTCGTACTCAAGCGGGCGGAGACCGATTACAACCTCTCCGCGGCGTACGTTTCGAAGCGGATCATCGGCCTCGTCTCCGAGGCGCGCGCCTACGGGCTTGAGAACGGCAATCTGGAGCTCGCCTCGAGGACGACTTTCGAATACGACCACGAGGGATTCACCGAGGAAACGAACCAGACAGTCTCGCCCTCGGCGGGGCACGACAACGCAAATTACGGCGCGTCTTTTGTCGCGGGGCGCGGAAACCAGACCTCCGCAACCCGCTGGGACGCGGACGATTCGCAGAACCAGACCAAGGCGATAACGACTGTTGCGAGATACGACACGGCCGGAAACGCCGTCGCATCGATCGATCCGATGGGACGAAAGGTCCGCATCGAATACTCGGACTCGTTCAACGATTCCTCAAACCCCGGCACCTACGCGTACCCGACAAAGGTGTTTGATCCCGCGGGAAACTTCTCGCGGGTCAAATACCGTTTCGACACCGGAGCCAACGTCTGGGCGGATTCTCCGCATCCATCCGATGCGAACGACCGCGGGAAGGAGACCGAAAGGGAGTATGACGGGTTTGGAAGGATTCTGAGGGAAACCCTTCTCAACAACGGCGCCTACACGAGATACGAGTATCCATCGGCGGCGGTCGAGTCGAGGGTGTACACGACAGTGGTGGACATGAACGGCGACGGACCCGACGCCTCCGACGAGGTCTTGTCGAGGGCGTGGACCGACGGCGCGGGAAGAACGCTTGAGACAAGAACGCTCCATCCGGGAAGCACCGGAGGATACGCGGGCTCCATAGCCGAATACAACGAAATCGGCGAGCTTGTCCGAAGCACCGTCCCGACCGAGGTCGATTCCTCCGGAAACCCCGCCGGAGACGACTACCGCGGAGCGGGCGTCTGGCTCTGGAACCAGAGGGAATACGACTGGAAGGGCCGCGTGACGCGCGAGATCAACACCGACGGAACCGACCGCCTGATCTCATACGAGGGCTGCGGCTGCGCCGGCGGGCAGGTAACGACCGTTCAGGGCGAGCTCGTTCCGCGCGACGACCAGCCCCTTGTCAACGCGAGGAGGACGCAGAAGGTCTATTCGGACATTCTTGGCCGAAACTACAAGACCGAGGTGTTCAAATGGGACGGCTCGACGGTTTACAGCCGCACCGAGCAGACCTACGACCGGAGGGACGCCGCAACGAAAACCCGGCAGACGGCCGTCAGCGAAACCGGCCAGCCCTATCAGGACGTCGACATGACTTACGACGGATTCGGAAGGATGAAGACAAGGCACTATCCGATCGAGGACGCCGGAACCTACACCGAATGGTTTTACAACGCCGACGGCTCGAACAGCCAGATCATCGACCCGCGCGGAGTGATTACCGGGTTCACATACAACGATCCCAGGGGCCTTCTCACAAAGCTCTCGTACCAGGTGCCATCGGGTTCCGGGATTCCGGACACTCCCGACGTTGATATCTCTTATGACAATCTCGGAAACCGGATTCTTGTTTCCGACGAAACCGGATCGAGATCCATTGCCTACAACGACATTTCCCAGATCACTTCGGAAACCAGAACCTTTGCCGGATTGAGCGGGTCGTACTCGCTCCAGTACCAGTATCATCTGTTCGGCGGACTCAAGAAGATGGACATGCTTCCGAATTCAACGAGCGTCGAATACGCGTATGACAAGACGGGGAGGCCAAAGGCAATCGCGGGAACGGGTTTTCAGGACAGCGGTTCCAATACCGCGGTCGGAACAATTCTGGAAAACATCGATTACCGGGCGTGGGACGGCCCGAAGATGATCGAGCTTGGAAACCAGAAAGACACCGAGATCGGCTACAATGACCGCCTGGGAGTGGAAACGTTTGAAATCAGCGGATTCATCGACAAGCAGTACGAATACTACAATGACCGAAGGGTCAGGCTTTCGGACGACCTTCTCGATGACAAATTCGACAGGTCGTATGAGTTCGACAACGTCGGTGCGCTGGTAACTGCAAAATCCGGGGACGAGGCCACCGGGGGATCAACCATGACCGGCCCCTACAAAACCGAAATCGCCCACGACAGTTTTGGAAACATCACCGCCCGCACGATGACGCACTGGGACACTTCCCACCTGTTCAGTTTTCAGGGCTCGTTTGCAAACAACAGGCACACCGCCACCACTTACGACGCAGCGGGCAATCCAACCGCATTCGAGAACCACTCCGCACAGTACGATTCCGCCGGGAATGCGGTGAAGACGGTTCAGCCCGTTGACGAGGAGGGCAACGGCTCGTGCCTTCAGACGGAGGTGGAGGATTTTAGAAAGTACGGAGCCGATGGATCCGCTTCCGTGACAAAAAGGGAGCAGAAGCTCGTGTGCGTGAATTCGCAGGGCGGCCGGACCATACAGGACCAGCTGGATACAAACCGCTACGAACTTGTTTCCAGCGTTACCGGAATGGTTGTTTATGTGAAATCTGAAAGCGTTCACACCACCCCGTCGGGTTCCACCACGACTCCCGGCTCGGATACGAGAATATATCTCGGCGACAGGCTTGTGGCGAACATGCGCGAGCAGACGGGAAGCACCCCATATTGGTTCCGCTGGCATCATATCGATCCGAACGGAGCGACTTTTGCCGAGTCGACGCCCGCGGGATCGGCCTTCAAGATGGCTGAGATGGATCCGACCGGAGCGAGCATGGGAACGGAAAACCCGTACCAGAACCAGCCAACGCCGATGTACCTTGAATCATGGGGCGAGATGGCGAGTCCGGAAATGCCGGCCACGGTAATGGTGGACGGAGTAGAAACGCCGCTCAGCGCGTTTCCGGGAATGCTGGCGATCGTCGTTGGGTGTCCCGATAACAAATGCATGAAAGCCACGGAGGAAGGGTTCGAATTCTTCAAGGCCTTTGCAGACGGGTATGCGGGCTATTTGAATATTCACGAAACATACCTCGGAAACGGAGAAATTGGCATTCCATCCCTTAAAAACAACACAGAGAAAACTGAAGTTGTCGTACTCGATGATGACGGCACTGTATTTGACAGCTGGGGGAATTCTGAATCTTCGAGCTATTATTCCACGGGGCAAATCGATCGATTCGAAACTCGATTCTACTATTCAGGGAGCAAGAGGGATTCGTTTCCTTGTGCTCCAACGGGCAAGGAATTGCGAAACAATAAATCCATCAGAAAGCAGCTCGTCAAACTACTAAAAGAAGACTCTGGACACAGGACAAGCGATCCACTGGAAAACGGTGGCTGGATCTACCAAAGGAAGGATGGGGTTTTCTTTTTTGAACCGGTATCACAAAAAGGAAGGCTACCATACAGAATTGATCTCTCTACTCCACCGAGAATCAAGAATGCCCGCGTAATTGCCTGGGTGCATACTCATCCTTACCCCGGTTCGGTTCAGGATCTGATTAACAATACAGAGGGAAGTGGAAAGATTTACAACCTTCCTGCGGATACCTTGGCCTCTCCAGAAATGCCGGAAAGGGCAACAGGACCAAGCAAGGCGGACGCACTTAACAGCAAAATCCCACATCTGGTAGTGTTTGAAGCCGCTGATTTTGGCAAGGGGTCAACGGGCTACATCGTCATCGCAAGCGTTGGACCGGAAAGAGTAGATAACATGGGCTGCCGCAAAAAATGAACAACTCTTAGATTTTTTCGTGGCTCAAGACTAGCCTGAAGAGGAGAATTCAATGAAAAGTAACAAAGTAATAGTGTTTTTCATAAGCATCGCAATTGTATCGGCCCTGATTGCAACAATTCTGTTTGTGGTTCCTTGGAATACTTCAGGTGACATGATCAAAGGGCCTGAAGAGACTGATACCCAGACCCACGAAATCGGTCGGGAAGAAGCCATAGCGATTGCAACGAAGTTCGTTTCAACGGACACCAACCTTGATATAGTGGAAGCCCATGCAACCGAATTCAAGGATTCATGGACAGTCAATTTCATTAAAAAACCCGAATATAGCCATCGGTTTGGTGGCAATTCAAGTGTAGAAGTAATGAAGAAGGACGGTTCGATTGGAAGATTCTATTTCGAGAAATAGCAGTTGCTATTACTTTTCGCTTCGGAGATTTCAGGAGTCAGTTTACGACACCGATCCCGTGCCAGTCGCGCCGGGCTGCAAGATATGTTCGGCCTTTACTGGGAACCAAGTCACACCTGCTGACTCCGCGGATGCATCACTCAGAATGAGCATTCATGCGGGCGGAGCCAGAATCGCGGAACATACCGCTATCGGCTATCTCGTCTGGAATTGGCCGATCCTGTGACGGGAACGAAAATCTCTTACACCTATACGGGAAACGGCACTCGCGAGGAGCTGACAGCGCTCGGGCAAAAGGTGGAGATGGCCGACCCGAACGCTTTTCCGGACCATGCGCCAAACGAGATCGTTAGCTACTGGGAAAACATGGAGAGAAGCTGTGAGCTCCAGCAGGGCTGGAGAGAGTTCAACAAGCTCCCGTTCCACTGCCAGCTGAAGATCGCTATGAACTCCTCGGCAATGTGGAGCGAACTGTCCTGGGAGGAATCTCCCAAGGCGGTGGAGAAGGCGAACAGGGCGGCAGTTTCCATTCACACCCATGAGCACGCCCACCAAACAATCATGATGGAGCAGGCCCTCAAATCCTCGGCAAAGCCGCTCGGAGGTGACAAGAAGGAAGGCGGGACAGAGGGTGATAGAATCACGGGAAGCGATGACAAATCGAACGATGGGGACTACTCCTGTGATTATGGAACAGACGGTTCGGCCAACAATTGCAGCGTAAACGTTTCAAACGAAGGAGGCTGGATGGCAGGTAAAAGCCCGAGCGACGGGAACGCTCCGCTTAACGAGGAAGAAAACAAAGAACTGGACAAAAGGGTCAATACCTTGGTTGACGAGAAGCTGAAAAACGATAGCTGTCAGAAGTGGCTGATTGAAAGGCTCGGTAAGGATGGATACGACAAACTAATAGAGACATTGAAAGACAAGGGAGTGCGCTTTTCCGGCAAGAGAAGCACAATTTCAGTAGAGGACTCGGGAATATATGGGGCAACTGGAAGGGCTGATCTCGAGCAACTAAGAGATGCTGCACCCGCAGGTCCAGCAAGAGATATGTATCAAAACCAGATTAACGAACTCAGCGAGCCACTTAACCAGTATCTGACCAAACCTGGCCGTAAGCACATTCGTGCGATCATTTCGCGAACAACGAAAGCCGTTTATTACATGTCCTTTCGAAGAATCACGACGGTTCTGCATGAAAACATGCACCTCTCTACTGGGCTGGACGATCCAAGCCTTGCGGAAAAACTCGGTATAACACCGGAAGAAATAGCTGATGAGAATTATGGGAATGGAGAAGCGAGCACGGCAATTTCGAAAAAATTAATTGAGAAGAAGTGTTCGGATTGATGGTAGGGATTTTTGAAAATGATTATGAGACATAAATGTTTGTGGCTATCCGTGTTATTGATTCTTTTGACGTCGGCAATTGTTTGGGGTCAAACCGAAGAATGTCGAATCAACTTCGGCAAGGAAAAGGGATTCAAACTCTTGGGTACCAATGTCGACAGTACACGGGACCGTAAATGGAAAGGACAATTCGCTATTTACGTCAAGCCAAAAGCGGTCAGCGTGGAGCATCTGATCTCAATTGTTCAGAAATTCCGTCAGTCGTGCCGCCTGAAGGAGGGGTTGACCGTGGAGTTTTTCGATCGAAAAGACTGGACGGATCCCGAAGATTTTGATCCTGAGTACTACCTTAGTTTTGAAAGGCAGAAGTTTGTTGCGGTTTACTATTTGGACGTAAAACAAGGTTGGGACAAACTTATCTTTAGGAAACCCGAGGGGCCTATTGTTGAGTTCAAAGAAAATGACTATTGCGTCAGGTTTTACGAAAAGGTGCCCAGGACCGAGCCATCTACGCTTCGCCAATGACTCGAAACTTGCTCAAGCATTCAAGCACCCGCCCGCATCAGGCAGTCGACCCCAATTGGTGGAGTTAGATATGCACAGAAGCAACCCGACAACAAAGGGGTGCATTGTTATAAATTCTAACTTTTCGTCTGGCCAACCAGGGCCTGACGTCATGGCATCCACAAGTAGTAAAACATGCGAAAGTTGAAACGAAATGTAGTTAGGCACGTGCCCTTGGCTCGATCCCGAAATTTGATAAAGTTCCAATCAAAACGAGAATGAAACAATAGTGCTCATTTTGAACCTGCACTTTGTTTCCAATTGCGCAGTTCATTGATTGCCGAAAGTCAGAGATTCAATCAATAGTTCGGTTCAATCGACCGTCACCGAGCAAACAAATTCATACAGCGGCGTTTATTGGATCCAAATCGACAGGACGCCCCCCGGTTGCTGCCTATAAAAAATTCAGCCACAGACTTATTGTAGTTGTGGAATGCCAAAGCCTGGACACTTGAATCGATGGTTATAATCCGATTGTTTATCGCTTGATGTTTCGTATCATTCTTGCAGGTTTCTTTGTTGTATGCCGATGAGACTTGCCCACAAAAATGGATTGCTCCAAAGAACGTGGATTATGCCAAAAAGGACTTCCCATTCAGATATATAGAATTCAACCACTGGATTCATGGGGAATCCGATTATCCTGTAGAAGAACAAGATCGGCGGATTCAAGTTCTAATCCCTTTCCGTTTCTTGCTTCTAGCTGAGTATGAAACCATCCCTATATCTTGATCGAATCGGTTTTGTCGGCACTCCGGGGCGCGACTTTGAGACTTTGCGTATGTTGCATCTGAATCATCTGATGCGGGTGCCATTTGAGAACCTCGATATCGAGCGCGGGGTGGAGATCGTTCTCGATACGCGTTTGCTTTTTGAAAAGATCGTCATTCGAAGACGCGGGGGCTTTTGTTATGAGCTCAATGGTTTGTTTTGCGAGCTGCTTCGTACGATCGGATTCAACGTCGAGATGCTTTCAGGCAGGGTAGTCAGGCCCGATGGCAGCGAGGGGATGGAGTTTGATCATATGCTGCTTCTCGTCGATGGCAGATGGATAGCGGATGTTGGTTTTGGCGATTCGTTTTGTGAGCCGATCCCTTTGGAGGAGAACGTCTTCGAACAGGCAACCGGCACATTTGAGTTAAGAAGACTCGTAGAAGGATGGGAACTCGGGAAGCTCTCCGACGGGGAGTTTCACCCGCAGTATCGGTTTGGCGAACAGCCGTATGAGCTCCATGACTATATTGAAATGTGCGTCTATCAACAGACTTCTCCCGAATCCCATTTTACAAGAAACACGATCTGTTCGAGGTTGGTCGAGAACGGTCGCATCACCATATCAGGCGACCGGCTGATCGAGACTCTCGACGGCGACCGTATCGAAACGGCAATCGACGACCCCGTCCAAAGGGCAGAATTGCTCAGGGCGCGGTTTGGGATCGAACTCGATCGGTAACCGATTTCGAACCGAATTAATTGACACGGTTGGTCAGCGAATCTAGAATTCACAAAAAACAGAAAATAAGGAAATCATTCGGATATGTCTCTCATAATGCCCGAGATCACGCTTGGTGAAATATATAGGCTTGTAAGCGATGGTGTGCCCGACGTCGGATCAAAAGTGGCTGGCTGGTACAGATATCAAATAATACTCAGAACGGTTCTTGGTTTTGCGTTGATCATAGCGATCGCAACGACAATTAGTGGAATTGATTGGATGAAAGAGTCCTCCGTTGTGGACGCATTGTTTATGTTGATGCGAATATCGGGATCGATTGCAGGCTGCCTGCTTCTGGTGCAGGCGTTTCGGATGAGCCGCCAAAAAATGCTGGCAGAGTCTTTCATCGTGCGGATCGAGAATCTGCCCCTGGCCAAAGGCATTCGGGGAGAATAGACAAGATGTTGGTGAACTATATTTTCGTTGTTTTTGGGGCAGTGGTGTTTGTTGACATGATGGTTTCGTTGATTCAGAAATACCAACGCCGGGGCTTTGAATTGGCTGCTCGGGATCTTTATGAGAATTGGAAGGAACACAAATCGGAAGAGGATGTCGTCAATGCGCTCTGGGTACATACTTCGGATTATGCTTTCTCCGATTATGTAAATTCAAAATCGGTCCGGATAAGGGTTGACCGGCTCATCGAAGCTATTGCCGAAAAACATGAGGGAAAAAACCCGATTTGAATCATGAAATGAACCTTGATTTCAGACAGCTCCTTGGGCGCATTCCGGAAACGGTGCTTGACGACTGTCGCGAATCAATCGAAGGGCTTTCAATTGCGGGTATCGAATCGATCGAATCATTGTGCGACGCAATCGAATCGGAAGAGATTTCTCCCGAACTTCGCAGGTTCGCATGCTGGTTGGCAAGATTCGACGGGACCGGAGCTACCGTACGGCCTTTGTTAAAGGCGTTTCGAGGAGTTGATGAAGGTTTGTTTTGGGAGGCGGGCATCGCTCTGGGGCTCTCCAAGAGAAAGGAGGCTTTCGAGCCGTTGGCCGATGGTCTGCGATTCGGTGGGCCCGATGGACGAAGAGCCGCTTCAGCTTATGCGCTCGGGTTACTGGGCGACAGACGGGCGATACCTTATCTGGTCGAAACACTGCGTTCTTCGAAGTGTGAATTAGCAAGGGATCATGCCGCAGAGGCGCTCGGCCAATTGCCATCCGTGGCGTCGATCGAGAGTTTGATCGAAGCACTTTCCGATTCACATGTCGCGGTTTTTGTCAGCGCGTCTTACGCTCTCGGCCTGATCGGCGATTCGAGGGCGTTGCCCGCGCTTCATGCCAAACTAAATGAAATCAGATCGTACTCGAATGGTCACCGAGATGACGAAGATGCGGTTCGAAGCGCGATACAAAGCATCGAATTGTATCGAGATCTGCACTAGTCGCCGAATTCGAATGTACGACTTTCCGGTCTTCTTGCCCCAACTTTCCTTCCGCGATTTCGAATAACCCTAGAAGCACTGTAAAATACAACCCTGACACATGCCCTTGGGAGTTTCCCCTTCCTGCGTTTCAACAAGAATTTGTGAATCGGTGAACCGCGGGTCCCAAACGGTGGAGATTTTGATGGACTTTTTGAATAACATCGTCGAATGGAGCAGCGGTTTGCTGGGCTTGAACCCCGCCGATGAGACACGTTTGCTCAAGACGATCGGTATCATCCTCGCGCTTATCATTCTCCGCAGGATCCTGCTTTGGGTCGTTTACTACCGCACGAAAGACGTCGGTGTAAGGTACCATTGGCGCAAGATCACCTCGTATCTCGTTTTTGTCGTTATCGTTTTTGTAGTCGGAAGCTTGTGGATCAAGAACTTCCATTCGATTTCAACATATCTCGGAATCGTTTCGGCTGGTTTGGCGATCGCGCTTCAGGCCCCTTTGACGAATCTCGCCGGATGGATCTTTATCATGTGGCGACGGCCGTTTGCGGTTGGCGACCGAATCCAGGTCGGGGAGCTCCGCGGCGATGTCATCGATCAGGGCATCTTTATCTTCTCGGTGATGGAAATCGGAAACTGGGTCGATGCCGAACAGAGTACCGGAAGGGTCGTGCATGTTCCGAACGGGAAGGTATTTAGCGAACATGTCTCGAATTACGAAGAGGGATTTCGCTATATCTGGAACGAGATAACAGTCCGAGTCACGTTCGAAAGCGATTGGGAAAAGGCAAAGGCGCTTTTGCTCGACATCTGCAACAGAAGGGACAAAGCGGTCACCGAGGCCGCGGAGCGCGAGGTAAAGGCCGTCGCCGGCAAGATGATGATCTATCTTACAAAACTGACTCCGATCGTCTATACGGCCGTTAAGGAGTGGGGAGTCGCGCTGACCGTTCGATACCTTTGCGAACCGCGCAATCGCCGAGGGTCCGAACAGGAAATGTGGGAGGAAGTTTTGCGCGAGATCGCGAAACACGATGACATACAATTCGCGTATCCTACCCAAAGATTCTTTTTGAGACCATCCGAACAAAACACGGATTCCGCGAATCCAGTGATGCCTTCGAGCGGCGGCTCCGACGAATAGCGATGTCAAAGCGAATGATATACACAACGACGCAGGAGATTCCCGGCAGACGCATTGTCGAGGTTCTCGGGGTTGTTACGGGCAACGTCGTTCAGACAAAGCATTTGGGAAAGGATGTCGCCGCGAAATTCAAATCCCTGATTGGAGGCGAGATCGTAGGCTATACGGAGATGTTGACCGAGGCCAGGCATCGTGCGATCGCGAGAATGGTGCAGGCGGCGCTTGAATTGGATGCCGACGCGGTTGTCGGACTCAGGTTTACAACGAGCTCGATCATGTCCAACGCCTCCGAGATCCTGGCATATGGAACCGCGGTAAAGCTAGAGTAAATCGGCCGTTGAATTCGTTTTCGAGGGCGTTTCACGAGAGGATCTCAACCACGTTAGTGGCGCAGAAAAATGCGGCAATTACTGGCGTTTCCGATCACCGCTACCCTGCGGAAACTTGACTTTTACCTGGCCTGTGGGTTCTGCGCAAAGCTGTTCCACCCACTGCTCCCGATCTCCGTAACGCTCCGCGTCCGAATAGGAACTTCCGTATTGTGGACGCAGAACTTGGAACTCTGAGTCCACTCTAAAAGGTCGATTCAAGGAAATGAGTTGAAAAAACATCCGGAATTTCCTCTTCTGAAGCGAGAGCGCCAAGTAGATACAAGCCGGGGGTGGAGCGGCTTTGCGCGGAACCCCCGGTTGCCGCAACGAAAGCATCGGAGCCACGTTAGTGGCGTTGGAATGCAGCAATTACGGGCGTTTCTCCGCGCCGGTACCCGGCGCGAACGTTGTGTATGTCTTTACCGTGGATTCCGCGCAAAGCCGCTCCATCCACGGCTAGAATCTACGTGACGCTCCGCGTCCGAATAGGAAATTCCGGATTTTGGAATAAAACCGACTTTTTAGAGTGGACTCAACTCTGGAACTCTGGAACTTGGAACACTTCCGGACAGAACTTGGAACTTGTCCTGACACATGAACTATTACTCCAAACCAAAACATTTCTTCAGCGGCGATTTTGTGATCTCCGGTCTTAACGGAAAGTCTATGATCGCTTTCGATTGGGGCGGCAATTCAGGATCCATAAGCACTGATGGCCTTAAGTTTGAGGTTGAAAAGGATGGCTGGATTGCGAAGTCCTGGTTTCTTAAAACCGGCGGACAAAAGCAGCTCAAGGCGGAAAAGACACTTATGAAATCCGAGTTCAGCATCTCGGGTTCGAACCGTGATTTACGTCTTTTCAAGACCTCGTTTTTTGGCGATGAGTGGCAACTCGAGGATCCGGGCTTTGTTTATGCAACCTATTCGAGGCAGTCCGCTTTTACGCGTACTTCAGAAATAAAGGTGTTCGCACCGGATTTTCCATCAAAGGAAATTTGCTTTGGTTTCTGGCTTGTTACCTGGATGAGAAAACTGTCGGCTCAGGGAGATTGAATCAACGTGAAGAGTCCTTTGCCGGCTCGGGCGTTTTAAGTTCGATGTTCTTTTTTCCGTCTCCATTCTTGAATACGAGATCGCATCGTTTTTCGCCGCTTTTCACAAGCACATAATTCACCTGTTCCTTAAAGCTCTCGAAAAACAACGAGTTTTCAATCGAAAATCCTTCCACATCCCCATCATTCGGGATCTGCAAGTACATGTAAACGACCTTCGAATCTATCTCTTTTCCGACCCATTCCGCCGAGAGAACGGCATCACTTGCGTTTTTGATCCGAACCTTTTCGTTGAAATACCGAAGAAGCTCGGAATCAAGTTTGGGTTCCGCGCCGAGATCGATCTGCTTGTTTAGCCGACGCGACAGCATTGGCTCTAGGTCATGGCGAAACACACGAACCGTGATCTCGAGAATCTTGTCGTTTTCGTTCTTCTCGATGGTGAGCAGGGAAGTATGGAAGTCATGACGGGAAGCGGCGTTCGCAAGGAACGCCGCTAATGTCATCAAAACCGCCAATTTGAGAATTCGTCGAATAATCACTATTCCGACTTGCTCCCGGTAAACCCGGTGCTGCCCTGAGGCGAAGAAATCGTCCCCGAAAGGAATGCGCCGGTGAGTTTGCCGCTAAACGTAAGGTTTGACGGAGCACCGGTTTTAACCACAAGATTTCCGTCGTTGAATGTTCCCTCGGATATTGGCAAGGTTCCTTGGGGACTCGTGATGGTTCCGGAAATCGCATTTCCCGAACGCTTCAGATCAAAGACAAGCGCCATCACGCTGCCTCCGAGATCGATGGCGATATTCCATTTGCCTTCGATCGCCACGTTGGCAACGGTCGGACCTCCGCCTGCCTGGGGTTCCAGATCTGAACGCATCCTCGATTTGAATACCTGGAAGCGGGTCGGCAAAGTCCTTCTCGGGAAGAAGTTGTTGCTCAAGTCGGTATCCGCGGTTTCGAGATGCGGATCGAGGACGATCGACTTGGCTTCCTTCTTGGCGACGATCAATTTTGAAACATCGAAGTTGTTGTAACGCCAGATTTCCGCCGGAATTCTAATCTCTTCGGATGTTCCATCCATATATTCGACCTTGAGAATGACGGGCATTACGAGTCCGCCGACATTCTTCAGATCGACCACATAAAAGTAGCGATCGGAATTAAGAAGTGATTTCTCGACGTCATCCAAAGAACCGAGAAACGCCTGATAGTTCTTGCGTTCCTGATCCGTTATTTCAAACTCATCAAAGTCGTTGTAGAAATCGCGGAGCGACGGGTATTTGTCGATTCGTTTTGGAAGCGGTTTGTTTCGCGTTGCCGAAAGTGTTTTCGGACTCGCATTCGCTTCTTCCCGAGCGATCTTCTTCTCTACATCGGGGTTCTTTGTATCGACCTTGTATAGTTTTACATTCTCGATCGAGATATCGGTGTGATCCGTCGTATAAAACCATCCCCTAAAGAACCAATCGAGATCGCGCCCCGAAGCGTCTTCCATCGTTCTGAAGAAATCCGCCGGAGTAGGTCGCTTGAACATCCACCGCTGAGCGTATTTCTTAAAGGCGAAGTCAAACAATTCGCGCCCGAGCACCGTTTCACGCAGGATATTCAGCGCGGTCGCCGGTTTCCCATAGGCGTTGTTTCCAAAATTCAATACCGAATCGGACTGCGTCATTATCGGTACCTGATTTTCGCTCGCCATGTAATCGGTAATGTTTTTCGGTTCGCCGCGACGCGAAGGGTAGTTGTCTTCCCACTCGCTTTCCGCAAGGTATTGGACGAACGTGTTCAGTCCCTCGTCCATCCATGTCCAATCGCGCTCATCCGAATTGACGATCATCGGGAAGTAATTGTGACCAACCTCATGGATGATCACAGAAATCAAGCCATACTTTGTGGCAGCGGAATAGGTGCCGTCGGGTGCGGGGCGCGGACCGTTAAAGCAGATCATCGGATATTCCATTCCGCCGACCGGACCGTTAACCGATATCGCGATCGGATACGGATACTTGAACGAATATCGGGAATATACGTTAAGCGTATGAATGATGGCGTGCGTCGAGTATTTCTCCCAAAGCGGGTTTCCTTCTTTCGGGTAATAGCTCATCGCCATTACCTTGTTGCCTTCAACGTTGTGCCCCATGGCATCCCAAATAAATTTTCTCGAACTCGCAAATGCAAAGTCGCGTACGTTCTCGGCCTTGAAACGCCAGGTTTTCATACCGTTTGGCTTGCTTTTTTCGTTCGCCTTCGCTTCCTCTTCGGTAACGATCTTTATCGGATTGTCGGCCGTTTCGGCGGCTTTCAGTCGTTGTCTTTGGGCGGCCGACAACACTTCGGTGGGATTTTGAAGCACACCGGTCGCACCGACGATGTGATCGTTTGGAACCGTTATGCTGACATCGTAGTCGCCGAATTCCAACGTAAACTCGCCTCGGCCGAGGAATTGATGATGCTGCCATCCATGTACGTCGTAATAAGCCGCCATACGCGGGAACCACTGCGCTATTTCATAGATGAAGTTTCCATCCGACGAAAAATACTCGTATCCGCCCCTTCCGCCAAAAATCCTCTGATTGTTGATGTGATAGTTCCAATCGACCTTGAACACATAGCTCTCGCCGGACGCCAAAGGCTTTGGCAGATCGATTCGCATCATCGTGTTCACGACCGTGTAGGGAAGCGCCTTGTCGGTACCATCCTTAACCGCAGTGATGTTTACGCGGCCATCGTAGGTTCTCTGGGCGATCTGCTCGAGCTGCGTCATCGACATCGGATCGTTTAGATTGGGCGCCGTATTTGTCAGTTCCGTGTCGGAGTCTGTCGCAAAAAGGTTGTGGTCAAGCTGAAGCCACAGATAATCGAGCGAGTCGGGTGAAACGTTCTTGTAAGTGATCGTTTCCTTGCCCGTCAACTGCTGTTTCGCATCATCGATCGAAACCGAGATCACATAATCGGCGCGCTGTTGCCAGTATTTATGACCCGGAGCGCCGGAACCCGTACGGTATTCGTTCGGGGTCGGCAGAATTTCATCGAGTTGCCTGAATTTGTCACTCGGTTTTGACTTCGATTGCGCAAATACGCCGAAAGTCGCGGAAAGAACCAACAGTAGCAGAAAGAATTTTTGTACACGCATAGTTTTGATTTTTGACATTGTTAATACGAGTAGTTGAGAGGTTAGTTTCACCGATGAGCGTCAAAAAAGCAATTTGAACGGGCCTTGAAGATTGATCCCATTTGGGATTCAATAAACGAATGAACAATGGAGGCTCAAGAGTCGAAATTGCCGTTGCGGAAGTATCGGATTGTGCGGAACTGACAGAGCTTGCGCTTCGTTCAAAGGCGCATTGGGGTTACGATGCGGAGTTTCTCGAAGCTTGTCGCGATGATTTGACCGTTTCGGAGGCGATCATTGCTGGAGACGATTCATACGCCCCGATTGCGCGTATCGATGGCCGGTTGGCAGGCTTCGCTTTGCTATTGCGTACGGGCAATTTGACGGGCGAGTTGGAGTTTCTTTTTATCGATCCTCGCTCAATCGGATTCGGTCTTGGCAGGGAGCTTTTTAACGCCTGTTTGAAGCAAGGGAAGCTTTGGAAACTCGAAAGGATCAAAGTCGTTTCAGATCCAAATGCATCGGGTTTTTATGAATCCATGGGCGCGGTTCGTTGCGGTGAAGAGGCATCGAGTTCGGTCAGGGGAAGAGTTCTGCCGATCTACGAATTCCGATTTGGCGTTTCCGAAGATTCAAGTCTGTTGTTCAACAAGGAGAGCGAAAATGGAGTTTAGAGGGATGCGAGCGAGTGAAGCGCTTGAGAAACTGCACGGCACCGATTCGGAATTTGTCGAGTTGTTTTCGAAGGGCAAAACATCAGTCGAGATTTACAGTCCTGTAGGTGAAGACAAGCAGACTCCGCATGACCGCGATGAATTTTACGTGATCGTTTCCGGCACGGGCATCTTTTCGCTGGACGGCGATGAAACGGCTTTCGGACCCGGAGATCTGTTGTTTGTAAAGGCGGGCGTCGAGCATCGATTCGTTGAGTTCACGGATGATTTTTCAACCTGGGTGATCTTTGTCGGGTAATCCGGAATTTGTTCGGATCTACTCCATGCGTTTCGATCGGTTCCGATGCTCCACAATGCCTCAATGCGGGCGTTTTGATTTTTTTTTGAAAAAAGCTTGCAATTTCCCGAAGTCTGAAATAGTATCCTCAACCACACGGCCGACTGATTTCTCTCACGCGATTCAGAATCGAAATCCTCGGCTGATCTAAACACTGGTTAGCTTCGTATTTCGCAACTCTCTCTTACTCACGTTGCAATTGCGAACAATTGTTTCCCAATAATTATCTGGAAATCGCGCTCGGGATGCATTGCCATGCCCGTTGCGATCCTCATCGATGGAAAGTAAAAATGAAAAATTCAAAAAAACCTCACATAAGGTCCGGACTATTCCGTTTGGCCTATTCATTCTTGGTACTCACGGCAGTTGTTTGGACCTCGGTCCCATTCTTCGCAAACGCTTCGGATAAAAAGCCATCCCGCAGCGACAAAGGATTCCAAACAATCAATCACGGCGCACTCAGGCAGATCCAGGATGTGCTCGAATCCGCTCAAGTGCCGATCTCGGCATTGGAGCTGACGCGTCTCCCCAAAACCGAAATCATGTCCAATCTCGCCGGTTTCGCGGGTTTCGGAGAGAATCGCTTCGCTGGTGCGGAGATATCCGGATTCGTATTGGCGGATGAATTGACGATTCCGGAAAAGGCGGTTGCGACTGCGCCGACCGTGATCGTTGCGAACAATATTGTTTTTGAGGGCGAAAGCCCGACGCTTCGCGGTCCTTTTGGCGTTCACCTGTTTGTTTTTGGCGAGTTGAAATCCGCCGCCGGAGCGAAATCCATCACGATCGATGCTTCCGGGATCGGTAGAAAGGATCGGATCACAAAAGATTCCGCGCTCAAGGTAACCGGACTGTTGGAAACGATCGATCATAGCGGGGAGAACGGTCGGGATGGCGAATCGGGAAGATGGGGTGATCAGGGTTCTCCGGGGAGCGACGGCTCAAGCGGGCGGCGCGGAAGATGTTCGCAGTCTTCGACGCCAAGCGGATCTTCGGGCACCGATGGTATGGAAGGTCAGAATGGCGGCAATGGCGGTGATGGCGCACGGGGAAATAATGGCGGGCAGGCATCGCCGATCTGGTTTAGATTGGAGCAAATGACTTCTTCAACCGAAATTCGTCTTTTTAGCATTGGCGGAGACGGAGGCCGTGGCGGTGATGGTGGCCGAGGCGGAGACGGCGGTTTTGGCGGAGCGGGCGGATCTGGTGGTGACGGCGTGGCTTGTTCATGCAACGAAGGCGGTGTCGGCGATGGAGGTCGCGGCGGTGAAGGTGGAGACGGCGGTTCGGCCGGTTTTGGCGGCCATCCTGGAAATGGAGGAAATGGCGGCGATGGAAATACGATTACGATCGCCCATCGTCCCGGAGCTAACCTTTCAAACATACTCGTTCGCTACGAAGGCGGTAGTGGCGGAATCCCGGGTGACTTTCTCGGAAACGGCAGATCCGGCGTCGGTGGGATCGGAGGTTTGGGAGGCTTCGGTGCTTCAATTCCGGAATGCGGGATATTCGGAAAGAATGGAAATTCTGGTTCAAGCGGTAGTGGAGGCGGAGTTTTTCCCGGCGGACAGCAGGCGATTCCCGGCCGGGCCGGCAGCGACGGAAATGTCGAGAGAGAACTGATTGTCGAAGAGCCCGGAGGCGATGGCTGCTTGACCGGTCTTTCGACCTCGGGCAAAAAAATGGACGAATCGGACGTTGTCGGATTTTGCTCGCCATGCAGCCCAAGTCCGATGGAAATCCTCGCATGCCAGGATATCGGGAGCATCTATGATTTCTCGATTTGCGAGTGCAGCCATTCACCGATAATTCTCGATGGCGCGGATGATGGCATCGCTCTTTCGGATGCATTGGGCGGCGTTTTGTTTGACCTGAACGGTGACGGGATTGCAGATCAAATCGCTTGGACGCGTGAAGGCGGAGATGATGGTTGGCTGGCTCTTGATCGAAACTCGAACGGGTTTATCGATTCGGGTCTCGAGCTATTTGGAAATCCTTCCGAGCAGGCGGATCCGCCTCCGGGTACAGGGAGGAACGGATTCCTCGCGCTTGCCGAATTCGACAGGGTCGCAAACGGGGGAAACGGGGACGGGCGGATCGATCGACGCGATTCGATTTACCAGAGTTTGGTGGTGTGGGTCGACCGGAACCACAACGCATTCTCGGAACCGTCGGAAATGGTTGGCCTTGCGGATTTTGGTATTAAGAGCATCTCGCTCAATTATCGGGAGTCGAGGCGGTCGGACGAATTCGGAAACCGGTTCAAATACTGGTCGCGCGTCGCCGGAGACCCAGGAAGAAACGTCGGCGGAAAGGCGTGGGACGTTTTTCTCGTGACAAGACGGAGCGGTCTGACGATCAAGTGAAACGGCCGCGATATTGAACGCGAAAGTGATCAAAAAGGGGCCGGTCAAAAGAGTTCGGCCCCAATGCGCGACAAGAGATGGAAAAAGAAATGTGAAGGTCTTTCCTCACAAGGCGGCCTCAATCACGGAGACCTCGGGCGGCTCGCGCTGCAAGGAGGCAAATGTCCCTGGCTAACTCAGTTAAGGATGTAGTGTTGCGGGATGGAATGAGGCTCTAGTATTGAGTTAGCGAAGTGTCGGTGTTCCAAGTTCCAAGTTCCAAGTTCCAGGAGTTGAGTCCACTCTAAAGAGTCGAATTAGAAAGTGAAGGGCATCATTTTCAGTCACAACGGTTCGATATTTGTGAAAGACCCCTGCCGGCTTGTCCGGCAGGTGAATAAGGTCAGAAGCTAGTCACGGCAAGAAATGAAGCGTTCCGGCCCCCCTGCCGGCTTGTCCGGCAGGAGGCAAAGGTCCCTAGCTGCGGCCGTTAAATGCTTGGTGTGTTGAGGTTTATTGATTTTCTGGAAGGGGCTGACCTTATTCACCTGCCGCACAAGGCGGCAGGGGCCTCCGGATGAATCAATGTGGTTTGGACTAGCCGCTGACCTCATTCACCTGCCACACAAGGTGGCAGGGGTTTTGCCTGGTTTCCCTGAGGATCAATTTGCTTGTCGATTTTTTCCTTGAATCGACTTTTTAGAGTGGACTCAGAAGTTCCAAGAGCCGGAGGAGTGCCAATTTCCGCATGTTGCGACCACTCCAAAAGTCAGTTTCAAGGGCCCAAGTTGAAATAGACAGCGGGAATTTCTTCTTCTGATGGGAGTGCGGAAAGTGGATACGTGGCTGTGGGGAGCGGCCTTGCGCGGCCCCCCGGTGGCCGCGAAGAAAACATCGGAGCCACGCTAGTGGCGTTGGAATGCAGCAGTAACGGGTGTTTCCCAGCGCCGGTAACAGGCGCGAACGTTGTTTTTATGTTTACCGTGGGTTCCGCGCAAAGCCGCTCCACCCACGGCTTGAATCTACGTGACGCGTTGCGTCCGAATAGGGTGTTCCGGATTTCTTATAAAAGCGGGTTTTTAAAAACTGGGGGCCTCAAAATTATCCCGGCCGCGTTAGTGGCCCTGGAAAGGAGCAATTACGGGCGTTTCTGCGCGCCGGTACCCAGCGCGAACGTTGTGTTTGTCAATACCGTGGATTCCGCGCAAAGCCGCTCCATCCACGGCTTGAATCTACGTGACGCGATGCGTCCGAATAGGATATTCCGGATTTTGGAACAAAACTGACTCGTTAGGGCGATACCAATTCTTGGAACTTGGAACTTGTAACTCCTGAGTCCACTCTAAAAAGTCGATTAAAGGGACAAAGTTTAGAAACATCCGGAATTTCCTCTTCTGACGCGATGCGTCCGAATAGGATATTCCGGAGTTTGGAACAAAACTGACTCGTTAGGGCGATACAAACTCTTGGAACTTGGAACTTGGAACTTATGGAACTTGGAACCCCTCCGGACGGAACACCTCCGGACGGAACTCCTCCGGCTCTCCAAGCTTCCGTACGACCGCGTTGGCGATTTTTATGTCCTGAACTGCAACTCCTGTCAGGTCGGTGATTGTGATTTGCGAACCATCGTTTTGGTAGCAACGATCGTTCGCAATCGCATCTCCGAGCTCCAGCGCCTCGACAGGTGAGGCAGCGTCGGAATCGTTTGCCTTAAAGATTTCGCCTCTGAGTTTTGACTGGGAAATCGAATCGGCGACGACCAGATCGGCGCCACGAATCAAATCTTCAGCGAGTTCTTGTTTTTCCGGTGTGTCCGAACCGATCGCGGTGATGTGGGTTCCGGGTTTTATGTCGGAAAGCGTCAGAAGCGGGATCTTGGAAGCCGTCGTCGTGACGATCAGATTGGAGGACGAGGCTAATTCCCGTGGCGAATCCGCGAAATCACAAGTGAAATCGCTTTGCCGAACATCGTCGCGAAATGCGATTGTTTTGGCTTTATCTCGGCCCCATGCAATGACGTCGCGACAGGATGTAACTTCTTTCAAAAGTTCCAACTGCAACCGCGCCTGCACGCCTGTGCCGATGATTCCGATGCAGACTATATTCTCGGGCGCAAAATGCTTTGCCGCCAAAGCCCCCGCGGCGGCTGTTCTGAGATCCGTCAGATGGCCCTCGTCTAAAAGTATGTGAGAGGGAACTCCGGTTTCCTGATCGAAGAGGAGAATCATCCCGTTTCCATTTGGAAGTCCGTTATCCTGATTCTTGTAAAAGCCAGACGCGATCTTGATCAAATAGTATTTGTCGCCTCGAATGTAACCATACTTTATATGAACCTCGCCTTTTTCAAGGATCATCTCGCCGACAGGTGGCACGACGGCCAACCCGCGGCTGTACGCGACAAAAGCCTTTTCCATCTCAGCAACAAGATCAATTCCGCTTAGCGCCTCGATGATTTCCTTTTTTGTTGCGATCCGCATCTTATTTCCAGAAGTGACTTGCTCGGCGAGACCGAACGCCGTCGATTTCAAAACTTCAGGCCAAAACGCCGGCGAGTGTTTCCGTGCCGATGTTCGCACCGCAGACAACGACAACGGTCGTTTTGCCCTTTTGATCCAATTCCTTTGAACCGATTCCAGCCAGCGCCACACCCGCCGCACCTTCTATCAACATGTGGTGCACGTCGATAAAGTCACGCATTGCGAGATGGATTTCCTCTTCCGTAAATGACAGGTATCGGTCAACCAAATCGCGGCAGTAATCAAATGTGATCGAATCGTTTTCGATTCCGCCGGAGGTGCCATCGGAAATCGTTGGAAGCGAAGGCAGATCGCCAACGAGTTTCCCCAACCCGATCGATTGCATCATCACGCAGGAATTCGCGGCCGAGCAGGCGACAACCTCGCATTTGTCCGAAACCGCTTTCAAGTAACCGGCGATACCGGAGATTAGTCCGCCGCCGCCCAGCGAAACCAGTATTTTGTCCGGCACTCCTATATCTTCGACGATCTCCTTTGCGATCGTGCCCTGTCCGGCGATCACGTCGGGATCATTGTATGGCGGCACGTACGCCGCTCCGATTCTTTCGGCCTCCGCGCGGGCATGGTTTTCGGTTTCCACGCAGTCATCGCCAAACTCAACGATTTCAGCGCCGAGCCGTTTTATCGCCGCAACCTTCGAAGGGCTTGCGATTCGGGAGACATAAACCGTCGCCTTGTTACCGACGATGTTCGCTCCAAACGAGACGGCCGCCCCGTGATTTCCGGTCGAGGCGGTTATCACGCCTTTTTCAAGACTCTGCCGATCAAACGAAAGGAGTTTGTTGAGCGCCCCGCGCGCCTTGAATGCACCCGTATGCTGCAAGTTCTCGAGCTTTAGAAAAACGTCGCCTCCCGCGATAGAGGACAAATTCTCCGAACGCTCAAGATAGGTACGCCTGATATGCGGCGATATTCGCCGATGCGCGGTTTCTATTTCCGTCAAAAAATCCATAAATCGAGGGGGGGACTGGGAGTTCCAAGTTCCAAGTTCCAGAAGTTCCAAGCGGTAAGTGCACTCCAAATTGTCGATTTTAATCCAAGATCCGGAATTTCTTATTTTATCCTGGTGCGTGACTTGGGTTTTGTGGCCGTCGGTGGTGCGTTTTACGCGAAACCCACAGTAGGACGAAAACGAATGTTCGCCTTTTACCGGCGATGGAAACGGCATAAATTTTGACGATCCCGTCGCCATTCACCCCGCCTAATGCGACGGGGTCGCAAGAGCCCCATTAGGCCGTTGACGCGCCTTTTGATTCCGCCTTTTCCGCCCTTACTTCGTCAAACAGCTCGCGGATTCTGCCGAGAGCGTCGCGTAGATAGGCGTGCGGAAGACCGTAGCTGACGCGGATATGGTTGTCGATTCCGAAGTGGTCGCCGGGTACGATCAACACGCTCTTTTCGCGTACGAGCCGTTCGACAAACTCCGTCGAGTTGATATCGAGGTTGTATCTCACAAACGCGATCGCCGCCGCATCCGGAGCCGTGTAATTAAAAAGACCCTCCTGCTCCGCCATCCAATTTTCAAAAACCGGGAATCCCGAGCGGATATATTCCCGCGTTCTTGCAATAATCCGTGGACGAACTTCCTCGGAAAGCGCGAGCTCGGTAAGCTTGTTTGAAAGCATCGCGGTGCTGATCGCAAGATACTCGTGTCTCGCCCACATCTCGTCGATCACGGCTTCGTCCCCGACCGCCCAACCCGTGCGAAGTCCGGGAAGCCCGTAGGCCTTGCTCATCGATCCAATCGCCAAGACCTTGTCATAGAGACCAAAAAAGCTTTGCGTTTCCCGCTCCCGTTCGCGTTCGGCGCCAGCATAAACCTCATCGGCGAGGATCCACGCCCCTACGCTTTCCGCAGAGCGGACGATGGCGTTCATCTCTTCATCGTCCAAAATCCGCCCAGTGGGGTTGTTTGGATTGCAGACCGCGATCATCTTTGTGGCCGGTGAAACCGCTGCTTCGAGTTCTTCCGTATCGAGTGTCCAGCCCTCGTTCTCTTTGAGTCCAAATGTTCGGACCTTTACGCCGCTGTTTTGCGCCACGCCCCAGATCTGCATGTAGTTCGGTGCCATCACCGCAAGTTCGTCACCCGGATCAAGTAGCGTCGTGATCGCGAGATAATTGGCTTCGATCGCGCCGACCGTAACCAAGACGTTTTCGGGCGCCGCGCCTTCGTAAAGCGCGGAAATGTTTCTTCGCAATCCAGGCGTGCCGTTGGCGTGCGGATAGTTGAGATCGGTCGCGAGAAGTTCTTCGAGATTCGCTCGATCCTCGCCGAGCAACTCTTCAAGCAGCATCGGATGGACGCCGCTTTCAGAAAGATTGAAATCGACCTCATGCTCAAGCTTCGACATCATTCGTTCCATCGTAAACGGGATGAAGTTTTTCATATGGCCTCAATAATAGACGGATTTCGCACTATTAAGAAGCAAATTGTTTGCCCAAAACACGAAACGGCATACAATCGGGATAAACGAAGTGCAAAAACGGCATGCTGAAACGGTCTTTAAATATCGTCGTTTTTTCGATCGCAAGGTCGAGACCGTTGACCGAAACCGCAGCCGGTTTCGTTTTATTCTGTAGGGTTTCGATTCGCGTTGCTCGAATGAACGGCGAAAGCGAACCTCCTTTTCGTCATTAATGCGATTGAAAACGGTTCTTATTTGATTATGACCAACCAAACACCGACCGAATATTGTTCGAATGGTCATCCGCAGCGAGGCCCCGGATTTAAATTTTGCAACGTATGCGGAGCGCCCGTACAGCATCCGGCGCCAAAAGCCCAAGCTTCCGCGGTTGCTCCGCCAATCAATCAGGCTCCGCCCCAAAACGCCGCGCCCGGAAACGTTCCCGTACAACCACCGCAATCGCCTCCGGTTCGGCCAGCAAGACAGGAAGAGATTTTCCGGCAAAACCAAATGGTCCCTTCGCAGGATCCTCCCCAAGCGCAGCAGATTCAAGCGCCCCCGGCGGCGCCGAATTTGCCCATACGGCCGCAAGTGGCCGTTTGCGGAACATGCGGAGGTGATGGCGCAAAGCTTCCGGCGGAAAGGGTGATCTGCACCGAATGCCGTTGGCTCCGCCCTTTGCTGAGAGGCTATAGAATCGACTCGCGTGCCTTTGAATGGGCGGCGGACGCCAAGGCGATGCAGGCGTTGCGGGCGATTACTCCTTTGACGTCGGCGGCGAAAATGGTTTCGGAAAAAGTCGGGAGGAAATGGATCGAATCGACGTTTAACGGAATTCTGCTTGGCGAAAAACAGATGCCGCAGATCTACGGACAGGCGGTAAAGGCGGCGCGGGTGCTTGGGATGACGCATATGCCCGACATCTATCTATCTGGAGAAAGGCCCTGGGATTGTCTGACATTCGGAACCGAGAAGGATTCGTTTATCGTCATCGGCTCCGCGATCGCGGGCAATTTTCAGGGTCCGGATCTGTTCTTTCTCCTCGCGCGCGAGATGGGTCATTGCCAGGCAGGGCATGCCTTGTGGCAAAGCGTGATGCGTTTTTTGATCGGCGAACAATCGCAGGCGAAAGGCTTTATGGCGGGCGGAATCATGAACGCGCTGAAGAGTCCAGGGCAGTTGGTTGTAAACGCGATCGAGATACCGCTTTTGGCGTGGGCGAGACAGGCCGAGATAACGGCCGATCGAGCCGGTCTTTTGTGCATCGGGAGCGTCGATATCGCGCGGCGCGTTTTGATTTCGTGGTCGCTGCGTTCTTCATTTTTGTTCAGGCAAATCAATGTTGCCGCGTGGCTCGAGCAGCAGGCCGCAAGCGAGGAGGACGGTTATTCGAAGCTCTCCGAGTTAACCACTTCTTCAACGCCGTATCTTTCGCGCCGTTTGCGTTTGCTCTCGGAATTCGCGGGAAGCTCCGAAATAAATGCGTGGCGCGACTACATTACGGAATCTATAAGGCGGGCTTCCGCCTACAAACAGAAACAGCAACAGGTTAAGAAGATCGCTGAAAAACCCCGATTCAGCGTCATACGCTGTTCAAACTGCGGCTCGTCGCTCAAGATACCTGAAACCGCATGGGGAGGTAAGGATAGCTTGACGGTCAAATGTCCGAACAAGGATTGCGGAAGCCTTTTCAAGATGAAGAAATCTAGGAAGAAGGCGGAGCATACGAAACGGAAGTTCGAGGAGAACATGAATTATGGAGATTAAGGATCAGAGAATTGAGCTTGGAAAGGATGAGGATGGAAACGACATCATCACGGAAATAGAGCAAACGGTTGAGTTCGAGGAACCGGACGGAACCGAGGTTTCGGCCGAGATCACATCGACCGCCGATCCCGATGACCCGACCGATATCGAGACTACGATCTCCGTAACCGAAACCGCGCCCGACGGCACGGTTACCGAAACGGAATATGTTGTGAGCGATGAGGGGGTAGTCGAAGTAGAAGACGAATCATTGGCCGAACAGGCTCTGGAAGCGATTCTCGGGGTCGAGCTCGAAGAGGTGGATTCGCAAACTGCGGAGATCCAGCCGGAGTCCGTCGACGCGTCTCCCGAGATCGACGAAATCTCGCTTGAAGACTATTCGGAAGTCGAGGCCGATGAGGATTTCGCTTCGCAAAACAGTATCGAGTTCAATCTTGGTCGCGAGTCGTTTGATCCAAACGCAGAGCAAGCCGACGATGATATTTTCGAACCCGAGACTTTCGATGCCGCCGAAACGGAAGAGGAACATTCGGTTGAGGAGATCGAACAGGAAGAGCATGCGCGCGCCGCAGAGGAAGCGCAGGCCGCCGCCGACGAGTTTGTTGAGGCGGGAGACTATGAAGCGGCAGCCGAAGCAAGGGAGGCGGCCGAGAACGAGGCTTGGGAAGCAGGCGACAATTCGATGCTCGACGGTTCGGATTCCTCGGAGCTCGATTACGCGGCCGACAGACAGGAAGAAGCCGAATATTACGAAGCGCAACAGGCGGAGCATCTGCGCGAAGGCGATTACGAGGCCGCCCGCGAAGACGCTCAAAACGCGGGATACGCGACGGGCGATGCGGACTTTATGGCCGGCGGCGACGATCATACGGGACAGTCCGACATGGACGAATACAATCTCGACAACGCGGTTTGGCACGAACGGTTCGCGGACGAAAACGCGCGAAACGCCGAAAAGGCGGCCGAAGAAGGCGATGTCTATGCGGCCGAGATGTATGCCGACGATGCCGCGAGCGAACAAACGATGGCCGACGATTTCGCCGTCAAGGCAGACCCCGGAAATATTATGGCCGATTACGACCCTTCATCCGAAGTGGCATCCGGCGGTTCATACGACGCCGGAATGGGCGACGATCTCTCCGGTATCGACACCGGCTTCGAAATGGATCAAACCTACGACGCCGGCATGGTCTCGGATTACGACTCCGGTCTGGATTCGGGAATCGACACCGGCATGGACACGGGCTTTGATCCCGGACTTGATACTGGTGGCGGGGAGTTTGAGTAGGTAGGGAGTTACGAGTTTCGAGTTACGAGTTACGAGTTTCGAGTTTTGAGTTCTGTTGCGGGGCTTGATTGTGTTCAGGCGAAGTGCGACTGGTGCGCAGGCGTCCCGCCTGCAACCCGTTTAGCATCCCTGTGGGTTAAGTGAACAAGGCCCTTTCAGCCGGTCATCGCACCTCCCCGCATTTTCACTCGCGCTATCGCACTCGTGGCAGGCGAGACTGGTGCGCAGGCGTCCCGCCTGCAACCCGTTTAGCATCCCTGTGGGTTAAGTGAACAAGGCCCTTTCAACCGGTCATCGCACCTCCCCGCATTTTTACTCGCGCTATCGCACTCGTGGCAGGCGAGACTGGTGAGCAGGCGTCCCGCCTGCAACCCGTTTAGCATCCCGGTG
Source organism: Pyrinomonadaceae bacterium (assembly GCA_041394795.1). Classification (GTDB taxonomy): domain Bacteria; phylum Acidobacteriota; class Blastocatellia; order Pyrinomonadales; family Pyrinomonadaceae; genus Aridibacter. Next base: position 83,254 of record JAWKHN010000004.1, on the reverse strand, counting down.
GGTTAAGTGAACAAGGCCCTCTCAGCCGATCATCGCACCTCCCCGCATTCTCACTCGCGCTATCGCGCTCGTGGCAGGCGCGACTGGTGCGCAGGCGTCCCGCCTGCAATGGGCGAAGCGCACAGAACCACTGAAAACACACGAGTCCGGGTAACCGAATTAACACCAAAAGAACAGAATACTTGAACCTCCCGACACCTCAATCCGATTACTCCTCCACCGATGAAGCAGTTTCCCAGATTGCCCCAGCCCGTCGTGAAACATACTGACTTGTGGTCAAGAAGCCTCCGTTCGACTTCCGTCTAGAACTCCTCCTCTAACTTTCAAATAATCCGTATATGGGGCCGCTTCGGTGCCCGATTTTATTAGACCACTTCAAAGACCAAATCTCTTATCGAGCCTTCCGTCAAATTTATCGGCGCGTTGAGACGGTTAGGGCTTAACGTCTTGGAAGCGCATCGTCCGACTGTTTCCACATGTCTCGTGACAAAATGAAGAAGTTTCCAGGCGAACCGGTTTTTCGCGGTTTCAGATAAGAAGCGTTGATGAATGCGGAATCGGGTAGAATCGGGTAGAATTGGGCATGGAATCGGACATCTACGCATGAAAGAACCGCAAATAGTGATAACGCAGGAATTTCTGGGCCTAATCTCCGAGATTGACGAGTTTAAAGGCCGGTGGCAGAGTCTCACGAGTTTGTCCCCCGAACGACTCGGTCGGCTTCGGCAAGTTGCGACTATCGAGAGCATAGGATCGTCAACGCGAATCGAAGGATCAAAATTGACCGACTCCCAGGTTGAAGAACTGCTGGGAGTGGTAAACATCACTTCGTTTAAGAGCCGCGACGAAGAGGAAGTTGCCGGATACGCGGAAGCCATGGACGTAGTCTTTCAGGCTCATACGGAGATGCCCATCACAGAGAATCATATTAAGCAACTGCACCAGATGCTCTTGCGACATAGCACCAAAGACGTGCGGCATAGGGGGAGCTACAAGACGCTGCCAAACAATGTGGTGGCGAAGGACGAGAACGGCAACGTAGTAGGAGTCGTTTTCGAAACGGCCACGCCATTCGACACACCGCGTGAAATGGAGAACCTGGTGCGTTGGGTGAACAAAGCGATTGATGAGAAAGCTCTGCACCCTTTGCTGATCGCTGCCGTGTTCATAGTTTCATTTCTTGCCATACATCCGTTTCAGGATGGGAATGGGCGGCTATCACGGATCCTCACGACACTCGCATTGCTCAGATTTGGATATGTGTATGTGCCCTACTCGTCGTTGGAAAGCGTGATCGAGGATAACAAGGAGTTGTATTATCGAGGTCTCAGGAGGACCCAGACCTCGCTCAAAAGCGAAGATCCCGACTGGGAACCTTGGATCGGATTCTTCCTTCGATGCCTAAAAAGGCAAAAGGACAATCTTTCGATCAAGATCGAGAGAGAAAAGGGGTTTGATGAACGGCATCTTCCGGAACTTTCGGCACGAGTGTTGGAACTCCTGCGGGTGCATGGACGGCTTACCATTTCCGAATTCGTAAGCATCACGGGCGCGAATCAAAATACACTGAAAGTGCGGCTGCGGGAGTTAGTGGAATCCGGCCGGATTGAACGCCTTGGAAAGGCACGGGCGACTTGGTACGTATTGAAGTCAGGCGATGACTCCCTGGTCGGATAGCCGGAAGGCCAGTGATCGGGATCCCTATCTTTTGGGTACGATACGGATATTGTCCCAATGAAAACGAGGTCAATTTAACAGCGATCGCTTGAAGATGCCATTTGGATTTGTTCCAAGGTAGGTTTCCAGTTGAATCTCAAGCCAGTTCTTTAATAGAACATTCTCCGTTTCAAAAATCAACGATTCCCATGGCAAAAGCTTTGAAGCAATTCCGCCCTAGCCGTATAACTCAGCATCAAAAACCATAGCGTTCGGAACGCCGCCCCACAGTCCTACTTTCTCGCCACGGCTTCTCCGATTGACCATACGATTACCGAGCTTGATAGGCCTAGGCCCGAAAGACGGCCCGCCATCATTACAATCGCCTCGCCGTTTTCGACCACACCGTTTTCAAGCAGCGTCTTTTCGCCCGTCGCCAGCATTTCGTCGGTTGATTTGCTTAGTTCCTGATAAAACGGAGAAACGCCCCAGATAAGCGCGAGCTGGTTTTTGGCGCGTTTTGATGTTGTCAGCGCGAATGTTTGGAGACCCGAGCGGAAGCCCGAGAGACGGCGCGCCATCAGACCCGATTCGGTAAAGACCGCTATTTTTTCGGTTTTCATTTCCTTGGCGCAATAGCCCGCGGCGCGGCAAAGCGCCTGCGAGGTGCGGCCGGATGCTTCGAGGTTGAATTTGATCGCGCTCGCCGGTTTTCGGCTTGAGAGCCGTTCGGCGGAATCTATGATCTTGGCCATCATACGCACCGATTCCACGGGGTGGTTTCCGGCGGCGGTTTCCGCAGAGAGCATCACGGCGTCGGTTCCATCCCAAACCGCGTTGGCGACATCCGATGCCTCGGCGCGTGTCGGACGCGGATTGTCGATCATCGTTTGGAGCATCTGCGTCGCTGTGATCACAAAACGGTCGTTGGCGATCGATTTTTCGATAATCTCCTTTTGATAGACCGGCACGAGCTCGACGCTTGTTTCGACGCCAAGATCGCCGCGCGCGACCATCACGCCGTCGGTCGCCTCGATGATCTCGTCGAGGTTTTCGATCGCCTCGGCCTTTTCGATTTTCGCGACAAGAAGCGTACGCCCGAATTCGCGTTTCGAGTTTTCCTTTATGATCTTCTTTACGTCAAGACAGTCCTGCGCCTCGCGCACAAACGAAAGTGCGACGTAATCGACGTCCTGCTCCATCGCCCAAAGCAAATCCGAGTGGTCTTTTTCAGTCAGGCTTGGAATCGGAAGCGGCGTATTGGGCAGGTTGATGCCCTTGCTTTCATAAAGCAAACCGCCCGATACAACCTCGCAGCTAACGTCGGTTTCGGAAACCGAAATCACGCGCAATTCCAGCGAACCGTCATCGAGCATGATCGTCGAGCCGGGTTTTACGACTTTTGGCAACTCCTCGAAATTGGTCGAAACCTCTTTCTCGTTTCCGACGATGTCCCGCGTCGTAAGCACAAACTCGTTGCCGGGACTGAGCAGCACTGGAGTCTTGTTTTCAAGCGAGCGCGTACGGATTTTGGGTCCCGCCAGATCCACGAGTATCGCAAGCGGACGCTTTAAGGAATGGGCCGCGGAGCGCGCGTTGTGAAGCAGTTCGGCATGGCTTTCCCTCGTGCCATGCGACATGTTTATACGGACGGCATTGGCGCCCGCCTTTATAAGCTCAGCAATTTCATCCTCGGTTCCCGATGCGGGGCCGAGCGTTGCCAGGATCTTAGCCTTTCTCATATTTAAACCCGACGTCTTACGCCGATTTCTTTCGCAAATCTATAATTTCCAACTCTTTGATAGCGATGCTGCCTTTCTGCGGCAATGCGTTATCGGCATAAAGTTTCCATTTGATGGTGCCCGGATCCCCACCTGATTCCGGGTAATCCGGTTTGAGCGGGATCGACCAGCTCATCGACATCGAACGCAGGAGCGGAAAATTGGCGCGAAACGTTTCATCAGCATAATCCTGATTGAGGTTGGTCAAACGATGCCGATAATATCTTCCGCCATCCTTTACGCTACGCGGATTGTCCAGCGAAACCAGCGCGCCGACCGGTACGTCAACAAAACACGCGACATATCTCGCGTAGGCGCTCCCGCCGTTGCGCGCCTGCACAAACAGATTCTGTTCGGGGCCGCCTTCGCCGATCTTTTTTTCAAGAAAAAACCGCACCTCGACCGAAGGCATCTTTTCCCGAAATAGTACATCCCGGATCTCGTAGTCTTCCATCGGCACCGATTGGAAGTTAAACCTCTTGTAATACCTGTGGTTTGAGGCCTGGTGCGCGGTGTTGCTTTGAGGGACATCGACGATGTAGGCGACATCCTCCTCGCCCGTGGAAAGCTGTACGGAATGGATTAGAAGCCCGTCAATCCTCGGCCGTATGCTGTTGATCACCTGCTCGAGCCATTCCCTTGGAAACTCGGTGCGGTTGACCGGCGTGATCAATTCCGGCAGATGCCTTCGCGCGGGATCGTTTGATTCGCGGATCCCGTAAACAAGCAACCCGCCGGCAGAATTCGCGAGCGCGGATACGTCCTTTGTTATCTCCTGCTTGTGGAAGTCGGAACGCGAAAGCGCCTCGGCAGACTTGTATTCCAAAGTCAGGGATTCCTCGGTTTCGCTCTCGATAAAATTCCTCAAACGGGATTCGTTCCAGCTTCTCGGCATGTTCAACCCTTTCGCGAAAGTTCCATGTGTCTCGTGCGATAGTTTTCGACCGCCGCGACCAGCGTCGAGTGCGACCACGTCAGCGGTGAAACCGACAAAGGCTCGCCCGTATCGGGATGTATTTGTTCCGCCATCACTCCAGATGGAAGCGCTTTTCCAACCGTCCATTCAATAAGTTCTTTTGCCCTTTCGAGATCCTTCAGATACTTTGATTTGGCGATGTACCACTCGGCAAGCCAGAGCGTGCAGATAAACCAAGGGTTTCCGGCGTACTCATCGGTCGCGCGCATGTAACCGTCGTTTTCGAATCTCGCCACTCCGCCGATCTTTTGGTTGACCCACAATTCCTTCTCGATCCGCTCCATCGTGTTGACGACGAGTTCGTCGTTGGCGTCAAACGCTCCAAAATAGAAAAGGCCGAACATCGAGGCGTCGAGTGCGGCGTCGGGATCGGTGGCGACATCGTCGTGCGAATTCAAGGCCCGAAAGAAATGCTCGTGGCCCTTTGAATACAGATGTTCGCGCATTCCCTCGACCATTTCCGAGGCTGCGGTTTCATATCTGAAACCTCGCTCGGAATCGCCAAACATATGCGCGAAATTTGCCGCCGCGCGGAGTCCGCCGACGACGGTCGCGCAGGTATAGGTGTGAATACCGCGCCGGTCTTCCCAGAGATTCCACGATGGCTTTGGAAGCTTTGTTCTTTCATCGCGAAACCCTGCGAGGAAATCGCCGCAACGGACGACAAGCGATTTATAAAGCTTTGCCGAAAACTCGATCTCGCGATATCGATCGTAATGCTCCCAAAGAGCCCAAAGCACGAGCGCCGTTTCATCCTGCTGAATCGGGATTAGTTTCTTGCGCGCCCATTTGTCCCAGGCGGCATGCCAACCGGAGGCGACGGTGCCGTCGGGATTGTATTTTTGCAGAAAGTAGCCGTCTGGATGGACGATCTCGGCGCAGAATCTCAAAAACTTTCTGGTGAAATAGGGATAACCCGCGATGTCGAGGGCGTAGGCAACGAGCGCGCCGTCTCGTGTCCAAAGATAGCTGTAATGATCGGTCGCGCGGTCGGTTACATCGGAGTCGTTGGCGGCAAGAATCGCACCGCGGTTGTCGATCTGCGTGCGAATTATCAAAAGCGAACGCTTGTATTGCGCGACGACTTCGGCGGAAAGATCACCGAATTGCTTCTCGTTTTTGTTAACCCAAACCTTCCAGTAATTAGAGGCCCTTTGGAAGGCGGTTTCCATTCCCTCGGCAATAAGAGATGCGTTCCACATAGAGGTTTCGGCGAGCGAGCGCCCGGCGGTGATCCAATAAAAGACTTCCTTGGATTCCTGCCCGTCGAGATCGAGCGTAACGCGGATCGTCGAATCGACCGAACCCTCGGTGATCGCCCCGCCGTCGAGAATGCCGTCCTCGGCGTCACGCCAGGTGCCTTCCTGATCTCGGAATGCCTTTCTTCCGGTGGCGAAATTGTCGAACGCCGGAGATGTGTTGATGAGAAAATAGCGCTTCTTTTTGTAATGAACCAGGGAATGTGATTCGGGATCAAAAAAGGCGGTGTCGCCGACCTTGTTTTCGTAAATGCGGAAATCGTGGTGGAAGAAGAGCCGTACCTCGCGCTCGACATCGCGCAGGTTGCTGACTGACATTTTGCGGAGAAGGATGTTTTCGTCGTTATGAACGGTGTCGTGGGAAATGATCTCGATTCCGAGTTCCTCGTTGATCAGGTGTACATCCGTGACAAGCGTCTCGGGCAGATATTTTAGCGAGATGGACCAGGCGCCGGAGAAGGTCCACGAAAATTCGCCGTCAACCCAGATTCCAAACCGAAAAGGGAAGCCTTCGGTGTGATTCTCCTGCCCGACATGAGGAAAATAGATGTCCCTTATCTGGTAGAACTCGTCAAAATTTACAAGCAATGAACCATTGCCGACAGGGATATCTCGCATAACCGGTCACTTCCGCGAAAACCGTCTCGGTCGGGAAAAAACGCACACCGAGTTTCACATTCAAAACAAAAATCAAAACAGGAATTATTTCAAATGCGGGAAGTCGAGGCAAGGGAGGGGAGAAGTTACGAGTTCTTCCGAACAGAGTTCCAGGTTCCAAAAGTTCCAAGTTCCAAGTTCTTCCGAACTGAGTTCCAAGTTCGCCCGACGCGGAGCCCGTCGGAGGTTCCGGGTTCCAGGGGTTCCAAGAGTTGAGTCCACTCTAAAAAGTCGAGTTAGAAAGTGAAGGGCATCATTTTCAGTCACAACGGTTCGATATTTGTGAAAGACCCCTGCCGGCTTGTCCGGCAGGTGAATAAGGTCAGAAGCTAGTAGCGACGACAAATGATTCGTTCCGGCCCCCCTGCCGGCTTGTCCGGCAGGAGGCAAAGGTCCCTAGCTACGGCCGTTAAATGCTTGGTGTGTTGAGGTTTATTGATTTTCTGGAAGGGGCTGACCTTATTCACCTGCCGCACAAGGCGGCAGGGGCCTCCGGATGAATCAATGTAGTTTGGACTAGCTGCTGACCTCATTCACCTGCCACACAAGGTGGCAGGGGTCTTGCCTGGTTTCCCTGAGGATCAATTTGCTTGTCGATTTATTCCTTGAATCGACTTTTTAGAGTGGACTCAACTTCTGGAACTTGGAACTTGGAACACGAGAGCAGCCGGGATCTGGTATACAAATTACCTCTCCTTCGAAAGGTGCGCGGCGAGGTTTTCGAGGACGTTTGTTTCAATCGTTCGCAGCACTTCTTCGGCGGCGCGATTGGCGCGTTCGATTTCTTCGGCTACTTCGAAGCGATGGACCGATGTTTCGCGCGGTGCGGTAATCCCCAAACGCACTCCGTCCGCTCCGGCCGAAATTACCTCGATGACGATCTCATTTCCGATCACGATTTTTTCGCCTTTTCGGCGTGACAATACAAGCATGGCTATTCCGGCATCGACGCATTCAGGCTGAACTCGGGTTCGTTGAAAACAACCTGTGCGGCTTTTTTGGTATGGGGATTGAGAACGATCGGCGCTCGGGTGTTGAATGTCGTCTGCGTCCAATCGGTGGAAACGGTTACGACGACAAGAAAGACGGTGTCCGGTTCGGGACTCCCGGTCTCATACATCCTTTTAAGCGGCGACATAAAATCCAAATCAGCGAAAGCGACATCGGATTCGACAACGATAAAGCGGCACGACTCGTCGTCGAGCGATGCGAGCCAGCAGAACGGTCGGAATCGCGGATCGGCGACTAGTACCGCTCTTTTCATCGATGACATTCCGATAAGGCCTTCGACAAATGTCAGGACGCTGTCTTCGCTGTACTCGAACAGATTTCCGTTGATGTTTATTTCAGACATTTTTGTGGGAAGGGGGTCCGGAAGAGTTCCGTCCGGAAGAGTTCAAAGTTCCAGAAGTTCCAAGTTCCAAGTTCCTTGGGTTGGTACATGATTATTGGAATTTTTGGCGATGTCAATTTGATTTCAATCGAATATTGTTGGCAATTGATTGGGGTGGGGGAAACAAGCGGTTGCCTTGTGCTTGATTTCCGGGAGCGACGGCATTTAGCCGATGTAGTCGAGGAGCGAGCGTTGGCCTCTGCCGGCGACCGCGAGCGCGGCCTCTAGTGCGTTTTGGGCGTCGTTCAATTCGAGCGCTGCCGTAGCGAAATCGGTATCTTCCTTGTTGGAGATGGTTTCCATCACCGAAAGATCGACGGTTTGGAGTCGTTCCTGTGCGTTTTGAATCGCGCGTTGGTTTACACCGATAAGCGCACGCGCTTCGGAGGCGAGCTCTTGAAACCTTGTTATGCGCGTCATCGAATTCAAGAGCGTGTTTCTATCCGCAACCGGGTCTCCCGTACCGCGGAGAGCGGTCACCGCCGCATCGATATCATCGAGAATCGAAGTTCCGCTTTCGACAAGAAACGACTCCGCGGTCACACCAACCGCCAGCGCGAATGTCCCGGGTTCGACCTGCACGTATTGCGGGTCCGCCGGAGCCGCCGCCGGAAGCCCCGTGGAAGGATCAAACGGAGGTACGTCCTGCCTTGTCCCGCCAAAAAGATATTCGGAACCGTTTCGGGTGTTTGCAAAACTGATTATTCCGTTTTTCAACGCCTCAAGCTGGTTGGCAAGCGCCGCCTTTGTGGTGTCGCTTGTGACGTCGCTCAGACCGCCGGAGATCGTTTCCTTGATCTTGTCGAGATCAAGTTGGTAATCGTTAAAGGAATAATCGGCGGCGTCGAGCTTTTGCAGCGAAGTGACGGCGGCGCGCTGATAGTGCGAAATCTCGGCGCGCGTCGTCTTCAGATTGATTACTACTTCCGAAGCGATGGGATCATCCGATGGACGATTGATGCGCTTTCCGGTTGTCAGCTGTTCGGTAACGGTGTTGAGCCGTTGCCGATTGATGTTTATGCGATCAAGCAGATGCGATTGCGAACTTCCTGTGGGTACTCGATGAATCATAGCGTTTTGCCTTTTGCCTAGCCGCCAAGCGAGATGATGGTCTGCGTCATCTCATCCGCGACGCGTATGAATTTCGCAGCCGCTTCAAAAGCCTTTTGATACTGAAGCAGGCTGATCGCCTCTTCGTCCAATGAAACGCCCGAGATCGATTCGCGCTGCGCGGTGGCTTGAGCGATGATCGCGGCCTGTGTCTCAAGCCCGTCGAGCGCATCGCGTACCTGCGAGCCGGCGTCGGTGATGAGCGTGCCGTAAATCGAGCTAAACGAACCGTTTCGCGAACCGACAGTGATGCCGGTTTCGGTCAAAAGGCCCGCGATTTGCCCGGCGACGGTACCGTATTCGGATGGTTGGGGAAGCGCCGATGCGACGATCAGGCGCGGGTTTGTGCGAACGGTCGGATCAACGCGAATCGTCGAAGCTGTGATCGTACCGGAGGTGTCAAAGATGTTTACGCCGGGATTTCCGTCAAGGTCGGTACCCGTCGTGTGTATCGCATTTACGCGGGCGGCGAATTCCGCGGCGATTCCGTCAAGTGTTTCGAGCGTGTCGTTTACGGTATCGATCGCCGAAGAAAGCCCGTTTATGGTGCCGCTTTCGAAAACGACCGGCTGTCCGTCGAGATTCAGCTCAGCGAGCCCAAACGGCGGAACGTTGTCGGCGGTTATCAAGTGAACCTGATCCGCATTTACCAAGGCGCGGCCCTCGCCGACGGTGATCGTGATCGTGCCGTCGTCGTTTTGAGTAGAACGCGCACCGGTCAGTTCCGAAAGTCCGTTGAGGAGTTCGTTTCGCTGATCTCGCAACGCCTCGGCGTCACCGCCGGCGTTCAGCGATTTTCTGATTTCGACATTCAGTGTCGCGATTCTCTCCGAAAGACGGTTTACCTCATCGACCGTCGCACGGATCTGCAGATCGGTGCTCGAACGGATTTCCTGAAGCCGTTCGGCGGTCGAATGAAAGGTGTCGGTTACGGTTTGCGCGCGTCCGGTGACGACCGAGCGCAATGGCACCGAATCGGGATTTGCCTCGAGATCGCGAAACGCACCGAAGAAGTCCGAGATCGAGGCTTGAATCCCTCCGCCATCGACGCCCTGAAGCGCCGATTCGACCGGAAACAGCGAGTCGCGCCGGGCGCTCAGATATCCGGCGATCCCGAGCTCTCTTTGAATCCTGGATTCTATGAAGTTGTCGCGGAAGGCCTGTACGCTTTCGACCGTCACGCCGGTTCCGATCTGGAAATTTCCGTAGCCATCGGGCGGCGACTCGGCAAGATAGACGCTGCGGCGCGAGTATCCGGGAGTATTGACGTTGGCGATGTTGTGGCCAGTGATTTCGATACCGAGCTGGTTTGCGTTCAATGCGCGCCGGCCGATCTCGAATGATGAGAAGTTTATGCCCATTGATTATCGGCTCCGGCTTTCTTGAGTATCGGTTTGTTGTAGGTCGAGGCGGGAACTCCGGCGTTTGTGATGCACGCCGCGGCGAACGAGGAACCTCCGACTGCGAGGTTGGCTGCTTGTTTCGCCATTCTCTGGTATTCCTTTGCCTGCACGATCAATGCTTTTGCGGAAACCTCAAATTCGGTCTTGATATCCGCTTCGAGCTTTTCCTGCTCACCCGCGGTGCGCTCGGCAAAACGCGTAAGCGCGGTCATAACCTCGACCAGACGCGCGCGCATGCGTGTCAGCTCGGTTTCACCGCGTCTTCTGTGGGATTCGATGGAGGCGAGATCGCCTTGAACCAACGCAACGGAGAGGTCCTTGGTCGCGGCCTGCAAAACGTCGTAGGCCGCTTTTTGATCGTCCATTAGTTTGGAAACCTGCTTTAGGATTCCGTTGCGCGTGTGTTCCATCAGAACTCCTCTGCGAGCATTGCGCCCGCGACTTCCGTCGAAGGCGGATTAAACCTTCCTGTGGAAATCAATGATTTGAAAGTACTTACAAGATCCCTGCGGATGTCCGGGAGCGTGGCGACGCGTGACTTCAAAGTCGCGAATTCACCCGCCTTTTCGGATACCGCTAGATCATCCGTTTCATTCGTTCGTGCCGCGGCGTTTGGCGAGGCTGCCGGGCGGTTTTTGAGATTCTCCAGACGATTGTTGTCTGTTCCCTGTAAGCCATTGATTTTATTGGTGTTGTTGATTGAAAACTTACTCATAATACAAGATTCCTTACTCTTGATATGACCCCTCAAATCACTTATCGGGTTCTCGAGTGGAAACTTTAGCGAGTAATTCCAAAGGGTTTACGGCGACGCCGTTTTCCAAAACCTCAAAATGCACGTGTGGTCCTGTCGATTTTCCTGTCGAACCGACCGTTCCGATAATTTCGCCCGGCGATACTTCCTGGCCCTCGACCACTTTAAGCGTCGATGCATGCCCGTACTTTGTCACCAGACCATTTCCATGATCGATGACGACCATGTTTCCGTACCCTCCGTTGACACCGGAGAATTTGACGACGCCTCCCGCCGCGGCCCTGATCGGGGTGCCGGCGGGGGCTGCGATGTCGATGCCCTTGTGAAACTTCTGCGTCTTGTCGATCGGATGAAATCGCGAACCGAATCTTGAGGAGATTCTGCCCTCGACCGGAAGCCGCAGCGAAGTCGAAGGAATTTGGTTCTCGGGTTTTGTTACATCGATTCCGTATTTCGGATCGACAAACGGCGCCCGCCAAACCTGATCATCAACAGTATCCTGATCGACTGAGACGACCCCGATTTCGGATCCGTCGTCGGTTGGCGTGAAGTCACCGAGCGGCTTTTGAACAATCAAATCGACCGGAGCGTTCGAAGCGGGATTCTTTGGCAGCGGGCTGATCTCCATTTTCGAGGCCTTCACGCTTTCGGGTTCCAGCCCAAACTGGGAGAGCAATTTGTCCGCGATTCCAAATCCGCCGGATTTCGCCATCGCAAGCGAGAGTTGCTCCGAATAGAGGTTTTTGGCTAGATCGGTGCCGCTATCGGAGCCGAAAAGGGAATCATCGTCGGAGCTTGCCCGGTTGAGCGCCGACGTTATCTGGTTAAGAAGGACGGCCTCGAATTCGGACAGCTTGTCGCGGATTCGCAGCTCGTCGGCGCGACTCAAGGGTTCGGCCGGTTGACGGATTCCGATGCGGTTTTCTGTTGTACCGATTTCAAGCGACATCGCGTAATTCCTTGAATCTATTGCATTTCGAGTTCGGCGTTCATGGCGCCGGCGGACTTTATGGCTTGCAGGATGCTGATCGTGTCGCGGGCGGAAACCCCCATCGCACGAAGGCCCCTTACGACTTCATCGACCGTCGATCCTTCGGGGAGAAGGAAAGATTCGGCGGGTTTTTGTTCGACTTCAACCGTGGTTTGCGGTACGACGGCGGTCGTGCCGTTTTTGCTGAACGCCTCGGGCTGGACGACATCATATGTAGTCCCGATGCGGACCGTTACTCCGCCCTGCGAAATCGCGACGGCGCCGATCCGCACCTCGCGGCCCATGATTATCGTACCTGTTCGTTCGTTTATTACGATCTTTGCGATTTTGTCGGGCGTCAGCCGAAGCGATTCGAGTTCGGCGATGAACTGCACCGTGTTGTCCTTAAATCCTGTCGGAATCGAGACCTCGACATTTCGGGAGTCGAGCGCCTTGGCGGTGCCTTGGCCGAAATGAGCGTTGATAACTCCATAGAGACGCGCCGCGGTAGAGAAGTCATCGTTGCGCAAAACCAATGTTAGTTTGTTGTTTGGTGCAAGTTCGGTTGGTACGCCTCGTTCGACGGTGGCGCCGTTCGGCACGCGACCGACTGTCGGATGGTTTATCTCGACCGAACTTCCGCCCCTTCCCGCCGATATTCCACCGATCGAAACCGATCCTTGTGCGACCGCGAAAACCTGTCCGTTGACGGCCTTGAGTTCGGTTAGGATCAGGGTACCCCCTTGAAGCGATTTTGCGTCGGCGATCGAAGAAACCGTTACATCGAGCTGCATTCCCTGGCGAACAAAAGGAGGGAGCGTAGCCGTTACCATAACGGCCGCGACATTTTCGGGTTTGAGTGAATTGGCGTCAACCGAAATCCCCATCCTTTCGAGAAGGTTTTGCACCGATTGACGCGAAAACTGGTTTTGCTGAACGCGGTCGCCGGTTTTGTTGAGACCGATCACGAGCCCGTAGCCAATGAGCTGGTTGGAGCGAACGCCCTCGATCTCCGCCAAATCCTTGACGCGTATGCTCATCGGATCGTCGGGTGTCTGACACAATGCGGCGATCGGAAGAAGCGCCACAATCACTGTGGCGAGAAGCGTCGTGCGCTTTGTAAATGTATGAAAAAAGGACATTTGAGTTGAATTTCGGGAATAAAACTTTTTCTAGAAAGGACTTAGTTTGTCAAAAAGCCGGAAAAGCCAACCGGGCGCATTATCACTTGATGCAACTCCCTTGCCATTGAACTCGACCTTTAGATCGCCGATCTGAATCGTTTGAATGGAGTTGTCGGCGCCGATATCGGTTTTGCGTACGATTCCCGTTACGGCGAGGAGTTCGGTTTCCTTGTTTACCTTTACTTCCTTTACCGCCTGGATCCGCAGATCGCCGTTGGGAAGAACTTCGATAACGCGCGCCGTAATTCTTGCCGTCACCTTTGAATTGCGCTGGGTCGATCCCGAACCGGAGTATTCGCGGTTTCCCATACCGGCGATTACCGAACCGGCCGTCGAAGCGCCGTTGATCGGCAAGGCGCTGATGAGGCTCGTGAGTCCACCGACATTTCCCGATTCCCTCGAGCGATCGGCGCCCGAGGTGACGGTTGCGGTGCTTGTTTCAACGACATCAACAAAGACGAGATCTCCGATCGAACGCGCCTTGAAATCGGCGAGGAGATTCGTGTTTGGAGCGTTGTCGGAGTAAAGCGAGCCGTTTGCGATCGGAGCCTGCCCGACTGCTGGAGCCGGCGGAACGGGCGGAACCTCCGTTATCTCGACAACCGTAGGTTTGGGCGCGGATTTTTTTGACTTCTTTTTCTTTTGGCCGAAGGCATCCGAGGGAGAAAGCGATATTGTAATTGCTGCGAACAATAAAATTAGCTTGTACATATGTTAAAACCTGATACCAACGACGCCCTCATCGAGAACCGTCGCCTGAAGTTGTTTACCCGAATCGACGTTCTTAACGAGTATTCGATCGCCGATTCTTCCCGCCGAAAGCGCGACGCCCGTTACGGCAAGCGTCAAAGTACCGTTTTCGGCTACGATCTTTACGCGATCACCGTTTCTCACGGCCAGATCCGCAACAAACATCGAACGCTCGAGCGGCTCTCCTGGAGAAATCGCGCGTGCGGATTTAATGGCTCGAAGCCCGTTTTGGTCGGTTACATATTCGGAGAGATTCCTTTCGAGCCGAACGTTTTCGAAAGCGACGTCCTCCGGCAAGATTCTCTGCTGCGGCGCGATCGGATTGCGCAATACGGCGACTCGCGCCGTGGCCTCGCATTCGACACGGACTGGAACCTTCTTTTGGTGGCGCCCGTCGATGCGTATTTCCAAAGAAACAAAAAACGGTTCGAACAGGTTTCGAACGGCCGAGATGTCGGCGCGCAATTCGATCTTGCCGGTCGGGAGCCCGGTGATTGGTTGCGAGTCGATAACCAAACGCGAAACCGTAAAGCTTCCCGCAGAAGCGAATCCCTCGACCGCTTTTTTGATTGCCGAATCCACCTCAATGGTCGATATCGACTGTCCTTTACGCGTTACATAGGTGGTGTCGGGACCGACAAGGGAAAAATCCGAGGCAGGAAAACCGGTGGCCAAAATCGCGAGCTTGACTCTCGATTTTGCAATCTCGCGGACGGCGCCGGGATTTGGCGCGTATCCCAATGAAACCGCGCCGATTCGTGCGATCCTTGCCGGGTCTCCGCCGCGCAGAGAGGCGATATCCGAAACCCGTAGGATTTCCGAGTCTGCGACAGCGGCTGATTTTATCGAAACCGAAACAGGCGCGCCAAAGGCCGTCGCGCCGATCGCGAAAACAAGAAAACAAAGAGGGAAGAGAAGTTTCAACATGCCTCTGGTTTAGTTGATTACCTGATTGATAGTGCCAAGCATACGGTCGGCGGTCGTGATCACCTTCGAGTTCGTTTCGTAAATCCTTTGCGCCGAGATCATGTTTACGAGTTCCTCGACCGCGCTCACGTTCGAGCCCTCGAGATACCCCTGCGTGATTTTTCCAAAGCCTTCGGAATCCGGCGTTCCGGTTTGCGGGTCTCCGGAAGAACCGGTCGCCTTGAAGAGATTCCCGCCTTGAGCGGAAAGGCCGTTGGGGTTTGCGAAGACGACTGTCTGAATCTGTCCGACGGTCGATTCATTGAGCTGCCCGGGAAGCGCCACCGAAACGGTTCCATCGTTCCCGACCGTGATCTTTGTGGCGTTTGAAGGGATCGTGATTCCGGGCTCTAGCTGATAACCGCTGGTTGTGACGATTTGTCCCTGATTGTTGAGTTCGAACGAACCGTCGCGGGTATAGCCGATATCTCCGTTTGGCATGCGGATTTGAAAAAAGCCGCTGCCTTCGATGAGCATGTGGGTCGGTTGGCCCGTTTGCTGGTAGTCTCCCTGCAAGAACGAACGCGTGTTTGCGATCGAGCGCGTGCCGAGTCCGATCTCGAGCCCGACGGGAAGGTTTGACGAAGCATTGACGGCACCCCCGGCGGCCCTCAGATTTTGATAGACAAGATCCTGAAACTGGATCCGACCCCGCTTGAACCCGGTCGTACCGGAGTTGGCGATATTGTTTGCGATGTTATCGACATTCTGCTGCTGGGCATGCATCCCTGTCGCGGCTGTTAAGAGTGCTCTGTTTGGCATTGTTTCTCCTTTGTGGTTGGTGGATCGGAAGTGTTCCAGGTTCCAAGTTCCAAAAGTTCCAAGATTCGGAAAGCTTCATGGTTCCTATTTCAATGGCATCGGTGGTATGCCGGAATAAGGCAAAGGTTTCATTTAGAAGGGTTCATAGTTCCAATCGCAAGCTCGTAAAGTCAGGGAACTTGGAACTTGAAACTTCTGGAACTTGGAACTTCTCCGGTTACGCTCTCCCCAGTTCCGTAGAAATCTTCTTTCCGACGTCGTTCATCATTAGCGTTACGGATCTTTGCAGGGATTCGAATTCGCGGGTGTTGTTGATCATCTCGACCATTTCGTTTACCGGATTTACGTTTGACGATTCGAGCGTTCCCTGGAGGATATCCGGATTGGGTACGTCCGCTGCCTCACCCTCTCCCGTTAGCGCAAACAGCGAATCTCCGTCTTTTTTAAGCGCGGTTACGGGGTTGTCGAATCGGGCGACCGAGATCTTCCCGATCGGTTTTCCTTTTGCGGTGATGACTCCGTCTCGCGTGATCGCAACCGTTGCGTCTTTTGGCAGCGTGATCGGTCCCTGATCGCCGAGAACGAGATCGCCGTTCTTTGTCACGAGTTGTCCGGCGGCGTCCTGCGAGAAACTTCCGGCGCGTGTAAACCGCGGACCCCTTTCGGTTTGGATCTTGAAGAATCCATCGCCGCGGATCGAGACATCGAGCGTCGCACCGGTTTCGCGAAGTTGTCCGGTTGAATAGTCGGTCGAGCTCGAAGCGAGGACGCCGGCAACCGTGGGTTGCGAATCCGGGCTTCCGCGCTCGTCGGTTTCAAACGTCGAATACGAAAGGCGTTCGGCCTTGAAACCGTCGGTCGAGGAGTTCGCGATGTTGTTCGCCTGAACCTCAAGCGTTTTCTCGCGCGCTTTCATGCCGAGTACGGCGGTGTAGAGTCCTGAATACATCTCTATTGTCTCCTAGGCGACCGCCGCCGGGCGCGAATTCAGATTTAGTATCAACTGAACCTCTCCGGGCATCAGACCGAGGTGCGTTGCGATCATGTCGCAGTCGTAACCTTCGTCAGACATCCTCAGGATTCTTTCGCGTCTTTCCTCGATGCTCGGACGACGCTCGTCGCGTATCGCGGTCGAGTTTTTCTCCTTGATCGAAAAGTATCGGCTTTGCCGAACTTTCGCATCGAGCCAGGCGATGCGTCGCGCGTGATCGCTTGAGGTCTTCAAGTTTCCTTCGATCAACTCCATCGTCTCCTGAAGCGTCACATCAAGGAGTTCGAGCTGGTTTGCGCCAAACTCAAGCTCTCTGCGGTTGTGCCGGTTTCGCAAAAGCGAGAACACCGAAAGAGCGAGACTAAGGAATACCAATACTGTCGTTACTTGCTGTATCTCCATAATTGTTACCTATGTTGCGGGGTTGTTTTGGGGTGGCGGAGCCGCCGGGCGCTGGCCTTGCGGCTGGCCCTGCGGATTGCGGTTTGGCGGGGGCGCGTTCGGTGGCTTCGCGCCCGCCGGCGGGTTTGCGGTCTGAGGATTTGCCGCAGGTGGATTTTCCGGACGCGGCTTTGCTTCGGGTTGATCCTGAGCCGGGGATTGTTCCGTGTTATCGATGCTTCCGGCGAGCGACTCAACCGAGAAGATGTTCGAATGCCGTTCGGCAGGGGTAACTTCTGTGATCCTTATGCTGTAGTAACCGTCAACCACTACGACTTCGCCGCGGGCGAATGGACGATTGTTTACAAGCAGTTCGACGGGTTCATCAACCGAACGGTTGAGTTCGATCATCGAGCCTGTTGCCAGTGCGGCGACATCGCGGAGCGGCATCTCGACGAAGCCAAACCTGACGATCACCTCCATTTCAACGTCCCTTAACTTTTCCAGAAGCCCCATTACGGGGTCGTTGCTTGTACTCATAATTTGTTTGCTAAACCTTGGATTCGATCCTTACGACAAGCTGGCCATTGTCTCCCGCCAGCGATCCCCTGAACTTTTCCTTGCCGCCGATATTTATGTTTACCGAGGCATCGGCTCGATGATTGGTGCGGAGTATGTCTCCGACTCCGAGTTTTGCGAGATCTCCATAACGGACCGATAGCGGCTCGATCTCGGTTGAAACGGGGAACTTTACCCGCTTGAGGCCTTCCCTCAGCGCCAGCCTTTCTTCCTGGCTGACCTTGCTTCCGCTCGAATATGAAGCGGGATTGAACTTGTCTATCACTGGCTCGAGGGTGACGATCGGAATCGAGATCGACATCGAACCCCGCGCCTCTCCAATTTGAAGCTGATAGGCGATCGTTACCACGACCTCGTTTTGGGCGACCATCTGCGCCATCTGCGGTCTGGTTTCGCGCGCCCTTACCTCGCCCTCCAGCGGGATGATCGGTTTCCACGCCTCGACATAGGCGTCGCAGATTATCGATAGAAAATCCTCGACGATATTTAGCTCGAGATCGGTCGCCGCTCTCTTTTCCTCAAGATCGTCTCCCGCTCCGCCCAGCAGTCTGTCGATCACCGGAAACGCGATCGGAGAGCTGATCTCGACGGCATAGCTGCCTCGAAGCGTCGGAACGTAAATCGTAAAAATCGTGGTCGGATCCGCGAGCCCCTTTAGATAGTCTCCAAACGGCTGTTGCTCGACGGAGATCAAATTGACTTCCGAGGCTGTTCGGAGAAGCAAGGGGAGACTCGATGAAAGGCTGTGCGCAAAGAGATCGTGCAGAAGATAGATCGCGCGAATCTGATCTTTCGAAAGCCGATCGGGTTTGCGGAAATTGTAGGGCACGACGCCGGGCTTGGCGCCGGTTCCGCGCTTCTCGTTCTCCGGCATAAGTGCCGACATTTCTTCGCTTGAAATCAGATCTCCGGCGTTCATATCAGTTTCTTGATTCCGTTTCTGAGACGGATGATGGCCTGTGTCCGCAGTTGCGACACGCGTGATTCGGAAACATCGAGGATGATCCCGATTTCCTTCATGTTTAGCTCCTCAAGGTAGTAAAGCGCGATCACCTTGCGTTCCTTCTCGGGGAGTTCGTCAACCAAATCGGAGAGGATCCTGCGTCGTTCGTTGTACTCGAAGCGCTCCAGCGGGCTGCGGCCGTCAAAGGTCACCGTATCGAGAAGGCTCAAACCGGTGTCCTCATCGGGTTCGTCGAGGTTTGAAAGCGTCAAACCGCGGATTTCGTTCATCGCGGCGTGGAATTCCGACAAAGGAATATTTAGGAACTCGGCGACTTCCTCTTCGCGTGCCGAACGCCCCTTTTGCTGTTCGACGGCGGAAAACGCGTCCTGGATCTCGCGCGCGCGGCGTCTTGCCGAGCGCGATGCCCAATCGAGCGCGCGCAGGCTGTCGAGGATCGCGCCGCGGACTCGCATCTCGGCGAAGGTCGTAAAGGCGATTCCGCGTGTCGCGTCAAAACGTTCGACGGCGTCGATCAAACCGAGCACGCCGGCACCGTAGAGGTCGTCCTTTTCAACCGATGGCGGTAGTTTGGCCGACATGCGATCCGCGATGTACTTCACCTTTGACAGGTGGCTTGTGATCAGTTCGTCGCGCTCTTCCTGCGAGAGACCCGCATTTAAAGACAGCGCTGACTGTTCGTAGCTTTGTGTAGGAGAACTTCGAGGCATGTTTGGGAGAAACGGAAATTGGATTTTGGTTTGGTGCGGGAAGTCCTTTTCGGGGAGTTAGGACTGCGTTAAACGATTCCAGAAAGACTGCGTTTGTTCGGAAGTTGTCAAAAGGTCTTGCGGGGATCGGTTGCAGATTTGCTTTGCGATAAGCCGTATGGCGCGGCTCGCCGGTGATTGGGGGGCGAATCTGACGACGGGGGTTTGGTCACGGACGGCTTCGGCGAGCTGGTCGTCGTGGGGAACCATCCCGAGAAATCGCACGCGACGGTTGAGAAATTTCTTTACGACCTGTTCGATCTGAAGAAAAACGCTTTCCGCGTCACCGACTCCGACGACATTGTTGACGACGACCGAAATCGGCTTTGTTTCTGTTTCCTGCAGAATCACCTTGATCGTCGCGTAGGCATCGACGATCGAGGTCGGGTCGGGAGTGGCGACGATGATCACCTCGTCGGCGGCGCTCAAGACACCCATCACGTTGTCGCCGACTCCGGCGGCGGTGTCGATCAAAAGGTAGTCCAGATCCTGCTCCATCTTTCGGAGTTTTTCGAGAACGTTCGAATCGTCCTCGATGGAGATGTTGGCGAGCTTTCGAACTCCGCTTCCGCCCGGAAGAAGACGAACGTTGGCCGAAAGATGTATCGCGATTTCGTCGAGCTCCTTCCAGCCGGCAATGACGTGTCCGAGATGGTGCTTTGGCGTCACACCGCAAAGCAGATCGGCATTTGCAAGTCCGAGATCCGCGTCGAGGAGTGTGACTTCGTTTCCAAGCGCACCGAGTTCGATCGCGAGGTTGACGGCGAGGTTGGATTTTCCAACACCGCCCTTGCCTCCTGAAATCGCTATGCTGCTTGTGTGGGAATTGCTTTTCATGCTTGCGCGTTCCTGATGCTGCGTTCCGCTCATTCTCATATCATTCGAGACGATGAGCCGCAACGTGGATGCTTGGTCTTTCATTCTGTTTGGCTGTAATCGATACCGGGGGTGAATTTTGCGCTTCTTTCCGGTAATCCGGATTTGGCAAGTGATTTCGGCCCCGTAATATCGGACCAAATTGAATATGAAAGATCCTCTTATAGGATTGAAACTATCACTTGCCTTGAAATTCCAGAAAACCGAACTATGCGCTCAAACGCATTTGGGTTTGATTTTCACGAGGCAGTACCTGCTCGGAAACCGTTTCGGCATCGGCGACTCGAATGTCTTCGGGTACGCGCTGGCCCATGCAGAAATAGGACATCGGAAGACCGGCGGTCGAAATTGTGTCGAGGATTTTGCCGGGTTTTGAGGTTTCATCCATCTTGGTCAAAACGAGTGAGTTGACGCCGTACATGCTGAACTTGCTGAGAGACTGCATCGCGTCGTCATGATTCAGCGTTGATTGAACCGCGAGGCATTTGTGGATCTCTTCATTTGCTTTCAGGTAATTTGAAACCTCGGATTGATCGGAAAGATCATAGGGGCTTCTTCCGGTCGTATCGATCAATATCGTTGCGTTTTTCGAAATCTCGTTGAGCTTCTGGTCGAGCTCGGCGACGTTCCGCACGACATGGCATCCGGCGCCGATTATTTCGGCGTATGTCTTGAGCTGATCGACGGCGGCGATGCGATATGTGTCGAGCGTAACGAGTTCGACTGCCTTGGCGTTGTCGAGTGTTTCGCGAGCGGCGAGTTTTGCGATTGTAGTCGTCTTTCCAACGCCGGTCGCGCCGATGATCGCCATGATCCTGTGTTTTCTGAGCGGATCGCCGTAGAAGGCGGGGCCGGAGGCGAGAATTCGCTTGAGCACCAATCTCGAGAGGTTTGTCGCCGGCAATGCGCCGCCCGAAAACTGCGGCACAAATTCGGAAAGCTGTTTCCTGATCTTTGCCGGATCGAGACCGGTTCGGGAGAGTTCAAGATATGTATCGTAGAAGGGATAGTCAAAGATCGCACCGTCTCTCTCGAAATTGAATTCCTGGGCGAATTTCGGGAAGGTGCCGCCAAAGGAGTTTAGCGAGAACTTGACTTCGCGGAGTTCGGCGCGAATTAGCTCGATGTCGGTTCTCGTTATTTCGGGTGGTGCGGTGACGACGGCGGGAGAGGCGACGGATGAGAAGGCTCCGGATTCCGTGGAAAGCGTTTCGGCGAGAATGTTTGAGCGGGGGGCGGGCATCGGGGTTGCAGTTGAGGCATCAAGAGCCGGGGAGTTGGCACTTGCCGAAGCGGCGCGCACTTTGGGCATTCTCGGATGGACGATTCTGGGTGCTTCGCTGCTCAGCTCTACGGTTTCGATCGGTCTCTTTTCCGGAACGAACGAATTGCGTTCAAAGGTCTTCGGAGAGACATCTTCTTTTCGAAAGTCCAATGCCGCGCGTCCGGCGCTCTTGGCCGAAGCGGCACGCACGGCGAGTGCGTTGAGAATTCTTTCACGCGAAGCCGAATCAACGGTCGGCATCTGTCTCGGAATCGCCTCGCTGTCATCTACTATTTGGATTCCTGGTTCGTTTCTGTCGGCGGCGCTCAAGGAAAGCGTCTCGGGAACGGCGGCGCTGATCTCGACTTCGTTTCTGGAACGAAGGCCGAGAAAGCCGCCGGCCTTGATCTTCCTTGTTTCGAGTACATAGGCGTTGGCGCCGAGTTCTTCCTTGATCATTTCAAGTGCTTCACGTGTTGTTTGTGCGCGGTATTTTTTAACGTTCATTTTCGTATCTCCATCTGAGCGGTTCCACCGAAGGGTTTTTTTTGGTGGAAGGTCCGCCGGGGAACTGCTAGCTCACTGTCCCCAGCGGTATGAGTTGTACGTTCGGCGCCACTTCTCCGTGGGCGATCACATCCAGATCAGGCAAGAAGCGTTCCGTAAGTTTTCTGAGGTGCGGTCGGATCAGCGAGGAACACAGCACGACGGGCTGCGTCATCACCGCCGCCTGCACCGCGGCCTCGATTTTCTCAAGCAGCTGTCGGCCGAATTCGGGCTCCAAAACCTGATCATTACTGCCTCCGAGCAATCCGAGACGTTCCGCGATCTGGTTTTCGAGAGTCGGATCGAGAGTCACTACAGAGAGTTCTCCATGTTCGTTGGCGAGGTTTGCGCTGATCGTTCTGGCGAGTGCCGAACGGGCCGCTTCCGTCAGGGTATTGACGTCGTGCGTCACGACACCGACATCGGTGATCACTTCGAGGATCGTTGCGAGGTCACGGATCGGAACCCTTTCGGAAAGAAGATTCTGCAAAACTCGTTGCGTCTCGCCGAGGCTGAGCACCTTTGGAACCGCTTCTTCTACCGTTTTTGGATGCGTTTCCGAGAGAGCGTCGAGGAGTCGCTTGGTTTCCTGCCTTCCGAGAAGCTCGGGAGCGAATTTGCGGATCGTTTCGGCGAGATGGGTGCAGACGACGGTTGTCGGATCGACAACGGTGTAACCGGCCGCAACGGCTCGATCGCGGTCGTCGCTTCTCCTGATCCAAACCGCGGGCATGCCGAACGAAGGATCGGTCGTTTCAACGCCGTTGATCTTTTCGCGAACCGCGCCCGGATCTATCGCAAGATACGCATCGGGATGTATTTCGCCACCAGCGATTCGTTCGCCTTTGAGAAGTATCGTGTATTCACGCGGGGAGAGCTGAAGGTTGTCCGTCACGTGTACCGAGGGGACGATGATGCCGAGCTCCATTGCGGCCTGCCGGCGTATTTCGCGGATGCGATTTAGGAATGAATCATCCTCGCTGACGAGTCCGACTAGCCCATAGCCAACCTCGAGGGCGAGCGTATCGACCTTCAAGAGTTTCTCGATGTTTTCGGGTTCGGTGGTCTTTGCGGTTTTTTCTTCGAGAAGTTTCGCCTGCTGCTCGGCCTCTTCCTCAAACATGCTCGATTGTCTCGCGAGATAACCCGCGCCGCCTACAATGGCGGCAAGCGTTAGGAACGCGAAGTGCGGCATTCCGGGGAGGATTCCAAGCAATGTCAAAACGCCGCAGGTTATATAAAGCGGGCGCGGGTTTTGGAGGAGCTGGGAACTCATTTCGGTTCCGATGCTGGATTTGGTGGCGGAGCGCGTGGTGATTACCGCGGCAGCGACGGAAATAAACAAAGAGGGAACGGCGGCCGAGACGCCGTCTCCAACCGTCAATATCGTGTAGGTCTTGATGGCGTCTTCTAGCGAAAGCCCGTGCTGGAAAACGCCGATGGCAAACCCGGCGCCGATGTTTACGATAACGATGATTATCGATGCGACGGCGTCTCTCTGCGTAAATCTGATGGCACCATCCATTGCGCCGTGAAACTCCGATGCCTGGCTGATCTCGCCCCTGCGTTTTCTCGCCTCCTTCTCGTCTATCGCGCCGGCCGCAAGATCGGCGTCAACCGCCATCTGCTTTCCGGGCATCGCGTCGAGTGTGAACCTTGCCATTACTTCCGACGAACGAACCGCACCATGGTTGACGACGATGAACTGTATCGCGAGCAGGATCAGGAAGATCACAAGACCGACGACGTAGTTGCCGCCGATAACGAATTCTCCAAAGGCCTTGATGACGGCGCCGGCGGCGCTCTCGCCCGAATTGCCGTCGGTCAGAATCAGTCGGGAGGTGGCGAGGTTTAGTGCAAGGCGGTAGAGCGTTGTTAGCAGAAGCAGGTTCGGAAATGACGAAAACTTGACAGGCTCTATGATGTACATTGACACCAAAAGCACGACTACCGAGATCATCAGATTGAAACTGATGAGCACGTCGAGGAGAAACGCGGGGAGCGGAATAAGGAGTACTAGAAGGATGATCACCGCTCCGATCGGTACCGTCAGATGCGAATACTCGGAGGCGCGGGCGATGAGTTTCCAGATGGCGTTGTTGTTCATTTGGTTCGGGCTAACTGTTGTTGTGATGTGACTTAACTAAAACCGCTCGGACGCGCCGGTGGAACCCTTGCGGGTTAAACCGGCGAGTTGATCGAGGCCGCTCGTTTTGGCGTTTGGGGCCGCCTTTGGAATTCCGGGAAATGAAAGCCGGACGCGAAAGATCTTGGTTGAGGGAGTCGGCGACTCGAAGATGTCGTGCTAAAAATTCCGACTCATATACCTGCGCCTTCCTTTCCGTTTGTTTCGAATGGCAAGAAAGATGCCAAAGCGTTGGCATCCGAGCTTTTAAAAAATGACTCCTGGCACTATATAATCATCGGACTAGCCGCAATTTAGCCTCGAGCTGGCCTCTTTCGGGGAATTGAGAGTAATCAGATTATGATCGCAGAGAATTTAATCGGTTTTGAGACGATCCCGCAGAATCTGCCCTCGTATTGCATCGAATCGTTTCGAAGGCATGCCAATAACGCCGCGCTCAATTTTCGTGCGCGCGAAGGATGGGTCGGGATCTCCGGCGCGAATGTCATCGAGAAGATTCAGAAGCTCGCAATGGGGCTGAAAAGGCTCGGTGTAAAGCCCGGAGAGAAAGTCGCGCTTATTTCGGAGAATCGTCCCGAATGGTCGATCGCGGATCTGGCGGTGTTGTCGCTTCGAGGGGTTACGGTTCCGATCTACACGACGCAGGCGGTGGATCAGATCAGGTATATTCTCGAGGATTCGGAATCGAAGATGATCCTGGTTTCGGGCAAGGCTTTGTTCAAGCATGCGGAACAGGCGATTCAAAGCGTCGAGCGGCTGGAGAAGGTTGTCTTTTTTGATGAGGAAGGGATGCCTGACGGCGATAATCGAATGATGTCTTTGGAAGCCGTCGAGAAACTTGGCGAGACTGCGATCCTCGAAGACCCCGAGATGTTTGAACGGCAGCTCGCTGAGATAAACCCAGATGATTTGGCGACGATCATCTATACTTCGGGCACGACGGGCGAACCGAAAGGCGCGATGCTGACGCACGAGAATTTTGTTTCAAACGTTTCTTCGATTTCCAAAGGGCTTCCGATAAAGCCCAGCGACCGCTCGCTCTCGGTGCTCCCGCTTTCTCATATTTTCGAACGGACCGTATTTTATGTTCTGAGTTCGAACGGAGTCGCGGTGCATTACTGCGCGAGATTCGATCAGCTGGCGTCGCACCTTCAAAAGGTAAAACCGACGATTATGACGGCGGTGCCGCGTTTGTTCGAGCAGGTTTATCACAAGATCGTAAAGAAGGGTAAGGCCGCCGGCGGTGCCAAGACAAAACTCTTTATGTGGGCGCTTGAAATCGGCCAGCAGTATTGGGACTTTGTCGAAAAGCGCGAAAGGGTGCCGGCGATGCTGGCAGCGAAGCACAAGATCGCGGACAAGCTCGTGTTTACAAAATGGCGGGACGGGGTCGGAGGCGCGCTGAGATTTTTTGTTTCCGGCGGAGCGCCATTGTCAAAGAGCCTCGCCTACGCCTTTTGGTCGGCGGGAATCCCGATTCTTCAGGGGTATGGGATGACGGAAGCCTGCATTGTCTGCGCGAATAGACCAGAGAACAACAAGGTTGCTTCGATCGGGGTTCCGTTTGACGGCATTGAAATGCGCGTTGCGGAAAAGGACGGCGAGGTTTTGATCCGCGGAAAAAACGTGATGCGCGCCTATTTCGGTAAGGAAGAGGAAACACGGAAAGCGATCGACGAAGAGGGCTGGTATCACACCGGCGATGTCGGTTATGTTGACCGCGACGGGCATTTCTATATCACCGATCGGATCAAGGATCTCTTCAAGCTGTCCAACGGCAAGTATATAGCGCCGCTCCAGGTGGAAAGCCTGCTCAAGCAATCGCCTTTGATCGCGCAGCCGGTGGTTGTTGGAAACGGAAGAAAACAGGTTGGAGCGCTGATCGTTCCCGACTGGGACGCGCTAAAAGATGCGATTAACGAAGCGGGGCTCAAAGCCGAAGGAAGCCGCGAGGAACTTTGCGAGAATCCGCATGTTGTAAAACTCGTACAGGATGACGCGATCAGGTTTACAAGGGAACTGAGCGATTACGAACGAATCAAGAGAGTCTATCTCCTGCCGAGGGAATTTTCGATCGATAAAGGCGAAATGACACCGACGTTAAAGATAAAACGCGGAGTGATCGACGAAAAATACGGCGAAGCGATCGATGAGATTTGCGGAAGATAGGAAGCCGGAAGAGTTCCAAGTTCCAAGTTCCAGGGTTGAGTCCACTCTAAAAAGTCGAATTAGAAAGTGAAGGGCATCATTTTCAGTCGCAACGGTTCGATATAGGTGAAAGACCCCTGCCGGCTTGTCCGGCAGGTGAATAAGGTCAGAAGCTAGTAGCGACGACAAATGATTCGTTCCGGCCCCCCTGCCGGCTTGTCCGGCAGGAGGCAAAGGTCCCTAGCTACGGCCGTTAAATGCTTGGTGTGTTAAGGTTTATTGTTGTTCTGGAAGGGGCTGACCTTATTCACCTGCCGCACAAGGCGGCAGGGGCCTCCGGATGAATCAATGTAGTTTGGACTAGCTGCTGACCTCATTCACCTGCCACACAAGGTGGCAGGGGTCTTGCCTGGTTTCCCTGAGGATCAATTTGCTTGTCGATTTTTTCCTTGAATCGACTTTTTAGAGTGGACTCAGGGTTCCAAGTTCCAAGAGTTGAGTCCACTTTAAAAAGTCGATTCAATGGACAAATTGAAAAACATCCGGAATTTCCTCTTCTGACGCGAAAGCGTCAAGTAGATACAAGCCAGGGGTGGAGCGGCTTTGCGCGGACCCCCCCGGTGGCCGAGAAGAAGACATCGGAGCCACGTTGGTGTCGTTGGAATGCAGCAATTACGGACGTTTCTCCGCGACGGTACCCGGCGCGAACATTGTATTTATGTTTACCGTGGGTTCCGCGCAAAACCGCTCCACCCACGGCCACATATCCCCGTGAGGCTACGCCTCCGGATAGGAAATTCCGGATTTTGGAATAAAACTGGCTTTTTAGAGTGAACTCAACTCTTGGAACTTGGAACCTGGAACCTCCGACGGCTCCGCGTCGGGCGAACTTGGAACTCTGCTTTAGACCGCCAGCTGTTCGTTTTCCCTAAGAAGCTTTTTGAGAAGCGAGTTGCCGGAGTGCTTGTTGTTGAGCAATGCCTCGGCCAGTTGGAATAGATGATCGGGGATTTCCGATACTGAGATCGAATCGTCGCCGTTTTGGGGGAATCGCGAATAGAACTCGGCCTCGGCGCCGCAAAAGTCGCATTCACAGATGTGGTCGCCAATGCGGCGACGTATCGAGCCGGTGGCCGAACCGTTTTGAAAGGCAAGGAGATCCTGAGACGTGGGGCAGTCACGGTTCTTGTGAAAACTGAGCATGGTCCTGTTTTGCATAATCGTATCGACGCTTCTTGTCCGTGTTTCGGACGAAAGGCGTTTGAGTTTTCTTCGCTATCAAAAATAAATCCGTAATTAGAACCATGTTCCAAAAACAAAATTCATATTTCAAACTTTGTGCCAACCTTCACAAAACGCCTAAATCACGGGGTTTTACAGAAAACTCGAAAGAAAAATGTATATTTAATACACAACATTGAAAAAAGATGTTGAACAATGTTTACCAAACTGCTAGTATCTAAACTGTAGTCGGGAAAGGCCAGCAAGCCGTACCTTACTATCCTCCACCAAATGCTCTAGCTCGGCATTTGTTTCTCAAGGTTCCAATCCAATTTAACCAAAATCTAACGAGATTCTTTGGGAATCTTGGCGGCCGAGGTGTCTCAATCGGGAGGAGACCCGCGACTGGTAAGGGAGCTTTGAACACCTGTTTAGGCAGCAGGAAAACATGAGCGGAAGGTTCATATGAGTTCAAAAAGCAGTCAGGCACATCCGTCTGAAAAATCCAAGACCAAAAAGAAGTTTACCCGCAACAAACGCATCAAGGTCGGAGAATGGAACAAGAGTTTGAACGACTCCGATGTTAATCAAATTTGGACTGAACTTCATCGAATAGTTTCCTCGCATCCATTGGTTCGCGCCTCGAAAAAGGCCGGCTTTTTGGTTGAAGAAGGCAAATACAACGTTTACAGCGATATGACACAGGAACTCTTTGTTGCTCTTTTGAGCAAGGAGAGGTTCCAGCATTATCTCGACACGGAGATGTCCGATGCCGAGATCGAAGCCGAAATCAGCCAGATCGAGCTGACAAACCTTCTGACCGCACAGCTCAGAAAACGTCATCCCGAATCCTATCGCCTGGCCCGAAGGGTTTCGACACTAATTCAAACCAGCGATACCTTCAAGCGTTTTGATCCTTCGGGAGAAGACGATGCCCATCGTCGTCTTGCCGACAGGGTCTATGGCTTGTCGAGCTGGCAGGATTCCAAATCGACCCGCAGCCAGCAGGATCTTGAAGAGCGAGTCAAGAACGTCTCCTTCCATAGCCGGGATACCCGCATGGTTGGTTGTACGGGTGACGCTCAGATCGTGATCAGCAACGTCGAATTGGAAAAACTGATCGTTCGCGTGTTCAAGGCCGTGGATTCGCCGGTGAACGTGCGAAGCCTTCGCGGTTTGGTGATGTCGAGGCTTCCGATCATGGACATCTATCTTGTCCCGATCACGTCTCCGGCAAACGACAACGACGATTATCAATACGATCTCGATCCGGCCGACATCCGCGAGAACCCCGAAGAGGAAACCCTTCGGCGCGAAGCGGAACACGAAGCCGCGGGATTCGTCGATAACTTCCTTGGCAGCCTTCGTACTTCGGTGCGCGGCAAGGCAAAGCAATACAACCGCATGCTCAGCATCCTTTGGTATTGCTATCTTTCGACCGACGGCGGAACGCAGCTCGAAGTCGCCGACAAGCTCGGAGTTTCCGATTCGCTCGTTTCCGATTATCGAAAGCGAATCGAATCGCAGCTTCAAGAGCTTTCGTTTGGCGGAGTCAGCGAAGCCCGACAGTTCGAAAAGGTACTCAAGCTTCACGTGCGCGAGATCATAGAGGTCGAGCAGGAAGAGAAGATCGGCGCCTAGAAAAGGCAGCTTTTCAAAGGCTATAGAAACTTCAGTCCGTTTTTTGGGCTAAACCGCAGCGTGACTTTATGTTCAGCGTTGCGGTTTTCTGTTAAAAAAAGAAAAACAAGCTTAATAGACCTTTTTTCGGATTACGGGTACGGTTAGAATGAAGGTCCCCGAAGTTTTTTCAATTTCCGATCGATTGGGCATCCGATCAAAGAATGAGCACGACATCCGAAAAAGATTATCGCAAGTTGTCGCGAAAAGGCGGCAAATCGAAGCCCGCGAGCGAAACGGCCGATGCCGGACTTCGTCCGCGCAAATCTGTTCGAACGGTCGGCGATTCGGATGCGACAAATCTGCGCAATTACACGCGGGGAGCGGCGGACGGCAGCGTTTCGCTCAACCCCAAGCTGGAAAGCGACGAGTTTTCTTTCAAACCCAAAAACAAGGGCGTCGAGCAGCCCAAAACTCCGGAACCGGTCGCGCTTGAGACTCCGGAACTGTCATTTTCTCAGGCGCTAAAGGCCGAGAAAGCAGCAAAACGGGAACAGAAGGATTTCGAGATCCTGACTAAAGACAACTGGATCGCGCGAAACGGCCATACGTTTACTTTCGCGCTTCTATTTCTATTTACCGTTATTGTTCTCTACAGGCCCTACGAACTCGTCCCCGGTCTCGGATTTTTGAGCAAATCGGCCTTTTTTGTCGCCGCCGCGACGCTCGCGATATTTATCCCGACTCAGTTTTCGACCGAAGGAAATCTCACATTTCTCGCGACCGAGGTAAAACTCGTCATCCTGTTCGCCGCAATCGCGCTCTTTACGATCCCGATCGCCAAAAGCCCCGGCACGGCATGGGCGGAATTCAACGACATATTCATCAAGGCCGTCCTGATGTTCATCGTGATGGTGAACGTCGTAAGGACGAAAAAGCGTTTGATGACGATGCTCTGGCTGTCGATGGGAATCGGGTTGATTTTGTCGTTCATCGCTTTGAAGATGTATGTTTCGGGAGATCTTGGCGTTGAGGGATATAGGGTCGCTGTTGAAGTTGGAGGGATGTTTGGAAATCCGAATGATCTTGCTCTTCATTTGCTGACAATGGCACCGATCGCACTTTGCCTTGGATTTACAACCCAGTCAATTTCCAGGCGACTCGCAATGTTTGCAGTATCGGGGATAATGCTGGTTGCGTTGACCGTTACGTATTCAAGAGGAGCGTTTTTGGGATTGATCGTCGTTGCGGGGTTTCTGGTTTGGAAACTCGGCAAACAAAATCGGGTAAAGGTATTGGTTGTCGCAGCGCTTTGTGCGATCGTTTTTATACTTATTGCTCCCGGGAACTATGGTCAAAGGCTTTTGTCGATCGTCATTCCGTCGTTGGATCCCGTTGGGTCCAGGGATCAACGAAAAGAACTGCTAATCAAGTCAATTATCGTTTCATTGCGAAACCCCTGGGGAATTGGGATTGGAAATTTCCCGATAGTCGGGGTGCAGAATTTGGTTACCCACAATGCATACACGCAAGTTTCCTCAGAACTGGGAGTACTCGGATTGCTGACGTATTTGGGCTTCCTTGTCAGCCCATTCAAGAAACTCTTGGCAATCGAGAGGGTCTCTTCAAATCCCAAGGCTGATGAATGGACATATTTTATGTCGATTGGGCTTCAAGCGAGTCTTTTGGGGTATATGGTATCAAGTTTCTTTATTTCTGTGGCGTATGGCTGGTTTATTTACTATTTGGTCGCTTATATCGTGGCATTCAGAAGGATCGCGATAATCAACGAGCCAAATATGTATGGTGAAAGGGTCTAGAAGATTCCACAATTGGCAATGGACGTTGAAATTTTGGCAATTGGCGTTTTCGGTCTAACGAGCTTGCTCGTCTTCTATACCTATGTTGGTTATCCGATACTCGTCTTTGTTGTCGCCCGGCTTTTTCCGCGTACGGTCGAACGGGAACGGTACCGGCCAAAAGTTACCGTCCTCATTACGGCATACAACGAAGAGGCGGGAATTGAGAAAAAAATTCTCAATACGCTTCGATTGGACTACCCGAAAGATAAGTTGGAAATACTTGTGGCATCTGATGCATCTAGCGATGGAACGGATGACATAGTTAATGGATTTGCGTCCCAAGGAGTCAAGTTTTTTCGGCAGGAAGGAAGGAAAGGAAAGACTTGGACACAAAACGAAGCGGTCAAGCTCGCGACCGGCGAGATCATTTTATTCTCTGATGCTACGACTCATTATTCGCCGGATGTCTTGGAGAACTTATTGCCATCGTTCTCTGACGATTCGGTTGGATGTGTCGCGGGGCGTTTGATTTATGTGGCCAATGCGAATGGATCGATAAGTTCCGGGGCACGCAAATATTGGGGGTATGAAACATTCCTTCGGGAAAACGAGAGCCTTGCATGCTCATTGATTGGGGCATCCGGGTGTCTCTACGCGGTTAGAAAAGAGGCTTATGTTCCGATGTATAGGGAGGCCTGCTCAGATTTTCTGATTTGCAGCCTGCTGTACGAGAATGGCCTGAGATCAGTTTTCGAACCTTCGGCTGTATGCTACGAGGATACAAACGAAAAGAGCCAGGAAGAGATCAGGATGAGGATTCGGGTGATTGCTCAAACCTATTCGGATCTGTGGAAAAACCGACGGCTTTTGAATCCCTTGCGTACCGGTTTCTACGGGATTCAACTGATTTCGCACAAACTCCTTCGATATCTGGTACCAATTTTCCTTTTGTTCAACTTTTTGTCGTCGTTGGTACTTGCGCTGACGATCCCCGCATTCGTTGTTTTGGCCGGGGTCGAAATCGCTTTGTTGGTTGCCGCACTTATTGGTCTCGTATTGGAAAAATCAGAAATAAAAATAAAACTGTTTTCTCTGCCGATGTACTTTCTTTTGACGAATTACACTTCAATGGTCGGATTACTCAAGTTCTTCAGTGGAGAAAATTTTGCGGCCTGGGAGACCGGACGGAAATCGGAGGGGCAATAGACTGGCAATGCATGAATCCCTAAATGACAACAAACAGATTCGAAGTCGAGCGCTTCTAGAGAGGCGGGGCGCGAATGTACCCAAAAACCCCAAGGTAAGCGTAATAGTTCCGGCGTACAAGGTAGCCGGGTTGATCTCGGACACCCTGGACTCAATATTCTCTCAAACCGGCGTTGAAATAGAGGTGATACTCGTGAACGACGGATCTCCTGATACGGAAGATCTTGAGAAGGCCATATCAGGTTTCTCTGATCGTTTGGTTTATCTTGAGCAAGAAAATATGGGAGCCCCAGGCGCAAGAAATCTCGCCTTGTCATTTGCTCGCGGTGAATTTATTGCGTTTTTGGATGGAGACGATATTTGGAATCCAGGATATTTGGAGTCGCAGTTGAAGAAGTTGACTGAAGATGGACTTGACCTTGTGTACTCGAATGCCGAATTCATCGGAGATCACTATTTGAGTGGGGCCACGTATATGGATCAGGCGCCGTCAAACGGATCGGTGAATGTTGAAAGCCTGATCGCAGGTACTTGCAACGCCATCACTTCAGGGTTGGTTTTGAGATACAAAGTGCTGGAGAAAGTGGGTTTGTTTGATCACGATGCGACACCTGCCGAGGATTTCGACCTTTGGCTAAGGATCGCACTGGCGGGATTCAAGCTTGGCTACCAACGGGAACCACGTATCAAGTATCGCGTTAGCGCCACCGGACTTTCCGGTACAAGTTTGGCGAGAAGCGAAAGGGCCAAGATGATTCTCTCTCTTGTACGGGACAAGTATGAATTTAACGCCGACCAGAAGAGTCTGCTTGCTTCGAGAATTGAAGAGGCCAGCGCTGAAATCGAGATTGAAAAAGCTAAGCTTTCGATCGTCTTGCATAAGTACGACGATGCGAAGAAGCATTTGGCACTAGCAAATCGATATCATGGAAAGCGGAAGTTTAGCCTGATTGCCGGCATGCTTGGGGTTTTCCCGGGTGCGGTTAGAATTCTTTACAAGTTTTCGCGTCCAAAGGAATTCGACTTTATCGAGGCAAACATCGGATAGCTGATAGGGAAGGTAAAAAGATGTCAAAAGACATTTGCGTAGTGATTCCAACATTCAATAGGGCAACCACTCTGGAGAAGACGTTGGAGAGCATTTTGCTGGCAGAAAAGCCCGAGGGCTCGCGCATTCAAATCGTGGTCGTCGACAACAACTCCAATGACGCCACGCGGGAAGTTTGTCAAAAATTCTCCAACGAATTCAAGGGTTGTGAGTATGAATATGTGTTTGAAGAGCAACAGGGCAAATCATATGCACTAAACACCGGAATACAGAGATTGAAGGGCGATCTTTTTGTTTGCATCGATGATGACATTGAAGTTGACTCCAAATGGTTTATCGAGGTCAACGAACTCTTTTCAGAAAGATGGGAAGATTTGGATTTTGCCAGCGGAAGAATGTTGCCAATCTGGGAATCGGATCCACCCGAGTGGATTGAAGCCGTAAAAGAAAGCGTGTTGGCGATTCGCGACTATGGCGACGAGGAATGGGTTCATGGAATGGACACTCCCATTATGACGGGTGGGCATGGTGTGATGAAGCTGGATGTGGTTCGTGAAATTGGAATGTATGATGTGCGCCTAGGGCCTACAGGAAAGGAT
Organism: Pyrinomonadaceae bacterium; assembly: GCA_041394795.1. Classification (GTDB taxonomy): domain Bacteria; phylum Acidobacteriota; class Blastocatellia; order Pyrinomonadales; family Pyrinomonadaceae; genus Aridibacter. The sequence goes on along the minus strand of JAWKHN010000004.1, from coordinate 49,493 downwards.
TTGGTTGGGTGCGAAGACGACGCGCTTTACGAAACACTTCTCAGAAACAAGTATCGTGGTATCTATTGCCCGAAACTGCGGTTCTTTCATTTCGTGCCTTCGTATAGATTAACCAAGAAATACTTCCGAAATTGGAACTTTGGTGCGGGGATAGGCTGGAGTTTAAAAGACAAACTGATTCAAGAATACTCGGGCAGAAGGCTATTGGGGATTCCGGCATACCTCTACCGAGAAGCATTGAGCGGTGCGAAGTATGGAATCATCTCGCTAATCAAAAACTCGCCGGACAGCGTAAAAGAAGAAGCAAAATTCTGGACTTTTGCAGGTTTTCTTTACCAAAGTCATTTTTCGAACGGACTACTCAATACGCTCTCATCCCCGTTGAAACGATTGGCTCTGGGGAGTGTAAAACGCTGAAGCAATCAGTCTTCCAAGCCTGGAAAGGGAAAGACTTATCTGACTTGCCAATATCTTTCATTCTTCGGTAAGACCAGTTTCTTGCGTAAACAGCGTACGGTTCGAAACAATGTACACCTTGAACCGGCATTAGACAGCTTCAAGACGACGGTTAGTCGCAAGTCCATTATTATCTTGATAAGAGAGTGGTCACCTGCATAACCGCCAACTGCTGGTCGGTTCGCATTCTCCCTGAGCCCGGGTGGAGACTAATAAGTAACGCGGGCGATTGCACCTGAATTGGTGTAACTTGCGCAATGCATAGTGAATTGCCTCAGGAAAAGTAGAAACCAGTGAATTCAAATGGATCAGTTTTCAAAACAGCCGCTTTCGTACTAGTTGCGAAGGTAGTTGGTTTCCTAATCTCATTCGCACTTCCTTTCGTAATCGTTCGGACGATGGTGCCTCAGTTGGTGGGGATCTACCGGATTTCGTTCCAGGTTGTGACGGATGTTTCCGGAATGCTGACATTCGGCTTCGGAATGAGCGCGTTTTATTTCATTGCGCGAGGAAAAGAGGCCGGTCGGAGAGCGATTCTCAACATCTTGTTGTTCTATGTCCTTGTTGGGGCGGGAGCATTTCTTGTTCTGACTACGAATAACGGGATACTTGGCGGACTTTTTCAAAGCAAAGAAGTTGCTGCGCTTTCCACCGTGATCGGTCTGGTGATTTGGATTTGGCTTTTGTCTTCGTTTTTCGAGCTGGCGGCATTGGCAAACGGAGAGCCAAAAATCGCTTCTGTCGTGATCGTCTTTTCCCAGCTCAGTAAGGCGACACTTTTGGTAACCGCGGTATGGATCTGGAGGGAACCGGTAGCATTGCTATGGGCTGCCTTTGTGCACGGGCTTCTTCAAACTGTTTTTTTAGTCTGGTATTTGATCTCCAGGTTTCCGGGTTTTTGGCGCTCGTTCTCGCCAACGTTCTTCTTTCGACAGGCAAAATACGCATTGCCTTTCGGGCTCGCAGGAGTGCTTTACATCTTTCAGTCGAGCGCACAAAACTACTTTGTCGGCCACTATTTTAGTGAGACCGAATTCGCCGTCTTTGCATATGGGTGTTTTCAACTGCCATTGCTGAGCATGGTCTACGAATCATTGACCGCCGTCTTGATTCCAAAAATGAGCGAACTCGGTCTTGCCGGCGACAAACCTCAGATGGTACGCCTCACTTTTGAGGCGATTTGCAAACTTGCTTTAGTCAATTTTCCTGTATTTTTCTTCTTTCTTGTATTCTCAAGCGAGCTGATTACGACACTGTTTACAAAGGCCTTTAAGGACAGCGTGCCGTTGTTTCAGATCTTCCTGATCTTGATACCATTTCAAATATTTGTTTCGGACCCGATTGTCAGAGCATATGAGAAATTGGGAAGAGTTATGTTGATTCTTCGCATCGTTTTGGTAGCACTTTTTCTGGCGGTACTATATTTTCTGGTTCATCTTCGAGATCTGCGGTTGATCGTGGGCGCGGTTGTCGGTCTTTCTCTTTTGGAAAAAGCGGTTGCTGAGACCTTGGTATTTCGTGAGATTGGTACAAAGATTTCCGATCTGAAGGGGATTAGACGTCTTCCGGTTATTGCTTTTGCAAGTGCTGTCTCCGGTGGAATTGCCTATTTTCTCAAAGTGGTACTCTTGTTCAACGGCGTGGGCTTGGTCGGAACCATTGCGGCGGCATTGTCGCCGCATATGGCTTTGCGTGCTGTTGAGACGATATCCGGGGGAGTTGCGCTTGGGGTTGGAGGATTGGGCTTCGGGATATCGTACCTTGTTCTGCTTCGAGTTCTTCGATTCGTTCCGCGAATTAGCTTCGGTTCCTACAAAGAACTCTTTATTGGTTAGGGATTGATGCGTCTCAATCTCGAGCCTCACCTAAATTGAAGCGAGCTTTATTTCCGTCCGCGGTTGAACTGTCCGGTTACCAAAAGGGGGCAAGGATTTCGTTTCCTGTGGGCGGTTACTTTATTGAATCGCAAAATACGAGACCTGCTATTGGTGGGAATCTAACGATTGAACTTCTCGAACCTATGTCTACGCTATCTGCGGCTTTCCTCAACTGCAATAGTCTTTTTGGGAAGTTGTCGGGTGCTATTCTCGTCCGTTTTTGCCTAAGCTAGTGCAGGGCCGGGAAGATTGCCGCAATTTGGCGGACGATGAAAACGAAATCGCAACCCTGCAATCGAAACATCATGCGGATCGCCTATCGACGATAGGCTAAGGACGGAAGAAGCCGTCCAATACACATTTGTTTGCAGGCGCACACATTTGTCGGATTCCGGCGGCTTGAACTACTCAAGGAGTGCTGGTACTCCCTTGGAAATTCGGTTATCGAAGTTCTTTCGGCACCAGGGACTAAAATTCAGCGTTTATTCGCACTTTATACTCGATTGAATGCTAATTTTTGCAACAAGCTGAGCCTTCAGGCGCTCAGACTTTGCGGTGCAACGTTTCATGCGGACGTGAAATGTGGAATCTGAAATCTTAAGAAATGAAGAACCAAGCGATCCATACCACCTTAAAAACAGGAGCTAACTACCGAACAACAACGATCGAGCGTGCCGGCGCGTCGCATCTGGTTTGGGAAATGGATGATTCCGACGGCCATTTCCAGCTTTTGTCCGAGTTGACTGCAAAGCAAGAGCGACAGATTAAGTCATTTTACGGAAGACTGTCTGAAGTATCGATTCTCCAGCATCCGGATTGGGATGATGTTGTAAAGATAAATGGGAAACGCCTGTTTTTTACTTTCCACAAAGGAACCGAGCTTGTGGCGTATGCGATTGTAAGATTTCCAAACAAGCGCATCGCGAACGTCGAGTTTGGCCCCGTCGCGACCAATCCGCGATCCGCGCTCGCCGCGTTGAGACGTATACGAATCGCAGTTAAAGAGGCGACAAATGCCTGGTATCTTTGTGTGCAGCTTCCATGGCATACGGGGAGCAAAACCGAGTACATCGAGTTTCGCATGGATAACGAGATGACTGCGAAACGATTCTTTGATAAACGCAACTGGAGTTCCAGCGTTATCGATACTCACAAATCCGACCAGGAAATAGCTTCCGCATTCTCATCAAATCACAGGCGTTCACTTAAGAAAGCTACAAAAGCGGGTCTGGAAACACGGGAGTTCTTCACAGATGCCGAAATCGCTGAATTCAATCGAATCTATGTCGATATGTATGGCACGAGAGGGCGGAAGATCGACGAAAGTAGCAATCTGGAAGAGTACTTAAAGATTAGAAACTTCTTCAAACGCACCGGCAATGGGTTCTTCTATGGCGTGTTCAAAGACGACAAGCTTCTTGGCGGGATGATTATCATCCGGCAGGGCGAGGCGGGTTTTTATTACCATGCCGCGACGGATCCCGAGTGGAGGAGCATTCCCGTGCAGCATTTGGGTGTTGTGGCGGTTTTGGATGAGTTGAGATCGCGTGAAATCCGTTTCTTTGACTTTGGCGGATACAACCACATGGTCGATGAGAACGATCAAGTGTATAATATCAACCGGTTTAAAGATGGTTTCACAAAGCATTACGTCTTTTATCCAAGATTGCTCTATTTCGAATTCGTACCAAACGCGGTTCGACTGCTGGATGGAATCCAGGCCTGCAAGGATCTGATAAAGAAAGTGATCCGCAGGGCCTAGGCAAACAATCCAAGCAAGACTCCGAACCCAATTCAAGCAAAAATATGTGCGGCATTGCCGGATTCATCGTCCCGGAATCCAAGGTTCCGAAAGAGGAAAGAGAACGCATTCTCGACAGGATGTGCCGAGTCATCACGCATCGCGGCCCGGACGAACAGGGAATGACGGTCGAAGGCCGGGCAGCGCTTGGCATGCGTCGCTTGTCGATCATCGATTTGAAATCCGGGCAACAACCGATCTATTCGATGGACGGTTCGAAGTTCATCGTTTTCAACGGCGAAATCTACAACTTTCGCGAATTGAAAGCGGAACTCGAATCGCTCGGATATCGATTCAAGACGAATTCAGACACCGAAACCATAATTCACGCCTACGATGAGTTTGGCCCCAAATGCCTTGAAAAACTCCGCGGTATGTTCGCGTTCGCGATCTGGGACAAAACCGATCAAAGCCTTTTCGTCGCCCGCGACAGGGTCGGCAAAAAGCCGCTGTTTTATTCCCTTGCTCCAAACGGCGATTTCGTCTTTGGCTCCGAGATGAAATGTCTTCTTGAGCAGGGGTCGGTAGAAAAGTCTATCTCGCATCGGGCACTCAACGGGTACCTGACGTTTGGTTACGTGCCCGAGGAATTCTGCATTTTTGAGAGAGTTCAAAAACTTCCTCCGGGGCACTATCTGGAGTTTCGTGACGGCGCGGTCTCGGTTTCCGAGTACTGGAATTTTGTCTATGAGAATCCTGATGAAGAGACCTCGGAAGGAGAAATCGTTGGCGATCTAAGGGAATTGCTCCACGAAGCGGTTGAGGCAAGGCTAATTTCCGAAGTGCCGCTGGGCGCATTTCTTTCGGGCGGTGTAGATTCATCGGCGGTTGTCGGGCTTATGTCCAGAATACTTGGCAAGCCGGTCAAAACCTTTTCCATCGGCTTTGAGGAAGATACCTTTAACGAACTCAAATACGCGCGCATCGCCGCCAAGCATTTCAACACCGAACACCACGAGTTTATCGTCACGCCGGATCTCGTCGAGACCGTTAACGATCTCGTCTGGCATCTCGACGAACCCTTCTCGGATCCCTCGCTGATGCCGACCTATATGGTTTCCAAAATGGCGCGAGACCACGTTACGGTGGTGCTTTCGGGTGACGGCGGGGATGAGCTTTTTGCAGGATACACGCGCTACAAAAGGCACATGGAGTCGTCCAAAATCGGCGCCTTGCCCGCTTCGTTGCGGCAAAAACTGATGCGCCCCCTAAGCAAGGCGCTGCCCGGCGGCGCTCCGGGGAAAAACTTTCTTTACAACGCGTCGCTTGACGGTGTTTCGCGTTACATCGATTCTATTTCGCAGTTCAACGTGCCGAAGAAGAACGCGCTTTATTCGGAGAATTTCAAGAAACTGATCGGAGAGAGTTTGGACGGGCCCGAAAGACTCTATCTAGAGATCGCCAACGGGGTTGGATCAGGAAGCGAATTGTCGGCGATACAGTATTTGGACTGCAAAACGTATCTGCCCTCGGACATTCTCACAAAGGTCGATCGGATGTCGATGGCGGCGTCGCTTGAGGCTCGCGTTCCGCTTCTTGATCAAAAACTGATCGATTTTGTAACGCGTCGAATTCCTTCGAAGATGAAATTGAAGAACGGCGAGACGAAGCATATTTTTAAAAAAGCCGTTGAAGAAATCGTGCCCCACGATATCCTTTACAGGGAAAAGAAGGGTTTTGGCGTTCCAATCGGCGATTGGATTAACAATAAACTTCGGAAAACGATAATAAATACGCTTTTAGAGAATAAAACGATGGAAAGGGGATACTTTGAACGTTCCTTTCTTGAGAACATGATCGCGGAGCATTCGAAGGGACGCAGGGATCATTCACATCCGCTTTGGATGCTTTGGGTGTTCGAGCTTTGGAACAGGAAGTATATTGACGGCTAGCAACGCCGAAACTCGGGATCGCCATGGGTGGTACATTCGAAAAACTCAAAAAGCTAAAGGGCAGGAGTCTCAAAGAGATCCAGACCCGTGGCGGACAGATGGTCGAGGCCTATCGCGAGCAGATTGGGCTGACCGGGAAACTCATGAACGATCAGGAACTCATCAGGGCAATTCGCTCGGACGCGTTCGCCGCAAACGGCAACGTGACATCCGAAGAGCTAGTCGAAAAATTTTATAGTGATTCGATTAACGGTTTCTTTTCATCGTTTACAGATATTCGGCAAACGGTGAGGAGTTTTCGCGAGCGCTTTGGAGACGAAGCCTGCCGGCAATTCATCTCCTCCGCCGACAAGATCATCGACGGACGGATCGATCTGCTTGGATTTCTAAATCTTGATTTTGGAAAACCGATCGACTGGCATTACGAACCCCTCAGCGAGAAAACCTCGCCGATAAAACATTGGAAGCAGTTTGAAGATCTCGATAGCCGCGAATCGGGCGACAAGAAAATCGTTTGGGAACTCAACAGACACGGCCATTTCTTTACGCTCGGGATGGCGTTTCAACTTACCCGTGACGAACGCTATGCGCAGTGCTTTGTCGATCACTTGATGGGTTGGATGGAGCAGAATCAGCCCGGCATGGGCGTTAATTGGGTTAGCAGCCTCGAGGTGTCATTTCGTGCGATCTCATGGATTTGGGCCTTCCATATGTTTAGGGGGTCCGAAGCGTTTACCTCCGATCACTTTTTCGAGGCAGTAAAGTTTCTTTACGCGCACGGGCGTCATATCGAGAAGTATCTATCGACGTACTTTAGCCCCAACACGCATCTTACGGGCGAAGCGCTAGGTCTGTTCTATCTCGGAACACAGCTCGGGTTTTTAGAAAGGGCGTCGCACTGGCGAAAGATGGGACGCGAGATCCTTATCGGCGAGCTCGAAAGACAAATCCGCGAGGACGGCGTCTATTTCGAAAACTCAACGTGGTATCAGCGCTACACGGCGGATTTCTATCTCCAGTTTATGATCCTCCAGCGCTTTTGCCCCGAAAAGCTCGGCGAGGAAGACCGCGCGAGACTCGTAAAGCTGGTCAGGCGTTTGCTTGAATCCTCGATGCATTTCACGCGTCCGGATGGCACGACCCCGCTTTTGGGCGATGACGACGGAGGGCGGCTTTTGCCGCAAACAACGGATCGTTCCGATGATTTTCGCGGAACGCTCGCGGTTGGCGCGGTGGTTTTTGAACGCGGCGACATGAAATGGGTTGTCGGAGAAGCAAAACAAGAGGTTTTATGGCTCCTCGGTCCGCAGGGGCTCGCGGTTTACGATGCGCTCAGATCGCATCGGCCCGAAGAAAGATCCAAGGCCTTTGAAGAAAGCGGGATCTATGTCATGCGAGACGGATGGACCGAAGAGGACAACTATCTGTTGATCGACGCCGGCGATATGGGGGGCATCAATGGAGGGCACGGCCACGCCGACACGCTCGCGATCGAGCTTTCGGTCGGAGGGCGTACGATGCTCGCCGATTCGGGCACCTACACCTATCACAAATCCAAAGAGCTTCGAAACTACTATCGATCGACGGCCGCGCACAACACGCTGACGATCGATGAGAAATCGTCTTCGGAATTCGGTGGCGTGTTCGGTTGGGAAACAATGGCGCGTCCGTTTGTCCATCGCTGGATAACCCAGGAGCGATTCGATCTCTTCGAAGGCTCGCATGACGGTTTTCGGAGACTCGAAAGCTCGCCAGCCGATTACAAGCGGAGCATCCTCTTTCTAAAGAACGAGTATTGGATTCTCAGGGATTTCGTAAGCAGCGTCGGGGAACACGAATATCAGCAGAACTTCCACTTTTCTCCGTGTACGAATCCCAATATCGAGAACCTCTCAAACGGGCAATGGTGCGTTACCGAATCGACAGGAGAAGGCGTCGGTGTGCGGCTTTTCACGTTTGGAGACAACGGAGCGTGGCAACGAAAAGAGAGTCTCGTTTCGCGCAGATACGGGGAGCGGCTCAATGCACCGTTTCTGAGATACGTCTCAAAAGGTATCGGTCCGCAGGAGTTCTTTACATTCATGATGCCGTGCGAATCGGGGTACTACATGCCTGAGGTTGTGGAGACACAGGTGATCGGCGGTCGCGCATTTGTCGTCAATTTCCGTAATTATCAGGATCTTTTTGTTTTCGCCGATGGCGGGCAGATCGTTCGTACCGAAATCTTCAACACAGATTTCGAGTTTCTATGGGCGCGGATGAGCGAGGGAGAACGGCTGCCGGAAGAGTTTGTGTTGATAAACGGCAAGAACTTCTCGCTTGAGGAAAGGGACATCGTCCGCTATCCCACTCCGCTCGAATACGCGACGGCGCGAAGGTTTGGATCAAAACTCAACGTCAGGACGTCCGAAAACGTCTTTGCGGTTTCGCTCCCTCAAAAGCATTCGCGGACGTACGTGCTCAAGACCACGCCGGAGATTTAAACCTTTAAGGAGTTCCGAGTTTCGAGTTTCGAGTTTTGAGTTCTTTGGGTTGCCGGGCTCGATATTGGTGAGCGGGTGATTCATTTGGTTTGGCCCCCCTCTTTTCCCTTTCGCTATTTGATTGGGAATTTCTTCAAGAATCGTTGTATCTACAAGGGATGGCTTACGTTTTGCGCCATCTCCTGAAATCGTGAAACCAAGAGTCTTGCAATTCATAGGGAACTTTAATCAGGGCGGCTCCGAAAGGCAGGCCGTGCAGACTTCGGTTTTGCTTCGGAGCGAGGGAGAGTTCGAGGTTTTTGCGGCAACGCTCGACAAAAGCGGAGCGCTGCTACCTGAAATGGAGCGTGCGGGCTTTACCGATTTTCCCGAATACCGTTTGGCTAGTTTCTTTAGTTTCGGTTTTGTCAGGCAGTTGTTTGCCTGTGCAGGCTACTTGCGGCGCAACAAAATCGATATCGTCCATACGCGCGACTTCTATACAAATGTTTTCGGACTTTTCGCGGCAACGCTTGCCGGAACCAGGGTACGCATTGGAGCAAAGCGCGAGACCAAGGGCGTGCGAACCACTTCCCAGGAAAGAATCGAGCGGTTCGCTTTTCGATTCGCGCACGCCATCGAAGCGAACGCCGAAGCGGTTGCCAACTATTTGGCGTCCAACGGAGTGCCTCGCAACAAGATCTTCGTAAACCACAATGGATTGGATTTCGAAAGGCTTTCTCCCAAAACCGACGATCGCGATCAAGCACTGGAAAGTGTCGGGCTCCCGAAAGAACGGAGGTTCGTAACGCTCGTCGCCAATCTTCGTCATGGCGTAAAGAATCAGGAGATGATGATCAGAAGCGCTGCCGCGCTGGCAGGCGAATTTGCGGATGTGGATTTTGTGTTTGCCGGAGAAGGCGGGCGAAAGGAAATGCTTGAGTCGCTGGCGGATGAATTGGGAGTGCGCGAACGATGCCTGTTTCCGGGAAGATGCGCCGATGTGCCATCGCTTCTGATGGTTTCCGAGATCTGCGTTTTGACATCGTTTGCCGAGGGCTTCTCAAACTCGATTCTCGAATACATGTTCGCTGGAAAACCGGTTGTTGCGACCGATGTCGGCGGTGCGAGAGAATGCATTGAAGAGGGCGTAACCGGATTTTTGATTGCATCGGATGATGATCCCGTGCTTTCCGATCGTTTGAGGACGCTTCTTGAAGACCGCGAAATGGCGCAAAAGATGGGCGAGAACGGGAAAAGCGTTGCGATGGAGAAATTCTCTTCGGAGGCTAATCTAAATGGAGTAAGGGATTTGTACCGTCGATTGCTTGGATAATTTATGTGCGGAATTGCGGGAATCGTGAGCTTTGGTACCGAGCCGGAAAGTTTTTCGGGACTCGGGCAGATGCTTGACGCATTAAAAAGACGCGGCCCCGATGATCAGGGCGATCATCGGTTCGATGGCGCTCGCCTCGGCCACAGAAGACTTTCCATTTTTGATCTTTCCTCCGCCGGCCACCAACCCATGGTTTCCCGTGACGGTAGTTTTGGAATCGTCTTCAATGGCGCAATTTACAACTTCCGCGATCTAAGAAGCGAGCTCGAAGCGGCGGGAATCGTCTTTGATTCCAATACCGATACCGAGGTGCTCCTCCACGGCTACAAGCATTGGGGAATCGAGAAGCTGGTTTCGAGAATCGAGGGAATGTTCGCCTTTGGAATCTGGGACCAGGAAGCACGTCGTCTGTTCCTCGTGCGTGACAGGCTCGGTGTAAAGCCGCTTGTTTGGGCGAGAAACGGTTCTTCGATCGCGTTTGCGTCAACGGTGCGCGCCCTGCGCGAAGGCGGATTCGCGGGTGGGTTAAGGCCCGATGCGTTGATCGAGTATTTTGAGTTCGGATTTGTAACGGATTCAAACGCGGTTTTTGAAGGGATTCAAAAACTCAGGCCGGGCACTATTCTGGAGCTTGGAGAGGGCGTTGAGAAGGAGACGGTCTATTGGACGCCCCCGGTCGCGGGTTCGATCGACATTGGTTTTGAGGAAGCGGTTCAAGAAACGGAAAGATTGTTCCTGGAAGCGGTTGAAAAACGGCTTTTTGCTGATGTTCCCGTCGGCGCGCTTCTTAGCGGCGGCATCGATTCGAGCTTGGTCTGTTGGGCCGTTGCCGAACTCGGTGCGGATCTGACGGCGTTTACCGTCGGAGTTCCCGGTGACGAATGGGATGAGAGCTCGGTCGCCCGAAAGACGGCACGCCAGCTTGGGATAAGGCACCAGATCCTCGAAATGGACGGGAGCGGTGCACCAGATATCGACCGTTTGAGCGAGGCCTACGGCGAGCCGTTTGCTTGCGCTTCGGCGCTTGGATTGATCGACGTTTCGAGAGAGGTCAGAAAACACGCCACGGTGCTTCTCACGGGAGACGGTGGCGACGACGTATTCCTCGGTTATCCCGAGCATCTGCATTTTTTGTCAGCAGGGAAAATCGCGGGTCTTACGCCCGGGTTTGCCAAAGAGATTCTTAAACGTCTGACGCCTTTGATGCCCGAATCGGGCAGGATAAAACGCGCGCGTTCATTTCTTTCGTATGTTGCGGGAGGATTGGGCGGTGTGACGCGGGCCCGCGACGGTATTCCATTCTATCAAAAGCACGGACTTTTCGGACCTGCGCTGAAAGACCTTGAGTTTCCGGATCGAGGTATTCCGCTCGAAAACGGAAGCGAGCTTCTCGACGAGTTTCTCGCGTACGATCTACGCACGAGGTTTACCGGCGAGTATCTCACCAAGGTCGATGGCGGAACGATGCATCACGCTCTTGAGGCTCGTTCGCCGTTTCTCGATTCGAAACTCTGGGAGTTTGCGGCCGGCCTGCCGTATTCGATAAGGCTTCGGGGAAACGAACCGAAGGCGATTCTGAGGGAGATAGTCAGACGCAGGATCGGCGCGGAACTCGCGGCGGGAAAGAAGCAGGGATTTGGAGTTCCGGTTCAGCGATGGCTTGCAAACGAATGGTTTGAATCGTTCAAGCAGTCGATGGCGGATTCGCGTTCGGAGGCGCTCGGGTTTGTCGATTCGAAGGCCGTAATATCAAAACTTGAAGAAGCGCGCACCGCCGCGTGGGCGCCGCGCCAATTATGGTTTGTTTATGTGCTTGAAAGCTGGCTCGGGAGGGAAGCGCTTTGAGTCAGCGAAAGAAGATACGTTTGATTCTGATCGCTCCCGCCGAACCGCTGATCGGCGGCCAGGCGGTGCAGGCCCAAAGGCTTGTATCGAAATTCAAGCTGGAGGATGAACTCGACGTTCGGTTCCTACCTATAAACCCGCAATTTCTCGCGCCGCTCCAAAAGATCAAGTTTGTCCGTACGATAGTTACTACCTTTCGATATCTGATCGGCCTTCTATTCTCGATTCCTTCGGCCGACATAGTACATGTTTTTTCGGCTTCCTTTTTCTCTTTTTATCTCTCGCCGGCGCCGGCGATCCTGATTGCAAAGCTTTTCCGAAAGCGAGTGGTTTTGAATTATCGTTCGGGTTATCTCGAAAAGCACCTGACGGAATGGCCTGCCGCGATCCGGTTTATGAAAATGGCGGACGAAATCGTCGTTCCATCGGGATATCTCGTGGATGTGTTTTCAAAATTCGGGATCGAGGCCAGATCTGTCGTAAATTTTGTCGATACCGAGAACTTCGAATTCCGTGAAAGAACCGTTCTCGAGCCGAAGTTTCTATCAAACAGAAGTTTTGAGGGACTCTATAACGTGGCATGCGTGATACGGGCATTTTCAAAAATAAAACCGGAGTTTCCCGAAGCCACGCTTTCGCTCGCCGGAAATGGAATTCTTGAAAAGGAATTGCGCGACTTGGTAGATGAATTGAGACTCGAAGGGGTCACTTTTCTTGGGCCTTTGAATCAAAAGGAAATGGCGAAGGCGTATTGGGATTGCGACTTACTGCTTAATAGTCCCAACATCGACAACATGCCCAACTCGCTTATCGAGGCCTTCGCATCCGGGATTCCGATCGTATCGACCAACGCCGGCGGGATTCCCTATATCGTTGATAACGGGAGAACCGGATTGCTTGTCGAGGTCGGAGATTGCGAGAAGCTAGCGGGCGAGTCCATGCGGATTTTGAGAAACCCTGATTTGGCGCGGCAAATCATCTCCAATGCGAAGGAAGAGTCGTTGAAATACGAATGGACCGAAGTCAGGAGCCAGTGGCTTTCGCTCTATCGCGAACTTGCGAATTAGCTTTTTGGGGATGCCCCGGCTCTCGGTTCGCTTGAACCTTATCGAACACACCAAAAAGTGCACCGAGCCTATTGCGTTTTCGGGGATTTGGTTTAAGATTTAGCGCGTTGAGCCAACCCCTTCAATTTGTTGGAAACAAAAGTTTTCGAGCTAGGTTGGGCAGAGGCGTGATAACTGGGAAGTACCGGAGGGAAACCCAACCTCGGTATAGGTTTCGAAGCGGCGTTATCAATTTAGGGATAGTAATCGTTTTATGAGCGGACAGGACCGGCTAAAAGTAATCGTATTGACGCATGGAGGAAGCGAATTGTTCCTCGAGCGCGTGCTTGCGATCCCTTCTGTCGATATCCTGGCCGTTTATGTTGAAAATCCGCGCCCGCTCCGCCGAAGCCTTGTCCAGAGGCTGAAGAGGTCGTATGACTACGATGGAGCATTGGCAACCGCGTCAAAGCTTTTCGGACTCATTTCCGGAAAACAAAGGGCGGGCGGCAGCGATCTTCGCGAGGAACGCGAGGAACGCACTGAACTAATACGATTTTGTGGGGAAAAAGGAGTGAGAACGGTCGTCGTTGACGATTTCCACGCCCCCGAGTCGATCAAACTCCTCACTGATGAATCCGCCGATTTGGGCGTTCTCTTTGGTACCAACATCATAAAAAAATCGGTGTTTCTGATACCGAGGCTCGGTTCAATCAATATCCATCAGGGCCTCGCGCCTTACTACCGGGGCGGACCGACCGTTTTTTGGGAACTGTTCAACGATGAAAAGGAAGTCGGGATCACAGTTCATTTTGTCGCACCAAAAGTGGATACCGGTGAAATTATTCTTCAAACGACCGTACCAATGGAATACGACCACGAGCGGTACGGACTCGATTACGAATCATTTATCGATGATTTCAGGGCCTCGATGCGGGAGCCGGCAGCCGATTTGACTGCGAAAGCGGTCGAGTTGATATCGCTTGGCAAGGAAGAAAGGCGAATCCAGGACATATCCCTTGGAACCCGTTACAGACTCCCTCTCAAGGCGATGAAGGACGAACTTCGCAACAGAATAGCAAAACGCGCATCCCGTTGATTTTGAAATAGTTGCGCTAAAGTATCTCCTCGACTCGGGGCGTTGCCCGAGCCTCCATAACCATACCAAAAAAACTGGAAAACGTTGTTTAATGTGTCTCTTTCAATTGGGGATGCGGTTTAGACATGCGCGATGTTTTCAGTCGTGTGTGTCCAAAAATGTTAAACTAAGAATGGTTTTGCTCTCGACCAACCCGCTCCCTTCGAATGCATCTCGTGAAAAAGAGAATCTTAAAAGCAGCATACAAGACCGGCCTGTTTACGCCTTTTCATTATTTTGGAAACGGTGGCGCGTTGGTGCTCATGTATCACCGATTCTCGAATAGCGAACGCGATGGGTTTGTGTCAGAAAAAGAGTTTGCCGGTCATCTTCGATATCTTGAAAAACACTGCACGGTGATTTCGCTGGATGAGCTCGCTGATGCGGTGCGAAGCGGCGGCGGGCTGCCATCGAACGCTGTTGTAATTACGATCGACGACGGATATCGGGATGCGTTTGAAATAGCGTATCCGCTACTCAGGAGTTTTGGTTTTGCGGCGACGATGTACGTCGTTACCGATTTTGTTGACGGCAGAATCTGGCTTTGGACTGATCTGATGCGTTACGTTCTTCTCAACACGGTTCAGAAGGAAATTCAGGTCAAAATCAAAGAATGCGAGGTTTCCGCCGTACTTGATTCGGAGTCGAAGAAAATCGAAACCGCGGCAAAAGTAAACGGGTTACTGAAGAAAATGCCGGATGAGGAAAGGGTTTTGGAAATCGCACGATTGGCGGATTCGCTCTCGGTGACGATACCGGAATTGCCGACAGAAGATTTCGCACCGATTTCCTGGAACGAAGCCCGCGAAATGGACTCAAACGGGTTGGCGATCGAAAGCCATACGGTCAGCCATCCAATCCTTACAAGAGTTTCGAGCGACAGGCTCGGAGTCGAACTGCAGGAGAGCCGCGCCAAACTCGAAACCGAATTGGGCAGAAGAATCAGACATTTTTGCTATCCAAACGGCTCTTATGACATCGCGGTCAGGGATGCCGTCCCCATCGGTGGATATTCGACAGCGGTTACCACGAACTACGGATTTTGCGGGGAAAATTCAAATATTTTTGAGATCAAAAGAATCGACGCCCAACCTTTGATCGAGAATTTCGCTCAGACCGTCAGCGGTTTTGAGACCTTAAGGGGGCGAATCGGAATCTAATGTGCGGAATCAACGGAATCGCAATTCCCTCAAAACATCGTAGAGAGGTGGACACGGGCCTTCTCGCCCGTATGCGGGACGTTCTGGAACATCGCGGTCCGGATGACGCCGGAATGCTCGTCGAGAGAAACATCGGGCTTGGGCACAGGCGTCTTTCGATCGTCGATGTGGCACATGGGCATCAACCGATGTCATCGGGTGATGGCAGGGTTTCGATAGTTTACAACGGCGAAATCTATAACCACCGCGACTACCGAAACGAGCTCGAAGCGGACGGTTACGAATTTGCGACCAATTGCGATACCGAAGCCATCATCTATCTTTATCGAAAATACGGCAGGGATTGTGTCGAGCATTTGCGGGGAATGTTCGCATTTGCGATCTGGGATCGCGACAAAAACTCGCTCTTTATCGCCCGCGACAGGCTCGGAATCAAACCGCTCTATTACGTCCACAAAGAAGACGGCACTCTTTATTTCGCTTCGGAAATAAAATCCTTGATCGAGGCGGGCGCAGTCAGGGCCGAGCTCAATCATGCGGTTTTGGCGGATCAACTCGCCAATCACGGCACTTCGGCCGATGAAACGCTTTACGCGGGTGTGAAAAGGCTTTTGCCAGGGCACACGATGAAGTGGGCGGATGGTCGGCTGGAGATAAATAGGTATTGGGATATTTCCTACGAACCAAAGGAGCATCACGAAAACGAACAAGAATTTGTCGATGAATGGCTCGCCGAGTTTCGGAAATCGGTGGAACTTCGACTGATGGCGGATGTTCCGCTGGGAATGTTTCTTTCGGGCGGGATCGATTCCTCGGCGATTTGCGCGCTGATGTCGGAGATGGTCGATGAGCCGATAAAGACTTTCTCGGTAGGATTCAAGGAGTCTGAGGCGAACGAGTTTGAATACGCGCGGACTGTCGCGCGAGCCTACGACACCGAGCATCACGAGATCACGGTTACCGAGGACGAGTTTTTCACCGAACTTCCAAGACTCATTTATCACGAGGACGAGCCTCTTGGCTTTGTCGCCAGCGTGCCGCTCTATTTTGTTTCCAAGCTTGCGCGCGAGCACGTGACGGTGGTGCTTACCGGCGAGGGAAGCGATGAGATAATGGCGGGCTATGGCCGATATCGGAAAGCGCTTCAGCTATTGAATTTTGGAAAGAAATACGAATCGATCGCACCGCAGGCTTTGCGAAATCTGGTAAAAAGCGGCGTCTACACCTTGTCGGGTGGAATCGGTAGAAAACTCGAAAGAACTTTTTTGACTCGGGAGGCCGATGTTGAAAACCTCTTTTTCGACAACTTTGCGGTGTTTCCCAAATCACTCCAAACGCGGTTGTTTACAGCAGAAGCAAAGGGAAGAATCGGCGATCTTGACCCATATGCGGGTCTAAACAAATGGTTTGAGGCAAGCGATGCTGATGAGCTTCTGGATCGGCTTTTGTATGTCGATTCGAAAACCTATCTGCAGGAACTTCTAATGAAACAGGATCAGATGTCGATGGCGGCATCAATCGAATCAAGGGTTCCGTTTCTTGATCACGTGCTTGTCAAAAAAACCGCGCGGATGCCCGTCGATTTGAAGCTCAGGGGAAAGACCACAAAATGGATCCTGCGCGAGGCGATGCGCGGTGTTTTGCCGGATGTGATTTTGGATCGGCCCAAGATGGGCTTTCCGGTGCCCGTCGGACGCTGGTTTCGTTCGACGCACAAACACCTGATCGAAGAGTTCGTGGTTGGCGAACGCACGCTTTCCCGCGGAATATTTGAGCCGGATGTCGTTAGGCAACTGGTTTCGGAACACAATGCCGGCGCGGATCACGAGCTGAGGCTGTTCTTTTTGCTCAACTTCGAGATTTGGCAAAGGCAGGCTCTTGAAGGCGAAAAGGTTGAATTGTCGTAGGTCGAGCGGTGGAACCCAACGAATTGCAAAAAGATATCGAACCGATGGAATCAAAGGCGCTTCACGGCCAAAACATCATCTGTTTCAGCCACGACTGGACGGGCGATCCGCTTTCCAAAACCCACCTCATGCGCGTGCTGGCGCGGGACAACAAAATACTCTGGATAAATGCGATCGCGAATCGCATGCCGACAACTTCAACTAAAGACCTAAGCCGCGCCTTCAATAAAATAAAGCGTTTTTTTGAACCCGTAAGGGAAGTCGAACGAAATATATTTGTTCTGAATCCCTTGGCGATACCGACATACGGCAGCGGTGCGATCAGAGCTTTTAATCAAAAGTTTCTCCTATACCAGGTCAAATCGGCGATGCTGAAGCTTGGCTTTAGGGATCCGGTAAACATGGTGTTCAATCCCGCCGCGGGGCTCTTGGCCGGAAAACTCGGCGAAACTACGACGGTCTATTACTGCGTCGATGAATACACCGCCTTTACCGGCGCCGCACCTGGGCTCAGGGAAATCGAAGAGAATCTTTTTCGCGCTTCGGATCTCGTGGTTGTTTCGGCGGAAAAACTCCTCGAAGACAAAAAGCGATTCAACGAAAACACGCATCTTATAAGGCACGGTACCGATTGGCGTCATTTTCGAAAGGCGATAGAGGCCGAAACCGAGATTCCCGAATCTGTAAAGGATCTGCCGAGACCGATCATCGGCTTTCATGGTTTGCTGGCGGATTGGGTGGATTTTGAAGCGATCAAAGCGGCGGCCGAGCATTTCAAGGACGGCTCCGTGGTTTTGGTCGGGAAGACAAGCGTTGATGCGGAAAAGAAGGTCAAGATCCTCGAATCTGTTCCAAATGTTCATTTTATCGGTCGTCGCCCGTATGAGGAACTGCCCGCTTTTTGCAAGTCTTTCGACGTTGGAATCAACCCGTTTGTTATAAATGAGCTGACGCTCGCCGCCAACCCCTTGAAGGTTCGCGAGTATCTGGCGGCCGGACTCCAGGTCGTTTCAAGCGATTTGCCCGAAGTACGGATTTTGGATCATTGCCTGACTTACAACGATACCGAAGGATTTATCGCGCGGCTTGAAACGGCGCTTTCACGCCCGGCAAATAGGGCAGAGATAAGCGATTCGATAAAAGCCGAGAGTTGGGAAGCGAAGGTTGAGGAACTGCGTCAGATGATGCCGTAGCCGATGCCGCTTGCGGGGGCGCGGGGGTGAACTCAAGCATTTTTTGAGGCTAAATCGCGAGATTGGAGTCGCTTGTGTCATTTCACCGCGCGAGAATTGCCGCGTTCTCGATGGCGTGTATTTGCTTATGAGCCGAATTCTCAAAATCATTGGTGCATTTGCGATTGCGTTGGTTGTTTGGCTTCTGGCAGCGCCATTTGTCGCTGGTTTTCTAATCGTTCATGAGGATGTTGGAAAAACTGATGCGATACTCGTTCTGAGCGGTTCGCGAGTTTTTCGCGAAAGAACGGCGAAGGCGGCCGCACTGTACAAGGAAGGACGGGCGCCGATTGTTGCCGTTTCGGATGACGGCGGCGAGGCGGGGTGGTCGGTTGTAGAAAAGCGAAACCCGAAATTTGTGGATTTGGAGATCACCTCGCTGGTTGGGGCCGGCGTGCCAAAAGAGAACATCGTCGTTTTGGATGGCAAGGTTGATGGAACCGTCGATGAAGCAAGGGTGTTTCAAAAAACCGCCGAGCGGAAGGGATGGAAGTCGGTTACGATCGTGACGTCCGGATATCATTCGCGGCGGGCACTGAAGATCTTTGGGTCCGAACTGAAAGGCGCGAATATTAGAACGGGGATTGATCCGGCACCTGCGGGTGAGGCGACTCCTTCCGTCAATACCTGGTGGTTCTCGATTCGCGGTTGGAAGTTTGTCGGCGGCGAATATGTGAAAATCGCCTACTATTTGCTCTTTTATTAGTTTGAAGAACAAAACCGCGATAGTTGTGTTTTTGATTGCTCAAAAGTTTTTTTGTCGATTGCGTTTCGGGCAACATCAAAGCTGACGGAATTCGGATTGCGGTTTATAGGAGTCGATCCGTAAACGCCTATGAAACGGCTTGAAAAGCCAAATTGGAAAAAGAAAAGGGAGTCTGCCTTGATGTTTAAGATCGGAGCCGTGACCGCCGCGGTAGTGATTCCGGGAATCGCCGCTTTGTTTTATTTTGCCGCGCCTCATTTTCCGGATTTCTCATCCCAGGTCGTTTCGAGCGATCGAATCGTCGTCAGGGCGGGGCAGGATCTGCAAAAAGCGCTTGATTCGGCAAAGCCCGGAGACACGATTCTGGTTCAGGCGGGAGCATCCTTCAAAGGAAACTTCAAACTCCGGAAAAAGCGCGGCACGGGCGTGATTACGATTCGCAGTTCCGCCTCCGACGATCAGTTGCCAAAGGAAGGCGAACGGATCGATCCAACGGTTTACGCGCCGGTTCTTCCCAAACTTTCCTCGCCGAATTCCGAGGCCGTTGTTTCGACAGAGGCCGGGGCGCATGGTTTCCGTTTTGTCGGTGTCGAGTTTCAAAGCACAAAAGGCGGTTTTTCAAACATCATCCAGATCGGTACTTCGGAAGAGGAAACAGTGGCGGACATTCCGACGGATATCGAATTCGACCGCGTTTATATTCATGCCACCGATCCGGCGGGGCAAAGAAGGGGGATCGCCGCCAACGGCCGCAGGATCCTCATTCGCAACAGCCACATTTCCGGCATCCGCAGAAAGGGAGAGGAAAGCCAGGCGATCGCGATGTGGGGAGCCGACGGGCCTGTAGAAATAAGAAACAATTATCTCGAGGCCGCCGCTGAGAACATACTTTTCGGAGGCGCATCCTCGACGCTCAAACTCGTACCGACATCATGCGTGGTTGAGGGAAACACGTTGAACAAACCCGTCTCGTGGAGAAACGAGGGGTGGGTTGTTAAAAACATCTTCGAGATCAAAAACGGAAAAAACATCGTCGTTAGAAACAATGTAATGACGAACAACTGGGTGATGGGGCAGGAGGGAACCGCTATCCTGTTTACGGTTCGGGAAGACAACGGCCCCGCAACGATCATCGAGGACATTCTGTTTGAGAACAACGTCGTAAGGGGCACGAGCTCTGCCGTAAATGTTTGGGGCGGCGAGGGCGGAGGCGGACGCAATCTGACTATCCGCAACAATCTCTTCGCCGATGTCGATCACAAGAAATGGGGCGGCCGAGGATTCTTCCTTAAGGCAAGCGAATGGGATGGCCTGAAGATTGAAAACAACACGATAATCAACTCCGGCAACGTCGCAATCGCTTACGGCAAACCGATTCAAAATTTCGTTTTCGCCAACAATATCGTTTTCTACAACGACTATGGTATTTCCGGCGATGACACGAGCCCCGGACAGGAAGCGATTTCGGTTTATTTCCCCGGCGCTCGGATCGTGCACAACGCCATCATCGGCGCCCGGCAAGGCGTTGCCGGGAATCCAAACTACTATTTATCGAGTTCTTCGCAGATCGGGTTTGCAGATCAGAAAGATTTTCGTCTGAGCCCGTCGAGTCCTTATCGTTCCAAGGGTACCAACGGACGCGGAATCGGATACCAACCAACTCAACAATAAAACTAATCTCAAAGCGGAATGGATGCTTTACTCTCAATCGGCTTCCAAGGCGGAAAACAGATTCTTTGGGTGATGATTCCCGGATTCGAACCTTGGGAGGGTGCGGATTACTCGGTCTCTGAGTCCAGGCGCTTTAACAATTCCGCATATCGCGGATCGGTTCGAAGGGATTCAAGGCTTCGATCATTTCGATACCAAGGGCCGTTCTCATTTCCGAGATCGATCGCCCGGTTCAACCATTTGAATGCCTTATCCGGTTTGTTGAGTTGGGCGTAGGCGGAACCAACCCAATAGGCCATGTCGTGATCCGACTTCGAAATTTCGAGTGCCTCATCAGTGAGTTGCTCCTTGGCCTCATCGAATCTTCCGCTTCCTGCAAGTATCAAGGCGTAAAGCGGCTTTATGCCGTCCATCTTTGCGTTTTCATCGAGCACAGACTTGATCAAATCGGCGCCTTCCACGGATTTGCCGGCGTAGTGGAGCGTGGCGGCACGGAAAATCTTGATCATTGGATGGTTCGGTTCGAGTTTTGCACCCCGATCCAATTCCGCGAACGCCTTTTCGTATTCGCCGCGATAGTTGAAAATTCGAGCGCGGTTGTAGCTCGAAACCACGACCGCCGCCGGGTCTAGTTTGCTCAGTTTGGAGAAGCTCTTCAGGCATTCCTCGTACTCCCCATCCAATCGATGCATTGTTCCCTTTACGAAGTAGAGCGGAGCTTCATTCGGGAATCGGGATTCCAAACGCCTGAGCTGTTCCCGCGCACGTTCCTTTTCGCCTTTTGCGAGTAAAACGAGAACCATCAGCACGCGAGCTTCGGAAACGCTGCGATCAAGCTCGATGGCTTTGTTGAATGCATCTTCAGCGAGATCGTAATCTTTTCCGCGGCCCATGCCCTTGAAGATACGGTTTGTATAGCACGCACCAAGACCCGAATATGCGAGCGCAAATTTTGGATCGAGTTCGATCGCGGCCTTGAAATCAGAGATCGCATCCTCGCAATCCTTGTTTGAAACGGTTCTGAAAATAAATCTGCCGAAGTTGTCTCGACCGCGAAGATACTGTTCGTAAGCTTCGGCGTTCTCGGTCGGCCGCCGATTGAATTCTTCCTGTTCCTTGTCCGTCAGTTCGAGACGCAGGCCGTCGAGGATTTTTCGGGCGATTTCATCCTGCAAATCGAAAATCTCATCGCTTTGTGAATCAACTCTGTCAGACCAAAGAATTTCGCCGCTAATCACATCCAAAAGCTGTGCGGTGACCCTCATTCTTCCCGCAGCGGGAATAAATCCGGCGGTTAGAACCGCATGAACCTTTAACTCGCGGCCGACGGCATACTCATCGATTTCCTTTCCCTGATAACGCGAGATCACGGAACTCGGACGGACGATCAGCGATTGGAGCTTTGCCAGCTCGGTTATCACCGCATCCGCCAAGGCGAATTCATAAAAATCGAACTCTTTGTTTGCCGTCAGGTTTTTGAAGGGAAGTATCGCAATGCTCTTTTTTTCTTTTCCGCCCGAAGTGTAGGTCATATCGGGCGAATAGGTTGGCGTGATCTGCGTGGACTGGTCAATGCTCAATGAGCTATCGGCCCGGGAATCGGAACCCGATTTTCCACGCAGCCAATTCCACGCACGTTTTACCGAGCTTTCGGTTTCGATATGGACAGGCTTGTAGGCATCGTCGCCAAGGACGGGAACGCCGGTGACTTCCCGGAGCACCTGCTTGAGTTCGTCCCGCATCGTTTCGATTTTCTGGTATCTATCGGCCGGATCCTTCTGAAGCGCCTTGTCGATTATCGCCTGAAGGCGCGGAGGGAAGTCGTGCGGGCGCATCTCGGAAAGCGGTTTTGGAGTGCCGTGCAAAACCTGATGCCGGACATCGACCACTGTCTTGCCTTGAAATGCCCAAATCCCCGTAAGCAATTCATAAAGCAAAATCCCCGTCGAGAAGATATCAGCGCGATGATCGGTTCTTTCTCCTTTGGCCTGTTCCGGAGCGGCATATGTCGCTGTGCCGTAGGGGATTCCGAGTTCGGTCAAGTCGTTGCGCTCGCTTGGGTCGACCTCATCCGGCTCCATCAGCTTCGCCAGACCGAAATCAAGGATCTTAACTTTCCCTTCATCGGTCACCATGATATTGCCGGCCTTGATGTCTCGATGGATGATGTTGCGCGAATGCGCATAGGCCAAAGCGTCGCAAACCTGAACCGCGATGTTCAGCGCCGATTTTAGTTCGAGCGGTTTCCCATCCACGAGTTCACGGACGTTCTTTCCGCGCACGTATTGCATTGCGATGTAATACGTCCCATCGTCCTCATGGTAATCGTAGATCGTACAAATATTGGGATGATCAAGTTGGGAACAGAGCTTTGCCTCGCGCTCGAAGCGGACGAAATTGGCGGTTTTCGCGGTAAGTTCGGGAGGAAGAACCTTGATTACGAGTTCGCGGTCCAACTTTGTGTCGCGCGCCTTGTAAACAGTTCCCTGACCGCCAGCCCCCAGCTTCTTGAGAATCTCGTAATGGTGGATGTTCGAACCAATCATAACCGTCGGAACCCCTTACGTCCCGACTAACTCGCTATCCGGTCTTGTGCTCCCGGCTTCTTACAATTCATGACCCGCCAACTGCGGGTCTTCAGATCGTGATCGTTCAGCCTCTTGGCGGGTCTCCCCAGCCCGACTGCACAAATTCCCCATTCTCGACGATCACCGGGACGATCAATTCACCACCCGAATAATCCAGCATTTCCTTCTGACGCTCAGGATCATTCTGTGCGTCATATTCAGTAAACTCAATGCCGTTTTCGTTGTAGTAGTTTCGCGCCTTTTCGCAGTAGGGACAATGCGGCTTTGTGTAAATGACTAGTGACATTGAGATTTCTCCGATGTCCACAGTTTACCAACAATGGGGAAATTCGCAAGAGAACACCGTTGTTCCGGATTTGCCTCCACTTCGTTTGTTGGTTTTGAAGGCAAAAGCGTTGGTTTCCACCCGGCACTGCATATCGAGAACACCCGTAAAGCCGATTGCCTCGGTCAAACGTTTGACGCCTTTGAAAAAGGTTGGAAAACGCGATCAAACAATTCGGACCTCGCACAATTTTCGATGCGGATACTCTTTCCCAAAACGAATGGAAGCGAGGGATCGGATTTTGAACTCAGATTTGATGTTTTGGCTCGAAGCCGAGGTGGGTCGGCATACGAGGGGTGAGTGAAAAGCGGATCGATGTAAAAAACATCGAGATCGGATTCCATATCGGGCGAAGAACATAATTCGCACCAATGCAAAAGTATTACGCGTTCCGAGAAATCTGTAGTAAACTTCGTGGAAGTCAAAAACTGGCGGAAAAGCGAACTAAAACAACGTGGGAGCTTTGTCCGTCTAACAGCGATTCCCATAAATGCTGAGACATATAGCCCGCTTTTCCAAATCTGGGGGCTTTCTCCACATACGCGGAGAAGTTCTGAGGGAGCTCAAATGACCCGATCCCCAAAATTACTGAGTTTGCCCAAAGAGTATGAGAGTTGACGGAAATTGTGGAAGTTCAATTGTTACAGAGAAATTCCACCTTCAATTCAATCTCCCATAAAAACAGAGGCTAACTCCGTTGGGTCCGGCGACCGACCAATTTGGTAGGTCACAGTTATCGAATCAAGAGAGGATTCCCAATCTGTCAAATCTGTTGTGAGCCATCCGAGGCTCAACAGTGAGCAGACTTTATACTCTTTGGCAACGCACTTCCAGTTGCCTGTGATTCGATTTGGTAATAGTAGAAATCAGGTAGTTGCATGATCACTCCTGATGTCTCGCTAAATGAAAAAGGTGGATCTGCAGAGATTCTGCCAATTGGTTCAAAAACCGCATGTCCCCGCATGTGTCAAATCCTCACACCGTTTGCATTTAATTTAGGAGGCCCTGTGCCATGGAACTGTCCCAATTGCGGGCATTTACCATCGTTGCTGAAACCTCGAGCTTTACGCGGGCCGCGGAGCTTCTGGAAATTACTCAGCCTGCTGTCAGCAGGCAGATTAAGGCTCTTGAAGACGACCTCGGTTACGTATTGGTGCAGCGAAAGAAAAGGAATGTCACCCTGACTCGTGAGGGCGAGGTGGCTCTTTGCTATGCAAAGCAAATTCTACGGGAGTATGCGAGCCTTGAACGGGATATCGAAGGCGAGGTTGGGGAGCGCGCGCCTTATGTGAGAATTGCGGCCATCATGAAGTCGTTTTCGTCTCCGTTTGTATACTTGCGCAGACGGTGGCGGGAAGCGTTTCCTGATCTTGAGTTGAAACTCGAGAACGCCCGAGTTTGGGCGGATATTGAAAACGGAATACTAACCGGCAGAGTCGATGTCGGTTTTGCGATCAATCAATACGTGATCGAAGGATTGGAATCGGTTCCGCATAGCCAATTCGAGATGTTGTTGGTGGCGGGGGCGGATGCGGATCTTGATTTCGATTTCGAGTACTCGCTCGCTGATCTAAAAGATCTTCCCTGGTTTTTGTTTGAGGAAAACGATTGGCCGCGAATTGAGGTTGAAAAGATTTTTGCCGCTGAGAATTTTGAGCCTGCGAACGTCTATGATTCTAATGATGGGGCGGTGCTGGTAAGCCTGATCAAAAATGAAGCGGGTCTTGGATTTTTGCCCGAATGGGCGATTCTTGACGAATTGAGCAGTGGTCGGCTGAAACGGATCAAATGGAAAGGAGGTCCGATCGTTAAAACGATTTACCTGCTTTTTTTGAAAGAGCTTCGGAGCAAACACACGGATACTTTTGTTGAGTTTTTACTCAAGAACAGTCTGCCCGGAGTGAAGCTCTATCCGCACAAGGACGGATAATATTACGGCTAAAGGGACTCGCGATGGACTTTTGGAATCTTCGAACTTTTTGCGCAGTCGCTCGGGCTATGAACTTTACACGCGCCTCCGAGGAACTGCATTTAAGTCAGTCCGCGGTGAGCCAGCAGATTAAAAGTCTCGAGAATGCTGTCGGGGTCGAATTGTTTCAGAGAGGCGGCTTTGGCGTTAGCCTAACAAAAGCCGGCGGGGTTTTCCTGCGACATGCGGACAAAATACTGAGTCTTGGTGAGGAGATGCGCCGCGAAATCGAGACCCGTTCTCATGAACTGGCCGGAAGAATCACTATCGGAGGGGCGACGCGCGGTTTATACAATCCGTATTTCGAGCTTTACAAAGCGTTTCAGATTAGATTCCCCGACATTGAACTGACCTTCCAATCGGAATACAGTTCGCAGAAAGTAATGACGAAGGTCGCTTCGGGCGAGATTGACATCGGAATTGTTCCGGAAACACATCCGTTTCCAGGTGTCGAATCAGTGCAATACGCCGACTACCGGCCACGAATCATCGTTTCAAAAAATCACCCGTTTGCGAGTCGCAAGGTCGTAAGTGAATCAGAACTTGAATGGGAGCGATGGATCTGTTTTGAATCGGGCAATCCAAATAGGGAAGCGGTGGAATCAACGCTCGCGAATTACGATTTTCATCCGAAGTGCAGATTTGAAACCAATGATGGATCGCTGATTTTAACGATGGTCGCGCACGGCGAGGGCATTACTTGCCTTCCCTCTTGGGGAATTGATATCGCTGCCAGGAGCGGAGTCGTCGAAATCGACGTTGAAGAGTGGGAGATCGTCTTCAGGCTCTGCCTTATATATAGAGCAGATAGAAACGATAGTGCATTGCGGACCGCTCGAAACTATATCCTCGAATCTCCCGTGCACGGACTGGAGTTGGTCGAGCGGAATGTTGATAATGTCTCAGATGATTAAAAGCGACCTTTTGGAACCTTACAATAGGCTGATAGAAATCAGCATTCTCGGCAGAACTTTCAAAGTGCCCGAAAACAACAGCCTTCTGCGTTGTTTTCAGTATTTGTGGATGGACGAGATTTCGCGCGGCGATTTTTGCTGGAATCGAGACTGCATGAATTGCCAGGTTTGGGTTGAATCAAACGGAAAGGACAAGCCTTTGATTTCGTGCCGGGCGAAATCGCAGGAAAACATGAAGATCGTCGCAGTTCGAAAGGAGCTTGCCGATACGGACGCATTCGGGCAATGCAGCGAATCGCAAATTAGGGAATCAACCGCAACCGGCTAAGGCATTCAGTCTGCAAACTGTTGAAGTCTTGAGTGACGAAACAATGAACCACCATCGATGGTTTGTTCGAGTGCAGTCTTTAGCGTTCGATATCTGCAAAAGAACTCAAAACTCGAAACTCGAAACTCAAAACTCCCCCCCCCTAGTCTTCCGCGTAAGTCTTCTGCAATCCAAGAAAATCGAGGAATCTGACATCCACATCGACGGGTGTCGGTGAAAAGGTCTTTTTGACGTTCGCTCGCAATTCGGCATCCTGACCCGCGTCGAGTTGGGTAACGATAACGAGCAAGAGCCTGATTTTCGTACCCTGCCTTGACTTCTCAAACGCCGCTTTGGCCGTCGCTGCCTTCCTCATCACGCGATTAACCCTCGCCTGATCTACATTCGGCGTAACCACAAAAGTCACATCCACGCAGGTGACCAAATCCTTGTCGACCCAAACGGCATCGAAATCAGCTCCCCCGACATCGATTTTCCGCATCATCGGGATGTTGGTCTCGTTTTGGATTTTTCTGAGCGCAAGATCTTCCGCCACGACATATGCGGAACGCAAATCGGAAAGCTGGTCGGGATCGATCTGGAGGATTTTGGAAAGTTCCCTGACCTCAACGTTTAGACGTCTTTTTTGTTTTTCGGGGGTAATTGTCTCCCATTCGATTAAGTCGTCGCCGCTGCTGACGACAAGCTTTCGCGAATGCCTAAGAATCAGCCACGTTATGATCGCGATGCTGAAAAAGGGGAAAACAATCAGACCGGCGATAAATGCCCATTTCTGAAGCGTAGTCAACGATGCCGCCGCAAGGCCGAAAGCGATCGCCAGTGCCGCCACGACGATGATGATCAGCCCAACGATGATCGTCAGCTGGTTTTTTGTGGCATCACTTGTTTTAAGGGGTTTTCCGGGTATCTTCTGACTCATGTGTCCGCAGTTTGTATAACGGGAAAAGATGTCCAATCAATGGAGAAATCCCGCAAAATCTAAAAGGAGAGTCTAAAAAATACTTAATGATCGCCTGCAACGCAAACTGAGAAACAGACAGGGGCGGTGCACCGGAAACATTGGAACCCACAGCGAATCCTTTAAATTTCGAGTCGCGTGGGCTCGGTTTAGTACTGCGGAACCGATGGATCGATCAGCGAACTCCAAGCGAGAATGCCTCCTGCCAGATTGGAGAGTTCTCCATGATACCCGTATTGCATCAACGCCATGATCGCTCGAGCGCTCCGCATCCCGGAACGGCAATAGACGATCGCCTCGCGCTCGGGATCGAGCTCATTCATTCGCTGGATAATGGAAGGAAGCGGAATCAGCACGGCTCCGGGAATCTTTGCGACCTCCCATTCATCGGGCATGCGAACATCAATCAGTTGGATGTCACGACCTTCATCCATCATTTCCTTCAATTCGTGGACGGATATCTCTTTCATCGAATTTAACTAAACCCTCGCAATAATCTCTTATCTGGAATTTTAACCGAACCTAGAGGATACCCCATGCAACCATCTACGGCGAACAAAAAAAAGAGGGTGGGACGAATCCCACCCATAGATTGCCGAGAATAGACACATCGTACAATCTCTCATTCAAAACAAATCCCGCATTTATTGCGGCGTGTGTGCTGACGAGAGTCCAAATCCGTTCCGCGATCAAGCAAGCCTTGCGAAATCGCGCGTTAGAGTCTTTTTCCGCTGCGCTGCAGCAACATTTCGAAACCGGTTTTATCAACGGCCTTGATCCAGGCGTCTTTGGGTTCGACTAGTCCTTTGTTTACCAGATCCATAAGCGCGTCGTTGAGCATCACCATTCCAAGGTTTTTCCCGGTCTGCATCTGCGACGGAATCTGGAACGTCTTGCCTTCGCGAATCAGGTTGGCGATGGCCGGAGTGACGATAAGTACTTCGAGGGCCGCGACGCGTCCGCCTCCGATTTTGGGCAAAAGTGTTTGCGCGATTACGCCCTTCAAGGATTCTGAGAGCATCACGCGAATCTGCTGCTGCCTGTCGGCGGGGAACTGGTCGATAATGCGGTCAACCGTCGAAGCGGCGGTTGTGGTATGAAGCGTACCGAAAACAAGGTGACCCGTTTCGGCGGTTTCGATTGCTATCGAAATCGTCTCCAGGTCACGCATTTCGCCAACCAGAAGAATGTCCGGATCCTCGCGAAGCGCGGCGCGCAATGCGTCCTTGAATGAATCGGTGTGGTTGTGCACCTCGCGTTGGTTTACGAGGCATTTTTGATTGTCGTGCGTAAATTCGATCGGGTCTTCGATCGTGATGATATGGTCTTCACGATTCTTGTTGATCCAATCCACCATCGCACACAGAGTCGTTGATTTGCCGGAACCCGTCGGACCGGTAACAACCACGAGACCCTTCGAAAGTTCGCAGAGTTTCATGATCGCCGGAGAAAGCCCGAGGGTTTCAGCCGTGAGTATATCGGACGGGATGATGCGGAAAACACCGCCCATTCCCTTTCGATCGCGAAAAACGTTGGCGCGGAATCGGGCCAGTCCTTGAATCTCGTATGCGAAATCGGTGTCGTTTCGTTCCGAGAATTCTTCGACATTCTTCTGCGGCATGATTGATGTCAGAAGAACGTTCATCGCTTCGACTGAAATGGGTTGCGCGCCCGCTGAAAGCTGCATTATTTTGCCGTCTTTTCGAACGAGTGGCGGCATCGACACGCTGAGGTGCAGGTCGGATGCGCCCATTTCGGCCATTTTCCTGAAAAGCGAGTCCATTTCGGCTCGCGCTTTCGGGTTAGCTGGGGTGAAAGCTGGTTTTACCGGGGCTTGAGCCACCGGTTGTGCCGGCACGGTTTGTTGGCCGGGAAGATTCTGTATTGGATTCATCTGATTCTGGGTTGGCTCGATGACAGGAGCAACCGGTTCGATGTTTTCGATTTTGGGAATCGCTGTGTGTTCTACCTCTACCGATGGTGCCGGCACCAATTCCGGTTGGGGCATGACGGACGCTTCAAACGCCGGGGCTTCCAAACTCGGGGAAGCATCTGTAAATTCGGGAACCGAAGAGTATTCGACTTCAAACTCCATCGCCGATTCTTCTGGCATAAACGAACTTGCAGGTTTCTTGTATTCGGTTTCGTACGCGCCTTGCGAACCAGGGAATTCATCCGGCTCAATTTCAAACTGAGATTGAAGATTGGCCGCAGCAGGTGCTTTGGGCTGTGCGACGACTGGCGGCGCGGAGATTTTCGGTACGGACGGTGCCGGTACGGTCGGCTTTGGAGCTGTAGTGTTTTGCGGTGCGGTTGGTATAACCGCCGATGGAGATTCGGCGGGGTCCGGGATCGATACCGATCTGCCCTCGCCAAAATTTGGAGCGACCGTGACTACAAAACCTGAGGGCGACTTTCGCACGCTGAACGTGAATTTGCCGAGGTTGTGCGGGTGGTCGAATTTAACTTCCTGACTTGTCGGCAGTTGCTGTTTTACATCACCCGGAATCAAGGCAAAGATCATCGCATTGATCTGATTGCCGGGAAGGGGTGCCATCGCCGCATCGACGCGGCCTTTGGCCGTCATGATGTATGGATTCTGATTCGGCTCCAAATGAAGCTCGTATCCATTGGCGTTCAGCAATTGCTGAAGATAACCGTTTAGTCTTTCCATGTTACCTGTGCCCTGACTTGGGAGCGCCGGAAGACGCATGCTGGGTGAGTTCTCAGAGGTTGTGGGAAGTCTTGATTAGAACAAGGCTGTGCCCTGAACATAAACAAAGTTTAACACAGTATAATGATTTTGCAACAATTTATTTTTCGGAGTTCAAAGGTTGCGATTTGCAATCGCCGATTTACGAATGCTGGAAGGTATTTGCAGCAGTTCAACGGAAACTGGTGCGCCGGCCTTTAGTCGCCGCGGCAAGGTTTGGACAGGATTTTGATGACTGCCGGGACTGCGTTGATGCCGTACTGGAAAGCGGCCAATCAGATTCTCGAAAAAACCAAGATCAGGTATTCCGGCGTTAATAGTCCGCATGCAGACAGGATTGCGATTTATTTTGATGCGGTGAATCAAACCGTCAAAGCTTCCCTGTATTCGCCCCAGACCTTTCTAAGTGCATGGCTGATCTCGCCGACCGTGACGTTGGATTCGACGGCTTCCAGTATCAGCGGTACGAGATTGGCTTCACCCGCCGCCGCCTCGGAAATTCTTGCGAGAGCCGCGCTTGCCTTTGCGGAATCCCTTCGCGCACGAAACGCGCGAAGCCGTTCCACTTGATCCCGTTCGATTGCAGGGTCGATTTTCAGGATCGGTATCGTATGGTCTTCTTCGATATGGAATTCGTTGACACCGACGACGATCGCCGCTTTGCTTTCGACATCCTTTTGATATTGATAAGCCGCTTCCTGTATTTCGCGCTGAACATAGCCGTTTTCAATCGCCTTTAGCATCCCGCCCATCGCGTCAATCTTGTCGAGATAATCGATTGCCAGAGCTTCAAGCTTGTCTGTCATCGATTCGATGGCATACCCGCCGCCAAGCGCATCGACAAAATCCGCGACACCGGATTCGTTTGCGATCACCTGCTGTGTGCGAAGTGCAAGCCTTGCCGCCTCCATCGTAGGCAGCGAAAGCGCTTCGTCCATCGAGTTGGTATGGAGGCTTTGCGTTCCGCCCAAAACCGCCGCGAGCGCCTGAATCGTTGTTCTTACGACGTTCACCTCGGGTTGCTGCGCCGTAAGCGTCGAACCGGCGGTCTGGGTATGAAAACGAAGCATCAGGGATTTCGGGTTCTTTGCGCCGAACCTGTCTTTCATTATCTTCGCCCAAAGCCTGCGCGCCGCCCTGAATTTGGCGACCTCCTCGACAAGGTTGTTGTGCGCGTTAAAAAAGAACGACAAGCGAGGCGCGAATTCATCGACATCGAGTCCGGTTTCGATCGCGGCGGCAACATACGCGATTCCGTCGCCAAGAGTAAACGCGATTTCCTGCGCGGCCGTCGAACCGGCCTCGCGAATGTGGTAGCCGGAAATGGAGATAGTGTTCCAATTCGGAACCTCCGCGGCGCAAAATGCGAAAGTATCGGTTATCAGCCTCATCGACGGCGACGGCGGGAAGATATAAGTGCCGCGAGCGATGTATTCCTTGAGGATGTCGTTTTGAATCGTTCCTTTAACTTTGTCGAATGCGACTCCCTGCTTCTTTGCGACCGCAAGATAGAGGCAAAGCAGTGTCGAAGCGGTCGCGTTGATCGTCATCGAAGTCGATACGCGATCAAGAGGTATCCCGTCAAAAAGCGTTAGCATGTCCTCAATCGAATCCACTGCAACTCCGACCTTTCCGACCTCGCCGGCGGAAAGCGGATCGTCGGAGTCGAGCCCGATTTGTGTTGGAAGATCGAATGCGACGCTGAGTCCCGTGGTGCCTTCTTTTAGGAGGTTTAGATAGCGTTTGTTGGACTCCGCGGCGGTGGCAAAACCCGCGTACTGGCGCATCGTCCAAAATCTGCCGCGGTACATGTTGGGTCTGACACCGCGCGTAAAGGGAAACTCGCCCGGTGAACCGATCAATTCGCGATTATCGTCATCGCGGACGTCTTCCGGGCCATAAAGCTCTTGAATTTCGATACCGGAAGAGGTGACAAACTTTTCTTTGCGGTCCATATCGATAGATTATCAGAACTTCCGTATTTGGCTAGTGGTACAAATATCTCAGCTTCGAACGCGGTTTCTCTTTGACTAATTTCGAGGCGTGGCGTATTTTCTATCTACACAAAATGGAACTCGACGGAAGGGAACAACTCGCAGTTACCGAGCTCGGTAATGCTGTAAATACGGCTATCGAACAGTCACAAATCGTGGCTGACGCGATCAACCACCTTCGCCGGATGGGATTGGAACCAAACCTCAACTTGAAGATCGAGATCGATTTGACTGAGATTGAGGGAGATTTTGTTGATCCGTCCGAAGAGTTTGCTTTGGAATTCACCGAAGAAGATCTCCACGCCTTGCGCAGAATGAAGATAAAGGCCGATTGATTCTGTGTCCTCTTTAAATAAATTCGAGTATTTTACCGACATCGAAACCGCATTTGTCAGAAGACGGGGAAAACACCTTCTGATCGGACCGGTCGATTGGGCGTTGATCGAGTCTTGGAAAAAGCGCGGAATACCGCTTCGGACGGTGCTCTCCGCAATCGACGAGGTGTTTGACGGGATCTTAAAGAAGGGCGGAGACACCCGCGACGTGGGTTCGCTCAAGTATTGCGAAACCGCGGTTGAACGGAGGTTTTCGCAGTATTCAAAGGCTTCGGTCGGCAAACATGCAGATTCCGAATCTGCGCCTTTGGAGGAGAGCCACGACGATTTTAGCGAACGCGCGATCGAGATGGCGGAGCAACTGGGGTTGGTTCTTGCCGATCTTCCGGAAGGCATCCGCCTTTCCATCGAGAATTGCAGAAACGAACTTTTGTCTGAAAAGGCGCCGGATGCGGAGTTTTTCGACCGTCTCGATTCGGAGATCGACGCTTCGATCCTCGCGCCGGGCGCTGTAGAAGACGCGGACTTGATAGAGTTAGCCGCCAGCGAAGCCGCCAAATTCGGGAGCATGGAAAATGACGGCAAGGGTATCTACGAGCGATTTCTGCTCAAGGCGTATCGAGAAAAACATGCGATCCCGACATTGAGCGTCTATCAGTTATAACGAACCTACGGGAAACACGAACGTGCGATACCACATCGGAGACAAACTCGAAATAAGAATCGAAAAGATCGTGCCCAACGGTCTGGGAATGGGCTTTGGCGAGGAGTTGACGGTTTTTGTGCCTTTGTCCGCGCCCGGCGACGTGCTTGTTGTCGAACTCAGGCAGATAAAGGGACGAACCGCTTTCGCGGCAATCGACAAGATCCTTGTCGCATCTGACGTGCGAACTGATCCCGTATGTCCGCATTTCGGAGTTTGCGGAGGTTGCGACCTTCAGCATTTGAAATACGACGCTCAACTCGAGGCGAAGAAGGAAATGATCCGCGACTCGCTGACTCGGATCGCCAAGCTCGAACCGCCCGAAGATTTCAAGATTCTTCCCAGCCCCATGGAGCACGGATATCGCCTCCGAACCCAGTTTCACTATTCTTCGTCAAAGGGGAAGCTCGGGTTTTTCAAGAGGCTCTCGCATGAAGTCGAAGACATAGAGCATTGCCCGATTTTGAGCGACGGAATGAACCGTGTGCTGCGCGATATCAGAAACGAGTTGAAGGGGCTTCGGTTTGACGAAGCCGTCACTCATATCGATGCGGCCGCAGTCGGAGAAGCGAATTCCATCTATTCGAGCGAGCTCGTGGCGCCGACCGAGGAATTGCGAATGGATGTCTTCGGCGAACGGTTTCTATTCAATGCCAAAAGCTTTTTTCAGGCGAACGAATCGATGATTGAGATACTCGTCGAGACCGCAGTCGGCGGAGAAGGCGGGGAAACGGCGCTCGATCTTTACTGCGGTGCGGGGCTCTTTTCGATACCGCTTGCGAAACGATTCGGTTCGGTTATCGGAATCGAGGTTGAGGGAGTGTCGCTCGAATTTGGAGAAAGAAATCGCGAACTCGCACGCGTCGAAAATCTCGAGTTCCATCGTGGACGGGTTCGCGAGTTTTTCGCTGAATTCAAGGAAATAGAAGCCGATTTGGTATTGCTCGATCCGCCGCGCGGCGGGGTAAAGGCTCCCGTGCTTGAAAGGATTGCGGATGCGGCGAAGGAGCGGATCGTGTATGTCTCTTGCAATCCATCGACGCTCGCCAGGGATTTGGCTTTGCTTGAAAAAATAGGATTTGCGATCGAATCGCTCACCGGTCTCGATCTTTTTCCGCAAACCCATCATGTGGAAACGGTGGCAAAACTCAGCCGGCGGTGAACCGAAACGCCTTCCCGCTCGTAACAACTTTCAATTCCAAAATGGTAAGATTTAGCAATGGTTAGAAAGAAGGCAGAATCAGAAGATAACGGCGACGCAAAGAAAACGATCCGTTGCCGCATGTGCGGGCAAAAGAACACCGTAAAATCGGGATACAAGAACGGCGAAGCGAATTGCGGCAAGTGCAAGCTTCCTTTGTCGGACGCTCCGCACAAGAAATTCGCGAACCTCACAAAACACGATTACGTTCATCCGGCGGACAGCAAGGCGCTGGCCGCTTTGCGTGCGATTCCCGGTATCGATACGGGGTTGCGAAAATTGCTTCAGGTAACGGGTGAATCGGCGATCAGGGTTACTTTTATGGCTTCGGCGGTGAAGGTCACTCCGAAGCAATGCCCGGATCTGCATGCAAAGCTTCAGATCGCGTGTACGACGCTCGGTGTGGATATGCCGGACATGTTTATCCAGCAAAACCCGATCGTCAATGCCTTCACGGGGGGCGTTGAAAACCCGATCATCGTACTTCATTCGGGTCTTTTGGAACGTCTCAACGATGAGGAAACATTGGCCGTAATCGCGCATGAAGTCGGGCATATCCATGCCGAACATGTTCTTTACCTGACAGCGGCGAGACTAATAGAGGCCCTCGCGAACGCCTCGCTGGCGGCGGTATTCCCGGGTTCGGATATCGTGAAGTTTTTGATTTCTGCCGGAATAACGAGCGCTTTGCTCGCTTGGGCGCGCAGGGCGGAACTTTCTTGCGACCGCGCGGCGTTGCTTGTTACTCAGGATGAACATGTTGTCGGGCGCACGATGATGAAACTCGCGGGCGGTACGCTTTCGTCGAAAATCGACTACGATCTCTTCCTCGAACAGGCTAAGGAATTTCAGAAAGCATACGACGAGAAGTCGCTCGACAAGTTTTGGGCGGACATCATCAATGCCGGAATGACGCATCCTTTCCCGATCTGGAGAGTCTCGGAAATACTGCAGTGGGTTGACAGCGGTCAGTACAACGATTTGATGGATGGAAGCGCCGGCAGATAGTGCCGGCAGACTTTTAGGATTCGACCGATTTAGTATTCAACGCATCATTCAGCCAGGCCGAGTACCCATCCGAAACCTGTTCGGCCTCAATAGCCACAAATTCGGGCACCTCATAGGGATGATTCTGGAGAATGAGTAGTTTCAATTCATCCAAGTGCTCGAAGTTGGTTTTTAGAATCAGCAGACACTCGCTCTCTTCCTCGATTTTGCCATTCCATTCGTAAACGGAAGTCGCGCCGGGAAGAATCTGTACACAGGCGGCGCATTTTTGGGAAACCGCCAATCGACCAAGCGTTTTGGCGGTTTCGATATCCGGGGCGGTCGAAAATACCACCAGCAGCGCGTTAGGATTCACCGTTCTCCTCTCTATCGGGAGCGGGTACATCCTCGTAGCAACAGCTTTTTATAAAGTCCACCGCATCGGAAGGCGAATCCGTAAGATGCATAAGCTCGAGATCCTCGGGATTGATGTTTCCTTCCGAAAGCATCGTAGATGTAAGCCAAGACAAAAGGCCTTTCCAGTAAGATGAACCATACAGGACAACGGGGAAGTTTCGGATTTTTCGCGTTTGAATCAATGTCAGCGCTTCAAAAACCTCGTCCATGGTTCCAAATCCGCCGGGGAAAATGACGTAGGCGTTGCTGTATTTGATGAACATCGTCTTGCGGATCATAAAATACTTGAACGTCAATTCGAGCGATTGGTATGGATTCGGCTGCTGTTCAAAGGGAAGTTCGATGTTGCAGCCAACGGAGACGCCTCTCGCCTCAAACGCCCCGCGGTTTGCCGCCTCCATGATTCCCGGCCCGCCGCCGGTTATGACTTCAAATCCGGCCTCCGCCAGGAGCCTTCCGGTTTCCCTCGCCGCCGCGTAATATTCGTTGTCTTCTTTGGTACGCGCGGAACCAAATATCGAAACCCCGTTTGTGATCGTGGCCAATGCGTCGAAACCGTTGACGCACTCGCCCATGATCCGAAAGACACGCCACGAATCCGAACTCTTGAATACGTCATCGGGATCGGGTGAACGAAGCAATGCCTCATCTTCCGTAAAATCCCACATTACCCTTTGTTGCTTTCTCGCTTCACCGACGGTCGTTGGCTCGATATTTGTCTTGGTCCGTATGATTCTTGGCTTTTTGTTCATTTTTGAAAACCCTTTGGAGATCTTGGAGTCGGGAACGGTGTGTGGTTCTTGGTTTCAATAATCGAAATCGATGAAACCCAGGAGGAACAGAAGGCAAGAGGCGAACGGGCACGCCCGTCCGCCCCAAAACTACATTCCCATTATGTTGTAACCGCAATCGACATAAATCGTTTCGCCGGTTATTCCCGATGCGAGATCGCTTACGAGAAACAGCGCGGTATTTCCGACTTCCGACGCCTCGACGTTTCGCTTCAGCGGCGCTTTTTCCTCGACATGCTTGAGAAAGTCGCCCATGTTCTTTACACCGCGGGCCGATAGCGTGTTGATCGGTCCGGCGCTAATCGCGTTTACCCTTATGCCCTTCGAACCGAGATCGTTTGCCAGATAACGCGTCGAGGATTCAAGCGCCGATTTTGCGACTCCCATCACGTTGTAATTCGCTACTACCTTTTCCGCACCATAGTAAGACATCGTGACGATGCTCCCGCCATCCGTCATCAAAGGCGCGGCGGCCTTTGCGATTTGGGGCAGCGAATAGGCGCTGATTTCCATCGCGGTCAAAAAAGCTTCGCGGGTTGTATCGACGAATTCTCCTTCGAGAGCTTCGCGGGGCGCAAATGCAATTGAATGCACGACAAAATCGAGTCGGCCGTATTTCCTGGCGATCGCCGCAAACGCGGCCTCGACTTCCTCGTCCTTTGTTACATCGCATTCGACGACGAGAGTGTCTTCGATTCCATCCGTAAGTTTGCGGATGTTTCTCTCGAGACGCTCGCCCTGGTACGTAAAGGCGAGTTTTGCACCATGATCCATAAACGCCTGGGCGCAGGCCCAAGCGATGGAGCGTTGGTTTGCGACACCCAAAACCAAACCTATTTTGTTCTCAAGCATATTCAACACCATTTAGCGCGGAAGCCACGGCTCCCGCGCATTCATGCAATTTATCCTTCGACAACGCTGCGCGTTCTTTCAAACGGGATTTCCTCAAAGTGCGTGAACCTCTTGAAGTCGGCAAAACGTCCGTTGATTTCATCATGCGTCAACGCGTTAACCCGTTCGGTGCCGAACTTCTCGACGTTGAACGAAGCCATCACCGAACCAAAAATCATGGCTCGGCGCATCGCGTCGTCGTCAAGATTTCGGCTGCTCGCGATGTATCCCATAAAACCGCCGGCGAAAGTATCTCCAGCGCCTGTCGGGTCAAAAACCGACTCCAGCGGATAAGCCGGAATGGCAAAGTAGGAATCTTGTGTAAACAAGGCGGCACCGTATTCTCCGCGTTTGATCACAACGGCCTTAGGGCCGAGATCCATGATCGCACGCGCGGCCTTGATGATATTGGGCTCTTCGGCAAGCTGCCGTGCTTCGGCGTCATTGATGATCACGCAATCGACAACCTTAATCGTTTCGATTACCGCATCCTTCATCGAGGTGATCCAGTAATTCATCGTATCCATCGCGACGAAACCCGCGTTGGATTGTTCGCGAACGTCTTTTTGAAGCGAAGGGAGGATATTGGCAAGAAACAAAAACTCCGCGTTTTTCGAATTGTCGGAAAGTTTCGGATCAAAGGTCTCGAAGACGTTTAGCTGCGTATCGAGCGTATGGGCGGTGTTCATATCGTATTCGTATTTGCCGCTCCAGAAGAAGGTCTTGCCGTCTTCCACTACTTCGATGTCATCGGTGTTGATTTCGTGTTTTTCAAAAACGTCCCATTCGTCTTGACCAAAATCATTTCCCACAACGCCAACTGCGTTTACATCCGTAAAGAAACCGGCGGAAAGCGAAAAGTGGGTGGCGGCCCCGCCAAGAACCTTATCCCTCTTTCCAAATGGGGTCACAAGCGCATCAAACGCCACCGACCCGACTACTGTTAAAGACATATCCAATACTCCTTGCCGCCAATCCTTGATCCGATTGAAGCAGCTTATCAATTAAAAGCTGACGCAGATAAATAGCTGCGAATAAAAGCGATACTAAAACTGTTGGATTGCAGAAATCAGTGCCCCGGGCATTCCCGCCGAAAGCATTCGGAAGCGAAAGTCACCGCATTGCGGGTGATCATACAAGACGCAAATCCAACCGAACCCAAAAACCGAAATTATATTGGCTTGGGAGCGGTTCCCGCAAGGACGCAGGCGGGTGGATGGAATCAATCCGATCGAGTCGAAAACGAATCGTTTGAACAAATTTCCTTACGTTTGCCTTTGTAGATGGGGGAAGTATCGATGCAAATCCCGATACGGCATCTGGAATGGCATTAAGAAAATGAAGGCACCGATGAGATGTCGGAGATGACAGGGAACGCGGTCTATTCTGAACTCTTTTCGGGGAAAAGGGTATCAAGCGCCATTCCGCATTTGAAATACTCTTTTTTCCAATCGGGCCTGAGCAGATCCAAAAGCATTGCTTCGGAAGCGCCAAAGGCGTAAACGACTTCGCGTTTTAATTCCTCAAGCTTCATCGTGCGCAAGGATGCGATCGTCTGCTTTTTGAATTCCCTATGAAATTGCGCGTAGTCCTTGAAATCCGGAAGTCCGCGCACATCCTTTGAAGGTTTTGCTTTTTTCGATGCCAACCGTGCCGCTTCTATTTCCGTATATCTCGCGGTTCCTTCCTTCCATAGCTGAAATCGCAAATAGCGGTGATCCTTGTCGGCAAGAGAATCGCCAAAATCCTTGCGGAGCTTCAGATACTTTGCAGCATTCGCCGCAAAGTTTTCTTTATCGGCCTCCAGAGCATCCGCCAAAGCGTTGGAAAGCACTGAGAATCGTTTATTAACATCCGCGTCTTCGTACGGAAATGGATAGTTGAGCATCCACATCCCGGTTTCGTCTCCCCCGTCCAGTTCCAGCTTTGCAATTTCTTCGTAATTTCCCGGGCGAGAGTCGGCAAATTGATGAAAGTTTTCGTGGATGACCGTATAAATCCAGGGGGTCGTAGTCTTGACCCACGTGTTTTCGGCCTTTCCGATAACGACAGTCGGAAGCGAACTTCCCGCAACCGCGGGGAATGTGGCGAGAAAAGCGGGATTAAAAACGCGAGGGCGCGAGAAATACTCGGATTTCAGAAAGGGATCGAATCCCCTGGTGCCGAAATCTTCCGAGCCCGCAGGATGATCAATCAGAAACTCCTCGTTTTCGAGGACGAAGAGCATTGGAAACGCCGTGTCGCGGGGGACTGGCCAAATCCTCGGAAGCACTTTTGCCCGAACTTTTTGTGCTTCGCGAATTCGAACCGCATCGGCCCTGGGGATTTCTGCGGCATGGGCCGGGATGAATGCCGAAAGGAGAATAGCCGCCGCGACCGCGAAAATGCATGCGTTGAAAAAACTTCTATTCATCCTTCAGATCTTTCAGCGCTTTTTCGGCCTTGGATTTATATTTGCTCTCGGGAAAATCGGCAACAAGCTTTTGAAGATACTCCTTTGCGTTTGCCAAGAGCACATCGGGAGCGAAGCGTTCCTTGTCTTCTTCCGACAGCTTGTCGAGCTCGATCTTTTGCTTGCCCTTTCCCTGGGAAAGGTAAAGGCTGCTCATGCCGGCGAGATATAGCACCTCATCCATCTTCGTAAATCTCGGATGGGCGGCAATCGTTTCCTCTGTGCGATAAACAACTGCTTTATAGGCCTTTTTGGTCTTGAAGTATTGCCACGCGACTTCGAGATTGTGCCTCGCATCACCCTCTAGAAAGGCGTCGATCGAGATCGTGTCCTTGTCCGAATCGCCGGTTTGGGAAAACGCATAACCGGGAATCGAAAACAAAACGAGAGCTATAAGGATAAGCTTTTTCATAACTAATGTAAGACGGCCAAACCCGAATATGGGTTTGCCCGTCTAAAAGGATTATTTGATTGACGAGATGGGCTACAAGCCCGCATTTCTTACAAAGTAACCACTTTCTCGGAAGATTCTGCTTTGAATTTTAGCCCAAAACCGCGCGACCATAGAATCGCTAAGCTCCCGCGGTTTTAGGCAAAACTTCCGCACGTAATCTCCCGATAAAGCGTTTCCTTTGTGAGAAATGCGGGCTAGAGGGTTTATCCGGAAGTTTGGTCGTAGTAAACCTCTTCATACGGTTGAAGTACCACCCATCCCTGTCCGCGAAATGCGAGTTGGAACGATTCGCCCGATCCCCGTCCAAAGAACGTCTTAAGAGAAATATCGGTCTTGATTTCGGGCTGAAGTGAACTCGACCAAGCGATAGTCGCGTTGGGATCTGTATAAACGGGCTGATCGGGAGTGACAGCGAGCGTTATCGGATCAAAATGGGTCGTTATCGCGACCGGTCCGGTGCCCTTGATCTCCATATTGAAAAGTCCGCCGGCGGCGATCCCGGCAACCCTACGCATCATTCTGATGTCCCATTCGATGGTATCCGCAAACGCCAGCACGTTGTTTCCGTTGACGTAAAGCATCTCGTTTTGCAGATACAAAATGCGAACTTTTTTTCCGCTGTCGGCAAAATAGACCCGTCCCTGGCCTTCGGCGCTCATAAGGGGATTGGCCTCACCGGTAAATGCTTTTTTGAACATCTTGCCGAGTCCGCCTTCCATGATTCCCTGTCTCGTGAATTTGACGTTACCCGTATATCCGATCATCGAACCCAGTTTCGCCCATATCTTTCCATTCAGATTGGCCTCGAGCAGATAGGGGTTCTCGAGTTCGAAAAATTCACGGGCGTTGTCGTCCTGCGCGGTTTCGCGCAAAAACGATTCGATCGAATACTTGCTTGTCATTGTTCAAACCTCCTTTTTATTTGTATTTGCCGATTATGGCATCGAGTTTCGCGGCTGTTTCCGCGGGCCAGTTTTCGGGACGCGTAAAGACCGCGTTTTTAGTTGCACCTGCGAACTGATTCGGGGTTTCCTTTTGAGAAACACGTTTTAC
Source organism: Pyrinomonadaceae bacterium (assembly GCA_041394795.1). Classification (GTDB taxonomy): domain Bacteria; phylum Acidobacteriota; class Blastocatellia; order Pyrinomonadales; family Pyrinomonadaceae; genus Aridibacter. Next base: position 7,891 of record JAWKHN010000004.1, on the reverse strand, counting down.
GGCTTCTTTGAGTACCAACTGCGCGTTTCTCACGTTTTTGTTGAGATATTCCACGACCATCTCGATTGAAACCGAATCGTGATCTTCATGCCAGCAGTCGTAATCGGTTACTAGGGCAAGAGTCGCATATGCGATCTCGGCTTCACGCGCGAGTTTCGCCTCCTGCAGATTGGTCATCCCGATAACGTCCATTCCCCAAGAACGATAAACCTGTGATTCGGCTTTTGTCGAAAATGCGGGACCCTCCATGCAGATATAGGTTCCGCCTCGATGTACCTTGAGGCCTTCAACCGTTTTGCATGATTCTTCGATTATGTCGCCGAGTTCGTCGCAAACCGGATGCGCGAAAGTGATATGGCCAACAATTCCATCGCCAAAGAATGTGGATTCGTTGGCTCGGGCACGGGTTCTGTCAAAGAACTGATCGGGGATAAAAAAGTCCGTTGGGGCATATCTTTCCTGAAGCGAACCGACGGCGGAAACCGAGAGTATGTATTCAACTCCAAGAAGTTTCATCGCATAGATATTCGCTCTGAACGGCAACTCGGTAGGCAGGATATTGTGCCCACGCCCATGCCTTGGAAGAAACGCGACCGTGACTCCGTCGAGCTCTCCGATAATGAATGAATCCGAAGTAGCTCCAAACGGGGTATCGACTTTGCGTTCCCTTACATTTTCCAATTCGGGCATTTGATAAAGTCCGCTGCCCCCAATGATCCCGATTTCAATTTTTTCCATCTTGTTGTTTTGTTTCTCCGGCCTCATGATTTCAAATCACAAGCGGTCGCCGGGTTTAATAAAGAAAAAAAATCCCATCCGGAAACATACGCAAACAGCGACTGTTCCCGGAGGGATTTTCAATTACGTCCGACTACTTGGCGGCCGGCGGTGCCGGTTTTGGCGGTGCCGGTGGTTGTGGTGGTGGCGGTACGGCATTACCCCCTGAATGTGCCGGTGCTTGCGGGTTTTTCTTCTGTTCTTCCTGCATCTTTTTGATCTGCTCGATTTGCTGCTTTTGCATTTCTTCAAGCTTCTTCATTTCCGCCTCGGAAGGTGGTTCGACCTTGAAATCCACTGGAATCGTCACGGGATTCTCTTTCTTCACCTTTGCCATGAATTCTTCCTGTCGTTCTTTTTCGAGTTTGCTTTTTACAAACATTCGAACGGGAAGTTCACGGCCGGTCGGATCCGCGGGATCCTTCATCATCGTCGAAATCAAGATATGCCGAACATCATAGGTTGCCTTCGGAACGCCGTCATTGCCTTTTGCCTCACCGCGTTTTTCAAGTTTGATTATATGAAAACCGTAAGGAGTTTGAACGAGTTCCTTGGCCATCTCGCCGGGTTTGAGGTTTGCGATGGCAGCCTCAAACTCCGGTGCGAATTGTCCGACCGCGACACCTTCATACAACCCCCCGCGGGTTTTGCTTCCCGGATCATCCGAATATTCCTGGGCGAGTTCGGCGAAGTCGCCGCCGGCCTTTACCTTTTCCAGAACTTCCATTCCCCTTGCCTTTTTCTTGGAGACATCAGTAAGGTCGGGATGCGCTTTGAGATATGCGTCGATATCCGCCTCTTTGATTGCAAGTTCTTTAGAAACAACTTCTTGCGTATAAGCTTGCGCCAGCAGATTTGCAGCCTGAAGCCGTTGTTGGAATTCGACGGCGGTTTTGAAAGTTTCCCAATCCTTTTTGACCTTTGGATCTTTGATAGTCGGGATTTCCTCAAGCTGTCTTACCGCTCGTCCGTAGGAAATCATCAACTTCGCATATTGATCCTTGAGACCCTTGATATCTTCTTCCGAAGGCTGCGTGTCGGCCGCGAATCGTCCGCTTTTTACGCCATAACTCAGCTTGTTCTCGAGATACTTGTCAAATTCGGCCTCTCTCATGCGGTTTGTTGCACCGCTAAACAACCGCGCGAAAAACCCTGTTCCTTCTGGTTCTGCCCAAAAAGACTTTGCCTCTTCCTCGGTTATGAATCCAAACGGAGGCATCGGTCCCTTGCCTTCATTGACGTGCTGATCATAAAGCCGCGCAAGGATTTCCTGGTTGTTGTATTCGATGGTCTCAGCGATCAGAGGATCGTTACCAATACCGTGCTTGCGGGCGGCCGAGGCCATCGTAAAGATCTCCGTGAAGTTCTTGAGGATCGTTTGCCTTTGTTCCTTGTTCTCACTTAGATCCTTCCTTTGTGCCGGCGTCGCACCCGATACCAAGGCCTGTATCTCGGCTTCCGTAACCACGGTTGAGGCGGCTTCATGAGTTGCGATCTTTGATTTCCAAAGCACGAGTCCGGCGCCGATGGCAACCAGGACCACTAATAACAATGCGATTTTTGATATTGCGTTCAATTTACTACTCCTAAAATTCGACTATTGCTGAGGTGCGGGCTGTTGGGGTTGCCCCATCGGCATCATTTGCTGCTGCTGTTCGAGCGCCTTCTTCAGCTCGTCTTCGGTAACCTTGGGAACTTCAAAGTCCGAAGGCAGATTTACGGGGTTGCGGGCGACGATTTCGTCCAGCAGCTTTTTCTGCTTCTCCTCTTTGAGCTTGCCCTCGACGAAATCCTTGGCCGGCATAGGCGGAGCAAGCGGATTCTCAGGATCCGCGATTTGCGTGCCTATGAGAATATGGCGAACGTCATATTCCAACCCATCTTTTCCGTTTCTACGGTTTTCCAGCTTGATGATGTGATATCCAAATTTTGTTTCAACCGGTTCTTTTGTGAACTGCCCCGGCTCAAGCGCAAGCGCGGCTTTTTCGAAAGCCGGATCCATCGATCCAGGCTTAACATTCTCATAAAGCCCGCCCTTGTCCTTGCTTCCCGGATCCTCGGAAAATTCCCCGGCAAGTTTCGCAAAATCGTCGCCGGCTTCGAGTTTTTTGACGACTTCCATGGCCGCCTGCTTTTTCTTGCCTGTATCGGCAAGTTCGGGGTGAGCCTTCATATAGGCATCGACATCCGCCGGAGTGACCTCCAACTTCTTCGTGAGCACTTTGCTCGCGTACTGCGACGCGACCAGCTGCGCCTTTTCAATCTTCACCCTGAATTTGGCCAGCGCCTCCATTTCCTTCCATTTCTCAGCTTCAGCCGGCGGCATCGAGGAAATCGAAGCAAATTTCGCTTTGGCATCCGCGTAACTCAGATTCATCCTCGCGAAATCTGTTTTGGCGCTCTCGCGCTGATCATCCGAAAGCTTGAAGTCTTCGGGTATTTGCTGAGCCGCCTTGGCGGCGGCGATTTTTGAGTTCAAGAACTCTTCAAACGCCTTGTTGTTTGCTGGATTGGACCAGAATTGTTTTATCCTTTCGGGCGAAATCGGATCTTTCTGCTGTTCTTCCGGGCTCTTGCCCTCCATCAACTTTTCTTCGTAAGCACCGGCGTAAACCGTCATCTCGATCGAGTTCAACTCGTCGCGGATCGATTTGTCCGAAGCGATTCCCTCGCGCACGCCTTCATTGGCAACCGCGAAAAGCCTGCGAACCTCGTCGAGAAGCACCTTTCGCTGCTCCGGATTCTCGCTTAGCTGTTTGCGCTGCATGGGATTCATGTTGCTGACAAACAATGAAATCTCTTCCTTTGAAACAGCGTTGGCGACGATCGAGTTGTCTCCGCCGCGGTACTTCATAAAGAGGGTAAATCCGACAAATACGCCGAAAATCGCGACAAAAGACGCGATTGCAAGCCAGTGGGAAGGAATCCGTTTTGCCGGTTTAGCGGTCTTCTTTTCGGTCGATTCGACTTCGACTTCTTCTTTTTCTGTTGACATAGATTGTGATGGAAGCGCGCTATTACGCTTTCTTTTGAACTAGCTCCAATAAAACTCCGCCCGTTGATTTTGGATGAACAAAGGCGATTAGGCAACCTTCGGCGCCGACTCTGGGCTCCTCGTCGATAAGCCTCAAACCCTCGTTTTTCATGCCTGCAATGGCGGCTTCAATATCTTCGACTTCGACTGCCACGTGATGGATGCCGCCGCCCCGCTTTTCAATGAATTTGGCGATCGGCGAATCCTCGCTTGTTGGTTCGAGAAGCTCGATTCTTGACTCGCCAATCGGCAGCATCGCGACGCGAACCTTTTGTTCCTCGACTTCTTCCGAATGGATGTGTTCGAGTCCAAGGCCCTTTGTCCAAAAACCGATCGCCGATTCGATGCTTTCAACCGCGATTCCAAGATGATCAATTCTCATGGTCGTCACTTCTTGCTTACCAGGAGATCCGCCGCCGAATACGGATCAAGTTTCTTGTCCGCGACTTCGCCCGCGAGTCTGAGGAGCTTTTCCTGTTTTCCATTCTCGCTCAAACATTCTCTCAAAAGCCTTTCCTGAATGATCTCGATCAAACGCCAGCGCGCGATCGCGGATTTTCTTTCCTTGCTCTTTTCGCCGGATTTATTGAATTCGGCAAATTCCGAAATGGCCCTTGCGAGATCTCCGATACCCTTGTTTTCGGTGGCGACTGTCTTTACGATCGGAGGATTCCAAAGATCTTCGCGATGCGCCAGCGCCAGCAATGCCTCGAGTTCTTTTTCGGTCCTAATAACGCCGTCGCGATCGGCCTTGTTTATTACAAACACATCGCCGATCTCCATTATTCCCGCCTTGATCGCTTGAATATCGTCACCCATTCCCGGAACCAGGACGACAACCGAAACATCGGCGGTTTTAACAACTTCGACCTCATCTTGCCCAACTCCAACCGTCTCGACGATTATTCTCTTGTATCCGGCAGCATCGAGAATCGCGACGGCGTCTGCAGTGGCTCTCGCCAGTCCTCCGAGCTTTCCACGAGTAGCCATCGAACGAATAAAAACGTTTTTGTCGAGACCAAGCGTTTGCATCCGGATGCGGTCTCCGAGGATCGCACCTCCGGAAAAAGGACTCGATGGATCAACCGCGATTATCCCGACGCGTTCTCCGGATTCCCTGTAGAGAAAGGCGAGTTTGTCGACAAGCGACGACTTGCCGGCCCCAGGGGCACCGGTAATTCCGACAACCAGTGCGCTTCCTGTCTTGGGGAAAACCAAACGCATTATCTCGTCGGCCTTGTCGGAGCCGTCCTCGACAATCGATATCGCACGTGCGACCGCGCGCGGTTCTCCGTTAAGGAGCCTTTCAACTAGTTCTGAAGCCATACGAAAAACAAAACCCAATTTTCGCATTTTTTGACGTCAAACGAAAACGGGGAGGGGAGCCGGAAGAGTTCCAAGTTCCAGGTTCCAGAGGTTCCAACACAAAAGTCCACTCTAAAAAGTCGGGTTGGAAAGAAAAGGGCATCTTTTTCCGTCACAACTGTACGATATTGGTGAAAGACCCCTGCCGGCTTGTCCGGCAGGTGAATCAGGTCAGAGTCTATTCGCGGCAACAATCGAAGCGTTCCGGCCCCCCTGCCGGCTTGTCCGGCAGGAGGCAAAGGTTCGTAGCTACGGCCGTTAAATGCTTGGTGTGTTAAGGTTTATTGTTGTTCTGGAAGGGGCTGACCTTATTCACCTGCCGCACAAGGCGGCAGAGGCCCCGGGATGAATCAATGTGGTTTGGACTAGCTGCTGACCTCATTCACCTGCCACACAAGGTGGCAGGGGTCTTGCCTGGTTTCTATGAGAATCGAATTGCCGGTCGATTTTTTCCATGAATCGACTTTTTAGAGTGGACTCAGAAGTTCCAAGTCGTCTTGGGAGGGTTTCGTGAGGAGCATTCCCTGGAAATCGTAAAAATTCGGGTCGTCGCGCGGCCAACCGCCTTGTCCCCGACATTTTGCCTTGAACTTGGAACTCGCCAGAGCTGTTGCCCCTTTGCATAGTGTGACATGCAAAAAAGTGTTGCATCCATGAAACGGAGCGTGATATACTTCGCATCCAAATTCAAACCCAAGGAGATTTATTATGAGTCAAACAGCACCCGGCTTTGAACTTTCGCAACCGCTCGTTGCCGAATTGCAGTATGAAGCCCAAATAACAAGAAATTGTCTGGAAAGGATTCCGGAAGACAAGTTTGATTACAAACCCCATGAGAAATCGATGAGCTTTGCTCAACTGGCCTCGCATATCACAGAAATGTATCTCTGGTATGACGCGACTTTGAACGCCCCGGAACTCGATTTTGCGACGATGGACTATCAACCGTTTATCGCGAAAACAAACGAGGAATTGCTTTCGACTTTCGATAAGAACGTCGAACTTGCCGCAGGAATCCTCGGAGGGACATCAAATGAAGATCTGATGGTCGAATGGACTATGAGAAACGGGGAAGAGGTAATTTTCAAGATGCCAAGAATCCAGGTGGTCCGCGGAATGCTTATGAATCATCTGACGCACCATCGCGGCCAGCTGACGGTTTACATGCGTTTGAATGATATCGCCGTTCCGTCGATCTATGGTCCGAGTGCGGATGAAGGGCAGATGTCGTAGGCGTCTTCCCGGGGGAGTTCGGCTCGGAAGAGTTCTGCCCGGCAGAGTTCCAGGTTCCAAGTTCCAGAAGTTCCAAGATTAGAAAGGCGAGTCCGTTTAAAGAGTCGATTTGGCAAGAAACGGTCATCTTTCACGGGCGCAACGGTTAAATACTAATTCAAGCCCCCTGCCGCAAAAGGCGGCAGGGGGCTTGCCTGGATTCTTTGGAAATTACTGTAATTGTCGATCCACACAAGGTGGCGCGGGATCTGCTTGGTTTTTTTGAGGATCGATTTGCCGGTCAATTTATTCACCGAATCGACTTTTTAGAGTGATCTCTTGCGCTCCCATTTGGAAGTGTTGCTTTTTAGACCGCTTCAGGAGCGGAGACCGCTGACACTTTAATTCAAGATATCCCCTTTAATCCACTATCCAAGGAGGGTTCGACTCCCGGAACTTGGATCTCTTCCGATTTCCGCAGATAAATATCGATGAAATTGGTGATCGGGCCGACTATGAACAAAGCATAATATGGTGCGTGTATGTTCTGATTCATCCTCAGCGCGGTCTCTGCCAGCACGATCAAAAGAACGACGAACGACTGCACCCGCTTCGAGCGTCGAACGGTTGTCATCGGATCGGTGATCATAAAGAAGATGTACAACTGATACATCGGCCCCGTAATCGGCGAGACGTTGGTGTAAAAGCTTGTCCCCTGCCAAAAAGTTATGAACGCGGCGGAAAGTATGAAAAGCGGTACATACGTGAGGATGATATGGAATCTTTTTAGCCGATAGATGATTATCGAGCCAAGCGTCCAGATAATCACCATCGCGAATAGATTGTTGCCCCACTGAATGCTCAACGTCGAAAACGCCCAGGGCGAAATCATCAGCATCAGGGTGATTCCGAAATTCGATGGATTCCAAAGATGCCGACCGCCATAACGCAATACGTATTTCGAGGCGATCGAGAGCGCGGCGCAGAGTGCGAATGGCCAGGCAAACGGCGAACGGGTAAGTATCCCGACACTGATTCCCGAGATATAGGCGCTGGCGGGAAACGAGAATTTTCCAGTCAGAAATTTCGATAACGCCAGCTCAACGACAACCGCCGATCCTATCGCAAGCAAAGTCAGCGTATAGCTTTCGAGGATTCCATAAAAGAGCTGGCCGACCAAGAGAATCGTAGTGATCAAGATCGGCATTATGAGCCTCGCATCGATGCCAAACACTTTTTGGGGACTGGCGGAAACGCGGGGTTCATAGCCCGACGAGGTCTGTGCTCCCAAGTTCGACTCCATTTTTGTTTCACTCATGCTCATTCCTAAAGTGAATTTCCAGCGACAGAATCTATGATTTCTGCACCGCCTTGAATATCTGATTCGTCGGAACGGTTTCAAAAATTTGGGTCGAACCGTCGGGCCAACGAATCTCAGCTCTATCGATTTTTGCTCCCGCACCCAAACCAAAATGCACGCGCCGCTGATTTTGAGCGCAGAAA